>JADGPL010000032.1 GCA_017882455.1 Solirubrobacteraceae bacterium | reverse complement strand
CTTCCTCTTGCCGGAGTATGTCAGCGAGGGCAAGGCCCATATGGTGATCGCGATCGGCTGCACCGGCGGACGTCACCGCTCGGTGGCGATCGCCGAGCACCTCGCCGCGCGCTATCGCGAGCATGAGGACCTCGATGTGGCGGTCGCACATCGCGACATCGAGAAGATGCCGCGAGGCGCCTGAATCCGCAGAAATCCGCCGCGGGGTGGGTAGTTAGACACAGTGCCTCGCAAACGATGCGCTGATAGCCTGCCCAGGCACGCCGGGCGATGGGGCTGAGCTCCAGGACCCGGCATCCTTCATTTTCGCTCCAGGAGGCCTGAATGCCCGTACGCGTCGGAATCAACGGATTCGGCCGGATCGGCCGGAACGTCTTCCGTGCCGCCAAGGCTCGGTCGGCTGCAGGCACGGCTGACATCGAGTGGGTGGCTGTCAACGATCTCACCGACTCACGCACGCTCGCACACCTGCTCAAGTACGACTCGATCCTCGGCCCTTATCCGGGCACCGTCGAGGACGGCGGCTCAGCGCTGCAGGTCGACGGCAAAGAGCTGAAGGTGCTCGCCGAGCGCGACCCCGCGGCACTGCCCTGGGGTGAGCTGGGAGTCGATGTTGTGATCGAGTCGACCGGCCTCTTCACCGACCGCGAGAGTGCCGCCAAGCACCTCGCCCAGGGAGCCAAGAAGGTGATCATCTCTGCGCCCGCGACCAATCCCGACGCGACGGTCGTGCTCGGTGTCAACTTCGACGAGGTCTACGACCGCGAGGCCCACGATGTGATCTCCAACGCCTCCTGCACGACCAACTGCCTTGGGCCGGTCGCGAAGGTGATCAACGACACGGTCGGGATCAAGCACGGTCTGATGACGACGATCCACGCCTACACGGCCGACCAACGCCTGCAGGACCTACCCCACAAAGACCTGCGTCGCGCCCGCGCCGCGGCGATCAACCTGATCCCCGCCTCGACCGGCGCCGCCAAGGCGATCGGCCTCGTGATCCCCGAGCTGCAGGGCAAGCTCCACGGCTTCGCCGTGCGCGCGCCCGTGCCCACGGGCTCGGTCGTCGACCTGACCGTCGAGACCCCGCGCGAGACGAGCGTCGAGGAGATCAACTCGGCGCTGAAGGCCGCCGCCGAGAGCGGGCCGCTTCACGGGATCATGCAGTACACCGAAGACCCGATCGTCTCCAGCGACATCGTCTCCTCGCCGTTCTCATCGATCGTCGATTCGCAGTTGACGGCCGTCCTCGATGGGACGATGCTCAAGGTCGTCGCCTGGTATGACAACGAGTGGGGCTACTCCAACCGGCTGGTGGACCTGGTCCAAAGGGTGCTTTGACGATGAGAGGCCTTGACGATTTGGACGTGCGCGGCAAGCGCGTGCTGGTGCGAGTCGACTTCAACGTGCCCCTGCACACGGACGGCGATGGTCGCCGTGAGGTCGCCGACGACACGCGGATGACGGCGGCGCTCGCCACGATCGAGGAGCTGCGTGCAAAGGGTGCGAGACTCGTGCTGGTGTCCCACCTCGGGCGCCCCGAGGGTCGCCCCGAGGCCGATCTCTCGCTCGCTCCCGTCGTCGAGCACCTGCGCGAGCTGACCGACGCGAACGTGACGTTCGCCGGGGCCGTCGTCGGCGATGAGGTGAAGGCGCTCACAGAAGGGCTCGGCGAAGGGGAGATACTGGTCCTCGAGAACGTCCGCTTCGACCCCGGTGAGACGAGCAACGATCCCGAGTTCGCGCGCGCCCTGGCCGCGCTCGGCGACCTCTACGTCAACGACGCCTTCGGGGCGGCCCATCGCGCGCACGCGAGCACCGAGGGCGTCGCGCATCTGCTCCCGGCCGCCGCCGGGCGGCTGCTCGAACGTGAGGTGCGCACGCTCACGAAGATCCTCGAAGATCCTCCCCGGCCGCTGGTGGCGGTCGTCGGCGGATCGAAGGTCGCGGACAAGATCGCCGTGATCGACCGCTTCCTGGATGTGGCCGACGTGGTGATCATCGGGGGCGCCATGTGCTTTCCCTTCCTCTGCGCCCAGGGCCACGCCGTCGGTGACTCGCTCTGCGATGACGAGGACACAGAGCACGCCCGTCGCGCTCTCGCCAAGGCCACCCACCCGGGTCGCGCGAGCGTCGATCTCCCGAGCGACCTCGTGATCGGAGATCGCTTCGCCGAGGACGCAGAGCATCGGGTGCTGGACTCGGTGGAGGTCCCGACGGGGTGGATGGGTCTGGACATCGGCCCCGCGACCGCCGAGCGCTACGCCGCCGAGATCGCGCGAGCGGGCTCAGTCTTCTGGAACGGCCCCATGGGGGCGTTCGAGATGGCTCCCTTCGCCGCCGGTACGCGCCGCGTCGCCGAGGCGGTCGCGAACGCACCGGGCGTGACAGTGGTCGGAGGCGGCGACTCCGCCGCGGCCCTGTCCCTGTTCGGGCTGGAGGACTCCGTCGACCATCTCTCGACGGGCGGGGGCGCCACGCTCGAGCTCGTCGAGGGCAAGGCCCTTCCGGGCGTCCAGGCGCTCGAATGCGCCAGGGTCGCCGGCTGATGGCCGAGCCGGGGGCGCGCACCCCGCTGATCGCGGGCAACTGGAAGATGCACAAGACCGAGGAGCAGGCCGAGGATTACATCCAGGCGCTGCTTCCCCGCGTCTCGGCGATCGACGGCGTCGACGTGGCGATCTGCGTGCCGTTCACCGACCTGCGGGCGATGATCGACAGCGCCAGGGGATCGCGGGTGGAGGTCTACGCGCAGAACATGCACCACGAGCCCGAGGGCGCCTTCACCGGCGAGATCTCCGCGCCGATGCTCACCGAGCTGGATGCCCGCGGTGTGGTCCTCGGACACTCCGAGCGCAGGGCCATGTTCGGGGAGACCGACAAGGCGCTCGCGCTGAAGGTTCCCGCTGCGCTCGACGCCGGGCTCGTGCCGATCCTGTGCGTGGGCGAGACCGAGCAGGAGCGCGACAACGACGACACCGACCGCAAGCTGCGCCAGCAGATCAAGGACGATCTCGCGAACGTGGCGGCCGAGCGCCTCGCCGAGGTCGTCATCGCCTATGAGCCGATCTGGGCGATCGGGACGGGCCGCGTCGCCACCGCCGAGCAGGTCCAGGAGGCGATCGCCTTCATCAGGGCGCTGGTGGGCGACCGCGACAAGACAGCCGCCGAGAGCGTGCGGATCCTCTACGGCGGCTCGGTCAAGCCCGAGAACGCCGCCGAGCTGCTCGCGCTCGCCGACGTCGACGGCGCGCTGGTCGGCGGCGCCTCGCTCGATGCAGAGTCCTTCGCCGCGATCGTGGCCACCGCGACCGGGTCCTCGCCCACCGCGCGATGAGCATCCCGGCCGGGCCCGCGAGCCTGCCCGCTCCACGCGCCTGCCTGATCGTGCTCGACGGCTGGGGCCTGGCCGAGCCCGGTCCCGGCAACGCCGTCTCGCTGGCCCACACGCCCGTGTTCGACGAGCTGTGGGAGGCCTACCCCCACACCAGCCTCACCGCCTGGGGCCGGGCCGTGGGCCTGCCCGAAGGGCAGATGGGCAACAGCGAGGTCGGGCACCTCAACCTCGGAGCCGGCGCGGTCGTGCGCCAGGACCTGGTGCGGATCGACGACGCGATCGTCGACGGGTCCCTCGCCCAGAACGAGACCCTGCGGGCGGCCTTCTCCGACGCCCCGCGCGTGCACCTGCTCGGGCTGGTCTCAGACGGCGGCGTGCACTCCTCGCTCGAGCACCTGCGCGCGCTGATCGCCCTCGGACACTCCCTCGCGGTCAAGGATCTCGTGGTCCACGCCTTCACCGACGGGCGCGACACGCTCCCGCACGCCGGAGCCGGCTTCCTGCGAGAGCTCGAACATGTTCCCGGCGCGCGGGTCGGCTCGGTCGTCGGTCGCTACTGGGCCATGGACCGCGACCGCCGCTGGGATCGCACCCAGCGCGCCTACGACATGCTCGTGCAGGGTCAGGCGCCACACCACGCGGCCAGCGGCGAGCAGGCTGTGGCCGACGCCTACCGGCGCGGCGAGACCGACGAGTTCATCGAGCCCACGCTCGTGGGGGAGGAGGCCCGGATCAGGCCCACCGACAGCGTGATCGCCTTCAACTTCAGGCCCGACCGCATGCGCCAGATCACGCGCGCGCTGGCCGAGCCCGGGTTTGGCGAGGGCGCCGAGGAGCTCCCCGGCTGGAGCGGCCGCGGCGGCCTGGCGAGGGTCGCGCGCTATGCCACGTTCACGAGCTACGAGGAGGACTGGTCCTATCCCGTCGTCTTCTCCCCCGAGCATCCCGCGACCACGCTCTCGCGCGTGCTCGCGCAGGAGGGCGCCTCCCAGCTGCACGTGGCCGAGACCGAGAAGTACCCGCACGTCACCTACTTCTTCAACGGCGGCGACGAGGCCGCCCTCGAGGGTGAGCGCCGCGAGATGGTGCCCTCGCCACGCGACGTGCCCACCTACGACCACAAGCCGCAGATGAGCGCCGCCGAGGCCGCCGCCGCGTTCGTGGACGCTTGGCGCGAGCAGGAGGGCGGGTTTCGCTTCGGTGTCATCAACTTCGCCAACGCCGACATGGTCGGCCACACCGGGGTGATCCCGGCCGCGGTGCAGGCCATCGAAGCGGCCGACGCGTGCCTGGGCGAGGTCGTCACGGCGGTCCACGAGAGTGGGGGGGTGTGCGTGATCACGGCCGACCACGGCAACGCCGACCACATGCTCGAGCCCGACGGCAGCCCCAACACCGCCCACTCCATGAACCCGGTCCCGCTGATCGTGACCAGCTCGGCAGCGTCGCTGCGCGACGGGGGAGAGCGGATCCTCGCCGACGTGGCGCCGACGGTGCTCGAGGCTCTCGGCATCGAGCAGCCGGCCGCCATGACCGGCCGCTCGCTGATCGACGACGCCCGCTAGATTACGCCGGGGAGAGCATTATGGCCGAGCCGGGGATGGAGACACAGACGCAGACATCGAAGCGCTCGCGGCGCCTGCTGGCGGCGTTCTTCGTCGGCGCCGGCGTCAACCACTTCGTGCAGCCACGCCCCTACGAAAAGATCGTGCCCCCGCGTCTGCAGGGCGACGCGAGGCGCGTGGTCCTCGCCAGCGGCGTGGCCGAGATCGCCGGCGGCCTGGGCGTGCTCGTGCCCTGGACGCGCCGATCCTCCGGGCTGGGACTCGTCGCGCTGTTGGGGGCCGTGTTCCCGTCGAACCTGTTCATGGCCCGTGAGCCCGAGCGCTTCAAGACGATCCCTCGCTGGGCACTCTACGCGCGGCTGCCGCTGCAGCCTCTGATGATGCTGTGGGCGTGGAGGGCGACACGGCGATGACGCTCCGTGCCCGCGAAAATGGCCTGCACGCTGCTATGTTCGGTTCAGTAGGACGTTAGATCAGGACAACAATGGCAACCGCGACCGCCGTCAAGATCTCACCCTCCGAACAGGAGGCCGCCCTCAGCTTGGGGGAGCTTCGCGCCTGGCGCGGCTTGCTCAGGGCCCACGCCTGTCTCGCCAAGCGCCTCGACGCCGAGCTCGAGCGGGCACACCGCGTGCCCATGACCTCCTACGAGGTCCTCCATCATCTGCAGGAGGCCAGCGGGGGACGGATGCGCATGTGCGATCTGGCCGAGCAGGCCCAGCTCTCTCGCAGCGGCCTCACCCGCATGGTCGACCGCCTCGAGCGCGAGGGGCTGCTCGAGCGCTGCTCCTGCGATCACGATGCGCGCGGCTCCTACGCCTGCCTGACCGACGTCGGGCGCGAGCGCGTCGAGGAAGCGCACGTCACGCATCTGGCTGTCGTTCGCGAGCATTTCTTCTCGCGCTTCTCCGAGACCGAGCTGAGCGTCCTCGCGGACATGTGGGAGCGCATCGCTCCTTGCAGCAGCGGCTGCTGAGCGCTAGCGCTTCGAGGCGTCGCTGACGTCGGCTGGATGACGGGTCGCGGCCGGCACCGCGTCGTCATCCGTCGGTGTCCCGCCCCCCCCGGCGGTGGCGCCTGTGCACCACCAGGGCGCTGACGATCGCCACGAGCACGGCCACCAGGCCGTAGAGGCCGAAGGCTTCGATCGCGTTGCTCGCCGAGTGACCCAGGAAGTATGCGATCAGGCCGATCCCCGTGGCCCACGTGATCCCGCCCAGGGCGTTCCACAACACGAAGGAGCGCCAGTGCATGTGCGTGGCGCCCGCCAGCCACGAGGCCCACACGCGCAGGCCGAGCACGAAGCGCCCGAAGAACACGGCCTTGGGCCCATGGCGCTCGAAGAACGGCTGGCCCGTGGTGAGCACCTGGCGGCGTTGGCGCAGGAACGGCCCTGGGCGCTCCAGCAGCCAGCGCCCGCCCTTGCGCCCGATCAGGTAGCCGATGTTGTCGCCAACGATCGCCGCGGCGGCGGCCAGGGCGATCACCAGCTCGATTTTCAGTTTCCCCTGGCTGGCCAGCACGGCGGCCGTGATCAGGCCGGTCTCCCCGGGCACGGGCAGCCCGCCGGACTCGCTCATCACGATCAGGAAGAGCAGGGGATAGCCAAAGACCTGAACGAGGTGTTTGACGTCGATGATGGCAGCGAGCATGGGTTGCCCTCCTAGCATGGCGCAGTCGGCCGCCGCGCCTCGGGGCGGCCGACTCGCCCGCGCCCTGCGACGCGGCGCGCGCGCCCGCTCCCGGGTGGCCTACTGCGTGTTTTCGGAGACGAGCTGCTTGAGCGCCTGGGCCGACTGCTGCACGTCTTCGTAGACCACGTTTCGCAGCACCACTTTCGATGAGGTGGGCGCCGTGATCACGACCACGGCCACGACCACCAGTGCCAGCGCCGCCAGCCCCAGCAGCACGCCCAGGAGCCTGCCCTTGCGCCGGGGGGGCGCCGCTGCGGCCTTGATCGGCTGTGCGCTCGCAGGCGTCGCGCGGGGTGGGCCCTGGCGGGGGCGCCGCTGAGCCACCGCTTTGGTGGGCGCCGTCGAGCGCCGGCCTGTGGCGAGCACGCTCGTGGCCTGTGTCGGCGGCGCCACGCGCCCGCTCGATCGCTGCACTCCAGGGGCGATGCCCTTGGCTCCGTCCCTCAGCGCTCGGCCCATCTCGCGCGCCGTCGGATAGCGGTCGCGGGGGTCCAGCGCAAGCGCCACCGCCACCGCGTCCGCGAGCTCCGGCCGCACGGCGGCCACCAGCGTGTCCAGCGTCGGCGGTTCCTCCTGCTGCTGCTTGAGCGCCAGCTCGGTCAGCGAGCTCGCCTCGTAGGGGAGGCGCCCCGAGATCAGCTGGTAGGTGACCACGCCCAGCGCATACAGGTCCGCGCTCGGCCCCGCCTCCTCGCCGCGCGCCTGCTCCGGAGCCAGATAGGCGGCAGTGCCCAGCACCGAGCCGACCTGCGTGATGCTCGACTGCTCCGTGGCCTTGGCGATGCCGAAGTCCGCCAGCTTGACCTCGCCTTCGCGGGCGCGCAGCAGGTTGCCCGGCTTGACGTCGCGGTGGACCACCCCGTGACGGTGGGCGTAGTGGAGTCCCTCGCAGGCCTGTCCGATGATGTTCAGCGCCTCCTCGACGTCCAGCCAGCCGTCGTCGCGGAGGATCTCCGCGCAGGAGGCGCCTTCGATGTACTCCATCACGATGAAGTACTGATCCGTGCGCTCGTCACGGCCCGAGTCGAACACCTGCACGATGTTGGGGTGCACCAGCCGCGCCGCCGCCTGCGCCTCGCGCTGGAAGCGCGACACGAACGCCGGGTCGTCAGCGAGGTGCTCGGCCAGGAGCTTGACCGCCACCTGGCGCTCGAGGCGCATGTCCATGGCCAGGTGGACCGTGGACATCCCGCCGAAGCCCAGCCGCCCCTCGAGGCGGTAGCGGCCCGCGATCTCGCCAGGCTCGCTCATTTGCCGCCTTCCTGGCCACCGGCTCCCACGCCACCGGCGCCCACTCCACCGCCTTCGCCGACCCTTCCTCCTCCGCCCTGTTCGTTGCCCCCCCCCGGGGTTTCTCCCGCGCTCGGGGCCGGCGTGCCGCCGCCCGGCCCCGGGGGCGTGGTCGTGGTCGGCGTGGTCGAGGTGGTCGTGGGCGTGGTTTCGGTCGAGGTGGTCGTGGTGGGGGTGGTCGTGGTGGTGGTCGTCTTTTCCGTGGTCGCGGTCGTGCCCGTGCTCTTGGTCCCCGGCTGGATGCACATTTCATGTGCGCGCACCCGCAGGTTGCTGATCCCCTGGTGGAGGTTGTTGCGCAGGCCCGCATCGACCGAGGAGGGCAGCGAGTTGAAGTCTTCTTCGGTCTTGCGCAGTGCCGCTTCCGTGGCCGTGCAGTCGCCGTTCGCGTTTTCCGCGTCGCTGCGGACCGCTTCGAAGTCGCTGAGCAACGGACCCGCGTGGGCGCCGGGGATCAGGGCCTTGCCCGAGCCGCCGCAGGAGACGAGCAGCGCAGCCGCCACACCAGCGATCGCCGCCAGGCTCAGGCGCAGCGCGAACGCTCGGCGGCGGGGCTCGCGGGCAGGCGTGGGGACGGGGGAGGGGCTCACGGTCATTGACCGTACTCCAGGCGCTCGGCCAGCGAATCCGGGAGACGAGCCGCGCGGATCGCGGCCGCGGCGCCAGCCACGTCGTAGTCGGCGCGGTGGAAGGAGGCGGCCATTCCGTCGAGGTCCAGCAGCATCCAGGAGGCGCGCCGGTCTCCGTCGCGCGGCTGGCCCACGCTGCCAGGGTTCAAGAGCCACTCGCCGTCGGCCACATCCAGGACGGCGCCGTCGCGGCGTGGCTCTCCCGTGGCCATCTCACCCTCGTGACGCTCGAAGGACAGCGCCACGTGCGAGTGCCCGATCAGGCACAGGCGGTGGCTCTGCGCGTCCAGGCACAGCTCGGCCAGGAGCGTCGAGAGCACGTACTCCCACACGGGGTCGCGGGGGCTCGCGTGGTAGAGACCGACCGAGGCCTCCTCGCCCTGCGGGCGCAGGCTCCGAAGGAAATCCATGTTCTCGGGGTCGATCACCTCCCTGGTCCACTGCGCGGCCACGCTGGCGCCACGCGAGAACTCGTCCATCGGGATCTCGCCCGTGACCGCGAGGTCGTGGTTGCCGGCCAGGCACACCGCCACGTGCTCGCGGGCGAGCTCCACGCAGGCGTCGGGCTCGGCTCCATAGCCCACGAGGTCGCCCAGGCACCACAGCTCGGACGCGTCGCTGGCAGCGACCGCGTCGAGCGTCGCCTCGAAGGCGTGCCGGTTTGCATGGATGTCAGAGATGACTGCGACCTTCATCGTTGCAGGGTACGAACACCCCTATTCTGCAAGGGCGCGACTGGTCATCCCGGTGCAAGCACTCGGCCAGCCGCTTGCGCCAGCCGGACAGAGCCCGGCGGGCGGCTCCTACTCGGGGTCCGACCCCGCCTCGCTCCCGCCGTACTCGGGCAGGTTCTTGATGCCCTCGCGGGTGCGCCACTTGGAGTAGTTGTCCTCCATCGCGTCGATCAGCTCGCGCATGAAGCGCGGGGAGAGGTTGACGCGCGAGACGACAACACCCGGAACCTCGTCGGCCTCGACCTCGTGGTCGACGCGCGCAAAGGTCACGGTGAACTCGTAGTCGGAGTGGCTGACGTTCGCGAAGTTCGCGTACACGCCGCCCATGATCTCGGGAGATAGGTGGATGTTTATGTGGCGCTCTGCGCCTGAGTCTTGGTCGTTCACGCAGCTAGTATCGCAATCCCGACCCCAGATCCATGAGCCAACCGACTTCCGACGATGCCAACTCCGCTGCCGTGCCCTCCGTGAGCGCCTCGGCATCGCCACTGGAGGGACTGCGCCAGGCCGTGCTCGCGGCCGCCGAGGATCTCGCCCTCGCCCCCGGTGGCGCCCCCGGCGCGGGTTCGGCTGAGGGCGACGGACAGCGGGAGGATGCCAAGGCCCATGCGCCGAGCAGGGCGGCGATCACGCTCGAGCGCCCCAAGCGCGCGGCCTTCGGCGACTACTCCACCAACGCGGCGCTGCTGCTCGCCCCCACCCTCGGGGCGCCTCCCCGGGAGATCGCCGAGCGCCTCGGCAGCGCCCTGCAGGCGCGCCTCGCCTCCAGCCTCGAGCGCTTCGAGGTGGCCGGCCCGGGCTTCGTGAACCTGTTCATGGCCGACTCGTGGCTGACGGGCGCCCTCGCCGAGATGCTCGAGGCCGGCGAGGGCTACGGCGGCGGGCAGGCGCCCGCGCCCGAGCGCGTGCTCGTCGAATTCGTCTCGGCCAATCCGACCGGCCCGATGCACGTGGGACACGCCCGCAACGCCGCCTACGGCGATGCCCTCGCGCGCATGCTGGACCTCTACGGGCATGACGTCCAGCGCGAGTTCTACGTCAACGACGCCGGCTCGCAGGTGCGCAAGTTCGGGGAGTCCGTGCAGACGCTGGCGCGCGGGGAGCAGCTCCCCGAGGACGGCTACAAGGGCGACTACGTCGCCGAGCTGGCAGCGCGGCTGCCGGATGCGGCCACGATGGACGCGGCCGCGCTCGGTCAGGCCGCCGTGAAGCTGATGGTCGAGGGCATCGAGGTGTCGCTGGCGGGCTTTCGCGTGGAGGGCTTCGATCGCTGGTTCTTCGAGAGCGCGCTGCACCAGGGCGACCCCAGCCCCGTGGCCCACAGCCTGGCCATCCTCGCCGAGCAGGGCCACACCTACGAGCACGAGGGCGCGCTGTGGCTGCGCACCACCGACTTCGGCGACGACAAGGATCGCGTGCTCGTGCGCTCCAACGGCGAGCACACCTACTTCGCCTCCGACATCGCCTACCACCAGGACAAGCGCGAGCGCGGCTTCCAGCGCCAGATCGACGTGTGGGGCGCCGACCACCACGGCTATGTCCTGCGGATGAAGGCCGCCTACGAGGCGCTCGGCGGCGACCCCGACGAGCTCGAGCTGCTGATCATGCAGCTCGTGCACCTGATGCGCTCGGGCGAGCGCGCGCAGATGTCGAAGCGCGCCGGCCAGTTCGTCTCACTCGAGGAGCTCGTGTCCGAGATCGGCGTCGATGCCGCGCGCTGGTATCTGCTGGCGCGCTCGCACGACACGACCGTCGACCTCGACCTCGACCTGGCCCGCGAGCAGTCCAACGAGAACCCCGTCTACTACGTGCAGTACGCGCACGCCCGCATCGCCTCGATGCTCGCCCGCGCAGGGGGCGAGCGCGTGAGCGCGGCCATCGCCGCGGTGCTCGAGGAGGAGCTCGATCCATTGGAGCCGGCCGAGCGCGCCCTGATCGAGCGGCTGCTCGACTTCCCCGCCGAGCTGGCCGAGGCCGTGGATCGACGCGCCCCCCACCGCATCGCCGCCTACGCCCTCGACCTGGCGCAGGGATTCACGGCCTTCTACCGAGACTGCCGCGTGCTCGGCGCCGAGCCCGAGCGCGTGGAGTCGCTGCGCATCGCCCTGTGTGTGGCCAGCGCGCGCACGATCGCCCGCTGCCTGGAGCTGCTCGGCGTGAGCGCGCCCGAGCACATGTAGTCAGTCGAAGCGCGCGAGGTCTGCGTCCAGCCGCGCCGCATCTGGGGCAGCCAGCGTGGGCTGGTCGGCGGCTCTGCGTGCGTCCTGCGCGCGTGCACGGCGCCGCCATCGCGGTAGCAGCACCACCAGCAGCCCCACCAGCGCGAGCACCACCGCCAACGGGACCAGGTAGGCGGTCAGGTCGAAGCCGTGGGCGCCGGGCAGGCCGAGGACCGCGGGGCCGTACTGGCCCACGAGCGCCCGCTTGATTTCGGCTTCGCCCTCGCCCTGGTCGATCAGGCCCTGGATGAACCGGCGCTCGCGGTCCGCCTGCGGGGACTCGGCGACGTTGAGCGGGATCTTGCAGGTCACGCACATGACCTGGCGCTCGATCACCGGCAGCGAGGTTCGTGGCGTCGCGGCGCCCGAGGCCAGCGTGGGGGGGAGCAGGGCACACGTGAGCGCCAGCGCGGCCGCCAGCAGCACGCCCTCGCGGCGTGAGCTGTGCGGGCGGCGTGAGCGGGGCGGGCGGCGTGAGCGGGGCGGGCGGCGGGGGCCGGTCACGAGCTCTCCGCGAGCGCCACGGCCTGCTTCAGGAACGGCGCCCCGATCTCCCCACGGGAGATCGCCACGATGTGCCCCTGGCGGTCGATCACGAAGCTCTCGGGGAGCTGATCGGTGCCGTAGGAGTGGGCGAAGGTGCCGCTGTTGTCACGCAGGTTGGGGTAGGTCAGGTGGTAGCGGCGGACGAAGCTCTCAGAGTCCGGGGAGGCATCGAGATAGGTGACGCCGAGCACCGTCCCGTCGTGGCGCGCCAGTTCGCCCTGTGCGTGCTCGAGCAGCGGAGCCTCCACCTGACATGGTTCACACCACGACGCCCAGAAGTTCAGCACCACCACCTTGCCCTTCATGGAGGCCAGCGAGGACGTTCCAGCCCCGCCCAGGATCGGCAGGGTGCGGGAGGCCTCGGGGGCCGACGGATGCTTCCCCGCGTGCACGAGGTCATCCAGCGTGCGGCTGGCCGCCTGGTGGGAGACGCCGTAGATCAGCAGCCCGATCAGCGCCGCGCCGGCCAGCGACACGAAGATCGGGAGGGCGCGGCGTTTCGCGGCCGTCGTGCTCACGGCCACCAAGACTAGAGGGAGCGGCCTGGGCGCCGAGCCATCGCCAGAGCAGCGCGTAATATGCGTGCTCGTGCGGCGGTAGCTCAGTTGGTAGAGCGCAAGCTTCCCAAGCTTGAGGTCGCGGGTTCGACCCCCGTCCGCCGCTCTTGGGGTTTTGGCCGATTTGGGCCTCCCGCGACAGCCGGGTTTGAGGCTCCACTGCCAGCTACTGCCAGATCGGGGCCTTCCACGAGCACCCGGAGCCGGTCGCGGTCGCCGTCGGCCATGCTCATCACCTGCGCGTAGAGGCCGAGCGTCATCGTCGGGTCGGTGTGCCCCATCTGCGCCATCACATAGGCAGGGTCGCGTCCGAGAGCGATCAGCAGCGATCCGAAGGTGCGGCGAAGCGAGTGCGGCGTCAGACCCTCTGGCAGCGCGGCGAGACCCTGCGCCAGGAGCCGCTCATTGGCGCGCCCGACGGCGCCTACGCCCGCGAGCTTCTTGCCGTTGGCCGAGGCCCTCGCCGGGTGTCCGAGCACGCGATTGCGCACCCTGTTGCGGTCCAGCCGGGTGCCGATGGCGCCGGGGAACACGGGGTCGGCCGGCTTCGGGTGCCGAGCCGCCTTCAACGAGCGCAGCTCGGCGCTCAGCGCCGGTAGGAGGTCGATGTAGCGGACCCCGGCG
Organism: Solirubrobacteraceae bacterium; assembly: GCA_017882455.1. Classification (GTDB taxonomy): domain Bacteria; phylum Actinomycetota; class Thermoleophilia; order Solirubrobacterales; family Solirubrobacteraceae; genus Palsa-744. Next base: position 14,454 of record JADGPL010000032.1, on the reverse strand, counting down.
TCGGTCTTGGCTTCGCGGACCCTCAGTCGGCCGGAGGCGAGGTCTACGTCGCGCCAGTCGAGAGCCAGCAGCTCGCCGATGCGAAGGCCGCCGAGCACGAGCGTCGCGAGCATCGCACGCCGAGCAATCGGCTTGTTCGACGGTGCCTCCTTGTCGAGTTCGCAGGCGGCGGCGAGGAGCGCCTCGATCTGCTCGGCGCGATCGAGATACGCGCGCCGCGGCCGGACGCCCTTGACCTTCCGCCGCTTGCCGCCGACCTTGGCCGCGTTCCGGGTGACGAGCTCCCACTCGAGCGCCACCTCGAGGATCTGCCCGAGCCGGGTGATCGTCTTGTTGATCGACGTCGCGCCGAGCGCACGCTCGCTCACCTTGGCCTCGCGGTAGCGATCCACCTCGGCGACCGTGATCTCCGAGAGGCGATGGTCCTTGAAGAACGGGAGAAGGTGGCATCTGAGCGTCGCTTCATAGTCGAGGATCGTGCCCGGCCGGATCTCCTTGCTGATCGCGTCGAACCAGTCGGTCGCGAACTCATGGAACGTCGGATCGGGCGCGGGGCCCGCGGCGGCCGGCGCGACGTAGGGCTGCCAGAGTCCCAGCCGAACGTCGGCGAGAACCTTCGCGAGCTCGGCCTCGGCTCGTGCCTCATTCCAGCCGTCCTCGGGCCGGCCGAGCGTCACGTATCGGCGTTTGCCGTAGGCGGTGAACCTCAGAGCGAACTTGAAGCCCTTGTCGTCGGCTTTGCGCTTGGCGATCGGGTTCCTGACGACTTCGCCCTTTGGAGGTCGAGGAGCACCCATCACGCAATCGCCCGCGGCGCCGTCGCGTCCGCGAGCGCCCGGTCGGCGAGCACTCTCTCGGCCAACGCGATCCCATCCAGCACCCGAACGCGCTCGTTCTGCGGCAGGTAGCGGAAGTCGAGCACTTGCCGCAGCCGCTTGATGATTGCGAGCCAGAGCTGCTCGCTCTCGCCGGGATCGCAGCGCCAGTAGTAGCGGTTTAGTGTCGCCCGAATCTCCGCACGACTCACCCTGCCGATCCCGGGTATGCGCTCGAGCTCGGAGTCGCTCATGGAGTCGATCTCGTCCAGCCACGCTAGCCGCGCGTCGTAGAGGGCTTTGCTAGCCCGCCAGCCGAACTCGCGGAGCACACTCGTGGAGCCGACGTGGTGTGCCATGGTGCGATACCAGCGAATCTCATCATCCTGGGACTCCGCCTCGATCACCTCGGCGGTCAGCATCGCCGAGATACCCGCCATGTGCCGGTTCACCCTCGCGAGCGAGCGCCGTGAATCCTCGTCGAGCTGGCCGACGTCGAGCACCTCGACGATCCGGTCAGAGACCGTCGCGAGTAGCGTGGCGACGGAGTTCGTGTCTGCGTATCTGGCGGCCATCAGCGCTCACCTGCCTCGCCCCTGAGCCGGTAAGGCACCTCGCCGTAGCCTTCGTAGGCGCCAAGCGCAGCGTCGAGAGCGCGGGAGCCGACCGACTCGAGCGACTCGCATGGATCCTCCATCCGCGCGAGTCCGAACGCCAAGCCGACAACGGCGCCCCAGTCGAGCAGGTCGCGTTCGCGCTCCGTGAACTCAACGTTGCCGAACAGGCCCAGCGCCGCGTCGGGCAGCGGGTCGGTGAACCCCGACTCCGTGCGCAGGATCGACTGGACACGGGCTGCGAGGGGGGTGAGTGCGGCGGTCTGGCTCATCTGGACTCCTCCTTTGGGCTGGAGGCTCCGAGTGCCGGGCTCTGACGGGGAGAGCACCGCTATGGTGCTCAGCGCGCCGGAGGTTCTCAGCTTCCGGGGCCACGGGGCCGGTCGTTTGTGCGACGCGGCCCCACTTGATTGGTGAGGCCAGCATACGCGCAACGCGGACACGATCGCAAGTCACGTCGCCTGCAGGCGACGCACGTCGGCGCGGTTGAGCAGCAACTCGCGCGTCGGCTTGCTCCGACGTGTGGCGATCCGATGCGGCTGGTCGTCGCGTTGCGCCTGGCTGTCGAGCGGCTGCGCCGATCGCGCTGCCCGCGCGACGGCAGGGTCAAAGCGCCGAGCGCCGCCGACGTGGATCGCACCGAGGCTGTCCGCGTTGCGGTAGACCGTCTTGACGTCGACGCCCAGCTCCGTGGCGAGCTCCGCGGCGGTCAGCAGCGCCGGGCGCTGGTTGGGTGCATCGGCCAGCAGCGCGGCAAGGTGTCGCGCGGTGCGAACGGCGAGTTCGTCGAGCTGATCGTCGTCGAGCCTGATCGTCGAGGCGCTCATGCGGCGATGGCCTCGCGCTCTGCGGCTTCGACCTCGAACTCCTCGCGCAGCGTTGTGAGCTGCGAGGGCGTCCAGAGCGTGCCGTTGATCTCCACTGGCATCGCATCGGCGACACTCAACGATTCTGCGCAATGCGCACCATTCGTCGCTGCTGCCTCGCCAGCTTCTTTCTGCTGCTCCCCTACGGGGAGCGCAGCAGAAAAGGAAGCGGCCGATGTAGGGCTTTCTGCGCGATGCTGCGCAGGCGCTTGCGCAGCATCGACGCGCAGCAGCGCGAAGCGGTACGGAGAGCCCTTCCGACCGGCTCCAGTGCGCTGCACCTTGCCCTCGGCGATCAGTGCGTCGAGCTGGGCGTGCCACTGGCGCTCGACTGCGCCGGTTGCGACCTCAAGCTCGGCGCGGGTCAGCTCGGAGCCATCATCCAGCGCCGTGAGAATCGACTGCCGGTCGGCGATCGATCGCGCGTCGCTGCGTTCACCCTCAGCGCCGGCTGCCCATACGCCGAAGGGATCGCGTTCGATCAGGAGGCTGCCCGGCGTGCTCGGGTAGCGCGAGAGCGCCAGCAGCACGCGCTCGCAGGGACGCTTGACGCGCTCCAGCTCAAGCACGATGTCCGCGGTGCCGGCGATAGCTCCGGAACCGCGGACGCCCTCACCGTCCTCGCCGCCGCCCTTGCGCTGGTGCAGCGGCACGAGCACCGCCAGCCCGTCGCGGGTCGCGTCGATGAGAGGTTGCATCGCGGCCTGTGCGGCGCCCGCGTCCTTTTCCGCCTCGGCTGGTAGAGATGCCCAGTAGGGCAGCGTGTCCACCACGAGCAACGCGGCGCCGATGCGCCTGGCCTCCGCGACCGATCCCGCCACAAGCTCAGCCCACGATGGCTTAGGCCAGCAGGCGTCGCGCGTCAGGATGCGGATGCCGTCAATCGCGGGGAGCTTGTGTGCGAGTGTCGCGGCCGTCTCCTCCGACACGTAGATGACTGGCCCGCCGAGAACGGCACGGCCAAGGAATGAGCCGGCGTCGCTCGCCACCGCCTCGCTGACTGCGACGGCAAGCGTCGATTTGCCGGCCTTCGGCTTGGCGGCGAGCAGGGTGAGTGCGCCGGGCGCGAGGTAGCCCTGCCAGATCCAATCGGGCTCGGCGGGTGTGTTCGCGCGGAGCTCGGCGGCGGACACGAACGGCAGCGGCTCGGCGGGCGCGTGCGGCGTCGGGGCCTCGGCCTCCGCGTCGGCGACCACCTGCGCGAGTGCGCCGGCGCGATCCTCCGCGGCGGCGAGGTAGTCGGCCAGGTCGCCACCGGCAAGCGGCAGACGGGCACACGGGATCCCCGCCGCTCGCAGCGCGTCAGCGGCGCGGCCTGCGAAGCGATCGCCTGCCTCGTCATCATCGGGCGCCAGGAGGACGCGCCCGACACCCTGCAGCTCGCTCACGAGGCGATCGGCAGGGAAGGACGCGCCAGGCACGGCGCACACCACCAGCTCGTGCAGCAGCTCGCCGGCGGCGGGATGCAGGTTGCCGGCGCCGCTGATCGCCGAGAGGGCGGCCAGCGCATCGGACTCGCCCTCGCACACGAGCACCGTCGCCTCCGGCTCCGGGTGGCCCGAAGGCCACCAGCACACCAGCGGGCGCCCTGACGGCTGCAGGGTCTTGGCCTCTGCGCCATTCAGCGGGCGTCGGCGCTCGAAGGCCCCGGCGCCATCGCGGTACGGATAGACGAGCGCTCCGCCGGCCTCTGTCACGCCTACCTCAGCGGCCACGGCCGGGTCGATCGCGTGCGCGGCGAAGTACTCCGCCGCCCTCATCGTGGGCTCCGGGGCTGTGCAGTCGCTAGCCCGGCTTCTTCACCGGGCTCGGATTCACCTTCGCTATCGCTGCTGGGAGGAGTGCGGCGAGATCCACGCCCAGCAGGAGGTCTTCCACCGACGCAAGAACGACGAGCGCGCGGGAGCCGGCTTCGTGACGGGCTGATGCTGCACGTGATGAAGGCTCCATAGCTGCGCCCAGATCGCAGATCGTGTGACGGCCGCGGCCGCGGCATCTCGAGGAAGCGGTTGGGCAGCTCGAGCGTGCGGCTCGTCGTCTTGGGGTCAGAGCCGGCGAGGCGACAGTCCATGCGTGATCCTTTTCCTAAATGGTCAACATCTTCCACGGCCAACGTAAGCCAAAGCGCGGACGGAACGCACACGGTTAACCGGCAAAGCCCGCCCTGCGGGTTGCGCTGAGCGGGCTTCGACGGGGAGATGTCGACCCCGAAGGATCGTGCAAGGTGACGGCCCTATGAAAAACCGTCGAGCAGTAAGCTACAGGCTGACGGGGACGACGCCCAGACGCGCGGTGCTCGCTGAATCCTCACCCCCCGAATCGACCCGCCGCACAGGTTGCCGCCCCGTAAACACGGGGTTTCGGTGCATGAGTCTGGGGTTTGCGCGCAAATCCCCAGACTCCGTACATGTTCGTAGCGACCTGGGCAAGGGTGACAGCGCCGCCACGCACCGTGGCGACGACCCACCCCCCCCATGCTGAACGTCCCACGAGAGGCCCGTTAGCGGGCGTGTGGGTCCGTCGCGCGGTCATGCCGCTCGCCGCCGTCCGACCGGCAGCAGCTCGCTCGCCGGCCTGCTCGAGCGCACGACGGACGCACGGCTCGGCTTGTCGTCATCGAGCGCCGCCGGCCGCGCCGCGAGCGCAGTCGCACGATCGAAGCGGACGCGTCGAGGCGCTCACGGTTCGCGTCCGCATCTCACGCAGGTCTCGCCGTCGAGCATCGGCCGCGCGCACGAACAGCGAGCGGCGGTGTCGGGCGTGCCAACGCCATCGGTAACTGCGTCGAGTTGCCGCGCGACGAGCAGGGCATCGGCGCCGTGCTCGTTGACGAGCTCCTGCCATGCGCGCTCGGCGTTGGCCTCGCTCAACGTGTCGAGTGCTCGCAGTCGTCGAACGATGATCTCGTGACGCTCGCCGACGAACCGTGTTGGCGTGCCGTTGGCAGTCAACGCCGCGGCCGTGGTCCGGTAGTTCGTGCGTCGCACCACGCGAGCAGCTGGCCTACACTCGCGACACCACTCGCGGGCCATCCCCGTTGCTCGATGCCGACCAAGCCGCAGAGTTGCTTGCCGTGCCCGCATCTTGGTTGTTGACGCAAGCACGCAAAGGGCACGGTGCCGCACGTGAAGCTCGGCCAGCTCCTCGCGATTGAACCGCGTGTAGTGCGCCATTCGCTCGGCGCGTGGAACGTCGATGCTCGCGAACGCGAACGCTCTCGCAGCGCGCGGTCCCCGACGACCTGAGCGTCACCGTTACCGTGACTGGTCCCCTAGCCCTGGTTGACGCGCTTGAGGGCTGAGAGCGGCGCGGTGGTCAGGCGGCGAGTCGGGCGTCATGGTTTCTCCTTTGGGCGTCGTACCAGTCCGTCAGCGACCTGACGCCGGCGGTGGCTGCAGGGTAGGCCGGGAAGGTGACGGGACCGAACTCGACGACCTGGATCTCGCGCAGGGTGCGTTCTGGCAGGCCCTTCGGGTTGTCCGGTGAGACACCCGGCCGTTCGTTGAGGTCTTCGCGCAGTACACGGAAACAGAACGAGGCGCCGTAGAGCCCCGCTTCGAGTCCGGGTAGCAGCTCGCGGACGTAGTGGGCGTCGATGAGCGGCACTTCGTAGAAGGGACCTCGAGCGTCTTCGCGGAGCGTGAGGATCGGGCCGAGGGGCTTGTCCCCGGACTGGTAGTCGAGACCGTGCTGAAAGAGGCACCGCATGCTTTCGCGGTCCTGGGCGAAGGTGGCATTGAACGCGCCCGGGGCGATGCGCTCGATGAAGTTGCCCTCGTAGAGGCTGTTGATTTCCGTCGGCTGGTTGAAGACGGCGAAGTGACCCGTGAGGGTCGGCATCGCCGCGGCGTCGGGGTTGCCGTCACGGAGCTGCAGCGCCCCTCGCCGGCCGGACGCCCGCACCAACACGGACGCCCGGCGCGTCGCGCTCATCATTTGACTTCGAGCCAGCGGAAGGCGTTCGGCACGAGGACTGTCGAGCCGGTCCTCCAGTAGGCGTAGAGGCCGCGCTGGCCGGTGGGGCGCTGGCTCGCGCCGAACAGGTGCGGGATGAGCTCGATGCTCATACCTATCCGGTCGGCGATCCGGAACTCGTCGAGGTCGCCGATGACCGCGATCTTGGCTTTGCTCGTGGTCGTCGCGCTGCTCATCGTCGACCATTCGGACTTGGGGCGGCCCAAGAGCGGACCCTCCCGCGTCGGGAGCAGCGGCAGTTCGGTGAGCGAGCCGCCGCCGACGAGGCGGTAGATCGCGTCATAGGTTGCCGGCGCCGCCAGCCATTCTGCGTCCACGAGGAAGCGAGCGGCGAGGGCCTCCTTCAGCGCGTACACATCACCGGCCGCGAGCACTTTTGCGGTCGCCGTCTGGACGCGCTGCGCTTCGGCCAGTCCAGTGAGCAGACCTTCGGGCTCGTGGGAGCCGTGGCCGGCGCCTTCGAGGAACTTGGTCGCCTCGAGCACGTCCTTCGCGTCGCGGAGGAGCACTCCGAGTTCGGCCTGGAAGCCGGCGTAATCCTGGTCGAGCTCCAAGCTGAAGGGCAGGAAGGCCTGCGCCTTCTCGAGGTGGATCACCGGCTGCGCGAGCGTCGGGCTGTTGTCCGAGGCTTCGGTTGCCTCGGCCGCAAAGCCCGCGGTCACACCGTCAGAGCTGACACCCTTCCATTCGGAGGTTGCGACCATGATCGTGCTCGCCAGTTCACGGATCGGGTTAATGACCCCGGTCGAGGACAAGAGAATCGTCGGATCCAGGGCGAAGGGTACGCCGAAGCCCCCCAACGAGCCGGTGCCCTCAGCGAGCGCACGCGCCTCCGTTGCCTCGTGCACCGTCCGCATCGCCTCGGCCTGCTGCGGCGTCATGCGGAACTGTGCATCCATCGGGTGCGCGAGCATCAGCCCGAACGCGGAGCGGTAGTGCTCGGACCCGACGGCCTCGAGGTAGCGGGCGCCGAGGCCCGAGCGATCGCGGCGCACCGCGTCCTCGACCGACTGCGGAGAGGTCATCAGCTCGGAGTGCCGCTCGATCGCGCGCATCGCGCCGTCGAGGCGACCGCCCCGGTTCGACGGCGGCTCCGAGTCCCGATCGGGATAGGCACCGGCGCCCCCACGGGCACCGTCGCCGCTCTCGCGGCTGCCGGCGTTGCCGGCCAGGCGCCGCACCTCAGCCTCGCGGTTCTGGCGCACCTCGAGTTCGCCCTCGAGCTCGACACGCTGCTCGTCGAGATTGGCGATCGCCTGGTTCTGCCTCGTGCGACGCTCTTCTAGGCCGCCTCGCTGCTCGGCCGGGGCGTCGTGCATCCGAGCGTCGAGATTCACAATCTCAGTCTCGATCGTGTTGCGGTTCGCGCGGTTCTGTGCAAGCAGCGCGCGCAGCTCGTCTTGGGTCATGGGGATCCCTTCAATGACGGGTGATTGGCTCGGACATTGAGGGAGGCTGTGCGCGGCCCTCGTGGCTGCATGTCTGCGCCTATCGAGGGCCCCATGGCCGGCGACGGCTGAAACTTGTGAGGCCCGGCCCCAGGAGGGCCCCCGTGAACCTCGCAGAGGAAGCGGGGACGATCCAATTCCGGGCCTCGCATGGAGTCTCTAATCCGCGCCGGACGGAACTCGCCAGCGGCGCCAGGTGCGGGGTGCCGAAGTGGCACGGCACATCGCTTAGCACCCCTCTGTGCCGCCCACAGCTTCGCGGAGGGCCTCGACGATCCGCTTGCCGCCCTCGCTGCGCTGACCGGATGCCGAGAGCGAGACGGTTGCTCCAGGTGGCGATCCCGGTGTCCCTTCATGGATTTTCTTCAAATCCGCCTTGTATACGGCCTGTTCCGATGCAGGGCTGTTTTCGTTCCTTGGCTTCTCTGGCATCTCTGGCCCTCCTCAGTCGATTGTGATTCCATAGTCAATATCCGCAGGATCATGGCTGCTTGCAGCCTGATCGTGCGCCTTCGGCAATGCGCTGGCTCCGTCGAACAGGCAGTCCCTGCCAGACATCAGCAAGCAGTGATCGCTCAACGGTCGCGGGTCGCGTATAACGCCGATCCAACGGCGCGCTGACCACGGCGGCGAGGAGTGGAAACGGATGGCGATACCAGTCTCATCCATCCACTGGCCCAGCTTCTTCAGCGCCGCGCTCGCGACCTCTTCCGGGTCCTTGCAAGCGGCCTCGTTCTGCGCCATATTCAGGTCCGGGATCAACCATGGCTTGATCCCGGTACAGGACGCAATGGCCGCCTGGAGACAGTCGTCGATCCTGCGCTGGAGGAAGCCGAGCGTCCCATCGCGCAGCGTCGTCGCATAGAACGGGAGCTCGCCCCGAGGGCTGCCAGACAGCGAGTCCAAACGGAAGGACTGACGCAGCTTGTCCTGCGACGGGTCTGAACAGATCTGCCGACGCACCTCGGCCAAAGCGGCCGGGTAGGTGGCACAGAACACCCGGCTACGGTCCTCATATGCGCCCGGGCCGTCGTCCAGCTCTGCAGCGATGCGCTCCAACTCGGCGATGGCTGCCTTGAGGGCGTCAGTTTGCATCGCCGCCTCGCCTCTCGTTGACGGGCTTGCCCTCGAGTTCAGCCATGCGCCGATCCTGCTGGCCGCATCGGACGTCTCAAAGCTGCGCGGCCCTCGTGCTGCATGCCTGCGCCGATCGAGGGGCGGCTATCTGGCAGTAGCCGCGATTCCACTGCCAGATGAGGGGTAAAACGGGGTATCTCAGGGTGCCTCGCCAGCGGGCCGATCCGCTGAAAAGCCAGTATCCGCCTTGGTTTCCGGGCTGTCAGCGTCGGCGGGCGCTCGGCTTCCCAAGCTTGAGGTCGCGGGTTCGACCCCCGTCCGCCGCTTACGAGTACCAGAGCCGGATGTGGCTCCAGCAAACGGGTTACGGCTACCTAGCCGGGAAGCTAAGGCCGGTCAGACGCGGATAATAGCGGGCAAGTCGGCCACCAATCTGCGGTACCGGTGCGGTACCGTTTCGCGAGATCCGGCCGCTTCTTGGCGCTTGGGGGGTGACGTGCTCATAGGCGTTGACGCTGACGCGGTCGGGCGCGCCCGGCGCCCCGTCCGAGGCGGATCGTCGACGCAAGGACGACGCCCACGATCACGCCGACCAGAAGTCCGATTCCAATCGGAGTCAGCCACGAGAGCAGGGCGCTTGAGAATTCGCTCCCTATGCAGTGCCCCACCCGGCTGATTGCTAGGTGGTGTGCGCCGTGCTCAGAGCACGCGGCGCTTGACGGGCGTTTCGCGGGCTGGTGGTGGTGGAGGGCCCAGAGCAACCCCAGGAGGAGTCCGGCCGCGGAGCACAGGCGGAACACGGCGTCGCGCAGCTCGCGACCAATTGCTCGCTTCCGTCGGGCAGTCATGCTCACGGACGTGGGCATCGGCAGGGAGTCGGATTCGAGGTACGGCACGACGTGCTTGGGGGACGACTCGCCGAGTGACAAATGGCTGGACGATGTCTCTCGCGGTCATGAAAGCGGCTCATCCGGGGGCGGCCCCGGTGGGTCGAGGGGTTCGAGTCCCTGTCCCGGAGTACGCTTGCGCCCCGTGAACACGGGGCGTTTCGCGTTCCTGGGGGGTGCTCGGGCCAGGATTTGGGCCAGTCGTGCTGACCAAGAGTGCTCGGTCCGAGGCGCTGCATAAGCTCGCTCGGTGGGTCCAGCGAAGCAATCCAGGAAGAAGGCCGACTCCGCTGCCGGTGGGCCGCCTCCGATGAGGCGGCGCTGGCGCGACTACAGGACCGCCTCGGGTCGCAGCCCTGTCGAGGAGTTCATCGAGGAGCTCTCCGATTCCGACGCGGCGGCTGTGCTCGCCGGCATGGAGGAGGTTCGCGATCGAGGTCTGCGGGCCGCCCGCCATCTTGAAGGGGATATCTGGGAGGTCAGGGTGGACGGCGATCGGGTCATCTACCGCATCCTGTTCGCGGAGGAAGGCAGCCGCGGGCAGGTTCTGCTGGCCTTGGACGGGTTCAACAAGAAGACGCAGAAGACGCCTCGGGCTGCGATCGAGCTCGCGAAGAGACGTCTGGCTGACTGGCGGCGGCGAGGGGATCAGAAGCGCGTTGCGCGCGGCAAGCGCCCGCTGCATCAGTGAGAGGTGCTACTCTTATCTCTCAAAAGAGATACCGCTGTAGATATCGACGCCAATTTCAGAGAGTAGGACAAGGCAATGCCTGAGCGCGACTTCCTAGACAAGATGATCGACAAGCGCGCCGCGCGAAACCCCGAGTTTCCGCGACTGCTGGACGCGGCTCGCCGGCGCCGTGAGCTGTTGCGTGCCCTGGCTGGGCAGCGTGAGGAGCAGAAGCGCTCGCAGACCGCGATCGCTGCGGCGATGGAGACCTCTCAGTCCTTCGTTGCGCGCTTGGAGACCACGGCGGCCGACGCGAAGGTATCGACTGTCGATCGCTACGCGGAGAGCCTCGGCTTCGTCGTGCAGTACCACTTGATCCCGACAGCCGAGGCGGACAGCGCCCCGCCAGTTGTGGTTCACGCGGCCTGATCCTGGTGCCCGTCCACTCGGCTCGATTTCCCCTCTGAGGGAAGAAGGGGCGGCAACGGGTAGACAATCGGCGTGAGCGACCTGAGGGAGTTAGATGGCGATCTCGTCGAGGCGCTCGGTCCGACTTCGAAGTGGGCATGCCCGTCTCCTGCGACAAGTGCCTGGCTGGCTGCTGGGGCTTCGACCAGTTCCGGCCCGACGACCTGCTGGAGCGAGACGAGCCGCCCCCAGCACGAGGCCGCCTGACCCGCTACCCGCGCGGGTCGGCGTCCAGGTGTCGCTCGGCTGCTGGTAGGCGAGGTCGAGCCCTTCGAACTTCCAGCCCTTGCCGACCCGCCCCGCTGTCCGGCGGGTCCAATTCCGGCGGTCTTCATGAGCTCACGGACGGTCGTGGCTGAGATGAGGACCCCGAGGCCGCGAAGCTCACCGGCAATCCGCTGGTACCCCCATCGCGGGTTCTCCCGCGCGAGTCGGGCTTGCCGTTGTTGGCGGCGGGTGCCGAGGTTCGGGGGGTGCGAGGCCGAGCGCGCGGTGCGGCCTATGGGCGTTGTAGTGCTCGACGAACTCGCGTAGAACGTGCCGTAGGTGCCTGCGGTTGGCGATTATCAGCCGGTCAACGCACTCTCGTCTGATGGTGCCGACGAATCGCTCGCAGGTCGCGTTGGCCTTCGGTGCTCTGACCGGCGTACGGATCACCCGGATCCCCTCGGTGTTGAACACCGTGTCGAAGCCTCGCGTGAACTTCCCGTCGTTGTCACGGATCAGGAACTCCACGGGCCGGGCGCGCTCCGGGAGCGAGAACTCGAAGTTCCTCGCCTGCTGCGCCGTCCACGCCCCGTCGGGTTTCTCGGTCATGCCGGCGAGGTGCACCCGCCGGGTGGAGAGCTCGATGAAAAACAACACATAGATCCGCCGCAGCGTGATCGTGTCGACCGTGAAGAAGTCGCACGCGATGATGCTCTGGGCTTGCCCGCGGATGAACCCGCTCCAGGACATCCCGCCGCGCCGGCCCGCCGGCCCGATCCCTGCGCTCGTCAGGACGTTGCGAACGCTCGTCGGAGAGACCTGGATCCCGAGCCCGATCAGCTCACCCGTGATCCGCCGGTATCCCCATCGCGGGTTCTCTCGCGCGAGCCGAAGTATGAGCTCTCGAACCTCCCGGCTGACCCTCGGGCGCCCGGGACGGCGTCCTGGATAGGTCCAGCGGCGAGCAACGAGCCGGCGATGCCACGCCAGCAGCGTGTCTGGGGTCACGAAGAACACCTCCCAGCGCGACCGCGGGAGCAGCCGGCTCGCCGCCGCCAAGAAAGCACGGTCCGCGGGCCGAAGTGCCGGGCGCGAGACCTGTCGGCGCAGCACCGCGATCTCGTGGCGCAGGACGACGATCTCCAACTCCTTGAACTCAGACGAGCGAAAGCACAGCAGCACGAGCGCCATCACCCGCCCGAACAACACGTACAGCAACGACGCCAGCACCAGCCCCTCCCCTCATCGACGGAGCCAGCGACACTACGGCCTCGAGCGCCCAAAACGCCCATGCCAGCGGGCACGATCGAGTTTATGCACCCCACAGGTTTCGCTGTCGTGAGGTTCTTTGCTCATGTCTATATGACGCGGGGGTGCGGCGTTGGCCCCCCCCAAGATCTTCGGCTGAACGCCACCGGAGTGGTGCCGCTCAGGACGGTGGCGTCTCGCGGAGCGGTTGGGATCGCCGTCGAGGACGGTGTGCGGCCGCCCCGTACGTGAACTGCTACGCTGTGTAGCAGCTCATGGAGAGTCGTACGATTCCACAGCGGGAGCTGCGCAACAATGTCGCGGAGGTGCTCCGTCACGCTGAGGCGGGCACGGAGTTCACGATCACGGTGCGCGGCCGTCCGGTCGCGCGGCTGGGCCCGGTCGATCGTTCACGCGAGCGCAGGCGGGACGTCGATCGCGAGACGCTGCGCGCGATCCTCGCGGACACGCCTGTCGATGGTGGCTTCGCGGCGGACATCGCCAGCATGCGTGATGCAGAGGCGAAGGTCGGCGATCCCTGGGAGCATCATTGAGCGCAGCGTTGCTCGATACCTCCGTTGTGATCGGCGGTGTCGAGCAGCTGCAGACGGCGGTCCCAGAGACGGTGGCGATCTCGGTGATCACCCTCGGCGAGCTACGAGCGGGTGTGCGGCTGGCCGGCGATCCGTCTGTGCAGGCCGCTCGTCAGGCACGCTTTCTCGCCGTTCGTGAGGCCTTCGAGCCGATCCCTGTCGATGAGCTGGTTGCCGAGCACTACGGTGAGGTGCTCGCCGCGGCGCGCTCCGCCGGGCGCACGACCAAGGCGACCGACCTGCTGATCATCGCCACGGCAGCAGCCACGGGCCGCAGGCTGCATACACGCGACACACGCCAGGCGGCGCTGGCGCAAGCGGCCGGAATCCCGGTCCAGTTGACCGCCTGAGATCACCGGGGCAGCTGAGCATCCTTGAGCAGCTGCGCGCCGCGGGCGACCTGCAGGAGGCGTTGGCCCCCCTCGCGGCGGGTGGCTGGAAGGTCGCTGGCGTTGCTGACCGCGTTCGGCCGTGGCCTGGGCGCGTAGTGCGTCGGCTTCCATGCGGGCGAGGTCGCGTCGCGCCGCGAGGGCGCACGCAGGGGACACGTTGACCTGCTGCGGGGAGCCGTCGTTGACCGAGGCTGTCATCGCTCGGCACTACAGCGTGTCAGCCCGGATGGTGCGACGTTGGCGGGCGCAGGGCATGCCGTCGAGGATGCTTGGCGGCTCGCGGACACCGAGCAAGTCGCGCGCTTCCTGACAGCGAACGGAATCTCTGCGCTGGCATACAGCGGCGAGCAGGAGACCGAGGAGCGGGTCAGCATGCAACGAGGTCAAGGCAGTTGCGCTTGATTCCTCTCCGCGGGTGATGCGTGAGTGCATCGAGGTCGATCTCGCTCGGCGACAGTCCGAGCTTTCTCGCCGCCAGGACACCAATGATGAGCACCAAGGCCAGGTTGATGACGGCGTAATCGCGCTTTGCGGGCGCCAGAATGTGCTTGACGAGCGACAGTCCATGCTGGACAGGGACGCTGCGCGACGATCTACGGCTTGGGCGGTGCGGCGTGATGCCTCCGCCAGGCGCGAAGCGGCCGGGGCTCAGCGTCGTGCGTTCGCTCGGGAGCGCTTCGCTGTCTCAGCGCGGTGTCATTCCGACGGTCAAGCCAGCAGCTCTTGAGGGCGGGCGGACCACGGTCTTGGGGCAGAGTGCCGTGGTCTGGTTTGAGGTGTTTGTACCCGGGATAGTGACCGCGAAGCCCAGCAAACTTGCCCGCAGGTCGCTCAACGAGGGACGGCGCCTGTCCGCGGAGCGCTCAGGCCGGCCTCATCTGACCGCCGCTCCAGGCGCACCCACTCCACGCGCTATCGGCGAATCGTCGTCAGGCTGAAGGGGTGGAGATGCGTTCGACGTAGGAGCAGAGCGCATCACGGCCGTGCTCGATCATCTCATCGTCGGCGTGAGGCCGATCGCGGAACGCAAGATCGAGAACGCGGTCCCCGAGCTCGACGAGCAGGACGAAGGCGCTCTCGCTCACGCTCGGGTCGACCAGGCCGGAGGCCGCCAGCGTCGATCGCGCGCGGAGCGCGAGAGCGCGGTTACGCCTGTGCACCTCGGCGACCACCGTCGGGGAGATCCGTCCGCCG
>JADGPL010000051.1 GCA_017882455.1 Solirubrobacteraceae bacterium | reverse complement strand
TCAGCGGTGACAGTGAGCACCGCCGACTTCGATCTGACTGCCTATGACCCCTTCCCACGACCCACAGCCACCCCACCGGCCGTGGCACTACTCATCTAGTCTGCGCTTGGGATGGTTCTCTCAAACGAGCTCAAACGCAGCGCTCCGAAGCGCTCAGGTTGAGACTGCGCGTCGCCCCCCTACAGCCGCACGGCCCCGGCGACCTCCAGCGTGCGCGTGACCCCGTTGCAGGTCGACGAGCAGGCGTGCCCGCTGGGCGACGAGCCGGTGGTCGACCTGCGGGTGGGCGGTGACGATCAGCGCGAGGTCGGCGTCCTCGAGCGCGTCGTCGAGGGAGACGCTGTTCAGGTCGTGGTCGCGCAGCGCGGGCACATGCGGGTCGTGGTAGCGCAGCTCCGCGCCGAGGCCTTTCAAGAGGATCGGGCGGCGTCGATGACCTCCCAGATGTCGATGCCGATGCGGTCGGTGAGCATCGCGAGCTCGTTGACGAGCGCGATGTTGACCGAGCGGGGTCGGCCGTGGCTGACCCCTGACGGTCAGGGCGAGGCAGCGGCTTCCTTCGCTCGCGCGCACACGTCCTCGGATGGGTCGGTGCGGATGTACGACCGCGGGCTGGACGTCTCGGCGGTCGAGGCACCGGCGATGTTCGGCGAACATCAGCTGACGTATCGCAGCGGCGACATCGTGGTGCCTCGCATCGAGGCGAGCGAGCCGCTGGGCTTGGAGTTGGCCGATTTCGCACACGCGATCCGCACTGGCCAGTAGCCACGCTCGAGCAGCGCGCTGGGACGGGACTGGAGATCGTGCGTGCGCGCATGTCGCTGTCCGTCCTGGCGTTCGATCGCCAGCGCATCGGCGAGCGGGTCCCGAGCGCTGAGCAGCGCGGCGCAAGCCGGCGCTGAGCAATGAGCTGCGGGCGGCGTGCGCGCGGGCTTGGGTTCTCGTTGGTGGTCCACCGCTCTGCCGATGCCTGACATCGCCCCCTTGGTCACGGAGGCCGCTCCTGGCGGGAGCTCCTGCTCTACGGGTCGATCACGTTGCCCGCGTGGGTGGTGCTTTTCATGGCGCTCGGTCGTTCGCTGCCCAACGGGTCCTGGGTTTGGAGCCATGCGGCCAGCAGCGGGTCGACGATTCGCCAGGCGCGGCCGGTGCGGGTGACGTAGCCGCGATCGCGTAGGCGCTCCAGTGCGCGTGTGGTCGCTCTGTTGTCGGGCAGGCCGTAGCAGCGGGCGTCCTTCTCGCTGCCGGGGGAGGCGCCCCCGGCGAGCAGGAACAGCGCCTTGGCGTCGTTGACGTCGGTGTCATCGCTGGAGAGCAGCGTGTCGATGATCTGTGCGAAGTCCGTGTTGTCGCGGCCACTGGCCAGAAGCGCATCGAACGCGTCCTGGACTGTCGGGGGGTCGATCGTCGTACCCTCGGGGACAGCCTGCCAGACATGGAAGGCGACGTGCTGGGTGCGCTTGGGATGGCAGTCTGTGAGCGTGAGGAGGTGTTCGATCGCGCCATGCGAGGCGGGCTTTCCGGTTGCGGCGAATCTGAGCTCCAGGTAGTCGGCCAGCTCGGCCGGGTCGAGATCGGGCAGTTCGAGGTCGTGCGTCTGGTCCCAGATCGGCTCGGTGCTGGTGTGCAGCATGAGACGCAGCTTGTCGCGCAGGCTGCCGGTCAGCAGGAGCGTGAGGTGGCCGGCGCGGCCGGGGCCCATCAGGGCTGAGCGGATGATGCTGAGAGGCTCTCCGGGGCAGTGCGCGAGACGCTGAAACTCGTCGAACGCGACAACGAGGTGTGGGGAGAGTGTGGCGAGCGCGGCGAGCTGGGAGTGGAGGACCTCGGTGTCGTTGATGTGCATGCCGCGCTGGCGCGCACCGGCTCTCACGACCCCGAGGTTCACGCCGATCTCCTTCTCCAGGCGACGGAACTCGCTGAGCGCTCTCCGGGCGAGCGATTGATGGTTGCGAGCGGCATCGAGCACGGCGCCGATGAACGCCGCCGGGCTGATCGCCCGGCGCAGGTCGATCCGAATCACCTCCCACGGTGGCGCGTCACCGCCGTGGTCGAGGGCGAGCTCGGCGGTGAGCTGGCCGATGAACGTCGTCTTGCCGGTGCCGCGTGGCCCGAACAACGCGAGATGCGTTCCACTCTTCAGCGTCGCTGCGGCACTGGCGGTGAACTCGCCCCGCGAGACAGCATCCGCGGGGTCAATCGCATCAGACCACACAAAAGGGTTCAACAACACAGCGGGCGCAGTATATCCCTTGAGCAGATAGGTTCGTATCTGCTCAGCGGATACACAGGAGGGCGGCGGCGAGCGGGGCGCGGAGGTCGAGGGCAAGCGGCTGCTGGGCGTGTCCTGATGGGCTCGGGGCTGGCCCGCTGCGTCCCGAGCTCTGAGCGCTGTTCGTTCATTGCGCCCAGGCTACGCAGGCCTTGGGATGCTTCTCTCGGGCGAGCGCAAGCGCGGCCTCGACTCACCTGACCGGCAGATCCTCCGCTCGGGATTGAGAAGCCGCGCCCCCGCTACAGCCGCACGGCCCCGGCCCCGGCGACGTCGAGCTCGCGCGTGACCCCCCGCAGCTCGACGAGTAGGCGTGCGCGCTGGGCGAGGAGCTGGTGGTCGACCTGGGGGTGGGCGGTGAGGATCAGGGCGAGGTCGGCGTCCTCGAGCGCGTCATCGAGCGA
>JADGPL010000050.1 GCA_017882455.1 Solirubrobacteraceae bacterium | reverse complement strand
CGCCGCGCCGCCGGGAAGCGCCGCCAGGCCCGCCGCGAGCGCCACCGTGACCGACCCGATGCGTGCTGGGCGCATCAACACATTGTACGCCCGTGCCCGGCGCGCCTCCGGTATCCGCCGGCGCACCTCCTGCACTAAAGTTCACCGAATGAGTTGGCAATTTCCTGCGGGAGCCGCGTTCGGCTTCCTGATCGCGCTCGTGACGACGCCCGCGGGCGTATCGGGCGCGGTGCTGCTGCTGCCCGTCCAGCTCAGCGTGCTGCGCGTGCCGAGCCCCGCGGTAACGCCCACGAACCTGCTCTTCAACGTGATCGCCGTGCCCGGCGGCCTGCTCCGCTTCTGGCGCGAGCAGCGGCTGTTCAGCCCGCTCGGCGCGCTGCTCGTGTCGGGCACGCTCCCCGGCGTGATGCTCGGCGCCTACCTGCGCGTGGAGTACCTCTCGGGCGGGCGCACGTTCACGTTCATCGCCGCCGGCGTGCTGATGCCGCTCGGCCTGTGGCTGGCGCTCGGGTCCCAGCGCATGCCGCGCGAGCGCCCGCGACCCTCGCGGCAGCACCTGGCGAGCGTCTGCGCGCTCGCGCTCGCGCTCGCCGTGGGCGTGCTCGGCGGGATCTACGGGATCGGCGGCGGCTCGCTGCTCGCACCTATCCTGATCGCCGCGGGCTTCTCCGCCTACGAGGTCGCACCCGCGACGCTGCTCGCCACGTTCCTCACCTCGCTGGCGGGGATCGCCACCTACCAGGCGCTGCAGCTCTCTCACGGCGGCAGCGTCGCGCCCGAATGGGCGCTGGGCCTCGCGATGGGGCTCGGGGGCTTCGCGGGCAGCTACGCGGGCGCGCGCCTGCAGAGCCGCCTGCCCGAGGCCGCGCTGCGGCGCCTGCTCGGCTTGATCGCCTGCGTCGTGGCCGCGCGCTACACGCAGCTCGCCGTCCAGAGCGACACGCGCGCACCCTTGCACGCCGCCCCACGCTGACCGGCCCGGTGGGGCTCGGGGCTCAGGCGATCGAGCTCAGGGAGCAGCCCAACTGGCAAGCCGTTGCCGCACCGGGGGCAGCCAGGTTGCCAACTGGTGGTACGGAGAGGGAGGGATTCGAACCCTCGAACGAGGTTGCCCCCGTTACGCGATTTCCAGTCGCGCCCGTTCAACCGCTCCGGCACCTCTCCCGGCGCTTGTTCGTCGATCTGCGATCGACGGCGGCGAGTCCAAGGCTACGACACCTGCGCCTCCAGCGTTGCTAGGCTCCCCGCATGCTTCTCGCAGCCAGCGAAGCGTTCAGCAAGGATGTCGGCCTGATCGCCACCTTTGGTGGGATCGGCGTGATCGTCAACATAATCCTCGTCTACATCGCCGTCCAGATCCGCGGCGAGCGCCGCCAGAACCAGGAGTATCTGGCCTCGCGCCAGCCGCCCGGCTCCTGACCCGCTCGCCCCGGCCCCAGCCGCGCCGGGGCCCTCAGATGATGTAGACAGGCGTACCCACGGGCGAGTGGCTATAGAGGTCGATCACGTCCGGGATGCGCATGCGCACGCAGCCGTGGGAGGCGTCGTGGCCGATCGAGGAGTACTCGCTGGGGTCGATGCCGTGGATGCCCGCGCCGCCGTCGAAGGACATGAAGCGCGCCTTCAGCGGATCGGCCGGGCCGGGCGGGACGACCGTGCCCGCGAGCGACCCCGCCCAGGCTTTTTTGGGCACGTACCACGGCGGGTTGACCTGCTCCCATTCGATGCGGTGGAGGCCGGCCGGCGTTTCCAGGCCTTCCATGCCGACCGCGATTTCGTAGGTCTTGGCCAGTTTCAGGTGGTCGTAGAAGCGCAGGCTGAAGGTGTTGCGGTCGACCACTATGTACGCCGGGTATTTGGCGGCCAGCTGGGCCGTGGTCACCTTGGGCGCCACCCTCTTCGTGGGCACGATCACCGTTCGGCTGGCCGTGGCGCCGACCAGAGCCCGATCGATGCGAGCCCCCAGCGCAGCGCTGTTCACGGTCAACCCCATCTTGCCCGGAACCGTGTCCAGGCCGCTCGCCGTCGGCTGCACCGAGGCGTCCTGCGGCGAGCGGTTGACGCTCCCGCGGATCTTGGCCGTCAGATCGCGCACCGCCTGGTGGGAGTAGCTGACCACGACCGGAACGTCCTTCTTGACGCTGCCCCCGAACAGGCCGCGCGCGGTACGCGTCAGGATCGAGCCTTCGCGGCTGGCGCTCACCGCCTGGGAGACCATGTTGGCGACGTCCACGCTGAGGTGCGCCTGGCGTGCTCCGAGGGTCCACACCTGCGAGCCCGACCGCACGGTCACGTGCTGGCTCAGCCGCGAGACGAGGTCGTGTTCCACCTTGGTGCGCGCCGCGGCCTCGCGCAGCCCCCCCACGGGTACGCCCCCGATGCTCACTCCGCTCGCGATCAGATCGCGCCTCGAATGGTCGTACAGGTAGACGCCCGCAGCCAGCAACGCGAGCACTATCACGACGCCCGCCACCACGATCGGCAGGACGG
This sequence comes from Solirubrobacteraceae bacterium, assembly GCA_017882455.1. Classification (GTDB taxonomy): domain Bacteria; phylum Actinomycetota; class Thermoleophilia; order Solirubrobacterales; family Solirubrobacteraceae; genus Palsa-744. Next base: position 255 of record JADGPL010000050.1, on the reverse strand, counting down.
CGGTGCGGCCCGCCATCCGGCGGCGGCCTACCGAGGATACGGCCATCTGAACCTCACACTAGTTCGCCAAGAACGAATGCCGACGGTCCGAGTGTACCGGCATGGGGGGCCGTGGACTGCTCCCACGCAATGGGTAACTTCTGTCGGGGTCTGTGCTTGGGGTGGGGATCGAGTGGCGAACGGTGATCTTGTCGTCGTCGCCGCCGATGAGGACTTCGCGGACGACGAGCCGCAGGATGTGTTGTTGTTCTTCGA
>JADGPL010000031.1 GCA_017882455.1 Solirubrobacteraceae bacterium | reverse complement strand
CATCCACTCGGCGATCTGCACGATCGAGTGCTCGCCTTCGTGGATCAGCAGGCTCGCGAAGCTGTGGCGCAGGTCGTAGGGAACGGGGCCGTCGTAGGTCCGTTTGGTTTTGCGCTTGCCGTCCTTGATGATCGTCGTGTTGGTGATCGTGGCCAGCCCGACCGCCTCGCACGCTGGCTGCCAGACGCGCGGAGATCGCGGCGCGACGACGTTAGGTCCGCTCCCAAGAGCCCTGAACTTCCCAAGCCTGCAAGGCGACTCGTGGCAGTGCTAGTGATCCTCGTGCTCGGGGTCCTCCGGTGCTGGACTGACGCTGGGTGCCGCTCGGTCCTCGGCCCGTCGTTCAGCTTGACGCTTCTGGCGGCCGCGCGTTGATGCGGCCACGACGAACACAATGAGAACCACGGCAATTGCAACCACGATCACCACGACTCCGGTTCCCACTGCCAGAGGCACGTGCATGGCCGAAACACTACAGGAGGGGGCGGTAAGGCTCGCCTGGGATATACGAGCGGCTGAGACGTCTGCTCGCGTCGTCTATGAGCCGCGAGCCAGGACGAGAGCTTCGATCCTCGGCGTGTGGCTGGGTCGGCCGCTGGTGTTTGCTCTCGCGCGGTTGGCTCTGTGAGCTCGGTGCGTGCCGAGCGCCACTCGACGTCGGCGGGTCGTGGCTCGTGTTGGCGCAGATCCTCGATGGGGAAGGAGTAGTGGGCGCGACGCCTTCCTCGTTGCGCGGGTGCGCGTCGAGCTCCATGAACAGCTCGAGTATCTGCGCGATCGCGCGGGCTTCCGCTTCGTTGGCCTCTTTCGCGTCGAGGTCCAGCAGGAACCGCCGCAGGCTGTCGCGGCCAGGGCGAGCATGCGCTCGCGCACCGCCTCGCGCTCGCCGCCGCCCAGCTGCTGCCGATGGGCGGCTCGATCGCGTCGTATGCCGTCCAGGAGCACCTGCGCGCACAGCTCAGCCGCACGGCGATCACCTCGGCCGAGCTCCGCGCCGGGCACCCAAGCGACCTTCACGAGGTCACCGTCCTCTTTGCCGACCTCGTCGGCTTCACCGCGCTCGGACAAGGCTCCGGCCCGGAGCGCCTCGGCGACCTCGCCGAGCGCCTGGCGGCCATCGCCGCCGCCGTCGCCGATCCCCCGGTGACCCTCGTGAAGACCGGGCGAGCGGCGCGGAGCGCGCCAACGCGTGGTTAGTGGCTCTTCTTGTGGATGATCTGTACGCCGTCGGCGGGGTACACGATCGACTCGTGCTGTTCGTCCCAGTGCACCTTGTAGTGCTCGTGCCCGGGCTCGCCGAGGATCTCAACGATCTGCCCCCGACGGGCGGGCTCACCGTGGATGCCGTGAGCCTCAAGCCAGTCACCGACGCGCGCCGCGGCTGGTGTGTTCTTCGCGCTCATGTGAGCGATTAAAGCATCCCGCACGCCGGAGGGCATCCGCGACCGGCCGCACTGCACATGCGGCGATCTACCAACCCCGCGCGGGCGCGTGGCTGTCACCGCTGGGTCGCCCAGAGTCATGCGTCCAGTCCGGCGTTCGGCCTGCACCGGCCGAGGCAGAGGTCGGCGAAGGCGCGGTCGCCGTCGCCGTCGCCGTCGCTCCGATCTACCATCAGGGCTGGTCGAATTACACGATGAGGGGAACGAACATGGTCGCCAACAACAGCATCTCAGCCGTTCTCGTCTCGACGGATCTAGAGACGAGTCGGGGCTTCTATGAGGACAAGGTCGGCCTGAAGTTCTCGCCCGGGACGATCAAGAACCATCTGCTCTTCGACTGTGGCAACGGCACAACGCTGTTGATCTACGGCCGCGGCGCTGGCAACAAGGCCGATCACACTCAGGTGCGCTTCTGGTCGACCGACATCGACACGGATGTCGCTGAGCTGGTCGATCGGGGAATCGAGTTCGAGGAGTACGACATGGATGCGTTCAAGACGATCAACCATGTCGTGACGTCGGCCGGGATCGGCCGTTCGGCCTGGTTCAAGGACCCGGATGGCAACACCTTCGGCGGGAGCGCCTGCCCGATGCGGCCGACCGAGGCGAGGTCGACGGTGCGCGCCTTGGCGAGGTCCAGCGTCTCGCCGAGGACCGCCGGTGACCGACCAGGTCCCGTCGCCGTTGTCCTGCGCGGTGCTGGAGACGACGGCGAGGCGGAAGTTGGCGTTGCGCGGGAGTGCGCCCAGTGCTTCGGCCGTGGCGGTGGGCGCCAGCACGGCCACGGCGTCACGCCCCTTCGCGATCCACGGCACGCCACGGCGCCTGAGCAACGCTCAGTGCGCCCTGGCCGTCCAGCGGATTCGACACCGGTCCGCGACTCCTCGTCCGGTTGCGCACGCGAGGCTATCCGACCTGGACAGTGCCGTCACGGGCGAGCCGGCATCTTGCCACGAACGTTTCTGACTGCCTGAGTCGTTGTGGCTGTCGCGCTGGGCGCGCGGGCGTCCCTGCGCCCAGACGTCTAGCGGATGCCCTCGAGCAGGTCGCCGGGCGAGGACAGGTTGAGGCCGCGCGAGAGGATCACGATCGTCTCCAGGCGCGGTGAGCGCTTGCAGCGCTCCAAGAGGCTGATCTCGGTGCGGTGCAGGTCGCAGAGGTCCGCGAGCGCCTCCTGCGAGAGCCCCGCCTCGCTGCGATGGTGGCGGAGATTGGCTGCGAATTGTGTGCGGACATTCTCCATCGTTCCAACTCTCGCGTTGTGCAGACGAAAGTTCCACAGACAACTGTCCGCGATTGGACATATGGACTGGCGCCGCCCCCAGGCAGGGGAACGAGACTGTACACTGATGACAACTGTCTGCGCCGGCCGAGGCCACTGGCGCCGGCGCGCGCGGGTCGCCAATGTCCGCATGTACGGGAGACAAGGGCGGTGAGCAGAGCGCGGCGCGCCAGCCTCCCCGGACCTGCTCGTCGGCAGGCGGACCTACTCGTCGGCGGGCGTGACGGTGGTCACGGGCAGGCCCATGCCGGAGACCTTGCTCGGGAGGTCCAGCTTCAGCCATCGGGACACTTTGGGGGAGAGGGTGGAGACGATGATCTCGTCGAAGCCGCGGAGGTTGACGGCGTCCTGCACGGCTGCGGAGGGGTCAGGGTCGCCGACGATGCCCTCGACCCTGCTGCCGGCGGCCTCGCTCAGCTTGGGCAGCGCCTCGTCCAGCACCTGCTGGGCCTCGCCGGCGCCCTGGTCCTCGGCGTCCACCACCCTGTGCAGGCCGTGGGCCGCGTTGGGGACCAGCAGCGAGAACTTCGCGGGGCCGCGCTGCGCTCGCTCGCGCACGGCGTCCAGCAGGGGCTTGGTGGCTGCCGTCTTGTGCGCCACGACGAGGACTCTGGTGGGCTGCGAGGACTCCATGATCGGCACTCCCTTCTGGCTGCTCGATGGCTCGGCGGCACCTCTCGAGCTCAGGGACCGCTCGCCGGTGCTCGCCCCTGTTCTACTCCAATCGGCCGCCGCCATGTTGACGCCGCCCGGCTACGCTCAGGCGGTGCGCCTCGAGATCACCCCGGACACGGTCGAAGTTCGCCTCTCCTGGTGGGAGAAGGTCCTCGGGCTGCTCAAGGACATCCGCGTGGCGCGCGCGGACATCAGTGACGTGCAGGTCGTCTCGGACCCCGTCCGCGTGGCCATGGGCTCGGGCATCAAGGCCGGGCTGCGCCTGCCCTGGCTGCTCTACGTGGCCCGCACGATCCGCCTCGACGAAGCCTTCGTCGTGCGCCGCCGCGAGCCCGGCCTGTCCTTCGCCGTGCGCAACCACGGGACGCTCAAGCGCGTGCTCGTCAGCACGCCTCGGGCCGAGGAGATCGCCCGTCAGCTGCAGAGCGGCGACTGACCGGCGGGACGAGCAGCACCGAGCAGTGCCCATGGTGGGCGACCCGCCTGCCGACGCTGCCCAGCGCGCGCAGGCCGTGGCGGCCGCGGCTGCCCATCACCACCAGCGAGGCGTCGATCTCGGCGGCCGATTCCACGATCGTGGTGTGCGCCCCCCCGGGCTCCACCCTCACATCGATCACCCGGTCGGTCTCGCTCTGCAGCTTCTCGAACTGCATTTCGATGCGATGCGGGTGGGTCTTGGCTGCGGTGTCCGAGGCGTGGAACAGCGTCAGATCGGCTCCCTTGGCCCGAGCCAGGCGGCCGGCCATCTCGACCAGCTCGTCTGAGCCCTCGAGGCCGTCGCTGGCGACGAGGATGCGCTGGGCGAAGCTGTCGCTGGGATCGCTCGGGCGGGCGATCAGCAGCGGGGTGGTGAAGGCGTCGAGCGCCGTCTCGCCGACGCCCTTGATGAACATGCCCGACAGCAGTGACGAGGACGGCGCGCCGATCGCCAGCAGGTCGCGCCCGAGCATCCATTCCAGGATCACCTCGGCTGGAGGCGCCGCGGGGTCCACCTCGACGGAGTAGCTCACGCCCGCCTCGTCGAGGATGCGCACCGCGCGGTCCAGGATCTCCTTGGCCCGCTGCGGCCCGATCGCCGCGCCGCGGTCGCCCGGCGAGCGGTAGGAGGTCACGGTCAGCAGCGTCACCCGGCCATCCGGTCCCGTCAGGGACGCGGCCTGCTCGACCGCCTCCAGGCTCTCCTCGTGGCCGTCCACCGCGCACAGCGCGTCACTGAAGAGCGTCGGCGCATCCGCACTCTTCTCCCGATGAGCGCTCGGCGCTCGGTTCCGATCAGTCGAGCTGTTCCCCATTGGGGCAAGCTACATCCGCGGCCGCACGTCTGGCATCCGTGGCATGCCGAGCTTCGCGCCGGTGGAAATCCACGGCCTCGCGGTCGTCCCCGGCTGCAGGCACGCTCCTCTGGATGGGCTGGCTGGGGCTGGCGCTGGATGAGACGACCCAGCGGCGCTAGATGAGACGACCCAGCAGCGCGAGGTAGTCGAGCAGCGAGCGGGGTCCCAGGAAGTGCTCACGCACGCGCTCGCGCGCCGCGGTGCCCATCGTCTCGGCCGAGCTGGCGTCGTCGAGGAACTGCCTGACCGCCGCGCCGAACTCCTCCAGCACCCTGGGCCGATCCAGGAGCAGGCCGCTGCGGCCATGCTCGATCTGGTCCTGGATCCCGCCGATGCGACTCGCTGCGACCGCGCGGCCCTTCCACATCGCCTCGGCCACGGTCAGCCCGAAGCCCTCGGCGAGGCTCTTCTGGACCACCACCGTGGCGGCCTGCTGCAGCGCGTTGACCATCGCGGCGTTCTCTTCGGCATCGGCCATCGGGAGCTCCGCCAGGTGGATGCGCTCGCGCAGCTCGTGCGGGAGGGCAGCCCACTGCTTACGGACCCTCTGCACCACGCGCGCTCCCTCGGGATCGTCGGAGACGCCCGCCACATCCGGGCCCGCGTAGATGAGGTGGGCGTCGGTGTGGGGGGCCACGAACCGCGCGAAGCCCGCCACCACGCCGGCCGGGTCCTTGAGGGCGTCCCAGCGCGAGACCTGCAGGACGAAGCGCTCGCCGTGTCGCAGCGGACGCTCCTCGGTGAGCCGCGCGCGGCGGCGCACGAGCGCGGGCGTTCCGTCCATGCGCATGAAGGCGGCTGGCGCGTCCGACCCGTTCCCCTCGCGAAGGCCGGCTGCGGCGAGGATCGCATCCACCTGGGCCTCCTCGAGCAGCTGGTTCTTCGGCGCAAAGGCGTCGAGGGACGGCGCGATGATCGCGACCCGCTCGGCGTCCAGCCCCTCCCAGGCGAAGGCCGCGCGCGAGAACACGGTGGCGTCGGCCGCCGCCACGTAGCGCGCCAGGAAACGCCAGGTCTCCCGCACGAGCTCGTTCGGGCGGTCCACGCCCACGTGGCATCGCCACACCACCGGGATCCCCCGAGCCCGCAGCCTTGGGATCAGCCCTGCCGTCTGGGGGTCGTGGAGGATCACCACGTCACCGCTCTTCACCTTGGCCGCGAGGGCCTCTCCGCTGGACGCGAGCGTGGCCTCGTAGTGGGCCCGCTCGGACTCGCCCAGGGCCCCTCGGTCGCCGTTGAAGCCGTGCAGGTGGTTGTGGATGCGCTTGGTCAGGGCAAAGAACCTGCTGTCGCCCCCGATGACCTCCCAGCGCGCGTCCACGCCGGCGCCGCGGGCGTAGGCCAGGAGCGTCGTGAGCATCTCGGCCACGCCGCCGCCGTGGGCGGTCGAGCTCACGTTCCACACGATGCGCCCCGCGAGCAGCGGCCGGGCTGCGTGGATCCCGGCTCGCACCTCCTCGAATCGCCTAGGCGGCAGCACCGAAGCGAATCGCTCCAGTGACATCTTCGACACGTCTACCGTGTTGAGCGCACCTCCCTGCATCCCGGTGCCCATTATCTGTGCCTGCGGGTGCGTGTAAGGCAGACTCGTCACACACGAGTATTTCTCCGCAGTCATCCTGGACTGTGTCCCGCGCGGGACCGACTCGCGCGCGCACGTACGTGCGAGCGCGAGCGGGCGCGCGAGTCGGTCCCCAGGCAGAGTCCCTAGGCCGAGCGTTCGGCGTTGTGCAGGCCCGTCAGCATCCACACGGAGAACAGCAGGATCAGTGCGACAGCGCAGATGAAGGCGAGGGCGGTGTGGTCGTGCACGCCCGAGATCAGACCGCGGCCGGCCTCGAGGAAGGCCGTCGCCGGATTCACGCTCGCGACGCCGTGGATCCAGCCCTTGAGCAGGCTCATCGGCACGTACACGGGCGCCAGGAAGATGATCAGGAACACCGGGGTCTGCATCAGTGGGCCCGCCTGGATCGAGCGGAAGCGGAAGGCCACGCCGGCGGCCCAGCCGTAGCCGACGAGCACCAGCAGGGCAGCCAGGCCGTACAGGCCGAAGATGTCCACGCCGCTGCCCGTGATCCGCATTCCGGTCGCAAGCGCGACGGCTGTCACCAGCGTGAGCGTGATCACGGCCCGCGACAGCGCCACCAGTGCGTAGCCGAGAGCGATCCCGCGGCGGTCCTCGGCCGCCAGCATCAGGCGTCGCGCGAAGCCGCTCTCGAAGTCGAACGCCAGGCTGAAGCCCGTGAAGAGGCCGGCGAACATCGAGGACTGGCACAGCACGAACACGAACTGGAAGGCGGTGTAGCCGGCGGGGAAGTGAAAGCCGGGGACCGAGCCCAGGGCTTTCAGGCCGCCGGCGAAGCTCGCGAGGAACACCAGCGGGAACACCAGGGAGGGCACGAACAGGTCGGGGCGGCGCACGTATGTGTGGAGGCTCCGCCATGCGATCGTCCCGGCCACCCGCCACAGCCCGCCGCCCGACCCGGAGCCCGACCCGGACGCCGGCGTGGGGGAAGGGACGGCGAGGGAGTTGACCCGGGCGCTCATGTCCGCTGCAACCTCGTGCGCAGGGCGCCGGCGACTGCGAGCAGGGACACGATCGTCAGGCCGATGGCGACGGCGAAGCCGCGCCACAGCGCGGTGCCGTCCCAGCCGGAGATGAAGAGGCTGCGAAAGCCCTCGATCAGGTAGGAGATGGGGTTCCAGTTGGCGACGGTGTGAAACCAGCTCGTGCGCAGCAGGTTGCGGGGGAGGCTGCTGGATGACAGGAAGATGAACACGAAGAACAGCGGGAACAGTCCCTGCACGGCCTCGCCCGAGCCGGTGCGCAGCGCCGCGGCGCACCCGAGCGCGCCGAAGGCCACGGCGGTGATCGATCCCAGCACGAGGATCACGAGCGCCCCGCCGAAGCCGGCGTCGAGGTGCGCCCCGGCCAGGAAGCTCATCAGGATGTAGACGGCCGACTGCAGCACTCCGAGCACGCCCACTCCCACGAGCAGCCCCGCGATCAGGGACACGCGGCGCAGGGGGGTGAGGGCCAGGCGGTTGAAGAAGCCGCTCTCGATGTCCTCGGCGAGGTTGGTGCCGGTGTTGATCAGGGCGAACATCCCTCCCTGGATGAAGGCCACGGCGATCGCGAAGGACACGTAGGAATGGGTGGGAAATCCGGGAAGACGCGTGGCGGCCTTCAGCCCGCTCGCGTTCACGGCCAGCAGGATCAGCGGGAAGAACGCGATCGGGAACAGCTGGAAGGGCTGGCGCAGGGTCTTCAGCAGGGAGCGCCTGGCGAGCACGGCTATCTGTGTGAGGTGCCCCTCGTTCATGTGCCCCTCTGCGTTGATTTGGGGGCGCTCATGTGCCTGCCTTCGCGGCCTCGGCTGGAGAGCGCTCATCCTCGGCCTCCTCGTCGCCGGCGCCCTCCAGCGAGCGTCCTGTCTTGGCCAGGAACACGTCGTCGAGCGTGGGCGAGTGCAGGCGCAGGTCCGCGATCTTCAGGCCTTCGGCGTCCAGCGTGCGCACGATCTCGGCGAGGTCGCTGACGCCCTCGGGCAGTCTCGCGGCGACTCCGGCCTGCGAGGCGGCGGCGGCATCGCCGAAGCAGTGCAGCACGGACTGGAGGCGCTCGCGTTCGCCGGGATCCTGCGGGATCGCTTCCACGCTCGGGCGGCCGATGGCGGCCTTGAGCTCGGTGGGGGTGCCCTCGGCCACGATCTTGCCGCGGTCGATGATTCCCACGCGGTCGGCCAGCACGTCGGCCTCCTCCAGGTACTGGGTCGTCAGGAACACGGTCACGCCGTCGCCGGCCAGGCGCCTGACCTCGTCCCACAACGCGGCCCTGCTCTGGGGGTCCAGGCCGGTGGTGGGCTCGTCGAGGAACAGCAGGCGGGGACGGTGCACCAGCGCAAGGCCGAGATCGAGCCGGCGCTTCATCCCGCCCGAGTAGCCGCCGACCTTGCGGTCGGCCGCGTCGGTCAGGCCGACCCGCTCGAGCAGCTCGGTGCCGCGCTGTTCGCGGTCGGCCTTGCCCAGGCCGTGCAGGGCGCTCTGCAGGCGCATGTGCTCGCGCCCGGTCAGGAACGGGTCGAGCGCGGACTCCTGCAGCGAGGCGCCGATCGCGCGGCGCACCTCTGCGCCCTGGTGGACCACGTCCAGGCCTGCCACGAGCGCCCTGCCGGATGTGGGGGGCAACAGCGTGGTGAGCACCAGCACGGTTGTGGACTTGCCCGCGCCGTTGGGGCCCAGGAAGCCGTAGATCTCACCTGGGGCAACCTGCAGGTCGATCCCGTCGACGGCGCGCACGCCGCCCTTGAAGTCCCGGATCAGACCCTCGACCTCGATGCCGTTCTCGCCCATGCTCCGCTCGCTCACAGTGCAGTCTCCCCGCCGGACGCCCGCCGCGGGCGCGGCGCCGATGATTTCGTCAATGAATAATTCATAGCAGAAGTCTTTCCGCAGGGATATGATCGTTCGGGTCATGAGCACATCGGTTCCGACTCCCGAGCCCAGCGAATCTCATCGCAAGGCCACACAGACCCTCGAGTCGACGGGCCCTGCTCACTCGGTCGGCTTCACGGTCTCGACGATCGGCCATGCGGTGGCTGCCCGCTTCGGCGAGATCCTCGCGCCCCTGGGGCTGGAGCCCCGCGAGTTTGCGCTGCTGCGCACGGTGGCTGTCACCGAGGGACAGTCCCAGCACGCCATCGGGGAGCGGCTCCGCATTCCCCCGAGCCGCATGGTCGCCTTCGTCGATGCCCTGGAAGCGCACGGCCTGCTGGAACGCCGCCACGACCCGAGCGACCGGCGCACCCGTGCGCTGCACCTGACCGAGGGGGGGCGCGAGCTGCTCGACCGCGCCTTCGCGGAGGCGGTGGCGCACGAGCGGGATCTGTGCGCCGAGCTCAGCGCCGAGGAGCGCGAGCAGCTGCTCGAGCTGCTCCAACGGGTCGCCTCGCGCCTGGGCCTGCCACCGGGCGTGCACTCGGCCATCGGCCAGTAGAAGAGTCGACCTCCAGATGCAGCTCACGAACTGCTGCAGCCGACCTAGAGCACCAGCGAGAACGGCGCAGTCGAGAAGAACACGTACCAAACCACCAGCGCGGCAAAGGCCAGATACACGTTCAGCACAACGATGCCCTCGAGCGCCATCGCCCGGCCCTGGCCGGCGCCTGGCTCGGTCCCGGCCCGCAGACTGCGCAGCCCGATCGTGCGCTTCGCAGCCGGAGGCAGTCCTGCGATCTCGCGGTAGAGGGCGTTCAGCCAGGTGAGTCCCATGGTCAGGCCGAAGTCGAGAACCGCAAGCGCCACCACGACCACGCACACGCCGGCCATGCTCAGGCTGTGTTCGGCCGCGACCTTGGAGCCGATCCACATCGCCGCCAGCGGGGCCCCTGTCCAGATGTTGAGCGTCATGACCGCTGTCGCGGCGGCGATCGCCACTCTCTTGGCTGTCGCTGAGCGCATCCAACTCCCCTCGGGTGTGGCTGCTCATCATAATCAAGGAGATGCCAGGGAGTGGAGCTGTCGCGATATGGTCGCGCCGGGCGCAGCCGGCGGGGCAACTACCTGCTGCCGGGCGTGCTCTCAGCCGCGTGGCCCACGCCGGCGTGGGCGAGGACGAAGGACTCGACGGCCACGTCGGGGTCGATGTGGTTGTCGCTCAGGAACGCCACCACGCGCCGCCCGGAGTGGCGCTCGACCGCAGCGATCATCTGGCTGCTCATGGTCCGCTGGAAGGCTTTGCGGGACGCCAGCACGAGCTCGCCCTCGCCGTCGCGCACGAGGCTGCGCTCGCCCATCGTGAGGGTGTCCTGCAGGACGACCGTGATCAGGTCCTCGTTGACGTAGGTCCGGGCCTTCGTGGGCCCGCGACCGGTGTACTCGCGCATCAGCTGGACCACGGCCCCCGAGATGGCTGAGGAGATGGACCCCTTTGGGGTGTCCGCGACGTCCGACAAGGCAATGCCCCTCTCGCCTCCCTCCTGGGATCGGGCCGGCGAGGAAAGGAAGGAGACGGATCGGAATCCGTACGCCGGGCCCGTGCTTCCCCTCGGTACCGCTGAAAGCGGCGGCCCGTCACGAACTCACGTCGTTCGAGTCTAGTTGATGGGGTGCGTCGTACAGCGCTGAGCGTCACCCCTGCCGCGCACGGCGGCAGCTCGGTGCGGGCCGAGCTCTAGTTGAGGCTCGCTGAGCTCGATCGGCCTTCCTGCGTCCACGTGAGGTTGCTCCCGACCAGCCTCAGCGATGGCAGCGGGCACATTCAGCTTCGAGGAGGCGGGCGCCGCCCAAATGATGATCGTCGAGCGACGCAACATCGGCAAGGTCATCCTCACGCCGTAGGGGACTCCAGCGACAGCCTGAAACCAGGATCGGCTGGCGCCGCTACGGCTCGGCGCGATGGTCCGGCGGGAAGCCGACCCCGAGATCTGTGAGGCGATCATGCCGGCGTGTGTCAATGGCTCCGTGCTGCGCACGGGTCCGAGTGGCGGGGGGAGGATTCGAACCTCCGAAGGCAGAGCCAACGCGTTTACAGCGCGTCCCCTTTGACCGCTCGGGAACCCCGCCAGGGCTCGTCAGTTTAGGGATCGATCCGACGTTCCGGCGCCCGCCGCTCGGAAGGTGGGTGTAGGTGGTGTCTCATTGCGCGGGCTGTATAACCATGGCTATACAGCCCGCGCGGCGACGATGGTCGACCACTGGGGCCAGGGATCAGCCGGCAGGCGCGCGCGCCGCGCGCGCCTGCGCTCCCGGTGGCCGACCCAGCTGAAGCGCGGCCGGCCGGCGCGCGGCTGCTAGGACGCCTCGCGCAGCTGCTGGGCTTCGGGCAGGGTCTGCAGCTTTTTCAATGTCCGGTTCTCGATCTGGCGTACCCGCTCGCGGGTGATGTTGAAGGCGCGCCCGACCTCCTCGAGCGTGCGCGAGCGCCCGCCGACGATGCCGTAGCGCATCTCGATCACCTCGCGCTCGCGCCGTGGCAGGCATGCGAGGACGCGCATGACGTTCTCACGGCGCATGGCCTCAGAGGCGATCTCGAAGGGGGACTCTGCGGAGACGTCCTCGACGAAGTCGGCGAGAGCCGAGTCGTCCTCCTCGCCCACCGGCTTCTCCAGGGAGATCGGTTGCTGGGTGATGCGCATGATGTCGCGGACCTCGCGCACAGTGCACTCGAGCTCGTCCGCCAGCTCTGTCGGGTTGGGCTCGCGCCCGAGCTGCTGGATCAGGCGGCGTTCGGCATGGATGAGCTTGTTGAGGCGCTCGACCATGTGCACCGGGATCCTGATCGTGCGGCCCTTGTCGGCCAGCGAGCGGGTGACGGCCTGGCGGATCCACCAGGTGGCGTACGTGGAGAACTTGTATCCACGGCGGTAGTCGAACTTCTCGACCGCCCTGATCAGCCCGAGGGAGCCCTCCTGGATGAGGTCGAGCAGCGTGAGCCCCCGCCCGACATAGCCCTTGGCGATGGACACCACCAACCGCAGGTTGGCCTCGACCATGTGCTGCTTGGCCGAGACGTCACCGCGCTCGATGCGCTTGGCCAGCGAGACCTCCTCCTCGGCGCTGAGCAGCGGCACCCGCCCGATCGAGCGCAGGTACAGCCGCAGCGAGTCGAGGCTCGGCTCGACCGTGAGGTCGATCTCGGGCCGCTTGAGCTCCTCCAGGCGTGCATGCAGGCCCTGGATCTGCTCGTCGCGCTCACCGGCCTCGGCCTCGTCCTCGTCCTCGCCGAGCGACACCTCGCTTGCCTCGCCGGTGATGCGCTCGCGTGCTGCGGCCACGGCGCGGCCGGCGGCCAACGGCCCGTGTGCGTGCAGCTCTGCTGCGGCCTCGCTGGAACCGATCACGTCGATCCCGTGCTCCTCCAGGAAGCTGAACAGATCCTGGGTCTGCTGGGGGGAGAGCTCGGCCTCCTCCAGCGCGCTGTCCAGTGCCTCGGCCGCCAGGAACCCCTTGTCCTGACCCTCGGCTATGACCCCCTGCAACTCCTCGATCTCCACCACGGCCGTAGCCGAGGCGACCATCAGACCATCAAGCTTCTCGCTCAATTGGACTCCCAAGGACTTACTACTCCCCTCGAAGCGGCAATCCGCTCCGACCTCCCCTCACCTACGCTAGGCCTCCTGTGCGTTGCGTTTGCATTGGTCGCTTCGTTGCGTCTCGCCGTAGCTCTCGAATCCCGATCCCACGAATCCCCAGGGTGGACTCGATGAGCTAAGTGCGGAGTGATACCAGAAAGGGGCAACGAGGAACGCGGTACCCGCTCGAAGGGGCTCGGGCGGCTGTGCGAGCGCTACCCTTGCCGCGGTGCAGGCCACACGGGTGACCCCCTCGCTGTCTCCGACCCTGGGCACGGGCGATGACGTTCAGGCCCGCGTCCCCGCGATCGCCGTGGGCCTCTCCCGCGTGGGCGTGGTGGGGGTGGAGAAGGTGGTGCGCATCCGCGAGGAGCTGTTCTTCGCCCGCTTCGACTGCTTCGTGGATCTCGGACGCGACCAGAAGGGCGCGCACATGTCGCGCTTCGACGAGGTCGTCAACGAGGCGATCGGCGAGGTGGTGCTGAGCGAGGCGCCGTTTCGGGCGGAGACGCTGGCACAGCACATCGCCGAGCTCGTGCGTGCACGCCAGGGGGCGGAGCGGGCCGAGGTCACGATCGCGGCGCGCTACCCCGAGCACAAGCCCGCCCCGGTGTCCGGCGTGCAGACGCAGGAGATCTACACGCTGCACGGGCGCGCGGTGGCCTTCGAGCACGGCACGAGGCGCACGGTGGGGGTCTCGGCCACGGGCATCACAGCCTGCCCGTGCGCACAGGAGCTGATCGCGGCGCGCGCGCGCGAGCGCCTCGGCGAGCAGGACTTCTCGGCCGCGCAGATCGACGCGATCCTCGCGAGCGTGCCCGTGGCCACCCACAACCAGCGCGGCCTGGCCACGCTGCAGATCGGCTGCACGGAGGACTGCTCCACGGAGATCGACGCCACGGCGCTGCTGGAGATCGCGGAGGCGAGCATGTCCTCTGAGATCTACGAGCTGATGAAGCGCTCGGACGAGGTCGAGGTGGTGGAAAAGGCCCACCGCCGCCCCCGCTTCGTCGAGGACTGCGTGCGCGAGATGATCGCCGGGGTGGTTGCCCGCTTCGGCGAGCTCGACGGCGCGAGCTTCGTCTCGGCGCGCCAGGAGAACCTGGAGACGATCCACCAGCACAACGTCGTGGCCGAGCGCCACGGCACCCTGGCCGAGGTGCGCGGAGAGATCGCCTCGGGCACGCCGGCCGCGCACCAGACGAGCCTCGGGGAGTGGCTCGACGCGGGCGTTCGCGCCGCTGGCTGAGCGCCGGGGCTGAGGGCCGGAGCCCGGAGCCGGAGCCCGGGCCCGGGGCCGAGGCTCGGAGCCGGGGCCGAGGGGTTCAGGCTGGGGGCTGGGTGGCGCGCGCCCGCGAGCGCTCGCTCTGGGCCATCCGCCGGCGGATCCCGAAGAAGTAGTCCAGGCCCGAGAGCACGGTGACGAGGACGGTCACGTACAGCAGCAAAGACACCCACAGCGGTGTCCCGTGGACCGAGATCACAGCCAGGATGGCCGCGATCTGCAGGCAGGTCTTGACCTTGCCGAACATGCTTGCAGCCATCACCACGCCGGCCTGGGTGGCCGCCAGGCGCAGCATCGTGACGGCCAGCTCGCGCGTGATGATCACCATTGCCACCCACGCGGCCAGCCGGTGCAGGGACACCAGCGAGACCAGGGCGGCCACGATCAGCAGCTTGTCGGCCAGCGGGTCCATCAGCTTGCCGAACGTCGTGATCGAGCCGCGGGCACGGGCCAGGTAGCCGTCCACGAAGTCGGTCAGCGAGGCCAGGGCGAAGACCACAGCAGCGAGCACGTCGCCCTCTGAGGTGTTTCCCAGTAGAGCGACCACCAGCACGGGCACCAGCATGATGCGCAGGACGGTGAGGAGATTCGGAAGGTTGAGCGGGAACACCGCTCGTCATTATGGCTGCACGGCGCGCTCCGCAGCATCGCGTGGCTGGAGCGCGCATCGCCACTCGAGCGGCCGAGCGCGCATGGTTGGGCGGGGCGGCGGGCATTGCTATACCGGGCTTGCAAGGACCTCGAGGAAAGGAACCCCACGATGAAGACGCGCACGCTCGGGCCGGACGGCCCCGAGGTCTCGGCGATCGGCCTCGGCTGCATGGGGATGTCGGCCTTCTACGGGGCCACGGACGAGCAGGAGTCCACGCGCACGATCCACCGTGCGCTCGATATCGGCTGCAACTTCCTGGACACCTCTGACATGTACGGGCCGCACACCAACGAGCGCCTGGTGGGCGCCGCGATCGCCAGCCGGCGCGAGGAGGTGTTCCTGGCGACCAAGTTCGGGATCAAGCTCGAGCCGGGCGAGGCAGGCGGCCCGGGTGGGCGGGCTCCAAGAAGATCGATCGACGGCAGCCCGGACTACGTGCGCAGCGCCTGCGAGGGCTCATTGCAGCGCCTGGGCGTGGAGCACATCGACCTCTACTACCAGCACCGCGTCGATCCGGGCACGCCGATCGAGGACACGGTGGGCGCGATGGCCGAGCTCGTCGAGCAGGGCAAGGTCCGCCACCTCGGGCTCTCAGAGGCCAGCGCCGAGACGATCCGCCGCGCCCACGCGGTCCACCCGATCACGGCCGTGCAGACCGAGTACTCGCTGTGGACCAGGGACGTGGAGGGCGAGATCCTGCCCACCCTGCAGGAGCTGGGGATCGCGCTCGTGGCCTACTCGCCGCTCGGGCGCGGCTTCCTCTCCGGCCGCTTCTCCTCCCCGGATGAGCTCGACGAGAACGACTTTCGCCGCTACGGACCGCGCTTCACGGGCGAGAACCTCCAGCAGAACCTCAAGCTGGCCGAGCGCGTCAAGGAGCTGGCGAGCGAGAAGGGCATCACCCCGGGGCAGCTGGCGCTCGCCTGGGTGCTGCACCGCGGCGAGCACATCGTGCCGATCCCGGGGACCAAGCGCGTCTCCTACCTCGAAGAGAACCTCGCCGCCGCCGAGGTCGAGCTGAGCGACGAGGAGGTCGAGCAGATCGCCGAGGCGATACCCACCGCCGCGGGCGCCCGCTACGACGAGGCCGGGATGCGCGGGGTCAACATCTGAGCCTGAGCCCGGTCCTGGCGGGTCGTCGCGCGGGTGTCTCCCGCTCGGGCCCCTGTATAGCGATGGTCATACGGCGAGCGCGGGAGAGCTAATACCCCACCGAGTAGAAGCTGATGTGCCTGCAGCCGTGGAGCTTGTAGTGGGGGAGGGCGTGGTGGCTGGTGTAGACGACGATGCCCGGGCTTTCGCAGTGGATCACGCCTGAGCCCTCGTGGGCGTGCACCACGGTCTGCCGGCTCGTGCCCGTCCACACGTAGTTGACGGTGTCGTTGGAGTAGATGTAGTTCTTGCCGTTGCCCGCATGGATGACCGCCGTCTGCGAGGCCGGCCAGCCCGACGGGTGGTAGTCGCCCCAGATCACATCGCCGGCCGAGCCGCCGTAGATCGTGTCGTTGCCGTAGCCGCCCAGCAGGTAGTTGTGCACGTTCGGCTTGCCCATGAGCGTGTTGGCGCGCCCGGCGGGGCCGTGGTCCATCACCAGGTGCTGGTTGGAGGGCCAGCCGGCGTGGCTTGTCATCGCCAGGGCGGGCACCGCGATGCCGAGCGTCGCGAGCAGGGTTGCAGCCGCGCCGGCAACACGCACGCCGCCGATCTGTCTCAGGGTGGGCCTTGGGTTCATCTGTGCTCCAGGCATGGTTGTACGTCGTTGCCCGGAGGAGGCTCCAGGCATCCTGTGCATCGTCGCCTGTAGAGGTACCCCGAGCGTCCCGGCGTGAGCTCGGACATGCGGCCAGGGGCATGTTGGCGAGGCCGAGCGCTAGGGTGGGGCCATGCCGCTGATCCCGATGGTCATAGAGCGCACCGCGCGAGGCGAGCGCGAGTTCGACATCTACTCGAGGCTGCTCAACGAGCGGATCATCTTCCTGGGCACGCCGATCGACGATCAGGTGGCCAACCTGGTGGTGGCCCAGCTCCTGCACCTCGAGAGCGACGATCCGGACAAGGACATCTCGATCTACATCAACTCGCCCGGCGGCTCGATCTACTCGGGCCTGGCGATCTACGACACGATGAACTTCATCAAACCGGACGTGGCAACCATGTGCGTGGGCGTGGCCATGTCCATGGGCTCGCTGCTGCTGGCCGCCGGCGCGAA
Organism: Solirubrobacteraceae bacterium; assembly: GCA_017882455.1. Classification (GTDB taxonomy): domain Bacteria; phylum Actinomycetota; class Thermoleophilia; order Solirubrobacterales; family Solirubrobacteraceae; genus Palsa-744. The sequence continues at coordinate 12,670 of JADGPL010000031.1, read as the reverse complement.
GGGCAAGCGTGCGGCGCTGCCCAACTCGCGGATCCTCATCCACCAGCCCTCGGCGGGCTTCGAGGGTCAGTCGACGGACATCGAGATCCACGCCCGCGAGATCATCAAAATGCGCGCTCAGATCGACGAGATCTACGCCAAGCACACAGGCAAACCGACCGAGGAGGTGCGTCGGGACATGGAGCGCGACCGCTTCTTCACGGCCGATCAGGCGCTCGAGTACGGCATCATCGACCGCGTGCTGGAGAGCCACTGAGCGCACCGGCGCGGGCGCTTCGGCGCGGGCGCCGGCCCTGAGGAGTCGATGTCGGCGCTGACCCGGATAGAGCGCTCGGCGATCGTCCTGATAGCGCTGCTCGCGGCGCTTGCCGGGGTGGCCGACTACGGCGCCTGGGCGCCGGTGCCCCGCTTCCTGCTGGCCACGCTCGCCCTGGCGGGCCTCGCCTGGGTGGTCTCCTTCGCCACGGAGCAGCTCGGCGAGCGCTTCGGTCCGGGGGTGACCGGGATGATGCAGTCCACGCTCGGCAACCTCCCGGAGCTGTTCGTGGTGATCTTCGCCCTGCAGAAGGGCGAGCTGGTGGTGGCCCAGACGGCGATCGTGGGCTCGGTGCTCGCCAACGCCCTGCTCGTGCTGGGCCTCGTGATCGTGGTCGGCGCCCGTCGCTCGCCGGACTCGCTGATGCGCTTCTCCAAGCGCCTGCCCCGCGACACGGCGACGCTGCTGCAGGTGACGGTCTTCATCATCGTCCTGCTCGGTCTCTCCCTCGCTTCCCACGACCCGGCCAGCCACCACGTCAAGGCGATCTCGGCCGTGGGGTCGGTGTGCCTGCTGGTCGTCTACCTCGCCTGGGTCGTCCCCTACCTGCGCTCCGACCGTGTGCCGGGCGGGGAGTCAGCCGGCGAGGAGGCCGTCGTCGAGGTGTCCGAAACGGGCGACTCGCGCGCCTACGCGCGCGCGGGCGAGTCGTCCGTCGGAGAGGCTCACCCGGCGTCCCATCCGGGCCCGCGGCTCGGGCTCGGGCTGACCCTCGCCCTGCTCGTCACGGCCGGCGGCGCCTCCGCGTTCGTGTCGGACTGGTTCGTCAACGGCCTCGAGCCGGCGATCGTCCAGCTGCACATCTCCCAGGCCTTCGCGGGCCTCGTGATCGTGGCGATCGCGGGCAACGCCGTGGAGAACACGGCCGGCCTGGTGCTCGCCTGGAAGGGTCACGCCGACCTGGCGATCTCGGTGGTCAAAAACTCCGTGGCCCAGATCGCGGCGTTCCTGTTCCCCCTGCTCGTGTTGATCTCCTTTGCCCTCTCCACGCAGCTCACCTTCGCCCTCGCGCCGGTCTACATCGGCGCGCTAGCCCTCACGGCGCTGGCGCTGTGGCAGGTGACGGGGGACGGCGAGGCGGCGGAGTTCGAGGGCTGGGCGCTGGTGGCCATCTACGTGATCCTGGGCACCCTCACGCTGTACGAGTGAGGTGACTGAAGGACGGGCGGCCGTGGGGACAGTTTCGTCGCCATGCCGCCATAGGGTTCATTGATGCCCCGGATTAGTTTCTTCTACGGGATCAGCATCTGGATGTACTGGAACGAGGGTGTGCACGCGCGTCCGCATTTCCATGTCCGTTACGCGGGTCAAGCCGCATCGGTCGATTTCGCCGGCGATCTGATCGCTGGCTCGCTGTCGCCTCGTGCGCTCGGCTTGGTGGTCGAGTGGGCTGCGCTCCATCAAGACGAGTTGCGCGCCAACTGGGAGCTGGCGCGGCGGGCAGAGTCGTTGCAGCCAGTCGAGCCGCTTGCCTAAAATGGTGCCCGTGGAAGAGTTCGCTGACGTCACGCAGGTCGAGCTGGTGGGTGAGTACCGCTTGCGGCTGACCTTCGCGGACGGCACGGTGGGCGACGTGGACTTCGCAGGACGCGCGTGGCGCGGCGTCTTCGAGCCGCTTCGTGATCCGGCATATTTCGCCCGCGTGGAGGTCGATCCCGAAGGGGGAACGATCCGCTGGCCCAACGGTGCCGACATGGCCCCTGAGCCGCTATACGCCGAGGCCCGCCAGAATCTCGTTCACCCGGCAGTCACGAGGCACTAGCGGCCGCCGTTTCGCGCGCTGGGCTATCCCCGCACGATCCCCGAGATCAGCGCGCCGGCCACTCCGCCCGCGCCCGCCGCCGCGGCCGGGCTCTCCACGCCCTCCAGGGGCGCGATGAACAGCGTCTGGATGGCCAGGCGGCCGGGTCCCGTGAAGCGGTTCCAGGTCAGCTTGCCCCCGCCGCCGAAGATGCCTGTCTTCAGCCCCATCGTCACCGCTTCGAGCTTGACCGTGGGGTCCTTGAACAGCCATCCGCCGGCCTCCACGTCGAGCTGCTCACCCTCCTGCAGCTGAACGAGGAACACGTTGCCGTGCCCATGCAGCCACACCAGCGCGTCGCCGTCCGTGGCCCGGAACTTGTCCATGAAGAAGCCCGAGCCGCCGAGCAGCATGTTCTGCACGCCCTTGATCCGCTCGAAGCTGTAGTCGAGGTTGTCCGTCGCGGCGATGAACTGGTGCTCGCGCACGTCCAGCCCCTCGCCCTGGCGCAGGTGCAGCGGCACGCACTGCCCGGGGGAGTCCCGCGAGAAGGCGATCCGACCCTGACCGGAGGTGCGGGTCACGAAGAACTCCAGGCCGGCGATCTTGCGCTTGATCGCCCCGGGGAGCTTCTTCAGCTCGATGTTCAGCTGGGTCTCCTTCCACAGCAGCACGTGGTGCTCGAACATCACCGGCTGCGATCCGATCTCGATCTGGAGCTCAGGCACCAGTTCTCCGCGTATGTGGTAGGTCACGCCCGCAAAGGTCTCGTCGTGGACGCTTGCTGGGATCGGCTCGGGCAGGTGCATATGGGCGTGTCTCCTTCTCTCGGTGGGCGGATCGGCGGCCCGAGCTTGTCGGTTTGACTCGCTCCAGTCAAGGTCTCCCCGGCACGCTCGCCCTGGCGGCGCAAGCGCGCTAGACTGCTTGGACCTCGCGCCTGGGCGGGGTTTTTCTTCGCCCAAGGCCGCTGTCCACAACGACGCAGGGATTTCTGATCATGGCCCGCGGAGACGTCCGAATCGCTATCACCCTCGCCTGCGAGGAGTGCAAGCATCGCAACTACCAGACCAACAAGAGCAAGCGCAACAACCCCGATCGGGTCACTCTGCGCAAGTACTGCCGCTGGTGTCGCAAGCACACCAGCCATCGGGAGACCCGTTAGCGCGGGAGCGCTGCTGTGGCTCGTGACCGCAAACGTGCAAAGCAGCGCCGCCAACGCGGTGCCGGAGCGGCTGTCCGCCCTGGCGGCTCCTCCGCGCCCGACGCCCCCGCCCACCCGACCTCGGCCAGCCAGCCGATCCGCGAGGATCTCCCGGGCGCGCTCGACCACATCTCGGGTGAGGTCGACGAGTTCGACGCCGCGCTCGTGCGCGGAGCCGGCGGCGTGCCCGTCGAGGGCGAGCTCGAGCTCGGCGATGACGAGCTGCAGGAGCTCCAGGCGCCCAGCGGTCCCGGCGGTCCGCCGGCCCGTGGCGCAGGCGGCGGCGGTGAGAACGGCAGCGGCGGGGGGCGGCCTTCAGGCGCACCTCTGCGCGGCGGCAACCGCGCGATCGGCTTCCTGGGTGCAAGCTGGGCCGAGCTCCAGCGCGTACAGTGGCCGGACCGTCGCCAGGTCACCCAGGCCACGGCTGTGGTCATCGGCTTCGTGGCAATCGCCGGCGCCTACCTCGGCCTGGCCGACTACGTCGCCAAGGAAGTCGTCGAATTCATCCTGTAGCGCCGCGCCTGCAACCGTGATCGCTCACCTCCACCGGCCGGCCTTCCCATCCGTCACTGAATCTGTCGAGGAACTCTGAATGTTTCGTTGGTACGTAGTCAACACATACTCCGGGCACGAGAACAAGGTCAAGCACAACCTCGAGCACCGGCTGGTGTCTCTCGGTCAGCAGCGGGCCGTGCGCAGCGTGGTCGTGCCCACCGAAGCCGTCTCCGAGATGAAGGACAACCAGAAGGTCACAGTCGAGAAGCGCACCATGCCCGGCTACGTCCTCGTCAACATGGAGCTCAACGAGGACTCCTGGGGCGTCGTCAAGGGCACGCCCGGCGTCACCGGGTTCGTGGGCGCCTCCCAGGAGCCCGTGCCCCTCACCCAGAGCGAGGTCGACCGCCTGCTGCACAAGGAGGTCGCCACCGCCACCCGCACCCGTGCCCAGTTCACGATCGGCGAGTCCGTCAAGGTGGTCTCCGGACCGCTCTCCGACTTCTCCGGAGAGATCTCCGAGATCAACGAGGACGCCTCTCGCCTCAAGGTGCTGGTATCAATCTTTGGTCGCGAGACCCCCGTCGAGGTCGGATTCGACCAGGTCAAGAAGCTCTGAGCGAACCGATGACCTGCGCGGAGCGGCGTCCTCACCGATCGAAGATCGATGGGATCTCCGATCGGCCAGCACATGTGCTGAGCACATTTCGCTCACTGCGTCCTTGCTCCGCTTGATCCTCGGCCCGCTCAGACGCGCAGTTCCCAATAAGCTTTAGAACGACGAACTAGAACGAAGAAGACGAGAAATGGCTAAGAAGGTTCTGACGACAATCAAGCTGCAGGCGAACGCCGGGCAGGCGAGCCCGGCCCCGCCGGTCGGTCCCGCCCTGGGCCAGCACGGGATCAACATCATGGAGTTCTGCAAGGCCTTCAACGCGCAGACCCAGAGTGAAACCGGGACCGTCATCCCGGTTGTGATCACCGTCTATGAGGACCGTTCCTTCACGTTCGTCACCAAGACCCCGCCCGCCGCCGTCCTCATCCGCCAGGCGATCAAGATCAACAAGGGCTCGGGCGAGCCCAACCGCGTCAAGGTCGGCACCATCACCCAGAGCCAGCTGCGTGAGATAGCCGAGCGCAAGCTCGATGACCTCAACGCCCACGACGTCGACCAGGCGGCCAAGATCATCGCCGGTACAGCCCGCTCGATGGGCGTGGAGGTGGCCTCATGAGCACCAAGCACGGACGCCGCTACCTCGAGACCGTCGCCCGCGTGGACCGCGAGCGCGAATACGAGCCGGCCGAGGCCATCGCCCTGGTGCGCGGTCTCACCGCCGCCAAGTTCGACGAGTCGATCGAGGTCCACATCCGTACCGGCCTCAACGTGCGCCACGCCGACGAGCAGCTGCGCGGCACCATTGCGCTGCCCAACGGTCTCGGCAAAGACGTCAAGATCGCGGTCTTCGCGCAGGGCGATAAGGCCCGCGAGGCCGAGGAGGCCGGCGCCGACCACGTCGGAGGCGACGACCTGGCCAAACGCATCGAGGAGGGCTTCGACGACTTCGACCTCACGATCGCAACGCCCGACATGATGTCCGTGGTCGGGCGCCTCGGGCGCATCCTCGGGCCGTCCGGCAAGATGCCCAACCCGAAAGTCGGCACCGTCACCATGGACGTCGCCAAAGCCGTCGAAGAGTCCAAGTCGGGCAAGGTCGAATACCGCACCGACCGCACAGCCATCGTGCACCTGGTGATCGGCAAGGCCAGCTTCGACGACCGCAAGCTGCTCGAGAACTACGCGGCCGTGATCGAAGAGATCGTCCGCGCCAAGCCCTCGGCCGCCAAAGGCCGTTACCTGCGCTCCGTAACCATCGCCTCGACCATGGGTCCCGGCGTGAAGGTCGACTCGAGCCGTACCCGCGAAATCCTTGGGGAGGCGCCCGCGGCTGCCGTCGCCGCCTAGCGTCACCCACCAGGCCACCAGAGACCCCCGGCGGCAGCGCCCCGAGCGCTGCAGAAGACCGGGATAGGAGCCCCACAATGAACCGAGACCAGAAGGCCGTGGCGATCGAGGAGATCGCCACCCACATCCAGGAGTCCGAGGCGGTATTCGCCGTGGACTACCGCGGCATCACCGTAGCCCAGGTGGCCGAGCTGCGCACCAAGCTGCGCGAAGGTGACGCCACCTTCAAGGTCGTCAAGAACTCCCTCACCGAGCGCGCCGCCGACCAGGCCGGAGCCACCGCGCTGAAGGACTTCCTCGCCGGCCCCACGGCCCTGACCTTCGTCCGCGGCGACATCGCCGTGGCCGCCAAGGCCATCGCCGACTACGCCCGCACCACCCAGCTGCTGCCCTTCAAGGGCGGGCTGATGGGCGCCGACCCGCTCGACGTCGAGCAGATCCGCTCCCTCTCTCGCCTGCCCTCGCGCGAAGTCCTCTACGGACAGCTCGTCGGCATGGTCGCATCCCCGGTCTCAGGGCTCGTGCGCACGCTCGGTGCGCTCGTCGGCGGCCTTGCCGTGGCGCTCGGCCAGGTCAACGAGAAGAAGCAGTCCGGCGAGATTCCCGCCGGCGAGCCCCCGGCTGCCCCCGCGGCCGAGGCGCCTGCCGCCGAGGAGCAGCCAGCCGCAGAGGTCGAGGCCCCGGCGGCCGAGGTTGAGGCCCCGGCGGCCGAGGAGGCTCCTGTCGAGGAGCCGGCGGCCGAGGCGAGCACTGAGAGCAAAGCTGAGCCGGAGCCCTCCCTTCGGGAGGACAGGCAGGACGAGCCGGCGCAAGAAGACGACAACAAGGCGGACGTCTCGGCTGAGGCTCAGACCGAGGACGCCGAGACGAATCCCACCAAGGAGGACTGACGTATGGCTACCAGCACACAGGATTGGATCGAGGAGCTCAAGGGCATCTCCGTGCTCGAGCTCGCCGAGCGGATCAAGGCGCTCGAGGAGGAGTTCGGCGTCTCCGCGGCGGCGATGGCAGCCCCGGCTGCCGCGCCCGCGGGCGGCGGCGGCGACGCGGCCGAGGAGGAAGTGTCGAGCACGGTCGACGTGCTCCTCACCGGAGCAGGCGACAAGAAGATCCAGGTCATCAAGGTGGTGCGCGCCGCCACCGGCCTCGGCCTCAAAGAGGCCAAGGCGCTCGTGGACGAGGCCCCCAAGCCGGTCAAGGAGGGCATCGAGCGCGAGGAGGCCGACAAGCTCAAGCAGGAACTCGAGGAGGCAGGAGCTTCCGTCGAGGTCAAGTAGCGGGCAGCGCTCAGCAGGTCGTTTCGTACGCCCGCGGTCCCGCCCCCGAGCCAGTGCTCCGGGGCAGGACCGCGGGCGTATCGTTCTTGGGGGACATCCTCGAGAACCGCACCATGCCCTCCTGCACGGTCATCCCAGAGCTCGTCTATGAGGACGTGGGGGAGGCCATTGACTGGCTGTGCGCCACCTTCGGCTTCAGCGAGCGCTGGCGGGAGTTCTCCAGTGCGGTCCTGGTCCGTGTGGATGATGCCGATTCCCACCACTCGCGCGCGCGAGTCAGGTGCTCGGATACTCCCCGAGCCCACCGACTATCCCTACGGTGAGCGCCAGTGCTCCGCCATGGATCTGGCCGGGCACCGCTGGTGCTGCACCCAGTCCATCGCCGACCTCGCGCCCTGGCAGTGGGGCGGGACGAGCGCCGAGCTCTGAGCGCCAGCGCCTGTCAGCCCGGGCGGCTCCGTGGGCCTGGTGAGGATCTTTATCCATTCCTAACAAAATCCCGCGCTTTCCGGTAAAGTGCCCTCCGCTAGCCGATAGTCGCAGCCGCCCGAAGGGCCGAGGTCGCGCCACATACGCGAATTTCTCGAAGGGCGGGGTCCGTGAGCGCTGGTTGCCCTTCGGGGTGGGGATGGCCTGTGCTATCTTTCTTAGTCGCGCTTCGGCGCCCTCCTCTGCCCGTGTATCGCCCTCCGAAGGAGTCACTTCTTGGCTGCTGCAGACGCTCTCCGGACGCGCAGGACTTTCGCGCGTCTGAATAAGACAGTTGACGTCCCCAACCTCATCGACATCCAGCGCCGCTCGTTTGCGTGGCTGACAGACCCTCAGACGGGCGGCCTGCGCGAGACGATCGACGACATCTCGCCGATCGAGGACTACACCGGCAACCTCGCCGTCCAGTTCGGCGAGTTCACGTTCGACGAGCCGGTCGCCTCGCTCGACCAGTGCCGCGAGAAGGATCTGACCTACGCCCGTCCCCTGACGGTGACCGTCGCGTTCATCAACCGCGAGACCGGCGAGATCCGCGAGCAGTCGGTCTTCATGGGCGACTTCCCGTGGATGACCGAGCGTGGAACGTTCGTGATCAACGGCACCGAGCGCGTGGTCGTCACGCAGCTCGTGCGCTCGCCGGGCGCCTACCTGATGGAGCCGAAGGACCGCGAGAAGCAGGTCTTCATCGCCAACCTGATGCCCGCCCGTGGATCGTGGCTCGAGCTCGAGATCGACAAGAAGGGCAAGGTCTTCGTCCGCATCGACCGCAAGCGCAAGCTTCCGGTGACGGTGCTGCTGCGTGCGATGGGCTACGCCTCAGACGAGGAGATCCTGCGGCTGTTCGACAACTCGCTCTACATCCGCAACACGATCGAATCGGACACCGAGATCACGCGCACCGAAGAGGGCGCCCTGATCGAGCTCTTCAAGAAGCAGCGTCCCGGCGAGCCGCCGAGCGTGGACAACGCCAAAGCGCTGCTCAACCAGCTGTTCTTCGACCCCAAGCGCTATGACCTCACCCGCGTTGGGCGCTACAAGCTCAACTCGCGGCTGAAGCAGGGGACCGACCTCGACGTCCGCACCCTGACCAAGGACGACATCGTCGCCCTGATCAACGAGCTCGTGAGTCTGCCCAAGATCCTCGGCATCCCCGAGGAGGGCGACGTCGAGATCAAGGACTATGCGGCCGAGGCGATGAGCATGCCCCGCGAGCCCGTGGCCGAGCACCTCGACGAGTACGAGCACTTCGGCAACCGCCGCCTGCGCACCGTCGGCGAGCTGATCCAGGAGGCCTTCCGGATCGGCCTCTACCGCATGGAGCGTGTGGTGCGCGAGCGCCTCACGACCGAGGACGCCGACACGATCACGCCGCAGACGATCATCAACATCCGCCCCGTGGTGGCCGCGCTGAAGGAGTTCTTCGGCTCCTCCCAGCTCAGCCAGTTCATGGACCAGACCAACTCGCTCGCCGGGCTCACCCATCGTCGGCGCCTCTCAGCACTCGGCGCTGGAGGACTGACGCGCGAGCGCGCTCCGATCGAGGTCCGCGACGTGCACCCGACCCACTACGGGCGCATGTGTCCGATCGAGACCCCCGAGGGTCCCAACATCGGCCTGATCGGCTCGCTGTCCTCGTTCGCCGAGGTCTCCGAGTACGGCTTCGTGACCACTCCCTACCGCGTGGTCAAGGACGGCGTGGTGACCGAGGAGGTCCGCCACCTCGATGCCACCCAGGAAGAGGAGCTGCTGATCGCCCAGGCGAACACGCCGGTGGACCCCAAGACGGGCAAGCTCAAGGGCACCGAGATCCTCTGCCGCACCCAGGCCGGCCAGTACGTGACCGTGGGGCCCAAGGACGTCGACCTGGTCGACGTCTCGCCCGAGCAGATCTGGTCGGTGGCCACCGCGATGATCCCGTTCCTCGAGCATGACGACGCCAACCGTGCGCTGATGGGCTCGAACATGCAGCGCCAGGCGGTCCCGCTGCTCAAGTCCGACGCCCCGCTGGTCGGCACCGGCATGGAGCGCCGCGCCGCCCTCGACACGGGCGACGTGCTGCTGACCAAGAACGCCGGCACGGTCGACTACGTCGACGCCAACCAGATCGTCGTGGTCGGCAGCGACGGCACCAAGGACGAGTACGAGCTGCAGAAGTACATGCGCTCCAACCAGGGCACGCTCATCCACCAGAAGCCGCTGGTCTCGACCGGCCAGAAGGTCAAGGTCGGCGACGTCCTCGCCGACGGCTCCTCGACGGACAGGGGCGAAATGGCCCTGGGCAAGAACCTGATGGTCGCCTTCATGTCCTGGGAGGGCTACAACTTCGAGGACGCGATCATCCTGTCCAAGCGCCTCGTGCAGGACGACGAGCTCACCTCGATCCACATCGAGGAGTACGAGATCGACGCCCGCACGACCAAGCTCGGCGAGGAGGAGATCACCCGCGACATCCCCAACCGCTCAGAGGAGTCTCTGCGCAACCTGGACGACCGCGGGATCGTGCGCATCGGCGCCGAGGTCGCCTCGGGCGACCTGCTCGTGGGCAAGGTCACGCCCAAGGGCGAGACCGAGCTGACGGCCGAGGAGAAGCTGATCCGCGCGATCTTCAAGGAGAAGGCCCGTGAGGTTCGCGACACCTCGCTGAAGGTCCCCCACGGCGAGGGCGGCGTCGTGATCGACGTCAAGACCTTCCGCCGCGACGACGGCGACGACCTGCCGCCCGGGGTCAACGACCTGGTGCGCGTGTTCGTGGCCAAGAAGCGCAAGATCTCCGAGGGCGACAAGCTCGCGGGACGCCACGGCAACAAGGGTGTCATCTCCAAGATCGTCGACCAGCAGGACATGCCGTTCCTTGAGGACGGCACGCCCGTCGACGTGATCCTCAACCCGCTGGGCGTGCCCTCGCGCATGAACGTGGGGCAGATCCTCGAGACCCACCTCGGGTGGGCCGCGGCGCAGGGCTGGTACGACGACGGCACCGAGGCCTACAAGGAAGCGGACGCGAACGGCGGCAAGCGCCGTGTGTACGTGTCCACGCCGGTGTTCGACGGCGCGACCGTGGCCGACGTGGACAACGCGCTGGTCAAGTGGCAGGACGCCCACGAGGGACGCATCCGCATGGACGTGGACAAGTCCCGTCGCGAGGGCGAGCAGGCCTCGGGGAAGATGACGCTGTTCAACGGTCGCACGGGCGAGCCGTTCGAGGAACAGGTGACCGTGGGATACATGTACATCCTCAAGCTCCTGCACCTCGTCGACGACAAGATCCACGCCCGCTCGACCGGTCCCTACTCGCTTGTCACCCAGCAGCCGCTGGGAGGCAAGGCCCAGTTCGGCGGGCAGCGCTTCGGCGAGATGGAGGTCTGGGCGCTGGAGGCGTTCGGCGCCGCCTACACCCTGCAGGAGATGCTCACGATCAAGTCCGACGACACGGTCGGCCGCGTGAAGGCCTACGAGGCGATCGTCAAGGGCGAGAACATCGCCGAGCCCTCGATTCCGGAGTCCTTCAAGGTCCTGCTCAAGGAGATGCAGTCGCTGGCGCTCGACGTCAACGTGGTCTCCGAGGAGGGTCAGCGCGCTGAAATGCGCGACGAGGACGACGACCTGCTGCGCGCGGCCGAGGAGCTCGGCATCGACCTCTCAGGGGTCCGGGCGCTCGCCGGCGACGCCAGCGACGAGGAGCTGGAGGGCGAGGACAACACGGACGCAGCCGCAACCGACACAGCCGCCACCGGCGAGGCCGGGGGCGAGGAGGACACCGACGATGACGCCGTCGTCGTCGACGACGATCTGATCGCCGTCGATGCGACAGAGGACATCGACCTCGAGAGCCTGGCCGGCGAGGAGCCCGCTGAGTAGATGCCAGAGCCGACGAGCAGCCCCCTGAGTAAATGTCAGATTCACCCGCGAGCGAAAGCCACTAGATGATCGATATCAATAATTTCGACGCAATCGAGATCAGCCTCGCTTCCTCGAAGCAGATCCGCAGTTGGAGCTCGGGCGAGGTGACCAAGCCCGAGACGATCAACTACCGGACGCTCAAGCCCGAGAAGGACGGCCTGTTCTGCGAGCGCATCTTCGGTCCGACCAAGGACTGGGAGTGCTACTGCGGCAAGTACAAGCGGGTCCGCTACAAGGGCATCGTGTGCGAGCGCTGCGGCGTGGAGGTCACGCGCTCGAAGGTTCGCCGTGAGCGCATGGGTCACGTCGACCTGGCCGCGCCCGTCAGCCACATCTGGTTCTTCAAGGGCGTGCCCAGCCGGATCGGCTACCTGCTGGACATGGCCCCCAAGGAACTGGAGAAGGTCCTCTACTTCGCCGCCTCGATCGTCACCTGGGTGGACGACGAGGCCCGCACCAAGGACCTCGACTCGCTCGAGAAGGAGGTCAACAAGGTTCTCGACGCCTACACGGCCGAGCGTGAGGAGCGTGTGCTCGAACTGCGCGAGTCGCTCAAGCGTCGCGAAAAGTACCTCCAGACCGGCAAACAGACGAACTTCAACGACGAAGACCACCTGTGGGCCGACTCGCTCGACATCAACCTCTCCAAACTGTCTGACGAGGAGCGCGACAAGCAGGCCAAGGAGCTGACCAAGACCTTCGAGGCCGACATCTCCGACACCGAGGCCTACATCGAGGACGCGGCCGAGCGCATGCGCAACGTGTGGGAGCTCTTCAAGACGATGGAGCCCAAGCAGATCGAGCACGACGAGACGACCTTCCGCGAGCTGAAGGAGCGCTTCGGATCCCCCTACGGATTCGGCGAGTACTTCCGCGGCGGCATGGGCGCGGAAGCCATCCGCGACCTGCTCCAGCAGGTCGACCTGGAGGCCGAACGGATCGAACTCGAGGACCAGGTCAAGACGGGCAAAGGCCAGAAGCAGGCACGTGCGGTCAAGCGCCTGAAGGTTGTATCCGCCTTCATCCAGTCCGGCAACAAACCGGAGATGATGGTCCTCGACGCCGTGCCCGTGATCCCGCCGGAGCTGCGCCCGATGGTGCAGCTCGACGGTGGGCGCTTCGCCACCTCGGACCTCAACGACCTCTACCGCCGGGTGATCAACCGCAACAACCGCCTCAAGCGGCTGCTCGACCTCGGCGCGCCCGAGATCATCGTCAACAACGAGAAGCGGATGCTGCAGGAGGCCGTCGACGCGCTGTTCGACAACGGCCGCCGCGGGCG
>JADGPL010000049.1 GCA_017882455.1 Solirubrobacteraceae bacterium | reverse complement strand
CCGTGCGCTTCGACGCCAAAACCCGAGGGAGGAGCCCAGTGCGTTGACGCGCATGCTGGGATCTGTGCGGGGGGCGCCTGGCAACGGGCGTCCCTACCGGTGCGCCCGGCATGACCAGCAGCTCGGGGGTGCGAGTCCCCCGTGGAGGAGATGACACCAACCACAAGCCAATGGCAACTGCGTCGTCGTGAGGCGGGGTGGGAAGGAAGCCGGAGGCGAAGTCGCGACCCTAGGAACACATGGCTCGTCGCCGCGGTGGCGGTGGGCTGCGCGTATGAGGCGGGGCGGTCCGGGCGAGCTGGCCGGTTACGGCGAAGCCCGTTGTCATCAAGGGGCCGTTCCGTAGACGCGGTGGGTGTGCGATGAAGGTTGCTGGCCTTACCCGGGGAGATCTCCGCGGGTGTCCCAGGATGCCCGGTCACGCTTGGCGTGCTCGCCGGGTGGTGCGGGACGGCGGTGGCCGAGAGGCTGCTGCTCGCCGTGGAGAAGTCAGCAGAGGTCGTATTACCGGCGGGATCGAGGATCGCCGGGAAGGACCGAACGCAAAGCCGAGATGCAGGACGCTCGGGCTCGTGGGATGGACGTTCAAGGCAGCCAACCCCAAATGGGGCCTGGGCGGGAGCGCTGAAGGATGAAGTCCGACAGCACCGGTCCAGAGCACAGTCCATCCCCGGCGCCTGGCGACACCGCACCTCACCCCGCCGAGGCGGGCCTGTGGGAGCAGTTCCTGGCCCGCGGGAACCTCGCCGAGGCGCTCAGACGCGTCGAGCAGAACGCCGGTGCCCCTGGCATCGACGGGATGAGCACGAAGGAGCTGCGCCCGTGGTTGAAGGACCACTGGCCGGAGATCCGCTCGCAGCTCGACGCGGGTACCTACCGGCCGCAGCCTGTCCGCAGGGTGATGATCCCCAAGCCCTCGGGTGGATTGCGGAAGCTGGGGGTGCCGGCTGCGGTGGATCGGTTGATCTGCCAGGCCCTATCGCAGGTGCTCACGCCCATCTTCGACCCGCAGTTCCATCCCCACAGCTTCGGGTATCGCCCGAGGCGCTCGCAGCATCACGCTGTCGAGCGGGCACGCCAGTTCATCAATGATGACGCGGTGTGGTGCGCCGATTTTGATCTCGAATCGTTTTTCGATCGTGTTCAGCACGACGCTCTGATGGCCAGGATCGCAAGACGGGTCCACGACAAGCAGGTGCTCAGGCTGATCCGACGCTACCTGGAAGCGGGTGTCATGGCCGACGGACTGGTGCACGCGAGCGAGGAAGGAACCCCACAAGGGTCGCCGCTCTCACCGCTGCTCTCAAACGTCATGCTCGACGACCTCGACTGGGAGCTGGAGCGGCGCGGGCATCGCTTCGTCCGTTACGCCGATGACGTGCGGGTGTACGTCGCGAGCGAGCGGGCGGGGCAGCGCGTAATGGGCAGCATCGCGCAGTACGTCGAGCGACGCCTCAAGCTCAAGGTCAGCCGTCAGAAGTCGGCGGTCGATCTCGCCAAGAAACGGCGCCTCCTCGGGTTCCGGTTCTATGGTCGTGACCGCGAGGTCAAGGTGCGGATCGATCCGAGCGCCCGGAAACGGGCCAAGGATCGCCTGCGCCAACTGACCTCACGGCGCTGGGGCGTCTCGATGGAGCAGCGGATCCATGAGATCAACCGCTACACGGTCGGCTGGACGAACTACTACGCGCTGGCCGACACGCCCTCGGTGTTCGAGGGGCTCGACACATGGCTCAGACGACGACTGCGGCAGGTCCGCTGGAAGGAATGGAAGCGCCCCAAAACCAAGCGGCGCAACCTGATCGCGTTGGGAATCCCCGCCCGCGATGCGACCGAGTGGTCCTACTCGCGCAAGGGCTACTGGCGCGTGTCAGGCTCCCCAATCCTCACCCGCGCCCTGCCCAACGCCTACTGGGCCAAGCAGGGCCTCAAAGGGTTCGCCGATCCATACCGCCGTTTCCGGGATGCGACGCGAACCGCCGGATGCGGACCCGCACGTCCGGTGGTGTGGGAGGCGCCGGGGTGAGCCCGGCGCCTACCCGATCGACCAGTTACCTAGACTTTGCGAGTCGTGGCTGGCCAGCACCGCACGCCGACCTTCGTGCAAGGGCTTCCGCAGACGCAGGCGGCTGTGGTGTATGCCAGGCGTATGCATGCCGGCCAGCGGTGAGCCGATGGGACGCCGTTCATCCTTCACCCGCTCGAAGTCGCCACGATCCTGTACGACGCTGGCGCGCCGGATCATTTGGTCGCTGCGGGGGCGCTCCACGACTTGATCGAGAAGGCCGGCGTGAGCGCGGCGGATCTGCGGGAGCGGTTTGGGTCGCAGATCACCGGGCTTGTGCTCGCCGCCAGCGATGACGAGCAGATCGTCGGCTACGCAAAGCGGAAGGCGGCGCTGCGCCGGCAGGTTTCACGCGCGGGTGACGGCGCGCTAACCCTATTCGCCGCCGACAAGCTCTCCAGGCTGCGTGAACTGCGCCGCGAGACCGCTGTCGATGGCGAGGCCAGCGCCACGCCCGGTCCGGTCCGGTCCGTGAGTTGCGTGCTCGCCGCCTCAGGCACTATCGCCGCTCGTTGGCGCTGCTGGAGGAACGCCAACCCGAATCGCCGCTCGTTCGAGAACTCAGCGACTAGCTCGCCGAACTCGTACGCGAGCGCACAATGCTCGCCGGCTCGCTGAGCAGCGACCGACGTATCCAAACCAGAGCACTCGCCCACTGCGCCCGGGGAGTCGTGCTTTCGGTCTGGCACGCGCATCTCATCGTGATCGACGAACGCCCTGCTTTGCGCGGCAAGGGTGACTCAGCTACCGGCGGTGGTTGCAGAGTCTTGGCTAGCACTCGGGCCGTAACGTGCTCGAGTTCTGCGCGGAGCCGGACGCCTGAGGCACTCCGGCGGCGGTCGAGGCAACACCAGGACCTATGAGGTGTACCGGGGGACGAGGGGAGGGGGTGTCGGCACCGTGCGAAAGACAGCTACGAGGC
>JADGPL010000017.1 GCA_017882455.1 Solirubrobacteraceae bacterium | reverse complement strand
GAGGCGGCGGGCGTTCCGCTCGCCTCCAGAAGCGCCACGCGCGTCTCCGCGCGGTCGACGCTGACAAGCACTTGCTTTTTCAATTTGATCCAGTCTTTCGGTGTGGAAACGGGCCGAGCCGGTGTGAGAGCGCAGTGTCGAACGGCGCTGGTCACCCATCGTGCGCCGCTGCCGGGCGCGCCGCCCCGTGGGGCTGATGGTCTTGTGTGGATGCTCGGCGAACATTGGTGTCTAGTAGCGCAGTACGCGGCCCTTGAGCGCTGCCGAGGCGCGCGCCTGTACGTAGATCGATTGCAACAGGCCTACGGCCAACAGGGTTGTGATCACCGACGAGCCGCCATAGCTCATGAGCGGAAGCGTGACACCGGTGATGGGCATGATCCCAATTGTCATCCCTACGTTGACGAAAACCTGGAACATGAGCATAGCCGCTACACCGGCAGCGATCAGCGAGCCGAACAGGTCCTTGGCCATCACGAGCACCCGCAGGGCCCGCGATATCAGCAACCCGTAGAGCAGCAGCACCAGGCCGGCGCCGACGAAGCCGTAGCGTTCGCCCACGGCCGCGAAGACGAAGTCTGTGTGACTCTCCGGGACGAAGTGCAGCGGCACCTGGCTGCTGTTGGCGCCGCGACCGGTCTTCTGCCCCGAGCCGATCGCGATCTTGGACTCCCGCTGCTGGTAGGTGGGGTCCGTGGTCGGTTCGGTGGTCGCTTCCTTGCGAGGACCGGAGGATGGATGCAGGAAAGCTGTCAGGCGTTCGGTCTGGTAGGGCTTCAGCAGATGGATCCCGGCGGCCGGCGCGGCGACCAGCACGAAGGCCGCCGAGACGACCACGAGCGCAGCCAGCGCCGCGAGGTGCCGCCAGGAGGCGCCGGCGATGAACAGCAGCATGTACGCGATCACCATGTAGACGAGCCCCGAGCCGAGGTCGGGCTGGGCGATCACGAGCATCGCCGGTATCAGCGC
This sequence comes from Solirubrobacteraceae bacterium, assembly GCA_017882455.1. Lineage (GTDB taxonomy): Bacteria > Actinomycetota > Thermoleophilia > Solirubrobacterales > Solirubrobacteraceae > Palsa-744. Next base: position 79,920 of record JADGPL010000017.1, on the reverse strand, counting down.
AGCGATCATCAGCAGGATCGTGGTGTCACGCTGGCGCAACTCCCGCGCACGGTCCACCAGCAACGCCGACAAGGCGAGGATCAGGAGCACCTTGCCGAGCTCGGACGCCTGAAAGGAGAACAGCGGAAGGTTGATGGCCCGCACCGAGCCTTTCGCGGCGTGGCCGATCCCGAGGACGGCCAGGATCGTGAGCAGCAGGACCGCATAGACGGCGTTCTTGAACCGGCGCAGTCGCGCATAGTCCAGGCGCGAGACCGCGAACATCGCCACCAATCCGACCGCCAGGTATACCCCCTGGCGCACCACGTAGTAGTGCGGGTCACCCGGGATCAGGTTCTTCGTGGCGCCCCTGAGCGTCACGATCGAGCAGATCCCCAGCCCGATCACCGCGAGCGTGAGCAGCGGGTCGAACGGCAGGCGCAAAGCGCGGGGCGGCTCTGCGCTCGGCTCGCCCGACGGTTGGATCGGACTCAGCGGCATGGCGTGCTGGTCCTCATAGGGTCTTGGAGCTCCCGGCCACGAACTTCCCGGGCTTGCCGAACCACTTGGAGGCCATCAGCCGCGCGACCGGCGCGGCGGTTTCGGCGCCGAAGCCACCCTGCTCGACCGTCACCGCGATCACGATCGGATGGTTGGGGTCGCCGATGTAGCACATGTACCACGCCTGGTCTGCTTCGAAGCCGTGCTGCGCCGTGCCGGTCTTCCCGAACACCGGATGCTGCGACTGGTCCCAGCCCGCCCACACTTCGGCCGAGGTGCCTCCCGGCTGGCTGGCGGCCTCGTGCAGCCCCGTCATCACGAGGTTCACGTCGGTCGGGTTTAGGTGCACGTGCCTGCGCGGCGGGAAGCTGAGGCTCTGCAGCAGCCCGCCGTTGGCTTCATCGATCTCCATCCCCAGGTGTGGCCGCACGACCGTGCCTTCGCCGTTGTGGTTGTACGCATCGGCGATCGTCGAGTAGGCGACGGCCATCTGCAGGGGGTCGGTCAGCAGGTCTCCCTGTCCAACCGCGAGGTGCATGTCGTCGCCGACCGTCCAGGGACGGCGTTCGCTGACGATCCCGCACGAGGAGACGTGCGTGCGCTTCTCACATTCGAGCTCGAGCGCGTTCTCGTGTTCGCGCCACTTCGCGTCGGGGACGACGCCGTGAAACTCGCTCGGCAGATCGATTCCGGTCGGTTCGCCGATGCCCAGTTCGAGGGCCTTCTTCTGGATCACCCGGCCGTGGGAGTTGGCCCGCCGCCCGACTTCGAAGAAGTAGGTGTCCGAGGAGACCTTCAGCGCTTCCACCAGACCGACCGCACCGAAGTCGGCGTGCCCGGCGTTGCAGAACTGCTCGCCGCCCACGGTGATGCACTGTCCGGACCCGAGGCCTTCTTCAGGGTTGACGATCCCAGCTTCGAGCGCCGCCAGGGCTGTGATCGGCTTGAACGTGGAGCCCGTCGGATAGGTGCCGTTGACCGCGCGATCGTCGAGCGGATTGCCGGTCGAGGTACTCGTCAGGGCCCCGTATTCGGTCTTGGTCAGAAGTTTGGCGAAGCGGTTGGGGTCGACGCTCGGATAGGAGCCGATCGCGAGCACCTGCCCATTGCGCGGGTCCAGCGCCACGAACGCTCCGGCATTCGCCGGTTTACTATTCGCGCGAGCGTGTTCGATGCCTTCGCGCAGAGCCTTTTCGCTCGCCTCCTGTAGGCCGAGGTTCAGGGTCAGCTTCATGCTGCGCCCACTCTGCGGCGGCATTTCCGCCAGGTTGCTCGGGACCGGTTCCCCAGCGGCGTTGACCTCCACGCGTTCCACCCCTGTGGTTCCGCGCAGATAGCGGTCGTAGTAGAACTCGAGGCCTTCCTGCCCGACCACCGTCCCCGACAGCACGCCTCGGAAGCCCGACAGCTTGAGCTCTCCTTCGGAGACCTGGCCCACGTGCCCGAGGATCTGGGCCGCCATTTCGCCGTGTGGATAGGCCCGCAGCGAGACCGGGCGCTGGATGACTCCGGGGAATTCGCTCTGGCGCTCGCCGAGCATGATCAGCGCCCGCTGCCCGGCATCGGTCTTGACGATCACGTTGGCATAGCGCGTCGCGGTCATGCCCTGGACCACCCGTTCGTCGATGCCGCGGGCGCTGACGTTGATCACGCGGCCGAGACGGGTGAAGAGGCTATGCGCCCGGATCGCCGAGGCGGGCAGCAGGGGAATGGCCACCCTGGGTATGCGCGCCGCCCGTTCGAGCCTCTGTTTTTCGCGGCGCTCGGAAGCGGTGGCCTTGCGATCGGCGCTTTTGAGCACGCGTTCGAAGCGCAGCAGCTGATCCAACGCCGGCCGGTGGGCTTCTTCCACTTCTGAGAGCCGCTTCTCGTACTTGGCCACCTGTTCGCTCACGGCGGTCGGCATCTGGCTCGGCACGATCTCGACGACGTTGCTGGTCACGCCGGTCACGATCGCGTGCCCTTCGCGGTCGAGGATCTCACCACGCGGCGCAGGGACGGGGAGCTGACGTTCGTGGTTGGCGTTGGCCTGCTGGACGTACTGTTCGCCGGAGAGCACCTGCAGGTACCACAGGCGGAAGAAGATGATGCCGAACATCAGCATCGCCAGCCCGCCGATGATCGCCACACGCAGGGCCAGCTGTGGCGAGACCGGCACACGCGGATCGCGCGACCGCGCGGGCTCGACGGCGCTCATCTAGGGCACTCTCTCCCACGGGCACGCAGGGCAAGCCGGTCAAGGACGCAGGGAGCGTGGCGTGCTGTGCACGCGAGCGACCGAGGACGCAGATCCGGCGCCGCCATGCGTGTTCGTGGGCTCATGCTTTGGAGAGGGGGCTCAACCCCCCGGTCGTGTAGGCCCGCCGGCGCCGGCGCCGGCGCGGGTCATCGGGGAGAGCGCCGATCAGAGAGCGCCTGACGAGCACCCACATCGGCAGCGCGACGATCGTGTTGACCACCACACCGAGCAGGATCTGGCGCAACAGATCGAGGCTCACGGGCGCATCGACGCCGAGCATGAACTCCATCAGCGAATAGCCGACGAGCGATGCGCCCGACACGCCGGCTCCCAGCAGCACGGGCATCAGTGCGCCCTGCGGATCGCGCAACTCGCGCAGTCGCCCGCACCAGAAGCCGATGAGCGTGAAGATCAGCGAGGTCAGCCCGAGCGTCTGAAACAGCGCCAAGTCGACCAACAGCCCGATCGCGAAACCGGCGACCGCGCCGGTCATCGAGCCGCACAAGAGGCCCACGAAGGCGACGAGCAGCGGCGAGAGATCGGCGCTGACGCCGAACACCGGAACCTCGGAGACAACGCCGATCTGAAAGAACACCAGAACGATCGCCAGGGCTGCGATACGCGCATACAGGGGGCCGGTGCTCGAGCTGCTCATCCTTCAGGGCCAGTCGAGGCGAGCTGTTCTCCGCGCGTGTTCGTGCCCGTGTTCTGTCCAGGCGGAAGCGTCGTGGCGATGCTGCTCAGGTTCGACGCCCTCGTGCCGGCGCCGGAGGTGAGCACCTGGACGATGTCCAGATTGTGCAGGTTGACGGCCGGGCTCACGTTCACGGACTTGTAGGCGCTTTCTTCGTTGACCGAGGTGACCTGGCCAATCGTGATGCCGGGCGGATAGAGCGATTCATCGGCGCCTGAGAGCGTGCCGGAGGTGTAGACCCATTCGCCCTTCACCGCCTGCGCGCCCGCCGGCAGGTACTGGAGCAGCAGGTCGTTGGGTTCGCCCACCTTCGGTTGCACGATCCCGGTGGCATTGCTCGTTCCGATCCGTGCCGAGACGCCCACGGAGCTGTCGGTGATCAGGTCCACCTGGGCGCCGTCGCCGACCACGCTTGCCACCTTCCCGACGAGGCCTTCGCCGTTGATCACCGGGTCGTTGACGTGAACTCCGGCGTTCGAGCCCTTGTCGATGTCGACGGTCGAATACCATATGTTGGGCGTCACGGCGACGACCGTGGCGGTGACAGGGTGATAGCTGCCGACCCCGAGCTGATCGAGTTTGTAGAGGGCGATCAGCTGGCGGTAGGTGCGTTTTTCGTTGGCGTCGGAGGCCAGCTGCTGGCGCAGAGCGTTGTTCTGCTTGCGCAATTCGTTGCGCTGGCTTTTCGCGTGCAGCGTGTCGCCGAACCAGCCGAACAGGTCGCGCACGGGCTTCAGTGCCTTGTTGGCGCCGTCCTGGATCGGCGAGACGACCGTGAGGAAGGCGCGCTGCACGCCGTGCAGGCGGCCGCCCGGCGCCTCGCCGAAGTAGGCCGTCAGCAGCAGCAGGGAGAGCACGACGAGCAGCACAAGCACAGCTCGTCGACGTCGGACCGTCTTGTCGTACACCGATGGCTACCTTCCGAAGCGTTCACGGGACAGGGTACCCCCGCTACGAACGAACCGTTCCACACGCACGCAGGCCAAGCTGGTCAAGAGATCGATGGCCCACCCACCCAGCGTGGCGTGCTGGCCGAAACGGGGATGCGAGCGAAGCGAGTGTCTCCCGGCTTCGGTACGCGTGCTGGCCGATCGGAGATCCCGTCGATCTCCGATCGGTAGGACGCAGATCCAGCGCCGGCACGCGTGCGTGTGTGCTCACCGGCGGCGCCGGTTGCGCGAGGTGCGGTTGGAGCGGTGTATGGCCTCGAACTCCTCGAGCGAGCGACCCGACCCCACCGCCACGCAGGTCAGCGGGGACTCCGCGAGGTGGGCCGGCATCTGGGTCTCCTCGCGCAGACGAACGTCGAGTCCCTGCAGCAGCGAGCCGCCGCCGGCGAGCATGATGCCGCGGTCCATGATGTCCGAGGCGAGCTCCGGAGGCGTGCGGTCGAGGGTCTCCTTGACCGCGTCGATGATCTGGCTCAGCGGCTCCTCGAGCGCCTGGCGGATCTCCTCGCTGGTGAGAACGACGGTCTTGGGCAGCCCCGCGACCATGTCGCGCCCCCGGATCTCCGCCTGCAGCTCCTCGGCCATTGGGCAGGCCGAGCCGATCTCGAGCTTCAGCTCCTCGGCTGTCTGCTGGCCGATCAGCAGCTTGTACTCCTTCTTGGCGTAGTTGATGATCGCCTCGTCCATCTCATCGCCGCCCACGCGGATGGACTGCGAGACCACGATCCCGCCGAGCGAGATCACGGCCACCTCGGAGGTCCCCCCACCGATGTCCACCACCATCGAGCCGGTTGGCTCGCCCACGGGGAGCCCGGCGCCGATCGCCGCCGCCATCGGCTCCTCGATCAGGTAGGCGGTGCGCGCGCCCGCAGACAGGCATGCCTCCTCCACCGCCCGCTTCTCCACGCCGGTGACGCCCGAGGGCACGCAAACGACCACGCGCGGGTGTGCCCAACGGTTCTGATGGACCTTCTGGATGAAGTGCCTGAGCATCTGCTCGGTGACGTCGAAGTCCGCGATCACCCCGTCCTTGAGCGGACGGATGGCCTGGATCGTCCCAGGTGTGCGTCCGAGCATGCGCTTGGCCTCGATGCCCACGGCGTGCACTTCGCCCGTACGCGAGTCGATCGCCACGACGCTCGGCTCGGAGAGGACGATTCCGCGCCCGCGAACATAGACGAGGGTGTTGGCGGTGCCCAAGTCGACCGCCATGTCGCGACCGCCGAACCCTGTCAGATAGCTGAAGATGCCCATATATAGAGAGAGGGCACGCTTGGATCCGGCCTGGCGCCGCTACCGGTCGAAGAGCGGTCAGCAGCGCCGTTGGCGGCCGGCGCTCATCGGGGCGCACCCGTGGGCCAGTGTAGCGAACGTCCGTCCAGCGCCGTGCCGGCTGCCAGCCGTTTTGCAGGCGAAATGGGCCCGGTGAGCGCCAGAGCGAGCGTTACGGCCACTACGAACGCCGCAGGCGCCGAAGGCGCCTTCATCAATCGCTGACGAGCTCGGGATAGAGCGCGGCAAGCGTGAGCAGCGGCAGCCCCACGACGTTCTCCTCCTCGCCGTCCACGGCCACCGCGAGCGCCGCACCGGCGCCCTGGATGGCATAGCCGCCTGAGCGCCCACGCCACTCCTCCGTTCCCACGTACCAGTCGAGCAGATCCTCATCCAGGGCTCGAAACGTGACCCTCGTACGTGCCACGGCCGTTCTCTGGGCAGAGCCGTCGGGCAGCAGCAGCGCCAGGCCGCTGATGACCTCGTGGGTGCGCCCGCCGAGCGCCATCAGCGTCCTGCGCGCCGCCGCCGCGTCGGGTGGCTTGCCGTAGATCGTGCCGTCGAGGGCCACGATCGTGTCGCAGCCCAGCACCGCCTCGCGCCTCCCAGCCCGCCGCGCCGCGCGCGCCTTGCGCAACGCGTTCTCCACCGCAACCTCTGCGGGGCTCTCCCCCTGCTCGAGCTCCTCGGCGTCGGTTGCCCTGATCGTGAACGACACGCCCAGCCGGGCGAGCAGGGCGCTGCGCTGCGGCGAAGCGGAGGCGAGAACGAGAGGCGGGCGCTCGGGCAGTGGCTACAGGTCTCCGAAGAACAGCGCCGCCTCGCGCGCGGCCGACTCCGGCGAGTCCGAGCCGTGCACCATGTTCGCCCCCATCTCGATCGCGAAGTCCCCGCGGATCGAGCCGGGAGCCGCCTCCAGCGGGTTGGTGGCGCCGATCAGCTGTCGCGCCGCCTTGACGGCATCGGTGCCCTCGAGCACCATCGCGACGATCGGGCCCGAGGTGATGAAGTCGACGAGCTCGCCGAAGAACGGGCGCTCGGAGTGCTCGGCATAGTGCTGCTCGGCGAGCTCCCGGGTGACGGTCATGTGCCGCAGCGCCACGATCTCCAGTCCCTTGCGCTCGAAGCGGGCGACGATCTCGCCGGTCAGGCCGCGTGCGAAGGCGTCGGGCTTTACGAGGATCAGCGTTCGGTCCATTGGTTCCTTTTGCTCGGGTTGGAAAGGTTGTGGTGCGTCTCAGGAGCTCGGACGCGGGCGCCTGGCCCGTCCGCTCCCGCGTGGCCGCGTGGCCGGCTCGGAGGCGGCCACGGGGGCCACCTCATCGGCGTCCGTGTCCTCCTGGCCCGCCAGCGGCCGATCGAGATCGGCGAGCTCGCTCTCCACCGCCGGACGTCGGCGCCGCGTCCGCGGCGCGGCGATGCCGGGAACGTCAGCCTCGCAGTATGGGCAGATGGTCCATGCCTGGTCCAGCGGACGCGAGCAGCTCACACAGCGCTCCTTGAGCTTGCGCAGGCAGCTCGGACAGCGGACGAAGTCGCGCTCGACCCGATAGTCGCAGTGAGGGCACAGCGCCTGGTCGAGCTGGTGCAGGCGTGCCTCGGCCGCCTGCATCTCCAGTTCGCGCTCCCGCACGTCCTCCAGGTACTCGGGGGGACGCAGGATCATGTAGACGATCGTCCCGACAAACGGAAACAGCGAGGCGGCCGTCGCACAGCCGATCAGCATCGGATCTACGATCCGACGACGCGCGTCGGCGTAGGTCCAATAGATCAGCGAGAGGTAGAAGACCGCGACGAACAGGATCAGCAGGTCGACCGCCAGGTTCAACCCGCTGCTTTCGATTCCGAAGTATGCGAGCGGTGGCATCGGCCGGCTGAGTTTAGAGAAACAACCGGCCGAATCCATACCCCGCGGCGAAGAACACGAGGATCACCAGGGCCACGATCAGCGCGACCGCGCCGATCATCGTGAGCACCGAGGGTCCGTCCCTGTTCATCGGGCAGAGCTCCCTGAACGCGGCCCACGCGCCCGCGAGCGCGCGAGCTCGCCGAGCAGGTCTCCGACGAGATAGACCGAGCCGGTGGCCAGCACAGCGCCGTCACGCTCGCGTGCCCAGTCCCGGGCCCGAGCCAACGCCTGCAGCGGTCGCGGCTCACAGCTCGCCGCGTCGAAGCCCATCTGGCGCGCGAGCGACTCGAGAGCAGCCGGAGACAGCGCCCGGCTGCTCGGCGGGGCGGTGAACCACGCCCTCTCGCACAGCGGCAGCAGGGTCGCAAGCATCTCCGCGGCGTCCTTGTCCTCGAGCACGCCGAGCACGAGAGCCAGCGGCCGCTCGCCGAGCGCCTCGGGGAGCGCGTCGGCGAGCGCCCTCGCCGCGTCTGGATTGTGCGCGCCGTCGAGCAGCGTGGGCGGGTCCCCGTCCAGGAGCTGCAGGCGTCCGGGCACTGAGGTCTCCGCCGCGGCGGCCGCCACCGCCTCCTCGCTCAGCGACACGCCCGCGAGGGCGAGATGCGCCTCAGCGACGGCGCGCGCAAGCGCGAAGTTCCGGCGCTGGAAGGGGCCGCGGGCTTGCAGGGACACGGCGGGATCGAGCGCAGGAACCTGCACGAGCGCGGCTGCCCGCTCGCCGGCCACCCGCTCGGCCACCTCGAGTGCGCTCGCAGCGAGATCCTGGCCGAGCACCAACGTGCCCCGTGCCGGCACCACCGCGAGCTTCTCCTCGGCGATGTCGGAGATCGTGGGCCCCAGCCAGCGCGTGTGCTCGAGACCCACGTTGGTGAGCACCATCACCCCCGCGTCGATCACGCTGGTGGCGTCGTAGCGCCCTCCGAGTCCGGCCTCCACCACCGCGACCTCCACGCCCTGCTCTGCCATCTCCCATAGCGCGGCCGCGGTCAGGAGTTCGAATTGCGTGACGTGGTCGTCCTCCCCGAGCGTGCGGTTGACCCGCTCGGCTGCCCAGCTGGCCCGGGAGACGGCGGCGGCAAAGGCATCCGCCTCGATCTCGCGCTCTGAGATCAGCACACGCTCGCGATAGGAGATCAGGTGCGGAGACAGGTATGCGCCCGTGAGCAGGCCGTGGCGCTCGAGGATCGCCGCCGTCATGCGCGTGGTCGAGGACTTGCCGTTGGTGCCGAGCACGTGGATCGAGGCGAAGCGGCGCTCGGGCGAGCCGAGCACAGTCATCATGCGCCGCATCCGATCCAGCCCGAAGCGCATGCCGAACAGCTCGAGCGAGCGCAGCTGGCGCTCGGCCCGCTCCTCTGTCCAGGTGGTGGCGTCCTCGGCGCGCTGAGGGGTTGGCATCGTCTCGTCCGGGCGCGGGGCGGGCGCGACTAGGCGTCGGGGTGGCTGCGCAGGTAGTCGATGAACAGAGGGCGCAGCGCCTCTCCGAGCTCTCCCTCGCCGCTGTGAACGGCGTCGTAGATCAACCCTTTGGAGAACTGCATGTCGTACTCGGCCTCGCCCTCGTCCCCGCTGAGGGCCTCGGCAGCCGGGATCATCTTGAGCAGCGACCAGAAGAACTTGACGTCGAGGTGCTTCTCCGCACGACGGATGGCGCGGTCGTGCAGCTCCTGCGTGGAGAGATCGTCGAGGGCATCGGCCATCGCCGTCAAGGGCCTTTCCGGCGCCCGCTCACAGCTATGAGCGGCGGCGGCGCTTGCGCCCGCCGCGGGCGATCGGGACGAGGTCCCGCACCATGCCCTTGAGATCGAGCTTCCCAGTGAGCCGGCGCAGCTCCTTGCGCTCCTTCTCGCTCAGGTTGCCGAGCCGGCCCCGCGAGTCGCGCACCAGGGCGCCCAGGCGGGCACGCTCCTTCTCCGAGAGCGAACGCCAGCGGTTGCCGATCACCACGCCCGCCTGCAGCAGCGCGGCCCACGGCAGCGCCTTCAGGCGCGAACCCTTGGGCTTCGAGGTAGACGTTGACTTGCGCACAGTCGCGATGGTAGCGAGGAGCGATGCGAGACGCCCTGCCGCGGGCGCATCCATCGCCAAGGCTCGCACCCGGGACAGACTAGGCCGACTCCTCACGCAGCGAGGAGTCCTCCTCCTCCGGCGCAGCTTCGGTGACGAGCGTGGGTGTCAGACCCTTCTCGACCGTCTCCTTGGTGACCACGCACTTCTTGACGTCGCGGCGCGAGGGCAGCTCGAACTGCACCTCCAACAGGATCTCCTCGATGATCGAGCGCAGGCCCCGTGCTCCGGTTTCGCGCTCGAGGCCCTTCTCGGCCACCGCCGTCAGCGCGTCCTCGGAGAAGACGAGCTCGATCCCGTCGAAGGCGAAGAAGCGCTGGAACTGCTTGGCCAGGGCGTTGCGCGGCTCGGTGAGGATCGAGACGAGGTCCTCGCGCGTGAGCTGATGGACAGCCGACATCACCGGCAGGCGGCCGATGAACTCGGGGATCAGGCCGTACTCGATCAGGTCCTCGGGAAGGCAGCTCTCGAACACTTCGCCCGTGTCGCGCTCGGCCTTGGCCTCGATCGCAGCGGCGAAGCCCACGCCTTTGTGGCCGATGCGCCGCTCGATCACCTTGTCGAGGTTGGCGAAGGCGCCACCGCAGATGAACAGCACGTTGGTCGTGTCGATCGTGAGGAACTCCTGATGGGGGTGCTTGCGCCCACCCTGGGGCGGCACCGAGGCCTGCGTGCCCTCGAGGATCTTCAAGAGCGCCTGCTGGACGCCCTCGCCGGAGACGTCCCGCGTGATCGACGGGTTGTCGGCCTTGCGCGCGATCTTGTCGACCTCGTCGATGTAGATGATCCCGGTTTCTGCCTTCTTGACGTCGTAGTCGGCGGCCTGGATCAGCTTGAGCAGGATGTTCTCGACGTCCTCGCCCACATAGCCGGCCTCCGTCAGCGCGGTCGCGTCCGCGATCGCGAACGGCACGTTGAGGGTGCGGGCGAGCGTCTGCGCGAGCAGCGTCTTGCCGCAGCCCGTCGGCCCGAGCAGCAGGATGTTGGACTTCTGCAGCTCGATGTCCGAGTCGCCGGACATCATCATCTGGACGCGCTTGTAGTGGTTGTACACGGCCACCGACAGCGTGCGCTTGGAGGGGTCCTGGCCCACCACGTACTCGTCCAGGACCTCGTAGATCTCGCGCGGCTTGGGCAGGTTCTCGATGTCGAAGGCCGGCGGCGCCGAGAGCTCCTCGTCGATGATCTCGTTGCAGAGATCGATGCACTCGTCGCAGATGTAGACGCCGGGCCCGGCGATCAGCTTCTTGACCTGCCGCTGGGACTTGCCGCAGAAGCTGCACAGGAGCTGCTCGTTGGAATCTGTCGGTCTGGCCATATTGAGATCCTTCCTCCGCGCCTTCAGGTCACTTCTAACTGCCGGGAGAGTCGGGCTGAGCAAGCGAGGCGCGGATCGGTTCCCGCCCACCCGCGTGGCGTGCTTCGCACGCGAGCGACCGAGGACAAAGCCTCGCGCCGCTCAGCGCGGCTCTCCTAGTGCTCTGAGATCACCCTGTCGATAATGCCGTACTCCTTGGCCTCCTCGGAGCTCATGAAGTAGTCACGCTCGGTGTCTTTACGCACGGCCTCGAGCTCTTTGCCGGTGTGCTTGGCGATGATCTCGTCCAGACGGCGGCGAACGTCGATGATCTCCTTGGCGTGGATCTCGATGTCCGTCGCCTGCCCCTGGAAGCTCGAGGAGACCTGGTGGATCAGGATCTTGGCGTTGGGCAGCGCCATCCGCTTGCCCGCCGCGCCACCCGCCAACAACAGCGCGCCCATCGACATGGCGATCCCGACGCAGATCGTCTGCACGTCGGGCTTGATGAACTGCATCGTGTCGTAGATGGCCAGCCCCGCATACACGGAGCCGCCAGGCGAGTTGATGTAGAGCGAGACGTCCTTTTCGGGGTCCTCGGACTCGAGGTGCAGCAGCTGGGCCACGATCAGGTTGGCGATCTGGTCGTCCACGGGCGTGCCGAGGAAGATGATCCGCTCGTTGAGCAGGCGGCTGTAGATGTCGAATGCTCGCTCACCGCGCGAGGTCTGCTCGACGACCATTGGGACAAGTGGGCTCATAGTTCGCCTTTGTTTCGCTTCGCCGACCGGATTCCTCTAGAGGCTAGCTGGTCGATCTCTGATCGGTTGGTGTCCACAGTCGCGCGGGCGCCTCTGCGGGGGACTGTCCCGCGGCCTGCTGTGCCCCAGCCTTCCCGGGCGTCCACAGCTGCTCGCGCGCCTGCGCCTGGGCCAGCGGGATCGGCTTGGCCTCGGCGGCCAGCAGGTCGATCGCCTGGCGTGCCGCGAGATCCTCGCGCACCTCCTCCAGGCGCCCGCTCGCGCGCAGGTCGGCGAGCAGCTTCTGTGGCTCGACCTCCTCGCGCTCCGCGGTCGGCGCGAGCGCCTCCAGGAGGTCCTCCTCGGACGGGCTGATCTCCTCTGCGGCGACGACCGCGGTGATCACGGCCTCGCGGCGCAGCGCCTGCTCGGCTTCGGGCTCCATCTCCTCGAGGATCTCCTCCTCGGGGCGACCCGTGATCTGCAGGTAGGCCTCGCGGGAGATCCCGCGGTGTGAGAGCGAGTGGAGCATGCGCTCCCACATCTCCCGCGCCCGGGCCGCGACCAGCTCGGGCGTCACATTCACCTGCGCCGCGCTCACGGCCGCGTCGAGCGCCGCCTGGCGGAACTCCGCCGCCACCCTGCCCTCCTCGACCTCGAGCAGGCGACTGCGGATGTCGGCGCGCAGCTCGTCCATGTCGTCGAAGCCGGCGTCGATCGCGAAGTCCTCGTCGACCGCGGGCAGCTGCTTGAGCTTGACCTCCTTGACGGTGACCTCGAAGGAGGCATCGCGCCCGGCCAGCTCGGTGTTGCCGTACTCGGCCGGGAAGGTCAGCGCCACCGTGCGCGTCTCGCCGGCGCCCGCGCCGATCAGCGCCTCCTCGAAGCCCGGGATCAGGTTGCCTCCGCCGAGCTCCACGAGCTGGTCGCGACCCTCTCCGCCCTCGAACGGCTCCCAGCTCTCCTCGCCCTCGCCGCCGCCCGTGACGGCGATCGAGCCGACGTAGTCGACCACGACGAAGTCGCCCGTGGCCGCGGGGCGCTCCGCGGTCTCCAGGCGCGCCAGGCGCTCGCGCATGGCCTCGATCTCCTGTTCGATCTGCTCGTCTGGGACCTCGGCCTCACGGCGTCCCACCTCGAGCGCCCTGTAGTCGCCCAGATGGGCCTTGGGAAGCACGCCGATCTCGATCGAGAACTCGAGCGGATGCCCCCTGGGGGGCAGCTCGCCGAGGTCGAGCTGGGGATCGCCCACGGGCACGATCCCGGCGGTGTCGATCGCGTCGGAGTACCAGGTGGAGATCGTCTCGCGCACGGCTTCCTCGAGCACGACCTCGCGTCCCATCCGCTGGATCACGAGCGGGACCGGGACCTTGCCACGCCGAAAGCCCGGCAGCTTCAGCTGCTGGGCCAGCTGCCTGGCCTTGCGCTCGAGTCGACCCTCGAGCTCCTCCGAGGGAACCTCGACCTGCAACCGCACGCGCGAGTCGCCGAGCTCGGTGACTTTGGTCTTCAGGGCGCTCGGCATCCCCGCCACGATACCGTGCCGCTCTGTGACAGCTCGCGCAGCGCATTCGCGCCACAGACGCCTCGAGACGTGGCTGTGGACCGGGCCTGTCGGGCACCTCGTGGGCGGGACCCTCGACTTCCTGCAGGCGCTTGCGCGCTACGCGCGGGCGCGGGCGCGGGCGCGCGGCCGGACCGTCCGCTGAGGACGGCCCGGCGCGCGCAGCCGGATGACTCGGGGGGCCTACGCGACCGCGTGGGCCGGAGCGTGCCCGAACTGAAGGCGCGTACCACGCGGGAGCACCAGCACCGGGCAGGTGGCGATCTCGATCAGGTGCGCAGCGGAGGCGCTCAGGCCGGTCACGCCCTCATGTGCCTCGGGGCGCGAGTCGAGCACGAGCAGTCCCGCGTCCTCGTTGATCACGGGGGCGACCGTGGCACCGAACGCCGCGGCGAGGGACTCGGCGGTCTCACGAGCGCCACCGTCCGTGTCGCCCACGGCGACGATCTGCTGGATCGATACGCCATCGCTGCTTTCGGCGAGGTCGACCGGCGCGATCGCGACGGCCGTGCGACCGCCTTCGAGCAGGCGCTCGGCCGAGTTGCCGACAGCGATGTGGCCTTTGGCCGTGTGCGAGTCCGAGCAGAACACGATCACATCGGCGCCCTCGCGCTCGCCCAGCGACGCGAGGCCCTCCGGCGTGGAGCGGTCGGTGACGACGTGACGTCCCGCGGCGGGGTTGCCGAGGAGCTGGGCGCCGCGCTCGAGCATTGCGAGCGCCTCGTGCTGGGCGATGTCCTCGCGTGCGCTGTCGGGTTCAGGTGTGTGGCGAACGTACGCGAGCGACACCTCCGCGCCGGCCTTGGCGAACAGCCGGCCGAGCGCGACCGCGTCGTCCTCGTTGGCGGTGCCGTCGTAGGAAACGATGACCTTGGCTGACATTTTTGGATCTCCTGTCTCGATGGCCGGCCATTCGATATGGCCCGGACGGTGTCTGTCGAAGTTCTTGTTCTCTCGATGGTCGCACCATCCTGCCATCAGCGCCAATGTAACTTATGATTGTTAGTATAAGAGTTGCTTATGCTTAATGTGGCTCGACTCAAGGTGCTCAAGGAGGTCGCCTACCGCGGCTCGATCTCGGCGGCCGCGGAGGCGATGTCCTACACGCAGTCGGCGATCTCCCAGCAGATCGCCACCCTCGAGGCCGAGACCGGCATGGCCCTGCTCGAGCGCCACCCGCGCGGGGTGAGCCTGACGGCGGCCGGTCAGATGCTCGTCGGGCACGCCGAGGGCATCCTCGCGGGCCTCGACGCGGCGGAAGCGGCCCTCTCGGAGATCGCGGGGCTGCGCGGCGGGCGCCTGCGCGTGGCGTCCTTCCCGACCGCCGGGGCGACGTTGATGCCGCACGCGATCGCCACCTTCCGCTCCAGCTACCCAGACGTCGAGCTGACGCTCACCGAGGGCGAGCCCGAGCAGATCGTGCCTCGCCTGCGCGCCGGCGAGATCGACGTGGCGCTGCTGTTCGAGTTCCCCGGCGAGAGCCTGCTCACGGACGACGTGACCAAGGTCGAGCTGATCGAGGATCCGATGCACCTCGCGCTGCCGCGCGAGCACAGGCTCGCCGCCTCGGAGGTGATCCGCCTGGAGGATCTCGCCGAGGAAGACTGGGTGCAGACCTCGCGCACGAGCCTCTGCGCGCTGCACGTGGTGCGCAGCTGCCACGCCGCCGGCTTCGAGCCCCACGTGACCTTCGAGAGCGACGACTACCAGACGATCCAGGGCCTGGTCGCGGCTGGGGTGGGCGTCGCACTGATCCCCGAGCTGGCGCTGTCGGTGGTGCGTCAGGACATCGCCATCCGCCCCCTCTCTCCGTCGGCGCCGATCAGGCAGGTGATCGCCGCGGCCCCGGCCGGCGCCCGGCTCGTGCCGGCGGCGCCGGTGATGCTCGGGATCCTCGAACAGACGGCCGCCGGACGGACCGCTTAAGCCGAACGGGGCGCCCGGCTCTTCAGCCGGACGGACCGCTTAAGCCGAACGGGGCGCCCGGCTCTTCAGCCGGGCGCCCCGCTTCAGCTCACACCCTCGCCGAGGCGAAGGCCCGCCTACCTAGAACCTGCAGGTAGACGCCATCTGGTTGGCCAGCGCTTCGTAGCCAGCCGGGGTCGGGTGGATGTCCGGCCCATTCGCTTTGCCTTCGAATTTAGTCCCGTTGGCCATATTCGTGAGCGTGGCCAGCAGCCCGGCTTCCGCCGGAAGCCCGGGGTTGAACACCGTCTGCGGGTCCGTGAAGCATGCCTTGAAGGGCCGCTTGTGGACGGTCACTTTCTCGGCTGCGTTCAGTGCGGCGAGCAACGTGTTGGATCCGGGCAGCAGTTCGCCCGCTCCGTAGTTTCCATACGGGTTGTAGCCACCCTGGAAGATGATCTTCTTGGTGTACCCGGCGCCACGAATGGCGGTCAGGATGCCCGTGATGTTCACGTTGATCTGCTCGAACAGGCTCGGCGCGGTCGCTGTCAGCGTCTGTGCGAACAGCGTGTTGCCCAACGCTTCCAGTTCGGCTTTGTGGCTGATCGAGTATTGGTAGCCGAACAGTTCACCGAGGGCCTGGCCTTCTGCAACCAGTTCCGCGTGGTGGATGGCGCCGTATTCACCCTCGTAGACGAGCCCGAGGCCTTCGAGTTCGGCTTTGTGGGCGATCGAGTATTCGTAGCCGAGTTTTTCGCCTTCTTTGACGAGTTCGGCGTGGTGCGCCACGGCGTATTCGTAGGCGAACAGTTCGCCGGCTTCTTTGTCAGCCGGTTCTTCGTACGGGAGTTCGCCTTTGCCGATCTTTTCCACGACCTCTTCGTGGGCGATCTGCGCGACTTTTTCTTCAACCTCTTTGTTGGCGATGCCCGTGACGATCGCGGTCACGTGTTCGGCAGCGAGTTTTTCGAGTTTTTTGGTGATCGCTTCTTCAGACTCCGTTTTGGCGATCGCCGTCACTTTGGCTGTGATC
Source organism: Solirubrobacteraceae bacterium (assembly GCA_017882455.1). Taxonomy (GTDB): domain Bacteria; phylum Actinomycetota; class Thermoleophilia; order Solirubrobacterales; family Solirubrobacteraceae; genus Palsa-744. The sequence continues at coordinate 63,770 of JADGPL010000017.1, read as the reverse complement.
TGCGCCGTGACTTCGGCTTTGATTTTCGCGATCGCGTGAAGCTGATCGTTGGCGCCGATGTTCAGCGAGATCATCTTGACTGGCTTGCCGGCGGCTTTCTCGGCGGCGATCGTTTCGAGCGCGCTTTCGAGCTGCGATTTCGTTCCACCGTATTCGTGGTGGAGCGGAAGCCCCGCGCCATAGTGGTACGCGCATGGCGCTTCACCGGTGACGGGCTCAGGGATTTTCCCTGCCAGGGCCGCGTTCAGCGCACCCACCAGTTTGGTGCCGATGAGCGACTCGGTCGTCTCACCCGGACAACCGAGGTTGTCGAGCTTGACTTTTCCGCCTTTGTTGACTTTGGCGAAGTAGTCGTTGACGTACCCGTTTTCGAATGCGCTCGCGGGCTCGCCGAGTTTTTCGTATTCGTTGAAGAGCTGCTGGGAGTAGCCGAACGCCAGCGAGTCCCCGAGCCCGATGTAGCTCACCTTCTGCGTTTCTTTGGCGCTGGCGATCGACGGCACGGTCATCGCCGAGAGCACCACCAGTGCGATCAAGCATCCGACCAGACGCGCAGAGCGCCGGGTGCCTGAAGCACCATAGCCATTCATGGCTTGCATTCTCTCATCCTCCTAGTTGCCGGCGGGACCGCCAGCAGAGAGAACCCCCCCAATGGCGCAGCCCCATCTCATGGATGTTTCCCTCACTAAAACTGCATCCCTCTGTATGGCAGCCCGCACGTATCCCAGAGAATCCGGCGAGCGTTGCCGGCAAGATACCGGCAGAATGTCTAGATGTCAAGCAGCATCGGGGGTGGTCGGCGCCTCCCCGATGCTCCGTTTGCCGGGCTCGTGCGGGTCCGGGCGCGGCGCCCTGCGAGGCCCTGAGAGAGGGAGTGCGGAGCCGCCGCCCCCTTGTCGGACGGGAGCGCTCGAGCGCTCCCGTCCGATGCGGATGTCACCGTTTGATGGAGCATGAGCATCCTGTTGCTGATCGTAGGCGTACTGCTCGGCGCGGTCTGTGCCGCGGCGCTGACGCGTCGCAGCCGCGATCGCATGCGCGACGAGCTCAAGGCGATCTCGGTGGACGTGCTGGCCCAGACCGGGGAGAGCCTCGCGCAGCGTGTCGCCGAGGCACGCCGGGCCGAGGAGGAGCGTGCGAGCGGCGAGATGGCGCGCCGCGCCGAGGAGATCAAGGGGATCGTGGGCCCGGTCGCCGAGAAGCTCGGTCGGATGGAGAGCGAGATCGGGCGCCTCGAGCGCGAGCGTCGCCAGGCCCAGGGCGAGCTCGCCCAGATGGTGCGCCAGCTCGGCGACGGCGTCGGCACCTTGCGCCAGGAGGCCGGCAACCTCGTCTCGGCGCTCAAGCGGCCGAGCACACGCGGCGCGTGGGGCGAGATCCAGCTGCGCAACGTGGTCGAGATGGCGGGGATGGTCTCCCATTGCGACTTCGTCGAGCAGAGCACCATCGATACCGGCGAAGGCGTGCTGCGCCCGGACATGCTCGTGCGCCTGCCCGGCGGCAAGCTGGTCGTCGTCGACTCCAAGGTGCCTCTCGACGCCTACCTCTCGGCGATCGAGGCCTCGGCGGAGGATGAGCGCGAGCTGCACGCCGCGCGCCACGCCCGCCAGACGCGCGAGCACATCGCCAAACTCGCCTCCAAGGGCTACCAGCGCCAGTTCGACTCCACGCCGGAGTTCGTGGTGATGTTCGTCCCATCCGACGGCATCTACCAGGCCGCGCTGGCCCAGGACCCGGCCCTGATCGAATACGGGGTTCAGCAGCAGGTCCTGATGGCTACGCCCACCACGCTGATCGGTCTGCTGTGGGCGGTGCACTACGGCTGGCGCCAGGAGCTGATCGCCCAGTCGGCACGCGACATCGCCGACTCGGCACGTGAGCTGCATCGGCGTCTCGGCCGATTCGTAGAGCCGTTCGCCAAGGTCGGGCGCCAGCTGGACTCCGCCATCACCGCCTACAACGAGGCGGTCGGGTCATTCGACCACCGCGTCATCCCCCAGGTGCGGCGGATCGAGCAGGCGGGGGCGGCCTCGGACAAGGAGGTGCTGGCGCCGAGCGCGGTCGAGATCACCGCGCGAGCGATCACCTCACGAGCGGAGCTCCTCTCCCAGGAGCCGCGGCCACTGGCTGTTCCGGGGCGCGAGGCCGAAGAGCGGATAGCCGCCGGCGCCTGAGCGCCACGAGCACGAGCGTGAGCGCGACCGGAACGGTCGCCGGCAGCTCGTTGACGAGGAAGAACAGGAGGTCGAAGCACAGCGCCAGCAGAACCGTCAGGCCCGCTGCGCGCAGTTGTGCGGAGCGCCCGAGCCGGGCCGCCAGCAGCCCACCCAGCACGCCGGCTATGAACAGGTCCCCGTAGCCCATGACGGCCGAGCCGAACACGGCGCTCTGAAGCCGCGGCAGGCCCGCGGCGGGATGGGCCGCGTTCAGTGAGTTGTTTGGTCGCTGCAGCAGATCGGAGACCACCAGCGCGGTATCGGCGAGCGCCATCGCGACGATGCCTCCAGCGAGCCAGCGCGCGGGCGTGACCGCCGCGAGCAGAGTGCCGAGCGCCACGCAGCTGAGTCCGGTGAGGAGCAGGGCCGCCGCCTCGCCCACAAGGCCCCCGCGGTCGGCCCACGCGAGGGCGAACAGCAGTAGGACCAAGGTCGCTCGGAGGGGACGCGCGCCGCGTGCCAGCCATCCGAGGTCCAGCGCAGCGAGCAGGGGGACCGCGATGAGGGCGAGGTAGGTGAGCCCCTGTGCGCTCGCGGCTTCGGCGGCACGCGCGACGAATACGAACGCGAGGACCGACAGTGGCGGGATCAGCGCCCACAGGCGGCCGGCCAGCGGCGTGAGCCGTTGGATTCTCAGCGTGCCGGCAAGGGCCACCGCGAGACCCTGGCTGACGGAGAGCACCGCGATGGATATCCAGAAGGGCAACACCACGTCAAACATAGACAGCGCCTACGCATGCGTGGCGCGCGGGACGAGCGCTCGGATGGAGGGCAGCCTCGCGCTCGCGAGCCCTCAGTGTCCTATCTGGACCGTCTTGACGATCAGCAGGAGCACCGCGAGCACGAGATACCCGCGCAGCATGAGCATCGCCGCCTTGCGACCCGGCGACCACGCCGGGCGCTCGAGCAGCGCCAGCGGGGGCATCGTCCACGCGTTGCGCTGCTCGCGAGGCATCTTGCGAATGTCCTCCTGCTCGCTCGGCGCCTGCGTCCGGTTGCGCAGCACGTAGACCCCCATGGCAACCAGAGCCGCTGCCAGGGCAAGCGAGAGGTAGCCGAACAGCTTGGTGACGTCGATCTTCGGAAACATCGTGCTCGCCATCAGGATCAGCGACAGCTCGACCAGGATCCCGATGATCACGCTCGCTATGGCGTTGAGCCAGGTTGGATTCGACCACGGACCCAGCACCTCGCGGTCGTTGCAGAGCAGTAGCAGGAACACGGTCGCGCTGGGGAGCAGCACGCCCGCGAGCGCCTGCACCGAGGTCGTGATCAGGCCGAGCGGCGCACGCGGGATCAGGACGATCCCGGCCGCCGCGATCACCATCAACGTGAAGCTCGCGTAGAAAGCCTTGGCGTCCAGCGGACCGCGGTTGAGCGAATGCTTGGCTCCGAACACATCGCCGAAGGCATAGGAGGTGGCGAGAGTCACGGCCGCCGCACCGATCATCGAGGCGTTGAGCAGCACGATCGCGAAGAAGGCCCCGGCGAGCGAGCCGAGGTTGTGATCCAGCTCGTTGGCCACGGTGCCCGCATCGGAGAAATGCCTGAAGTCAGCTGTGCCACCGAACGCGAAGGCCGTGACCGCCATCAGCGCACCGGCTCCCACCACCACGACGAAGGCCCCGATCACGGTGTCCAGGCGCTCATAGTTGATCCACCGCGGCGTTATCCGCTTGTCGATGATGTTCGACTGCTGAAAGAACAGCTGCCAGGGCGCGACCGTCGTCCCCACGATCGCGATGATCAGCAGCACAGCTGTCGAGCTGGCTCCGCCCTTGATGCCGGGCGAGAAGGTGTGCTGGACGATGTCCGAGAATTTCGGGTGGGCCTGCAAGAGCAGGGGAATGACCAGGAAGTTGGCAACGACGAACACGTACATGAAGCGCTCCCAGCTGCGGAAGCTGCCCGTCGAGGTGATCGCCACGAGCGCCGCCGCCGCGATCGGGACAGCCACGTACCTGCTGACCCCGAAGTAGCTGAGCGCGAGGCTCACGCCGATGAACTCGGTGACGATCGTGAGGAAGTTGAGGATGAACAGGTCGCCCACCGAGAACCACCCCCAGAAGCGGCCGAAGCGCTCGTTGATCAGGCGCGCATGACCCACTCCGGTGACGGCGCCGAGCCTGATCACCATCTCCTGGTTGACGATCAGCACGGGGATCAGGAGGAGCAGGACCCAGAGCAGGCTCGTGCCGTAGTTCTGGCCGGCCTGGGCGTAGGTGGAGACGCCGCCGGCGTCGTTGTCGCCGACCATCACGATCAGGCCGGGACCCATGATCGCCAGCAGCGCCATCGCCCGCGAGCGCCAACCGTGCCGCTCGCCGCTGTCGTGCATCGCAATCGTGCCGAGCGCACCGCGGATGTCCCCGATGTGCGCCTCGTCGAGCACCGGGGGCACGCCTTCGGGCCGCGTGGGGGCTCGCGCGAGCGTCGGGTCCTCAGCCATCTCATTCACCTCCGTTCCTGCTCTAGGGATTCCACGTCAGATCTGGGCGCGCGCGCCGCGGACGAAGCTCCCTCAGAAGATGGCTAAGCCAGGAGGGATGGGCCCGACGGTCGTACGGCCGGCTGGGTACTTCGTGGCTGTTCTCGGTCCATGCCGACCTCCTTCCTGCGCGCCGTCCGGGGGCCCATCGACCGCCCAGCCTAGCAACCGTCAGTCGCGCACGACCCCAAAACGCCGCCGCCAGCCGGCGGGCAACGTGAGCTCGAGCACGTCATCGACGGTGACCACACCCACCATCCGCTCGTCGTGGTCGAGAACCGGAAGCATCAGCAGGTTGTAATCGGTCATCGTGCGCGCCACCTCCGGCAGGTCGGCGTCGGTCTTCACCGATATCGGCTCGCGCTCGACGATCTCCTCGAGCCGAGTATCGGCGCCGGCGCGCAGCAGCGTGACCAAGCTGCTCGAGCCCTGCAGGCAGCCATCCTTCGAGCACATGTACACGATCATCGCCGAGGACGGCGCGACAGAGCTCGAGCGGACCTTCTCGATTGCCGCTCCAGCCGAGTCTCCCTCGCGGAGGCTGATGAACTCGGGGCTCATCAGTCCCCCGGCGGTCGAGGGGTTGTAGCCCAACAGCGCTTCGATCCGTCGACGCTGGGCGGCCGGCAGGCGCGCGAGGATGCGTCCACGCCGCTCCTGCTCGATCTCGACGATCAGATCCGCGGCGTCATCGCTCGCCATCCGGGCGATGACGGCCGCGACCTCCGCGTCGGAGCGCTCGCGGATGAACTCGAGCTGGTGGTGCTCATCGAGCTCCTCGAAGACATCGGCCTCCAGCTCGCGATCGTGTCCCACCGCTTCGATGATCTCCTCGCCCTCCTCGTGCGAGGCCGCCTCCACGAGGTCGGCGATCTCGGCCGGATGCAGGTTGGCGAGCTTGCGGTGGGAAAAGCGCAGCCGCGCGCTGGGAACGTGACCGACGAATGGCTCCATGTCGGCCCAGTCCAGGAAGGGCCGATCTCCCACGAGGGTGCGCAGGCGCCGTGGCAGCACGCGCCGCAACTGTGCAGAGACGCTCGGGTCCACGCCGACCACACGCCACCAATCGTCGATGCAGGCGAGCTCGATCTCGTGGGCTGTGACCAGGCGCGGCGGCTCGGCCTCGACGTTGACGAGCTTTCGTCCGATCACGTCCTGGCCGAGCAGCACCTCACCGACACGCCGCTCGAAGCGCCCGAGACTGAGCGTCTCGCCCGCCAAGCGCACGGCGCCGGGCTTGAGCTGAGCAACCCGCCCCACGGGCACGAACAGGTCACGGCCGCCGATCCTTGCCTTCAGGCCCGTGACCGGCGGATAGCCGCCGTCGGCGAGCCGCACGATCAGATCCTCCACCCGGCCGAGCCGCTCGCCGGCCCGGTCGAGGAGCGGGCTACGAAGGATCGACGACAAATGAACTATCGCCTGGGCCACAGCACTCCTAACGTTACGCCTCGGGTCGGATCAGCAACGAGGCGCCGATCGCGCCGCCCAGGTCCCCGAGCGCGGCGACGTGGACATGCGGTGGCTGCGTGTCGTTGAACAGGTGCGGGAGCATCTCATCGGAGATGCGTTTGGCATAGGGGTGGCCGAGCCTGATCCCCAGGCCGCCGCCGATGACCACGCCCTCGACGTCGAGCACGTTGACGACCGATGCGATCCCGGCGCCGAGCGCCCTGACCGCCCGGTCGAGCACCTGGCCCGCGAGCTTGTCCCCGTGCTCGAGCGCGCGCGCCCAGATCCCGCTCGTCAGCCGCGTGCGGTCGGCCTCCTGCATCAGCTTGAACAGGTCCGTCTTGCGACCCTTCTCCTCGTGGAGCTTGCGCACGTGCAGTTCCATGGCCGCGCGGCCCGCATACGCCTCCATGCAGCCACGTCGACCACAGGTGCAGCGCGCCCCGTCGAGCTCCACGACGACGTGTCCGATCTCGCCGGCGCCCCCGCGGCCGATCCAGGGCTCGCCAGCGAGGATCAGCCCCCCGCCCACGCCGGTCCCCCAGAAGACTCCGAGCAGCGAGCTGTACAGGCGTCCCGCGCCGAGGCTGAACTCTGCGTCAGTGGCCACCTGGACATCGTTGCCCACCCGCACCTCGCAGCCGAGCGCGTCCTGGAGGGTCGCAGCGAGCGGGAACGTCCCTTCCCAGTCGGGCAGGTTACGGGCGCCTCTGACGTTGCCGTCCTCGATCACCCCGGGGGAGCCCACGCCCACCCCGGCCAGCTCCGCCGGCTCGATCTCCGCTGCCTTGGACGCGTCTCGCAGCGCGATCTCCATTTCGCGCGCCACAGCCGCCGGTCCGCCGCTGGTTGGCGTTTGCCGACGGGAGGAGCCGAGCACGCTGTGGTCTTCATCGACGATCACAGCCTGGATCTTGGTGCCACCTAGGTCGATCCCGCCGGATTTGGCCATCGGACGGATCATCGCAGACGGTCGCAGCGCCGCGCGCCCGAGCATCGGGCCCTGGCGCTCGGAAGAATTTAGGCAGCGTTCCTGCGTCCCTTAGCCTACCCTTACGCCCAGGGCCCAGCCTTCGGAGCGAGAGGGAGCACCCTTGGCGAGAGACTCTCTTGCCAAGCGCCGGCGCAGCACGGCCAGGGTGGAGAACGTCGGAACATCGAAAGGGAGCCTCGTGCCTCACATCTACGGCCAACGAAACATACGCGCGGCGGGGATCATGGTGATCGTCTCGCTGGTCTCACTGCTGCTGGCAGCGTGCGGAGGCTCCTCGAGCAGCGGATCCTCGACGGGCTCAACGGCGGCCGTCGCGAGCGCAACGACCGCCACGACGCAGCCGGCCACGACGTCCTCGACGACACAGCCGAGCTCGAGCACCGCTGCGAAGAAGCCGCCGTCGAGCACCAGCGCCAAGACGTCCCCGGCGACCTCCGGCGGCACGAAGGCGCCGACGTCGAAGGCCCCGAGCGTGCCTGCCCTCACCAAGAAGAACCCTGCGGTCGACCCGCAGAAGCTGGCCAAGCTCAACGCAGCCGTGACCGCGCTGCGCACGTGCATGCGCGGCAAGGGCATGACCATTCCCAAGAGCAGCGGCACCTCTCAGGCTGGGTTCGAGGCCGCCCTGAAGCAGTGCATCCCAGGCCTGAAACTCAACCTTCCCGCCAACAACACGACCTCCGCCGCCAAGTCGGTCACGGCGTTCGTGGGATGCATGCGCGGCGCCGGCGTGAACCTGCCCGAACCGAAGAGCTCGGCCAGCGGCCCGGTCCTGAACACCGAAGGGGTCGACACGAGCAGCGCTCAATTCAAAGCGGCCCTGGCCAAGTGCAAGGGCGATCTGCCCGGTGTCTCCGGACTCGTGGCGGGATCCATCGGCGGGACGGCAGGGAGCGCCGTCCCATCCGGGTAGCGACCACCACTGGACGGTTTTATCCCCCCTTGCAGCCTTTCTTCAGCTGCTCTTAGGCCCCGCGCGCAGTATCGACCCAACCCAAATGGTCGAACAGAAGAGAGCGTCCTGGCCTGTCTATGCACTCGGAGTCCTGTGCGTTGGCGCAATCGTGGTCGCGGTGCTCGTCGTGGGACCCGCTTCGGGTAGCCAGACCCGGGTGACACGTACCGCCACCGTGGCCGAGGGCGTGGTCCAGTCAACGGTGTCCGGGAGCGGCAACCTCCAGCCCGCCAGCCAGCTCAACCTCGGGTTCAAGACCAGCGGGACCGTCACACATATCTACGTAACCCAGGGGCAGCAGGTCGTCCAGGGCCAACTCCTCGCGGAGCTCGATCCCCAGAGCGCAGAGGTCACCCTGGAACAGGCCAAGGCGAGTCTGCAATCGGCCGAAGCCAACCTCGCCAAGGAGGAAGAAACCAACGGCGAAGGCACCTCGGGCTCGGGCTCCGGCTCCGGCAGCTCGAGCGCCGGCGGCCCCACCGCGGCCTCGACCGCCTCGACGACGACACCGAGGACCGCGACGCCGAGCAAGGGCACGACCACCACATCGACGAAGACGTCCGAAACGAGCTCCAGCTCCTCCACGCCCGTCAGCGCTGCCACGCGCGAAGCCAATCTCGCCTCCGCGAGGGCAGCGGTGAAGAGCGACAAGCTGACGGTGCAAAGCGACGAACAGGCGGTGCAGAGCACCAGGCTCTACGCGCCCGAGGACGGAACGATCGTATCCCTCTCCGGCCAGGTCGGAGAAGTGGTCTCGGGGAGCGGAACCACAAAGGCGTCGAGCAGCAGCGCGACCGGATCGGGATCGAGCGCGACCGGAGCCACGGGCGGCTCGGGCTCCGGGCGCTCAGCCACGGGCGCCGCGAGCTCCTCGAGCTCCTCGAGCTCCTCGAGCTCGGCCTTCGCTGTTCTCAGCGACCTCAGCACGATGCATCTGGTGGCGCCGCTGAGCGAATCGGAAATCGGCAACGTGAAGGTCGGCCAGATCGCAACCGTGACCGTCGAAGCGCTCGAAGGAAGCAAGCTGGCAGCCCACGTCAGCGAAGTCGCCATCCTCTCGACCAGCAACAGCGGGGTCGTCAGCTACGACGTGACCTTCCAGCTCGACCAGATGCAGGCGGGCCTGAAGCCCGGGATGAGCGCCACCGCCGAAGTCGTCGTCAAGCAGGCCCAAGGCGTCAACGTTCCCACGACGGCTATCTCCGCCGACACCGTGACCGTCGAGCAGGGCGGAAAGCAGCTGCGCAGGCGCGTGGTCATGGGCCTGGCCGGCAACAGCTCCACGATCATCCTCAGCGGCCTGAAGCCCGGCGAAACGATCGTGCTGCCGTCGATCACGACGACGAGCACGAGCACTGGGCGCACCTCGACGGGCGGGCGCGGCGGCCTGACCGGCGCCGGCGGACTGGGCGGCCTGGCAGGAGGCGGCGGCGCTGCCTTCTTCAGGGGCGGCGGCGGTTGATGCGCCATCTCCTGCCCTTCCGATCAGCGCAGCCGGCACGCGTTCCCCGTACGCGTCCGCTGATCGCGCGCGCGATCCCGGGCGGGGCAGGTACAGGCGATGCGCAGCGCCCGCGCCATCCGGTGATCGAGGTGCATGAGGTCTCGAAGGTCTTTCACCTGGGACAGATCCGCGTGCGGGCACTGCGCGAGGTCTCGCTGCGCATCGAGACCGGCGACTTCGTGGCGATCATGGGCAGCTCGGGCAGCGGCAAGAGCACGCTGATGAACATCCTCGGCTGCCTCGACATACCTACCGGCGGGCGCTACCTGATCGACGGGGTGGACGTCAGCGATATGGACGAAGACGATCTCGCTGACCTGCGCAACCGCAAGATCGGCTTCGTCTTTCAGAGCTTCAATCTCGTCCCGCGCACGAGCGCGCTCGTCAACGTGGAGCTGCCGCTCGCCTACGCCGGCCTGCGGGGCGCCGAGCGCAGAGAGCGCGCCGAACGGGCGCTGCAGTCGGTGGGGATGGCCAAGCGCATGCACCATCAGCCCTCCGAGCTCTCCGGCGGACAGCAGCAGCGGGCCGCCGTCGCGCGGGCGCTCGTGACCAATCCTTCGCTGATCCTCGCCGACGAGCCGACCGGGAACCTCGACTCGCATGCCACCGAGGATGTCCTGCGGATCTTCTCGCGCCTGAACGAAGAAGGCCGAACCGTGGTCCTGATCACCCACGAGCCGGATGTGGCCGACCAGACCAAGCGGATCGTCCGGCTCAGCGACGGCGAGGTGCTCGAGGATCGGCGCCTGGTGGGCGTTCACGAGCGCCCACCAGCTCCCCACCCGCAGAAGTCTGCGCACCGCCCCGCTCACGCCGGCAGCGCCAGCGTGAAGGCCGGACGATGATCGGCCCCGAGACACTGCGTATCGCCTGGAGCGGGATCACTGCGAACAAGCTGCGCTCCGGTCTCACGATCCTCGGGATGACGATCGGGGTCGCCTCCGTGATCGTCCTGATAGCGGTCGGCAACGGTTCCTCCAAGGCGGTGGAGTCACGCATCCAGAGCCTCGGCACCAACGTGCTCGTCATCCAGGGAAGCGGCGGATTTCGCGGGGGCGCCCGCGCGAGCGCGACCACGAGCATCTCCCTCACCAAGCAGGACGCCGAAGCGCTCCAGAGCCCCAGCTCGGCGCCCGACGTCAAGAGCGCCTCTCCGGTCGTGAACGCCGCCGCCGTGAAACTGGTTGCTGGAAGCTCCAGCTACGAACCCTCTTCGTTCGTCGGCACCACCCCCTCATATCTCACGGCCCACAGCTACAGGCTCCAGGAAGGCAGCTCGCTCACAGCCGAAGACGTCAGCCAGCACAAGCGCGTGGCCGTGATCGGGCAGACCGTCCTGCAGGAACTGTTCGCCGGGGTGAGCCCGGTGGGACAGAACATGAAGGTCAACGGGAACAACTACGAGGTGGTCGGCGTCCTCGCCTCCAAGGGATCCAACGGCGCCACCAACGAGGACGACGTGGTGATGGCTCCGATCACGACCGTGCAGGCCTCGCTCACCGGCGCCGGTCCCGTCGACTCGATCACTGTCCAGGCTTCATCTGAATCCTCGCTCAACGCCGCCGAATCGGAGGTCACCCAGATCCTCGAGGAACGCCACAGGATCAAGAACACCTCCGAACCCGGCTTCAGCGTCCTCAACCAGGGCTCACTCCTGGAAACCTCGAGCTCGACCAGCAGCGTCTTCACGACCCTGCTCGGCGAGGTCGCCGCGATCTCGCTGCTCGTGGGCGGGATCGGCGTGATGAACATCATGCTCGTGAGCGTCACCGAGCGCACACGCGAAATCGGCATCCGCAAGGCGATCGGAGCCAGACGCAGCGACGTCCTCACCCAGTTTCTCACCGAGGCCCTGCTCGTCTCTCTCATCGGGGGCCTCACAGGTGTCGCCGTGGGCATCATCGGCAGCCAATTCGAAATCGCCGGCGTGCACCCTGAAATCGCCACGTACTCGATCTTCCTCGCCTTCGGTGCAGCACTGGCTTCAGGACTGTTCTTCGGCACCTACCCGGCTGCACGCGCGGCCACCCTGAGACCGATCGAGGCACTGCGCTTTGAGTGACGACGACCCGACCTTCCCCCACGAGGAGCCCGCAATGTCAAGCCACGATCCCGCGTTCGAAGACGATGACTGGCACGAGGATGCCGAGGAGCTGCCGCGGCGCCCACGTCGGCGCCTGCTGAGGCCGCTCCCGGTCACGCTCTTCGCCGTGCTCGCCATCGCCTGCGGGTTCATCGCGGGCGTGCTCGTGGAGAAGGGTCAGGCATCCTCCGGCGGCGCCAGCTCGGCCGCGAGCAGCGGGAGCCTCGCCTCGCGGTTCGCCGCCCTGCGAGGCAACGGCACGGGCGCCGGCGCTGCCACCGGCGGCGGTGGTTTCGCGGGCGCAGGAGCCGGCGCGGGCGCAGGAGCCGGCGCGGGCGCAGGAGCCGGCGCGAGCGCAGCTGCCCCGACCAGTGGACAGGTGGCCTTCATCCACGGCAACACCCTGTATGTGACGGACACCCAGGGAAACACCGTCAAGGTGACGACCTCTGCGGCCTCGACTGTGACCAAGACCGTCAAAGCGAGCGTCAGCAGCATCCATCCCGGCGAAACCATCGTCGTGACGGGCGCAACAGGAGCCGACGGCACCGTCAGCGCCGAATCGATTCGCGTCGGCGCGGCAGGCGAAAGCGCCCTGGGCTCGCTGTTCGGCAGCTCACGCGGCGGATCCAGCAGTGGCAGCAGCAGCAGCAGCAGCAGCGGCGGCCCCGCGCTCTTCGGCCCAGGCGGCTGACGGGCGTGGACGATCGAGACGTGCCGACACAGGGAGGGATCCCAATCCCCCAGCAACATCACCGAAAAAGGAGCTAAATGCCTCAGATCCACAGCAGTGCAAGCAAGCCGGCGATAGCTGTAGCGGCCCTGGTGCTCACAGCTTTCGTGCTGGCGGCATGCGGAGGCTCCTCGGCCAAGTCGTCGTCGAGCACCAACGCCAGCGCCACGTCTTCAACCGCCGGCGGCTCCCGTCCCGGCGCGTCTCGCTTCGCGGCGTTCAGGGAATGCCTGCAGAAGAACGGAATCACCCTTCCCAAACGGCCCTCCGGGCAGCAACGCGGCCCCGGCGCGGGCGGCCTTCTGGGCGGAGCCGGCGGCGGAGGTGGTCCGGCTCAACTGCCAAAGGGCGTGACGCGCGCGCAGTACGAAGCAGCGGTGAAGAGGTGCGGTGGGGCACCCGGTCGCGCCGGATTCGGCGCCGGAGGCGCAGGACGCTTCAACAGCCCCCTCGTGAAGCAGGCGCTCGACAAGTTCGCGGCCTGCATGCGCGAAAACGGCGTGAACGTCCCTGCACCCAACACCTCCGGGAAAGGCCCGGTCTTCAACACCAAGGGCCTGAACACCGCCAGCGCGGCGTTCAAGGCGGCGCAGACGAGGTGCGCCACCGTGCTGCGCGGCGCGTTCCGCGCTCAGCCCGGCGCCGGCGGCGCACCTCCCGCGAACGCGGGCTAGCTGTAAGACCCCGGCGCAGCGACGCGATGACTCCGGGGCCGCCTGTGAAGAGCGGTCCCGGAGAGCGAGCGCCAGGCTCAGCCCTTCGGGCGCTTGGGGTCTGCTACGGCCGCGGAGGTGGGCTTGGTCGCGACCTTGGGCGCGGGAAGCCCACCGACACGCGTGATCAGCTGGCTCCACTGTTCGACGCTGAGCGCGCTCGTGGTCACGATCGGCGAGGGTGCCGGGCTCCCCGTGTGAGCCGAGTGCGCTGCTGTTCCGACCGCGCTCGCCCGCAGTGCGCTCGCCGCGCTGGTCGGCTCGAAGGCGAGGGCGATGTGGTTCCAGGCGCTCGAGACGGCGTGAGTGCTCGAGGCGCCGGGATAGCGCATCAGGCTCACGATTTCGTGAGGCACGAATTCACCGGGAAGCGTCAGCAGCGTCCGTATGGCCAAGTCGGTGATCGTGCCCGCGCCCTGGTGGCCCGCGATCGGAATGCCGTTGATCGCCGAGATCTCGACGGCGTCGCCCTTGGCCTGAGCGCTCGTCGCTGAGGCGGGCTGGCCGCAGCGCAGAGCGCTCACGGTCGGCTTCAGGCCACTGCGCGATAGGAACGCGAGCACCGCGAGGACGCGACGGTCCACGAGTCCCGCGGCGACGTCCTGGCGTGCGCAGCTGTAGATCGTGATCCCAGGGTCTGACAGCACGGCGCGCTCGAGCTGCGCCTTCGGCTGCAGGAACACGTCGCTCGCGGTCGCGCCGAGCAGCGGGTTGGCGGCCTTCGCTCCCTGCGGATGCAGAGCAGCCTGCAGCTGCGCCCAGTTGGCCAGGATCGGCCCCGGGTCGATCGTGGCCGAGTCGCCGGCGGGACGGATCGCGAAACGGAGATGGCCGGCGTGCTCGCCGGCGGGCACGCTGACACGGCCGAGCACCGTTCCGCTGGCCACCACCGATCCGCGGCGCAGGGGCAGGGTCTGACCCGCGCGACTGCTGCGCAGCTTCCTGGCGGCGCTGGCTGTCGCCGCAGCGCGGGCATCGGGGTTGCCCGGGTGGGCGAACAGACGCTTGCGGCCCATCCCGGCCGGTACTTCTTCGCCGTTCGCCGCCGGCACGACCGCCTGGCCGCCCTTGGTGGCGGCCGGCGTCGCCGGGGGCAGCGATTGCTTCACGTGCAGAGTGAGCGGAGACTGGCTGCCGGCGGTGGCCGGCAACGAGGGCGCCGGGTCGCGGGTGCTCGCCGCTTCGACAACCGGCGAGGTGACCGGGGCGCGTGGAGTCCTCGCGGGCTTGTAGGTCGGCGCGATGCTGCCGAGGCCCGCGTAGGTGAAGAGGTCGCCGTAGACATCGCGCAGGACCAGGTACTTGCCGAGCTGCTGTGAATCGCCGATCTTCTCGATGCGCCCGTCCTGGACCGCAACCACCGAGGCGTTGGGTGAGCTCGAGAGGTCCACGAGCTGGATCTGACGCGCCCGTGCAGCTGCCGCTTTGACGCTCGCCGCCGTGGCGGCCGCCGCCGGCGAAAGCGGCGCCGAGCCCGACGCGGGTGCGGCGGGCGCCGATTTCGGGGCGGGCACGGCTGCCGCACCCGCCGTCGCGCTCGAGGGCGTGAGAGTCGCCGGTGCGCCCCAAGCGACGTGCTGGCCGCTGACGGGCAGGCGACCATCGATGAGACCGGTGAGCGTCGCGATCACAGCCTTCGGGTAGGTGGAGATCAGCTTGGCTCGCAGCAGCACGGAGTCGGCGTATTCTTCGGAGTGGTTGTAGGCCAGGATCGCCGTCCGGAGATCGGTGGCCGCACCGGCCGCACGCAGATAGCGGGCTGCCGCGAAGATCGCGTCGACGGGGTTGTAGGGATCCGCGTAACCGGCGTTCAGCGCGTCAACGCCATATTGCAGCCACGTTGCCGGCATGAACTGCATCCATCCAACGGCCCCGGCGCTCGACACCGATTGATCTGTGCCGTAGTTGGTCTCGATTTCGTTGATCGCCGCGAGAATCTGCCACGGCACGCCGTACTGGACCGCGGCAGCCTTGTATATGGGCAGCAGGAACACCGGGATCCGGTAGAAGCCGAGCGCCTGGGCCGATGCGTCCGATGAGGCCAGGATGGCCGCGAGCGCCCCGGCCTGGGCCACGCTCTGGGGAGAGGCGGCCACGTTGTTGGGACCCGAGGCCTTCTGGGCCTTTTCCTTGGCGCTCTTGGTCGAGGCCTTCGTCGGCGTCACGGCCTTGGCGGGCTGGACGGCCGGGGTCGTCTTCTGTTTGCGCTGAAGGACCACGGCGGGAGCTTCGGGCGGCGGCGCGGCGGGGACAGTGGTCGTACCCGTACCCGTGCCCGTGCCCGTGCTCGGCGGCGCGGACGGGGCCGGCGTGGTGCTTGTAGAGGCGGGCGTCGTCGACTGGCCGGCGCCGGCTGCGGGCGGCGCTTCCGCGGTCCCCGCGGGCGTGGTCGTGATTTCGCCCGCGCCGAGCGCCGGCGCCGCAAGCGGGCCTCCCACCCCGGCGGCGCTCAGCCCACCGCCGGCGAGGGCGGAGAGCAGTGCACGCAGGGCCCTTCTGCGGGCGTTGATCACGGGCGGCATGCGCTGAAGTGGTTCATTCTCGGGGTTCCCATTGGCTGTGGCTGGCGCGGCAGACCCACAATCGCGGGGTACGCCCACCGTGATTCATATCGGCAGGCAAGCACGAATCCGTAAAGGATTCGTAATCGGGATGACAAATCGCGCATCGCTCCGTGTTCGGGGACGACAGAAGACGCACCGTAGCGGCGGCGAAGGCGGAACCCTCGTCGTGGACGCTGCAAGCCTCTTCGAGGTCGTCAAACCTACTCCTCCCCCGTCACCTCCGCGCAACCAACCCAAGGTATTGTGACGAATCGCTCAAGCACATGAGCGGCTTCCAGCCGCTAAGGTTTGCGGCGTGGAAACGATCCTCTCTGTCATCGAGGTGATCATCGCCGTGATCGTGATCTTCCTGGTGTTGATGCACTCGGGCAAGGACGCCGGCCTCTCGGGCGCATTCGGCGTCGGCAGCGGTGCCGGGCCGCTCGGTGGCGGATCGATGGTCGAGCGCAACCTCAACCGCTGGACGATCTTCTTCGCTGTCCTGTTCTTCGTGGTCGCGATCGTGCTGCTCAAGCGCCCCTGGGCCTGAGCGCGCCGGCCGCTACTCGGGTGGCTCCACCGGTTCGAGGCGGTTGAGGATCTCGAGCGCCTCCGCGCGCAGCTGCGTGTCGATCGCCTCGTAATCCTCGCGTGAGAGCTTGCCGGTGCGGAAATCGAGCTCGGCATCGCGGATCTCGCGGTACTTGGCCTCGCGTGCCGCCTCCATGTCGTCGTGCTCCACCTCGAGCTCGGCAGCGGTGGCCTGCACCGGATGGCCGGCGAGCGTCTCCTGCGACTGCGGCTCGAGATCGCCGCGGCGCGCGGCGCGCAGGGGCGCGCCGACGACGAGCACGATCAGCCCGAGCAGCAGGAGGATGAGGATCGCGACGAGAGCGCTCACGCCGTCAGCGTCGCAGGATGGAGCGCTCAGGCGCGCGCCAGGCCCCGCACGGCGCGAGCGCGCGAGCGGGCGGCCACACGGCGGCGCACCACGCTGGGAGTCGGCCAGATCGCGATCAGGCCGCCGCCGAACACGATCAGACCGCCGATCCAGATCCACATCACGAGCGGCGAGACGATGAAGTGGAACTGCGCCTGCGGAGGATGCTTGAGGTATTCGCGGGCCAGATAGCCGATCGCGACGAGCGCCTCTTCAGGGGAGAGCGCGCTGTTGCCGGCCCTGACGATCCGCTGCAGAGCCGGCGCTTCGATGTCGGGCTCGATCGCGCTCCAAACGTCGCGGGTGATACCGGCGTTCATGCTCACGTGGCTGACGGGCTGGCCACCGATCAGGCTCCCCACGGTTCCCTGGCTGGCTTCCTGGGAGGCGTAGTAGCCCTCGCTCGGGTTGAGCGTGGCGACGTGGCGCCCGCCCTTGCTCACGTCGATCACGGCTCCCAGGCTGAGCGTGGAGCCGGTGTGGGCGGCGTCATAGCGGGGCGTGATCGTGGCCGTGGGTCGTACGTAGCGGACCGTGTAGGCGCCCACGCGTGTCGACTGACCCGGTGAGAGGCCCAGCTCGGACGCGTGCTGGAACGACGAGGACGCGGCCACCCCGATGAACAGCACGGCGATACCCAGATGGACGACGTAACCGCCGTAGCGCCTGCGATTGCGTCGCACCAGCCCTGTGAAGGCGCGGGGAACCGACTCGCCGGCCATTGCCCGGCGGGCGCGCACGCCGCGGAAGAACTCCTGCCCGATCGAGCCGAACACGAAGGCGGCGCAGCAGAACATGGCTATGGCGAGCGGCTTCGGAGCGACTCCTGCGGTGAGCAGCACAACCAGGGTGAGCAGCGCGGTCGCGAGCGGCGCGAGGAAGTTTCGCCGGGCATTGGCAAGCGTTGCGCGCCGCCAGGCGATCACCGGCCCGATACCGCTCAGCAGCACGAGCACCAGCGCGAGCGGCACCGTGTAGCGGTCGAACCAGGGAGGCCCGACCGACGCTTCCTGTCCCGTCAACGCCTCGGATATGAGCGGGAAGTAGGTGCCCCAGAAGATCACGAAGCACAGGCCCACGAGCACCACGTTGTTGGCGAGGAACGCCGACTCGCGCGAGATCAGCGAGTCGAGGCGATGCTCGGAGCGCAGCATGTCGCGGCGGGAGACCACCAGGTAGATCGAGCCTGCGATCAGCACTCCGATCAGGCACACGAACGGCACCCCCAGCGTCGCACCCCCGAAGGCGTGGATCGAGTTCAGGACGCCGCTGCGTACGAGGAAGGTGCCCATGATCGCCAGGGTGCCCGTCGCCAGCACGAGCGACACGTTCCAGACCTTCAGCATCCCGCGCTTCTCCTGGATCATCAGCGAGTGCAGGAAGGCGGTGCCCGTCAGCCAGGGCATCAGCGAGGCGTTCTCGACCGCGTCCCATCCCCAATAGCCGCCCCAACCGAGCTCCGAGTAGGACCAGCGCGCGCCGAGCAGGATCCCCACGCCGAGGAACAGCCAGGCCGCGAAGGCGAAGCGGCGAATCGCTTTGATCCAGTCCGCATCCACCCTGCGCGCCAGCAGCGCCCCCATCCCGAAGGCCAACGGGATCGTGCAAAGCGTGTAGCCCGAGTACAGCATCGGCGGGTGGATCATCATCGTCGGGAAGCGCAGCAGCGGATCGAGCCCCTGCCCTTCGGCGGGCGCCGGGCGCGTGGTCGCGAAGGGGTTCGCATAGAAGACCATCAGCGCGATGAAGAACCCGCCGAAGCCGAGCAGGATCGCCGTCGCGTATGAGGCGATGTCGCGCATGCGCCGGCGCGTCAGGAACAGGGCGAGGCTCGACCACATCGACAACAGCCACGCCCACAACAGCAGCGAGCCTTCCTGGGAGGACCAGACGGCGGCGGCCCGATAGAACCCGGGCGTGGTGCGGCTCGAGGTGTCGGCCACCGTGTTGAAGGCGAAGTCGTTGCGCAGGAACGCGAGCTCGAGCACCGCGAAGGCGACCGTCAGGATCCCCGCGAGCGCGTACACCGAGCGCCGGCCCGACTCCGAGAACTCGACGCGGCCGCTGCGTACCCCGTAGACCGACGCGCCGATCCCGTACGCGCATATGGCGAGGCCGAGCAGCAGACAGGCGAATCCGAGGCCGGCCATCAGGGTCTAGCGCCCGCGAGGATGTCGTGCGAGGAGCGCCAGGGCACTCAAGCGTTCTGGTTCTCGCCGGCGGGAGCCGTCTTGTACTTGGACGGGCACTTGGTGATCAACGAGTTGCGTTCGCCGATGTAGCTGGATCCCTGCTTCTCGACCGTCACGATAACCTCGCGGCCTTCGCGGAAGGGGTCGGGCACCGTCCCGGTGTAGGCCAGCGGGATCGTCGTGCCGCCCGCGCGGTCCTCGACGCTGAAGTACAGGATCGCCCCTCCGCTGCCGCCGCGATGCACCGAGCCCTTGGCCACGGTGCCCGTGACCTGGTAGCTGCGACCCGGCTGGGCCTGGCGAGTGAGCTGGCTTGGCGTGAGCGCCGGGCTGGCCGCGCTGAAGCTCGTGTAGATCAGCGCGCTCGCCAAGACCACGGCCGCGCTCAGCGCCACCGTCAGGCGCACCGTTCGCTTACGCGCGGGGTTCATCGCCACCAAGTATCTCAAACACCCGAGCCGCTCGCCCCCGATGGCGGCCGTGCGGCGCTCGCCAAGGGCGTTTCACGGCGCGCGACCAGGAAACAGGCGTTGCAGGGCGAAACCTTTGCACGTGGATGACGTTGTAGGGGATAGACGATCATGAGAGCAAGGCTCCTGCACCCCCTCAGCGAGCGCCGCCGGCCACGCCAGCGCGGGCCCGTGACCATAGCCGTGACCGCCAAGCCGGCGCTCCGCGGCTGCGATCCAGCAGTCCAGCGTGTGCGCGAGGCCGGAGGCCCGGTCGACCGCGCCTCCTACAGCTGCCAGTGCGGCTACATGTTCAGCGCCGCCGTCTCGACGACCGTGGTGTGCCCGCACTGCGGCGCCGATCAGGCCTGGTAGCGCCCCCGGCCCCACACGACGAAGGCCCCGCCGGAGCGGGGCCTTCGCCAGACATCATGGGTGCTACCGACCTATGGTCGCGCCTACTTGGCGCTCACCGAGAAGATCGGCTGGAGCCCTTCCCAGAATCCAGCGCACTTGGCCGCTCCGAAGGTGCCGGAGGTGCCGCCTTCGCAGAACATCGGGGCGTAGGTCGAGTTGACGAACACTTCTTCGAGGCTCGGCTGGGCGCCGATCGAGAGCGTGTTTTCGCCCGGTTCGGCGGTCGCCACGTTCAGCGAGTCGTAGTAGCAGCCGACCGCTGTGCTGAAGCACGCCGCCCCCGTTCCGACCGGGCTGGGACCGTGAGTGCTGGTGTTGTAGGAGAGCGTGATGATCGCCTTGCCGCGCAGTTCGGTGTGAACCGGTTTGAAGGTGATCGAGAACGCCATCCCGTGATAGCACGCGTTCGTTGCCGCGTCGTACCAGGTGCCCGCCGCGTAGCCTTTGGCGAGGCATGCCGTGTCGTTCTTGGTGGGACGGTAGGGCAGCCCGAACGTCTTGGTGACCGATCCCAGTTTCGTGCCCACCGTGTTGCCCGCGCCCACGTCATAGATGTTCAGCGTGATCGGCCACTTGAACTTCTTGTTGGGCTTGGGGGTTTCACAGGTGTCTTCGTAGACCCCACCGTTCTGACACGCCCAGGTGCTCATGATGACCGTCACCTTCGGGTTCTTGCGGGCGGCTCCCGCGAATTCGACCTCGCCACCGAACTCGGACATCGAGTAGGCCTGGTTGCCCAGGGAGGCGAAGTTTCCGGGCAACGGCGCCGGAACGTTGTTGTAGACCACTTCCGTAGCACCAGCCGCAACTGCGGTCATGGCGAAGACGCCAATCGCTGCGAGGATCGCCACAGCCAACCTGACGGCCCTCGCTGGAATCCTTCCAGTCATCTCTGTCTCCAATCGTCTTCTCGCCCAAGGCCGCACGGCCCCCGAGCAACTGTGACCCCCTCCAGGGGCTTGTACGAACGCACACCACTCGGACCGGATCGCCTCCTTGCACACCCATCCGTGCGGCGATCCCCCCCGCGCGGCACCCGCCTGGACGGGAAGCTAGTCGCAATCAGGACAATTGTCAACCCAGGCGGCCCGTGGTGACGTGCTGCCAAGGCCACCGACGAGCCCGGCTTGAAGGCCGCTGCTCGAGCCGGGGTTGAGCGGCGCTACTTGATGTGCATCCCGGAGATGGCGCGCGCGATCACGAGCTGCTGGATCTCGGCTGTGCCCTCGAAGATGTCGTAGATCTTGGCGTCACGATGCCAGCGCTCCACGGGGTACTCGCGCGTGTAACCGTTGCCGCCGAGGATCTGGATCGCGCGCTCGGTCGCCCACACGGCCACCTCGCCGGACTTGAGCTTGCTCATCGAGCCCTCGGCGTTCTCGAAGCGCACCTGGTTGCGGCCCATCCAGGAGGCGCGCCAGACGAGCAGGCGCGCGGCGTCGATCTCCATCTTCATCCGCGCGAGCGTGAACGCGATCGACTGGTTCTCGATGATCTTGCGGCCGAACTGCTCGCGCTCCTTGGAGTAGTCGAGCGCATACTCATAGGCCGCCCTGGCGATCCCCAGCGCCTGGGAGCCGACTGTCGGGCGCGAGGACTCGAACGTCTGCATGGCCGCCTGCGAGTTGCTCTTCTTACCCTCGCGCACGCGCGCGAGGCGCTCGTCGAGCTTCTCCTTGCCGCCGAGCACGTAGCCTGCGGGAATTCGGCAGTCGTCGAGGAAGACGTCCGCGGTGTGCGAGGCGCGCAGGCCGTGCTTGGAGACCTTGCTGCCCTGCGAGATGCCCTTGGCTTCGCTCATCGGCACCACGAATGCCGCGTGCCCTTTCGATCCGAGATCGGGATCGACGGTCGCGATCACCACGTGCACGTCCGAGATGCCGCCGTTGGTCGCCCATGCCTTCTGGCCGTTGATCACCCACTCGCCCGCTGCCTCGTCGAACTTGGCGCGCGTGCGCAGGCCCGAGATGTCCGAGCCCGCGTTGGGCTCAGATGCGCAGAACGCCGCCACCTTGATGTCGTCCTGGGTGCCGAAGCAACGCGGTATCCACTCGCCGATCTGCTCGCCGGAGCCCTGCCCGAAGATCGCGGCGACCGCCAGCGCCGTGCCCATGATCGACATGCCGATGCCAGCGTCGCCCCAGAACAGCTCCTCGTTGACGATCGGCAGGGTCAGGCCGGTGGGGTCGGCGAAGAACTGCGCGAGCCCCTCGAAGCCGTAGAGGCCGATCTTCGTGGCCTCCTGGATGATCGGCCACGGCGTCTGCTCCTTCTCGTCCCACTCGTGTGCCGCGGGACGGACCACGTCGGCCGCGAACCCGTGCACCCAGTCACGGATGTCCTTCTGGTCCTGCGTGAGCTCGAGCGAGAAGGTGACGTCCTGTCCGGCAGCGCCGGCGATCGCCTCGACGGCCGCCTCGGCGGCCTCCGTGGAGGTGGCGGCGCCGGCGGCCGCGGTCGAGGTGGACGAGACGGCTGTTGACGGGGCTGACATTCGGGCGGGATCTCCTTGATGGGGGAACGCGGGAGAGGCGGGGAGCTGCGCGGCAACCGAACCCTTGACAGAGCCCCCTGCCGACTCTTGACAGGGTACTCAATACGGGCGCCCTGATCGATATGCGTTTCTCAGCGTCGACACATCTTGCTCGAAGCCCTGCCGCGCCCACCCCGCACGATACTGGCTAAATCGGGTCGAGTTTCCGGTACTCTTCCCGACATTCTGGCCCATCGCCATGTTCTCCACGCAGAAAGTGATCATGCCCAAACGCATACCGGTTCTTGCTCTCTCGCTCATCGCCGCGCTCGGCCTGGCCGCCTGCGGCTCATCCAGCGGAGGCGCCAGCAAGAGCGTGTCTCTCGTCGCCTACTCCACGCCCCAGGGCGCCTTCGAAAAGCTGATCCCGGCCTTCCAGGCGACCGCGGCCGGCAAAGGGGTCTCCTTCAGCCAGTCCTACGGCCCCTCTGGTGAACAGAGCCGCTCGGTCGCCAACGGCCTGCACGCCGACGTGGTCAACTTCTCGCTCGAACCGGACGTCGAAAAGCTGGTCAAGGCGGGGCTCGTGTCCCCCAGCTGGAACCAGAATGCAACGCACGGCTTCGTCACCAACTCGGTCGCGGTGATCATCGTGCGCAAGGGCAACCCCAAGCACATCACCGGCTGGTCGGACCTGATCAAGCCCGGCGTGCAGGTGCTCACCCCCAACCCCTTCACCTCGGGCAGCGCCCGCTGGAACGTGATGGCCGCCTACGGCGCCCAGCTCAAGGAAGGCAAGACCCCGGCGCAGGCGCAGGAATACCTGAAGGCGCTGTTCCACAACGTGGTCAGCCAGGACAGCTCGGCGCGCAACGCCCTGCAGACCTTCCTTGCCGGCCGCGGCGACGCCCTGATCGACTACGAGGACGAGGCGATCGCCGACGAGAAGAAGGGCGCGGCGATCGAATACGTGATCCCCAAGGACACGATCCTGATCCAGAACCCGATCGCCGCCGTCGGCGGCTCGGCGGCGGGCAAGCAGTTCGTCGAATACCTGCTCTCCCCGCCCGCCCAGGAGATCTGGGCGGAAAAGGGCTATCGCCCCGTGATCACGGGCGTGCCCGGAGCCTCCAAGTTCCCGACTCCCACCGGCCTGTTCACGATCGACTCGCTCGGCGGCTGGAAGACGATCACCAAGCAGTTCTTCGAACCAGAAACCGGGATCGTGACGAAGATCGAGCAGTCGCTCGGGGTCTCCACTGCCAAATAGCCCCGCAGCCGTAGCGCTCCGACGCGAGCGCCCACCGGCGGGCGGGTCTCGGATCCGGGCACGCGGCGGCGGCGTGCTCGGAAAGGGCATGCTCGGCATCTACCTGACGGTGCTCGTGCTGCTGCCCGTGGCGGCGCTGCTGGCGAAGTCGGGCAGCGGCGGCACGAGCGCCTTCTGGCGGGAGATCTCCAACCCGGAGGCGGTGGCGGCGATCAAGCTGACCCTGATCGTCTCGGCGATCGTCGTCACGATCAACGCCGTCTTCGGGACGCTCGTGGCGTGGGTGCTGGTGCGCGACGAGTTTCGCGGCAAGAAGATCGTCAACGCGCTGATCGACCTGCCGTTCGCGCTGCCCACGATCGTCGCCGGGGTGGTGCTGCTGGCGCTCTACGGCAAGGACAGCCCGATCGGCATCGACGTCGCCTTCACGCGCGCATCCGTTGGCCTGGCGCTGCTGTTCGTGACGCTCCCGTTCGTGGTGCGCTCCGTTCAGCCGGTCCTGCTCGGGCTCGACCTCGCGATGGAGGAAGCGGCCGCCTCGCTCGGCGCGGGCCCGCTCACGGTGCTCCGCCGCATCGTCCTGCCCACGCTGGCCCCGGCGATCATCTCCGGAGTGGCGCTCAGCTTCGCCAGAGCCATCGGAGAGTACGGCTCGCTGGTACTGATCACGGGCAACCTGCCGTTCAAGACGGAGGCCGGATCGGTCTACATCTTCGGCCAGATCCAGAACGAAAACCTCGCGGCCGCGGCCGCGGTGTCGGTCGTGCTGCTGCTGGCAGCGCTGCTCGTGCTGGCGTTGCTCGGCTTCGCCCTGCGCCGGAGGTCGAGGCATGTCCTCTAACCCCGCCGGCGTCGTGGGCTTCTCCCCCGCCTCCAGCGGGCGCCAGCTCGGGCGCGGTCCCGCGAGCGAGGCCGCCGCGCGCGCGAAGTCCGCCAGACGCCGCCAGCTGGGCTTCCGCGCGATCGCCCTCGGCTACCTCGCCCTGCTGCTGCTGGCGCCGGTGGCGATGATCTTCTACAGGACCTTCGAACACGGATTGAGCCCGGTGTGGAACGCGGTCAGCGCGCCCAACGCCCAGCACGCCTTCTGGCTGTCGATCGAGATCGTGGCGATCGCCGTGCCGCTCAACACGATCTTCGGCATCGGCATGGCCCTGCTGCTCGAGCGGGGCCGCTTCTGGGGCAAGTCGGCGCTCGGGCTGTTGATTGACCTGCCGTTCGCCATATCCCCCGTCGTGGTCGGCCTCTCGCTCGTGCTCGTCTACGGAAAGACGGGCTGGCTCGGCGACTGGCTCGCCGAACAGGGCATCCAGGTGATCTTCTCGGTTCCCGGGATGGTGATCGCCACCGCCGTGGTCTCGCTCCCGTTCGTGGTCCGCGAGACGATGCCCGTGCTGCGCGAGCTGGGCACCGACGCCGAGCAGGCCGCCGAGACGCTCGGCGCGAGCGCGTGGCAGGCCTTCTGGCGCGTCACCCTCCCGGGGATCCGCTGGGGCGTCGTCTACGGCGTGGTCCTCACGACCGCCCGCGCGCTCGGGGAGTTCGGCGCCGTCAGCATCGTCTCGGGTCGCATCGAGGGCCAGACGCAGACGCTGCCGCTGTATGTTCAGGACCGCTTTGAGAACTTCGACATCACCGGTGCCTACACTGCCGCGGTCGTGCTCGCCCTGCTTGCGCTGGCGACGCTGCTGGCGATGAACCTCCTGACACGACGCGCCCACCGCGGGACGGCGATCTGATGGCGATCGAGGTTCGCGGCGTGAGCAAGCGCTTCGGCGACTTCGTGGCGCTCGAGGACGTCAGCATCACCGTCGCCGACGGGGCGCTGACCGCGCTGCTCGGTCCGAGCGGCAGCGGCAAGTCGACGCTGCTGCGGATCATCGCGGGCCTCGAGACGCCGGACAGCGGCGAGGTCGTGATCGACGAGCAGGACGTCACCGCCTCGCCCGCGCGCAACCGCGGCGTGGGCTTCGTCTTCCAGCACTACGCCCCCTTCAAGCACATGACCGTGCACGACAACGTGGCCTTCGGGTTGAGCGTGCGCAAGCGCCCCAAGGAGGAGATCCGCGGCCGCGTGGAGGAGCTGCTGGCGCTGGTGCGCCTCGACGGCCTCGCCGGGCGCTACCCATCTCAGCTCTCGGGGGGACAGCTTCAGCGCATGGCCCTGGCCCGCGCGCTGGCGGTCCAGCCGAGGGTGCTGCTGCTCGACGAGCCCTTCGGAGCGCTCGACGCACAGGTGCGAGCGGAGCTGCGCGAATGGCTGCGCAAGCTGCACGAGGAGATCCACGTCACGACCATCTTCGTCACCCACGACCAGGAGGAGGCGATGGAAGTGGCCGAGCAGATCGTGGTGATGAACAAGGGTCGGATCGAGCAGGCGGGCGCTCCCCGCGAGCTCTACGAGAGCCCGGCCAACGAGTTCGTGATGTCCTTCATCGGCCCCGTCAACAGGCTCGGGGACGCGTTCGTGCGCCCCCACGACATCCAGATCCTGGCCGAGGACGACGGCACCGGAACGGAGGCTCTAGTCGAGCGCGTCGTGCACCTCGGCTTCGAGGTGCGCGTGGAGCTGAAGCTGCCGGACGGACGCGAGATCTGGGCCCAGGTCACCCGCGAGGAGGCCCAGCAGCTCGAGCTGAGCCAGGGTCAGATCCTGTCGGTGCGCCTGCCCGCCCCGCGCGTGTTCGCCTCTTAGTGGATCCGGGAGGTAGGGCCGCATGCGGCCCTACCCGAAGCCGCGCATGCGCGGCTTCGCGGCCGGTGCATGCACCGGCCGAACAGCGCCTCAGCGCGTGTGCCAGGCTTCCTCGCCGCGCGTCAACGCCAGGATCTCCTTGGGGAGCTTTCCGGCGGCCACGTCGGCGACGGTCACGTGCTCGAGCACTTTGCGCAGGTTCGCCCGCAGAGCGATCCACACGTTCTGCAGCGCCTCGGCCGAGCCGACGTACTCGATCTCCTCGGGGCGCTGACCGCGCACGCCGACGAGCGGACCCTCGACGGCACGGATGATGTGCGCGAGGTTGACCTCGTCGGCCGGTTGGGCGAGCCAGTAGCCGCCCTCGGGGCCGCGCTGGCTGCGCACGATCCCGGAAGAGCGCAGCTGGGTCAGGATGTTCTCGAGGAAGGAGACCGGGATGCCCTGCGCCTGGGCGACCTCGTCGACCTTGCGGGGCGATTCCTGGCTCGAGCCGGCGAGCTCTATGACGGCGCGGACGGCGTAGTCGGCCTTGGCTGTGACGTGCATGCGGGGATTCTCACCTATTTGGCGGCGAACCGGCGCACGGTGTCCGAGTTAGGCGACCCTAACCGCTGTGCTACGGTCCCCCCTGTCATCCCGACCGCTCAGATCGGATTTAGTAGATGAGGCGCGCCAATGTCCCCCTTCTCAGCCTGCTGTCGGTGCTGGGCGCATTGCTGGCGGGCGGCTGCGGAGGCGCCTCCCATTCGGGCAGGGAACTGACTCTCTACAACGGCCAGCACGAACAGACCACGGCGCTGCTCGTGGCGGCGTTCGAAAAGCAGACCGGCGTCAAGGTCAATGTGCGCTCGGGAGACGAGGCCACGCTGGGCAACCAGATCCTCCAGGAGGGATCGAGCTCGCCAGCAGACGTCTTCTACACCGAGAACACCCCCGTCCTGGAAGCGCTCCGCGAGCATGGTCTGCTCGCACCCGTCGCAGCGGCGACCCTGGCGGCCGTGCCGAGCCGCTACGACTCTGCCCAGGGCGACTGGGTGGCCGTCTCAGCCCGGGTCTCGACGCTCGTCTACAACACCAGGCAGATCACGACCGCCCAACTGCCCAGCTCGATCCTCGAGCTCGCCGGGCCGAGGTGGAAGGGCAAGGTCGGCTTCGCCCCGTCGGAGACCGACTTCCAGCCGCTGCTCAGCGCGATCGTCAAGCTCGACGGGACGGCGACCGCAGAACGCTGGCTCGAGGGGATGCAGGCCAACGGCCGGATCTACCCGGACAACGAGACGGTGGTCACCCAGGTCAACAACGGCGAGAGCGCCGTCGGGCCGATCAACCACTACTACTGGTATCGGCTGCGCGACGAGCTCGGCGCGGGCGGGGTGCACTCGGCGCTGCATTACTACGCCTCGGGGGACGCCGGCGATCTCCTCGACTTCTCCGGCGCGGCAGTGCTGAGGTCGAGCTCCAATCGGAGCGCCGCGCAGGCCTTCCTCGCCTTCCTGGTCAGCCGCAAGGGACAGGAAGCGCTCGCGCACAGTCACAGCTACGAGTACCCGCTGCGGCCGGGCGTGACTCCGGCGAGGGGCCTCGTGCCGCTGTCCTCGCTGCACCCGGCCGCCTTGACACCCGCCGAGCTCGGCGACGGCAGCGCGGCGCTCGCGCTCGAGCAGAAGCTCGGATTGCTGTAGGGCGGCCGCGGATGAGCATGTTCGTCGCAGCCGAGCAAGCCCCCAGCAGATGGACTCGCGCCTGGTCGGGACGCCGCCGCTGGCCCCTCGTCAGCATCGCCGGCGCGAGCGCGGCCGCGGCGCTGGTCCTGCTTCCGCTGGTCTTCCTCGTCGTCCAGGCCCAGCAGTCCGGCTGGAGCGAGGTGCAACGGCTTCTGCTGCGCCACTCGGTGGCTGTGCTGCTGTGGAACAGCGTGCGCCTGACGCTCGCCTGCACGGTGCTGTGCGCCATCCTCGGCGTCGGCGCGGCCTGGTGCGTGGAGCGCACAGCGCTGCCAGCACGCCGGCTGTGGGCGGTCGCGCTCGTGCTGCCGCTGGGGATCCCCGACTTCGTGGTGGGCTTCGGCTGGGTCTCGCTCGAGCCCGGCCTGCACGGCTACCTCGCCGCGGTCATGATCATGACGCTGTCGCTGTACCCGCTCGTGTACCTGCCCGCGAGCACCGCCCTGGGCAAAGTGGACGCCGGCCTGGAGGAGACCGCGCGCAGCCTGGGGCTCGGCCCGTGGCAGACGTTCAGGCGGGTCACGCTTCGCCAGATCTGGCCCGCGGTGCTCGGAGGCTGCCTGCTCGTGACCCTCGGCCTGCTCGCCGAGTACGGGGCGTTCGAGATCGTCCAGTACCAGACGTTCACCGTTGCGATCTTCACCGAGTTCAAGCTCGGCTTCGACACCGTGGCCGCCTGCACGCTGTCGCTCGTGCTGGTCCTCCTCAGCGTGATGGCGCTCGCCGGCGAGCTCGCACTCGGCGGCAGATCGGCCTCGGCCCGCGTCGGTGCGGGCGTTCGGCGAAATGCAGCCCGCGTCCCGCTTGGCCGCTGGACGGCAGTGGTGCTCTTCGCGCTGGGCGCGCTCAGCGCGCTGGCGCTCGGCGTACCCGTTGGCTCGCTCGTCTACTGGGTGCTCCACGGCGGCTCGAGCACGCTCCCCTCGACCTCGATCCTCGCCGCGCTCGCGCACACGGCCGCCTACAGCGCCGCCGCGGCCGCGATCGCCACCGCGCTGGCCGTACCGGTGACCGCTCTGGCAATGCGCCACCGCAACCGCCTCACGCTGCTGATAGAGCGCCTCGCCTACCTGCCGATGGCGCTCCCCGGCCTCGTGATCGCCCTCGGCCTGGTCTCCTTCTCGGTGCGCTACGCATTCTCGCTCTACCAGAGCTCGCTCGAGCTGATCATCGCCTACGCGATCCTCTTCCTTCCTCTCGCCGTGGTCGGTGTCCGCTCGGCCATGGGACAGAGCTCGCCGCGCCTGGAGGAGGTGGGACGCTCCCTCGGCCACCGCCCCGCCGTGGTCTGGATGCGCGTGACGCTGCCGCTGATCGCCCCCGGCCTCGCGGCCGCCTTCGCGCTCGTGTTCATATCCTCGGCCACCGAGCTCACCGCCACGCTGCTTCTCAGGCCGACGGGCGTGAACACCCTGGCAACCCAGTTCTGGACCTATACGACGGACTTCTCATACGGCGCCGCGGCGCCCTATGCCGGGCTGATGGTCGCGATCTCGGCCATACCCGCCTATGTGCTCGGCCGGCGCATGTCCACGCTCGCCCGCGCGGGAGCTCAGGCGTGAGCCTGCTGTCGGTGAAGGGCCTCTGGAAGGGCTACGCCGGCCAGCCGGTGCTGCAGGGACTCGACCTGGAGGTGCCGGCGGGATCGTTGACGGCGGTGCTGGGACTCTCGGGCTGCGGCAAGACGACGCTCCTGCGCGTCATCGCCGGCTTCGAGCGCGCGGAGCGCGGAACCGTCTCGCTGGCGGGCCGGACATTGGACGACGGCGCCACCTTCCTGGCACCCGAGCGGCGTCGCATCGGCTACGTGCCACAGGAGGGCGCGCTGTTCCCGCACCTGAGCGTGCAGGACAACGTCGGCTTTGCGCTCACCCGCTCCGAGCGCCGCGGCAAGCAGGTCGCAAGGCTGCTCGAGATGGTCGGGATCGCGCCGCTGGCCACGCGGATGCCCAACGAGCTCTCCGGCGGCGAGCAGCAGCGCGTGGCGCTCGCCCGCGCCCTCGCGCCGCGACCCGATGCGCTGTTGCTCGACGAGCCGTTCTCCTCGCTGGATGCCTCGCTGCGCAGCCGCGTGCGCGAGGAGGTGCACGAGCTGCTGCGTGGGCAGGGGGTCACCACGGTGCTGGTCACCCACGACCAGGAGGAGGCCCTGTCGCTCGCCGACACCGTGGCGGTGCTGCGAGACGGCAAGATCGTCCAGCAGGGAGCGCCCGCCGATCTCTACGAGCAGCCGAGCGACGAGCGCCTGGCGCGCTTCCTCGGCGCCGTCAACCTCGTCGCGGCCGACTTCGAGGACGGCAGCGCGCGCACCGCCCTCGGCCGCCTGCCCGTGCGCGGCGAGCGGGGTGCCATCGGGCGCGCCGCCGGACTGGTCATGATCCGCCCCGAGCAGCTCGAGGTGCGCGTGCGCAGCGAGGACACGCATGGCGCGGGCACGAGTGCGGCCGGTCTCGGTGGGCGCGTGGAGCAATGCCGCTACTACGGCCATGACGCGCTCCTGCACATCCGCCCTGAGCATCCCGGCCCCACCGATCTGCTGCTCGCCAGGGTGCACGGAGCGCAGGCGCTGCCGGTCGGCACAGAGGTGACGGTGGCGGCACGCGGCCCCGTCACGCCGCTGGAATGAGTGGCCACAGCGCTCGGTATCGTTGCCGTGAGCCCCGAATGCCGCAAACTTCAGACCTATCGACATGAGCCCCCGTTGGAGCTGGGACTTCGAGGACGAGAGGCGTCCCACCCCGCGGGCCTCTCCGATCGTCCCCCCGCCGCGCCCGCGCGTGTCGGAGAGCCCCAACAGTGTTCGGGTCCGTCGGCGCCGTGCGGGGGCCGGCATTGTGGTGCTCGTCGCGATCGTGGTGATCACGGCGTTGCTCATCGGCTCCCGTGGACGTAGCGCGCCGTCGCCGTCCAGCGCTCGCGCGAGCACCCACCCCGCCCCCGGCGCCCCCCCGCCCACGCCGGCGCAGGAGCAGGCCGCGGAAGAGAAGGCGGTGGCCTCAGTGCTGGCGTACACGCCGTTCGTCAGACAGGGTGCCACCAGGAGCCGCGACGTGGCGCTCACCTTCGATGACGGCCCCGGCCCCTACACGCCCGAAGTGCTGAGCGTCCTCGAGCGCTTTCACGTGCGTGGAACCTTCTTCGTGATCGGCAAGATGCTGCGCTACTTCGGCGCTTCGACCGCCCGTGAGATCCGCGACGGGGACGTGATCGGCGACCACACCGAGTCGCACCCGATGATGGCCAGCCTCTCCGCTCACGACCAGCACGAAGAGCTCTTCGAACAGATCGCCCGCATCGAACTGCTCGACGGGCCGCGACCGGTGCTGTTCCGCCCCCCCTACGGCTCCTTCGATGCGACCACCCTGCATGAGCTGAAGGCGATGCACCTGCTGATGGTGCTGTGGTCGGTCGACACCGACGACTATCGCCAGCCGGGCGTCCCGGTGATCGTCGAACGGGCGCTCGAAGGCGCGCACCCCGGGGCGATCATCCTGCTGCACGACGCCGGCGGCGTGCGCACACAGACGATCGCAGCGCTGCCGACGATCATCACCAAGCTGCGCGCGCGCGGATTCAACCTCGTGACGGTGCCACAGCTGCTCAAAGACGACCCGCCCCCGGCCGGCCAGCCGATCCCGCCCAACCTCAGCGGCGACTGATCAGGCGCTCGAGCAGGCGCTGCAGGCGCCGCGGATGACGATCTCGTGCTCGGAGACGCGCAGGGGCAGGCGCTCGCATGCCCTGCGGATCGCACGCTCGAGACCCTCGTCGGTGAAAGGCTCGAGGCGTCCGCAGCGGTCACAGACCAGGTGGTGATGATGACCGGGACCGTGGCGCGCCGGCTCGTAGCGCACGAGGCCACGGCCCACTTCCACGCGCTGCAGGAGCCCGATCTCCTCGAGCTCCTCCATGACGCGGTAGACGCTCGCGCGGGAGACCTCGCGGTTGCGCGCACAGAGCTCGCTCTGGATCTCCACAGCCGTCAGAGCGCACGGCTGCTCGTCGAGGAGCTCGAGGATCGCCCTGCGGGCTCCTCCACGCCTGTAACCGGCATCGGCGAGCCCCTGCGCCGCCTGCTCAGACCAGCTGGACGGTTGGCTGCTCAGCTCCACGTCATCGATTCTAGGCGTGTGGCACGCGTCCACTCCAGGCGACCGCTGCACATCCATCAGCGTCCGGTCGCCCGGTGCAGGGCGCGGAGGAGCGCTTCGAGCTCGCCCACCTGCCACTGCTCGAAGCTGGCCGACGCCGGCGAGAGCGTCTCGGTGACGGTCACGATCGGGATCTGCTCACTGCGAACGATCTGGCTGACGCGCTGCACATCCGGCGTCACGTTCTGGCTGTTGTAGACCCACACCTCGATCTCGCGCAGGCGCGCCTGGGTGTCCACCGTCTCCTTGTCGCCGGCCGTCACGTCGGTGCCCTCGGCGATCGCCTTCGCGAAGCTGTACGGAGTCAGGAGCCGCAGGCCGAGATCTTCCCCGAGCCCCTGGAAGATGCTCTCGCTGTAGCCGACCGCCACCCCCGAGTAGCGCGCGCGGATCTCGCGCCTGAGCGCGTCATAGCGTGCGAGGCCGAGCGCTTCGAGGTGGTGCCGGCGCTGGGCGAAATAGGTGGCGTCGGCGGGATCCAGGCGGTCGTAGTCCGCGACGATCCGGCCGATGACCGCGCGTACGTCGGCCGGGTAGTACCACCGATGCGGATTGGCACCCGGGGCAAGCGCGAGCAGCGCGCCGACGTTGAGGACCTTGCGCCCGGAGAGCGGGCTCGCCTGCAGCAGCTGGTGCGCCCATTCGTCGTATCCAGCGCCGTTGACGATGACCATGTCCGCCCCCGCGATCGTACGAGCGTCCCGGGCGCTCGGCTGATAGCTGTGAGGGTCTGTGCTCGGGTTGACGATGATGCTCTGCACGCTCGCCCGATCGCCGGCGAGCTGGGAGGCGAGGCTCCCCCAGAAGTTCTCCGCCGATACGACCGTCAGCCTGGCCGAACCCGAGCCCGCCACGCGGGCTGGCGGGCTCGAGCGATTGCAACCAGCCACGAGCGCGGCCGCCGCGAGCAGCGTGAGGACGAGGAGAGCTCTGCGGAGGGACATGGCAGCGTGGGAGCCTAGCAAAGAAAACAAGATCTTGTCTTATAAAAGACTTGGTCTCCTTCTGCTGCGACTATGCTCCCGCCAGATGAGCGCAAAGGGCGTTGGCCTCGACCTCGGCGAGCCGGATGGATCAAGAGACTCGACGCGCCCGGCGTGAGGAGCGCCGGCGCGCGATCCGCCGCCGCCGCCTCATCTTCGCTTCGCTGCTCGCACTGGCGCTGATCGCAGTCGCGGCGATCGTGCTGAGCGCAGGCTCGGGAAGCAGCTCCTCGGGCACCCACCCAGCCACAGCCCCGGGCAGGAGCGCCAGCAAGCGACGCACCGGCTCGTCCTCCTCAGCCGCCGGGCAGCAGGCGAGTGCGCACACCGGCCCACCCGGGCAGACCCCCGTCCCGATCCTGATGTACCACGTGATCGCCGAACCGCCGGCGGGAGCGCCGTTCCCCGGGCTCTACGTGTCGCCGGCCGAGTTCGCCGAACAGATGAGCGCGCTCGAGCGCGCGGGCTGGCACGCCGTGACGCTCGACCAGGTGCGTGCCTACTGGCGGCGAGGGGTACCGCTGGGAACGGGCAAGCCGATCGTCCTCAGCTTCGACAACGGATATCAGTCCCAGTACACGCAGGCCCTCCCCGTGTTGCGCCGCCTCGGCTGGGTCGGCGTGGAGAACATCCAGCTGAGCGGACTCCCGCCGTCCCAAGGTGGGCTCGGCCAGGGCGAGATCCACGGCCTCCTCTCCGCCGGCTGGGAGCTCGACACGCAGGGCTTCAGCCACGCGGACCTGATCACGCTGGATGCGGCGCAGCTGCACTACCAGGTCGCCGTGGCGCGACAGGTGATTCAGCAGCGCTTCCATGTGCCGGTCAACTGGTTCTGCTACCCCTCCGGCCACTACGACCCCACGGTCGTGGCCGCCGTGGCAGCGGCCGGCTACGCCGGCTCGACCACCGTGATCCCCGGCTGGGCGCATCGGGGCGAGGATCCCTACAGGCTGCACCGGCTGCGCGTGCTCGGCGGAACGAGCGCGACGCAGCTGCTGGCGCTCATCGACGGGGCTCGCGAAGATCCGCCCGCACCGAGCTCCTACGGCGGCGCCTGAGCGTCACCGCGGGTCTGATGGAAGCTGGGCGCGCGTCACCGCGAGGCTCACCTCGGCTGCCGCGGCACGGCTGCGGAGCAGGTGACACTCGATCTGTGAGTCACGCAGGCGCTCGTGCATCCTCTGGCCCTCCTCCTGCGCGTCGGCGAGCTCGCGCTCGAGGAATGCCCGCGCGTCTTCGATGATCCGCAAGCGGGTGCGCACGCGGGGACGGCTGAGGTCGAACTCGTGCGCGAACTCCTCGAGCGTCACACGGTAATCCTCATCCTCCAGGCCGATCACGAGCGGATGATCGCCAGCATCGCCGCGCCCCGTGGCCCCCGGCCACCACACGCGGATCGCCCCGCCCCAGACGCGCAGGCGCGACCCGAGCAGCTCTCGCAGGCCGTGCAGCAGCTCGTCGCTGGTGATCAGATAGATGTGCACGCCGGGCCCGACCACGCCGCGAATGTCGCGCGCGCGCAGAACCGGCTCCTGCGAATCGCCGCGCAACGTGAGCCCGACTATCGGATAGTCGCGCTCGCCAGAGATGTCGTCGCACAGGCGCTCGAGATCCTCGGCGTCGCGCACGACCACGTAGCGTGGGTCCGAGGCTTCCTCGCCAAGCACGAACGCCTCGGCGCCGAACGCGGCCATCTCCTCGAAGGCGCCCATCAGACGAGCCGGTAGCGCCGTGTGGACGGATCGCGCTCGAGCAGGCCCACGGCGACCAGGGTCGAGACGTAGCGATGCGTCGTGCTCGGGTTCATGTCGAGCATGCGCGCGATCTCGGCGTTGCCGAGATAGCTTCCGTCGGTCGGAAACGAGGCCAGCATCAGCAGCCCGGCCAGCAGGGAACGCGAAAGCCGGCTGTCGTCGAGCTGGCGCGGTTCCCGGGCAAGGACCTCGCGGACGTCCTTGAGGCCGGAGAGCAGCACGGAGATGTTGCCTCCGTCGGCAGCCCCGCGAATCACGCGGTCGACCTGCGCCGGCGAGAGCTCGATCACGATCTTCTCGGGATCCGCCTGGCGCTCGCGCAGCGCCGAGGCGCCGTTTCCGCGCTCGCCACCGCCGGGAACGGCGAGATCGCGAGCGCCGATCGTCTGGCGCCCGTCACGAGCGGCGTGCGTGCCGTCGCCGCCGCGAAGCGCTCGTCTCCCAATGTCCGCATCGCTGTGCACAGACAGAATGATGCAGCCCAACGGGCCTCCTGATAAGCCAGACGCTGGAATGTTCTGTGTCATGACTGTCTGTGGAGAAGTGAGAAACGTCGCTTTCTCAAACTTCAGACTGTTACTAGGGTGTTCCGTATATGGAAGTCGGAGCCAATGCGCGTGAAACCCCGGAAGTCGGCAAGAAGGCGAGCGCGCCGATGCAGTCGGCGGTGCACTGGGCGCTGCTCGGGCTGGTGATCGAGCGACCCAGCTACGGGTACGAGCTGGCGCATCGGTTCGAACATGCATACGCCGGCATGCTGCACCTGAGCGGTGTCTCCTACGTGTACACCGCACTCGACACCCTCCAGCGCAGGGACATGATCGAAGAGATCCCGGGAACTCGCGCCGGACGGCAGCCGAAGCCCCGCTATCGGGCCACGGATGAGGGAGTGCGCAGCTACCAGGAGCGGCTCACGGAGCAGATCCGAGACGACCTGCGCCGCTCTCGCCTGTTCGCACGCCAGCTCGCCGTGTTCGCGCAGGAACCGGAGATGGCCCTCGAGATCATCGAGCGCTACGGTCAGGCCTGCCTGGAAGAGGCGGGCGAGGCGTCGATCCTCCCGGCCACGAGCGCACCCGACCCCATCACCGGGCTCGCCTCGCGTCTCGTCTCCGAGGAGAGCCGCCTGTCGATGGAAGCCAAGCTCCCGTGGGTCGAGTATGCCCGGCGCGAGTTCAAGGCGCTCGCCGCAGCCCGGACGCAGTCGCGATGAGCCTGCTCGAGCTCGAGCACGTCGAGAAGTCCTACGGTCGCGGCCCCTGCACGCAGACCGTGCTTCGCGATGTCTGCCTCGAAGTCGAGGCGGGCGAGATGGTCGCAGTCTGGGGCATGCGCCGCTCCGGACGCTCCACGCTCCTGCGGGTGGCTTCCGGAATCGAGCCCCCGAACGCCGGCACGGTCCGCTTCGACGGTCGCGACCTGCGCGATCGGCGCTGCGAGGTGCTCGGAGGCGACATCGCCTACTGTCGCAAGACCTTCCGTCCCAGCGAGGGCGCGGTGACACTCGATCACCTCACGGTCGGCCAGCTCGCCCGCGGTGTGACCCCTTCCGTGGCCATCAGCCGCGCCAGGGCCGCCCTCGAGAGAGCCGGCGCCGAGGCCTGTGCCGCGCGCCGGCCGGGTGAGCTCGACGGCGAGGAGTGCGTCCGCGTCGCGGTCGCACGGGCGCTCTCTCTGGACCCGCGCGTCCTGCTGATCGACGAGCCGACGATCGGCGTCGAGATGCTCGCCCGCGACGGGATCCTGGCGCTGTTGCGGTCGCTGGCAGACGACGGCATGGCGATCGTGACGACCACGGGCGAGACAACCGGCCTCTCCGGCGCGCGAGCGCTTACGTTGAGCGAAGGCGAGCTGCACGGAGAGTCGCGCCGCCGACTCGCGCCGGTCCTTCCATTGCGTCGTTCGGCCTGATGCCGGGCGCGGATGGCAGCCGGCTGATGTTCCCCGCCGTGGGGTAGCACCGGGGTGATCGAGCTAGACGGGGTGGTGAAGCGCTACCGGGGAGCCGGCGAGGAGGTGCGCGCGGTGAGCGGCGTGGATCTGACGGTCGAGCCGGGGGAGATGGTCGCCCTGCTGGGCCCCAGCGGCTCGGGGAAGACCACGCTGCTGCTGCTGATCGCGGCGCTGTTGGCACCGGACCAGGGCTCCGTCCGCTACGACGGCCTCGACCTCTCCTCTCTGAACGAGAACGAGGCCTGCGACTACCTGCTCCGGGATGTCGGCTTCGTCTACCAGAACTTCCACCTGATGCCACGCGTATCCGCGATCGAGAACGCTTCGATCAAGCTGCTTCTCGCCGGGGTGGGGATGCGCGAGGCCCAGGCCCGGGCATCGCCGTGGCTCGAGCGGGTCGGCCTCGGCGGCCGTCTCGAGCACACTCCCGACGAGCTCTCCGGTGGCGAGCGCCAGCGCGTCGCGATCGCCCGCGCGCTCGCCGGCGAGCCCCGGCTGATACTCGCCGACGAGCCGACTGGAAACCTCGACAGCGCTGGGAGCGAGGCGATCGTCGAGCTGCTGCGCTCGATCGCCCACGAACGTCGCGCGGCCGTGGTGCTGGTGACCCACGACGCCGAGGCCGCGGCGATCGCCGACCGGCGCCTGACCCTGCGCGATGGAAGGCTCGTCGAGACTCAGCGCAATGACCGCGGAGACGCCCGGCTCACGCTCGATCCGCACTCCCCGCCCGCGCAGGCGTGAGCCCGTCAGTGCGCTCCAGGCCTCTCGGCGCGAGGGGTCTGCTGCGTCCCTACGCCCTGGCCTACCTCTACCGTCGACGCCTGCGGGTCCACGGCGTGCAGGAGCTGCTCGCCGGCCTCGGCGTGGCGAGCGGCGTGGCGCTCGTGTTCGCTGCGCTGATCGCCAACGGCAGCGTCGCCGGATCGGCCCGGGAAGTGGTTCACGCGGTCGCCGGGCCCGCCAGCCTGCAGCTTCGCGCGCGCGACTCGGCCGGCCTGGAGGAGCGGCTGCTCAGCGAGGTCAAGCACCTGCCCGGCGTCGCACAGGCTGCGCCCCTGCTCGAACAGACCGCCACGATCACAGGCTCGCACGGCCGGCGGGAGACCATCAACGTGGCCGGCACGAACCTCAGCTTCGGGCTGCTGAACGGGCTCGCGCACACGCTTCCGATCGCGGTGTTCTCGAACGGGTCGATCGCGCTCAGCAGGACCGCGGCAACCGAGCTCGGGACGAGCGCCTCGGGCAACGCCACGGTCTCTCTGGAGCTGCGCGGCACCGCCCACCGGCTGAAGGTGGCGGCGGTGCTCGGCCCGGAAGCTGCTGGCGCCCTCTCCCAGGCGCGGGTCGCGATCATTCCGCTCGCGCGCCTCCAACGCCTGGCGGGCCTGCGCGGGCGCCTCACGCGCATACTGGTCAAGACGCGTCCCGGGCGCGAGGCGCAGGTGCGCGCAGCGCTCGAGCGGGTCGCCGGCGGACGTTTGACGGTGGCGCCAGCGGATGCCGACATCGCCCTGCTGGACCAGGCGCTCAGGCCGAGTGACCAGGCCAGCGGCTTCTTCGCCGCGATCAGCGCGCTGCTCGGGTTCCTGTTCGCGTTCAACGCCATGCTCCTCACGGTGCCCGAGCGCAGGCAGGCGATCGCCGAGCTGCGCCTGATCGGCACCAAGCGGATCGCGATCGTCCAGATCGTCGTCTTCCAGGCCCTCTGCCTCGGGATCACGGCTTCGCTCGTCGGTCTGCTGGGCGGCTATGCGCTGTCGCTGGGCGTCTTCCACCAGTCCTCGGGGTACCTCGCCGAGGCGTTCACGCTCGGCACGAACACGATCGTCGGCACCACGCCGCTGCTGCTCTCGCTGATCGGCGGCATCCTCGCCACGTTCCTCGCCTCGGCCGTGCCGCTGCTCGACATGCGCGGCGGACGCGCGATGGACGCCGTGTACTTCGAAGACGGCTCGCCTGGAAACACTCTCAGCGGGCGAACCCAGCGGCGCCTGGGCCTCGCCGCCCTCGGCCTGCTGGCGCTGACGAGCGTGCTCTACGCCTC
Source organism: Solirubrobacteraceae bacterium (assembly GCA_017882455.1). Lineage (GTDB taxonomy): Bacteria > Actinomycetota > Thermoleophilia > Solirubrobacterales > Solirubrobacteraceae > Palsa-744. The sequence goes on along the minus strand of JADGPL010000017.1, from coordinate 25,035 downwards.
GCGCCCGTCGCTTGCGCTGATGGCCAGCGGAGTCCTCGCGCTGGCCACTGTGCTCGCGGTTCCATTGGTGTTCGCCGGCATCCTGCGAGCAGGTGCATGGGTGGCAGGTCACTGCCAGATGCTGACCAGCCTGCAGGTCTCGCTCACCTCGCTGAAGGCGGCGACGCTGCGCTCGCTCGCGCTTGCGGCGACCGGCGCCGTCGCTATCTTCGGCGGAATCGCGCTGGGCGGCTCTCGAGATGACCTGCTTCGTGGTATCGACGGTTTCGCACACAGCTACGCGGCGGACGCGCAGCTGTGGGTCGCCAACCCGGAAGACAACCAGGCCACTGTCACCTTCGCCGCCGACGACTATGCAAGACGGATCGCCGCGGTTCCGGGCGTCGCCCACGTCCGCGCCTTCCAGGGCGGCTTTCTCGAATTCGGTGACAGGCGAACGTGGCTTATCGCCCGTCCAGCGGGCGCGAGCAGCAGCGTGCTGCGCAGCCAGACGATCCAGGGAGGCTGGCCCTCCGCGGTCACGCGGCTCGGCGAAGGCGGATGGATCGCCGTCTCCGAGCAGATCGCCGAACAGCACCACGTCAAGCCGGGCGGTGCGCTCACGCTTCCGACGCCATCCGGCCAGGCGCGCTTCCGCCTCGCCGCCACCACCACGAATCTCGCGTGGAGCCCAGGGGTGATCTTCATGGGCACCGGCGACTACAGCCGCTTGTGGGAAACACGAGAACCGACCGCGCTGGGGGTGGAGCTGCTCCCCGGCACGAGCCTCACACGGGCGCGATCGGCTATCGCTCGAGCCCTGGGTCCTGACAGCGGGCTCGAGGTATCGAGCGCCCACACACGCGAAATGCGGATCGACACGCTGACGAGCGCCGGCCTCAGCCGACTCGGCGAGATCTCGACCCTGCTCGTGGTGGCCGCGATCCTCGCGATGGCAGCAGCGCTGGGCTCGAGCGTCTGGCAGCGCCGTCCTTCGTTCGCCGCGCTGCGACTCTCCGGCGTGCGCGCTCCACGCCTGCGCCGCATCCTCATGATCGAAGCGCTCCTGATGCTGAGCGCCGGATGCATCTCCGGAGCGATAGCCGGCATCTATGGCCAGGTGGTCATCGACGGGTACCTCAAGCACGTCACGGGATTCCCGGTCGCGAGCCTCGCGGCGAGCGGGCGCCCGTTCGAGATCCTGGCGGTTGTGATCGTGATCGTGCTGCTCATCGCCGCCGTCCCCGGTTGGTCGGCATCGCGGGTCTCCCCCACGCTCGCACTCGATGAGTAGGCCGCCGACGCTCGCCGCCACGCCACTCCCACCCCCTTGGGTGCTGCGCACACCGCGCGTCCCAGCCGCCTCCGGGCTCCTGGAGGCGGGCCTCTCGGCGCACGCCGCCGTGGCCCTCGTGCGTGCCAATGCGCGGTACTGGTCGAGCGTGGCCCCGATCGTGCGCGAGCAGCTGGCCCACTGGAATCGACGAGCCCACGCGATCCCAGACCCGGCCCTGCGCGGCCTCGCTCTGGAGAAGCTCGCGGAGGAGGGCTTCAACGCGGAGGTGGCGGCGACGCTCGCGACGCTCGCGCCCCCCGTCCACCGCCGGCGAGTCGTCAAGGCGATCGTGGCCCTGGAGATCATCTTCGACTATCTCGACGGCCTGACCGAGGCTCCCGCGCACGAGTGCCCGGGAGCCGGCGAGCGCCTGTTCGGGGCGTTCACGGACGCCGTCTCCGTGACGACCCAGCGCAGGGGCGAGTACTTCCGCGACCATCCCAGCTCCGACACGAGCGGATATCTCGACGAGCTGGTCTCCACGGTGCGCTTCGCGCTCGCCGGGCTGCCCGCGGCGGCGAGGCTGTCCGACCTGCTGGTGCGCGCGGCGGCGCGCAGCGGCGAGGCGCAGCTGCGCATCCACTCGAGCTCGCTCGCCGAGCCCGAGCAGCTCGAGCGCTGGGCAACGGCACAGGCCGTGGGCACGACGCTCGAGTGGCGTGAGTTCCTGGCCGGCGCCGCCTCCTCGGTGCTCGGGGCGCACGCGCTGATCGCCGCCGCCGCCGACCGCCGCACGACCCGCGCTCAGGCCGCCGAGCTCGACCGTGCATACCTCTCGATCTCGGTGCTCCCCACCGTGCTGGACAGCCTCATCGACTACGACCGCGACGCTGCCGCCGGACACCCGGGATATGTACGCCTCTACGAGGACCCCGAGGTCCTGCAGGAGCGCCTGGAGCGTGTGGTCCACGACGCCGTCGCGCGGGCACGGTGCGTGCCCAACGGTCCGCACCACGTGATGACGATCGTGGGGATCGTCGCCTACTACACCTCCGCTCCCACGGCCAAGAGCGCCTTCGCCCGCACCGCGACCAGGCGGACGACCGCCCATCTGCGGCCGCTGATCGTCCCGACGCTCGCGGTGATGCACGCGTGGCGTGCCGCCAAGCGCCTGCGTGGTCTCGGGCGCCGGGATTCGACGGCCCCGGCGGGGCTCGGGCCATGAGCGCCCCCGCGCTGTGGGACGGCTCGATCGTGGGGATCGCGCGCTACGTGGCGATCATCACCGACGGCAACGGCCGCTGGGCGCACGCGCGCCGCCTGTCGGTCAACGCCGGTCACGACGCCGGCGCCGACACGCTCAAGGCCCGGCTGCGTGACGCCGTCGAGCTCGGAATCGAGCAGCTGACCGTGTACTCGTTCTCGACCGAGAACTGGTCGCGCCCGCCCGCGGAGGTGCACGGCCTGATCTCGATGCTGGCCCGCCGGATCGCCCGCGAGGCGCCTGAGCTCAATCGACACAACGTGCGCATGCGCTTCATCGGGCGCCGCGCCGGCGCCGGGGCGGAGCTGCTGGCGGAGATGGAGCGGGCCGAAGCGCTGACCGCCGCGAACGAGCTCATCACCCTCTACGTGGCGTTCAACTACGGCGGGCGCGCCGAGATCATCGACGCGGCCAAGCAGCTGCGCGGAGACACCGAGGAGGCTTTCCGCAGCTGCCTCTATGCGCCCGACATGCACGACCCGGACCTGATCATCCGCACGGGGGGCGAGCGGCGCCTGTCGAACTTCCTGCTGTGGCAGTCCGCCTATTCGGAGCTCGTGTTCAGCGACGAGCTGTGGCCCGATTTCAGCCGCGCCCACCTGGAACGGGCGCTGGCCGAGTTCGGCGCACGCAGGCGCCGATTTGGCGGCAGATGACCCCGAGAGCCCGCCCCTCCTGCGTCTCCTCCAGCGGCGAGAGCGGCCACCGGCGGCAGGTATCATCCCGCCGAACGCTTCCGTGTGCCGGACAGCAAGGCGCCAATGTTGATGGCAATCATCAAACCAAGCGGCGGTGGAGGGACCGTCGCGACACTCCTGAGCGCGCTGCTCGCGGTCGCGGGCGTGCTCGCGTGGACGGCGCCCATAGCCGGCGCGGGGGCTCCACTGCGGGCGCGGGCGGCCCGCTCGGTGAGCACGGCCGACACAGCGCACCTGCGCTACAACGAAAATCGCAGCTCGGGATCGTGGCTGTACGAGGAAGGCTCCGCATTGGGGACCTTTCCGGGCGCAATGCGCGCCAACTGCAACATCACGGCGACCTTGACCGCCAACTTCACGATCTACGTGCACGGTGGCTCGATCAACGGGCACGCCCGCGCGGCCGTGCACGGGTCGGGGCTGTATCAGAGCTTCGGCGGCTGGCTGGTGGCGACGGGCGGCACCGGCCGCTACGCCCACGCGCACGGCCGCGGCGGCTTCTACGGGATCCTCAACCGCAACACCTACGACATGACAGTCCAGACCACCGGCACGCTCCTCTACTGAGATGAGGGGCGCCCGCATCGCACTGTTGGCGGCGCTCGGCGCCGCCACCCTGGCGGCGCCGGCCCAGGCCAGGGAGTCGCTTCGGCTCCACGCGAGCCTCAAGCCGGACCGCCTCGACGAGCAGACCACGATCGGGTTCGACTTCGCGATCACTGCGCCGGGCGGCGGGGTGCCCTCTCCGCTCACCGCCGTCACGCTGCGCTACCCCGGCAATGTCGGCATCGTCGTCAGCGGCCTCGGGCTGGACGCCTGCACGCCCACGACGTTGCAGCTGCGCGGACCCGCCGGCTGCCGCTCGGACGCCCACATGGGCACGGGCAGCGCCACCGTCGAGATCCCGGTCGGCCAGTCGATCGTTCGCGAGAGCGCACGCGTTGCGATCGTGCGCGCGGAAACCAAGGACGAACGCTTCGCGCTGACGTTCTACGTCGAGGGATCGAGCCCGATCGTGGCCCATCTCGCGCTGCCCGCGCTGCTGCTCGACGCACACGCGCCGTTCGGCGGGAGCGTGGCGATCGAACCGCCGTTGATCGCGAGCCTCCCCGAAGCGCCCTACGTCTCCGTGGTGCGCCTGCATGCGGCGATCGGGCCCGAACATCTCATCTACTACCGCCGCGAACGCGGCCGCAGCGTCGCCTATCGCCCGCGGGGCGTGCGCCTGCCCTCGAGCTGTCCGCGGGGGGGCTGGCCCTTCACCGCCGCCGTCGGCTTCCTCGACGGCACTCACACGAGCGCGTCCGCCAAGGTACCCTGCCCGCGTCCAGCGCCCGCCGGGCGCCACCGCCGCGGCTGATGCCTCAGCCCAGCACTGGCCCGGGCCGCGTCAGGCGCTCGAGCAGCAGCACGAAGGAGCCATAGGGAGCACCCGTGAGGAGCTGCAGTCCGATCTCACAGGTGCGATTGCTGCACAGGTGCTCCTCGATGTCGTGCTGGGCGAGCTCGATCGCGACATCGCGCAACGCCGAGGCCGGAAGCTCGGGGTGCAGCAGCCCGCGATCGCCCGCCATCCCGCAGCAACCGCTCGCGGCTGGGACGAGGACCTCCTCGGCGAGCTCGCGTGCGATCGCCTCGAGCTTCCCAGACAGTCCCATCTGGGATGCCGCGCAGGTCGGGTGGACCGCCGCCGAAGCGACCTTGCTCTCCACCTGCAGCCCCCCCAGCAGCCGGTCGTGCACCCAGGCGATCGAGTCGAGGATCTCGATCTGCTCGAAGCGCTCGCGCTCTGCCTCGCGCAGGCGGGGTCCGACGTCCTCGATCAGTCCCTGCGCACAGGAGCTCGCGTCGATCACCACCGGCAGGCGCCCGCCGTCGCTCCAGCGCCACAGCGCCGCCGCGGTCTTGCCCGCCATGTGATCCTGCCCGCCGCGGTAACCCTTCGAGCTCCAGGGCGTGGCGCAGCAGTGTCCGGCGACATCGGCGGGGATCCAGACGGGCAGGCCTGCCCGCTCGGAGACCGCGACGAGCGCCTCGGGAAGCGAGAGCTCGCGCTCGCGCCCGGGCGGGTTGCCGAAGATGCGGTTGAGGCAGGCCGGCAGATAGACGGCTGCGGCCCCCGCGTGCGCCGTGGCCGGCAGGCGAGCGGGCGCGGCGGACGGCATGCTCGCAGGGAGCGTGGGCACGAGCTCGCTGCTCACGCGCCGTCTGATCAGCTCCGAGACCCGGGCCGGCGTGTCCGCTCCGAGCGCCTCCCCGACCACGCGGGCTCCGGCGAGCCCGATGCGCGCCGCGCGCTCGACGAGCGCGTAGCGCCTGGCCACGGCGAGCGCCACCGCTTCCTCGCGCTCGCTGCGCTCGCGCCGGCGGAGCTCCTTCATCAGCTCACCCGTGTCGATCGCCACCGGACAGGCGCCCAGGCAGCTTCCGTCGGCCGCACACGTCTGCAGGGCGTCGTGCTCGTAGTCGGCCAGCAACGCCTCATAGACCGGCGAGCCCTCGGTCTGGCGCGCCATCTCGCGCCTGATCACGATCCGCTGGCGAGGGGTGGTGGTGACGTTGCGGCTCGGGCAGACCGGCTCGCAGAACCCGCACTCGACGCAGTGCGTGGCGCCCTCCTCGATCTCGGGCTGGGTCTTCAGGTGCTTGAGGTGGATGCCCGCGTCCCGGTTGAGCACCACTCCGGGGTTGAGCACCCCGTCGCGGTCGGCCAGCTCCTTGACGCGCCACATCATCGCCGTGGCCTTCGCCCCCCACTCGCGCTCCACGTAGGGGGCCATGTTCACGCCGGTCCCGTGCTCGGACTTCAACGAGCCGTCGTACTTTCCGACGATCAGCTCGACCAGCTCCTCCATGAAGGCCTCGTAGCGCTCCACATCCTCGGCCTTGGCGAAGTCGGGCGTCAGCTGGAAGTGCAGGTTCCCGGCCGAGGCGTGCCCGGCGACCCCCACCAGGAAGGCGTGCTTGCCGAGCAGCGCCTGCAGGTCGCGAGCGCACTCGGCGATCCGCTCAGGGCGCACGCAGACGTCCTCGATGATCAGCGCGCTCCCCGGCATCCGCAGCCGTCCCACCAGCCCGAAGAGGCCCTCGCGCACCCTCCACGCCATCTCGATCTCCTCGGCCTCGCGCGTGAAGGTCGCTGCTGCGATCAGCTCGTGCCCTGCCAGGGCCGCTTCGGCGGCGGCCTCGCTCGCATCGAGCTCGTGCTCGTCGGCGCCTCCGAGCTCGACGATCAGAGCGGCCGACTCGGGCGGCAGCTCGCGCCAGTGCTCGGGCGTGCCCGGCAGGCTCCAGGCGGCTGCTATCAGCGCCGGGGCGACCATCAGCTCGGTCGCGCGGGCGCCCGCCGCGACCAGCGCCGGCACGACCTCGGCCGCGCTGTCGATGTCCGGGAAATGCGCCCAAGCCAGGGTGGTGTGCACCGGCTCGGGACGCGTGCGCATGACCGCCTCGGCGATGAACGCGAGCGTGCCCTCCGATCCGACGACGAGGCGGCGGAAGATCTCCAGCGGCGTGTCGGCGTCGAGCAGCGCGCACAGCCTGTAGCCGGTGACGTTCTTGATCTCGTACTTGCGCCTCACCCGCTCCGCCAGCTCCCCGTCCGCCAGCAGCTCCTCCCGTAGCGCGAGCAGGCCGGCCGCCAGCTCGGGCTCGGCCGCCGCGAAGCGCGCCTCGCCGTCCACTGCCGCCGTGTCGATGACCGTTCCGGAGGCGAGCACCAGCGTCATCGACTCGACCGTCGAGTAGGGGTCCCAGCTCACCCCGCAGCGCATGCCGCCGGAGTTGTTGGCGATCACCCCGCCGACCGTGGCGATGTCTTTGCTGGCCGGGTCGGGGCCGAGCTTGTATCCGTGGCGCTCGAGCAGCCTGTTGGCCAGCCCCAGCAGGGTCCCGGGCGCAAGCCGCGCCCGCGCGCCACCCTCCTCGACCTTCACGCCGGAGAACCAGCGCCGGACGTCGATCATGATCCCGTCGGTCTGGGCCTGTCCGTTGAGGCTCGTCCCGCCGCCGCGGAAGTTGACCGGGATGGCGCTGCGCCGCGCGTAGGCGAGCACCTTGCCCACGTCGGCGGCGTCGTGAGCGATGACCACGACCGCCGGCAACCGCCGGTAGGGACTCGCGTCGGATGCGTAGGCGATCAGGTCGATCGCTCGGCTGAGCACCCGCTCGGGGCCGAGCAGCGAGATCAGATCGCCCCGCAACGGCTCGGGCGTTCCGGCGGCGAGCTCGTCGGGCGCGCGGTCTCGCGCGGGCGGGCCCGACGGGCGCCCGATGCGGCGCGTGTCCGGTGCGAGCAGTGGCGTGCGCCTGCTCAAGCGAGCGCCATCCCGGCGGCGACGTCGACCTGCACGAGTCGCGGGCCATCCTGCGCGAGGGCGTCGGCGAGGGCGCCGTGGAGCTCCTCGCGCCCGGCGACGCTCGTCGCCGGGACGTTGTAGCTGCGCGCCGTCGCCGCCACGTCGAGGCGGGGCAGGTCCAGAGCCGGCGCGCCGGTCACGTTCTCGAGCGAGGCGAACCACTTCAGGATCGAGTACTCGTTGTTGCGCAGAACCAGGAACTTGACGGGGATCTCGTAGGCCGCGGCCGTCCAGAAGGCGGTGATCGCATACTGCGCCGAGCCCTCGCCGAGCACGCACACGACCTGGCGCTGCGGCTGGGCGAGCTGCACCCCGAGCGCGGCCGAGAGCCCGAATCCGAGCCCGCCACTGGCGCTGAAGTAGTAGGAGCCGGGACGCGACAGGCGCAGCTGGTTGCGCAGCGCCACCGTGCTCGACGGAGACTCGAGCACGACGATCCCGTCCTCCGGGAAGAGCTCGGCAAGGGTCGCGTGCACTTCCCCGCCGGTGAGCTCATCGCCGGCGGCGGGCGGATCGAGCTCGACCCGCGCAGGAGGCGCCTCGCGCTCGGCCGGGCCCGGGAGCGCGTCCACCAGCGCGCGCAGCGTGAGCGCGACGTCGGCGACGATCGCGTCTCCCATCGGGGCCCGCGCGGCCTCGTCGGGATCGCTCGTGATCGCGATCAAGCTCGTCCCGTCGGCGAGGAAGTCGCCGGGGATGTTGGGGTAGTAGGGAAAGATCGACGAGCCGGCCACGAGCACGAGATCGTGACCGGAGAGGGTCTCGCCGAGCGGCCCGACGGCCGGCGGGAGCATGCCCTGGAAGGCCGGATGGGACTCAGGGAAGCCGATGCGGTTGCCGCCGGTCGGGGGCGAGGCCCAGACGGGCAGCCGCTGGCTCTCGACGAGCTCGACGGCGGCATCCCAGCCGCCCGAGGCATCGATGTCCGGGCCGGCCACGAACACCGGATTGCGCGCAGAGCGCAGGCGCTCGGCCAGCACGGCGACCTGCTCGGGCGAGGGCTGGGCGCGGCCGCCCACCGTACGCGCGATCTGGGTCGAGAAGTCGACCGGCTCGATCTCCACCAGCCAGTCGTCCATCGGGATCGACACGAACGCCGGGCCGGCCGGCGGAAGGCTCGCGTGGTGGATCGCCTGCGCGATCGCGTAGGGCACGTCGGCGGCGCGCGGCGGCTCGTGACTCCACTTGACGTAGGGCTTCGGCACCTCCACCGCGTCGCGGTTCGTCAGGTTCGCCTGCATCGTGATCAGCGAGCGCGCCTGCTGGCCCGCGGTGACGAGCAGCGGCGCCTTGTTCGCCCGCGCGCCGAAGATCGCTCCGACGCCGTTGCCGACGCCGGGAGCGGTGTGCAGGTTGACGTGGGCGACGTTCCCGCTCGCCTGGGCAAAGCCGTCGGCCATTCCCACGGCAACCGCCTCCTGCAGGCCCAGCACGTAGCGGAAGTCATCTGGGAGCGGACCGAGCATCGGCAGCTCGGTCGAGCCGGGGTTGCCGAAGATCGTGGTCATCCCGCGCTGGCGGAACAGATCGAACGTCGCCTCTCGGACCGTGGTCATCTGCGCCTTTCCGTGTTTTTTTGGATCTGGCGCCCCCGCACGTGGAGACCGTGGGACGCATCTTCCCCGGACCGCTCGCCCGAGCACGGGGAGCGGCACAGCTTACGCGCAGGAGAGCCCACGCGCGGGTCGTTTTATGCGAACATACGTTCGTATGGACTGGAGCGCACCATCGATCCTCACGGATAGGCGTCTGCCAGTCATCAGGCTGGCAGACGGGCGTCGGTCAGTCATAAGGCTGGCAGATGGACATCGGTCGCTTTTTGCTCTGGCAGCCGAGAGAGTGGAGCGATGAGCACGATGGACGCCTACAAGGCGGAGCTCGCCGGATACCTGGAGGGCTTCGCCGAGAACGTGCGGCGGCTGCGTGCCGCCAAGGCGCCCGGCTTCTCGCAGGAGCGACTCTCGAGCGTCACGAGGCTGCACCGCACCGAGATCGGCAAAATCGAGCAGGGTCACGTGGAGCCGCGGTTGACGACCCTGGTGATCCTCGCCCAGGGTCTCGGGGTGACGGTCGACGAGCTCGTAGCCGGTCTCCCGGTGCCGGAGGAGCGCAAACCCTCGCCCCAGGCCAGGCGCTTCCTCGCCGAGGGGGGCTAGCTTGCACGGCGCCACTGATCGCGCTGCGCCGCGGGCCGTGGCGCAGCGCGATCCGCCGTGGCGCGCGCGTCACGCGCGGTGCGTCAGATAGCCGTGCTGTTGAAGCTCGCCGATGACCGCTTTCTGGTGGGCCTTCAGCGTTTGGAGCCGGGCGTCCAGAGCTCGCAGCTCGGCGTCGGCGGCGTGCTCCCGGCGTGTGATCGCCATCAGCTGTCGCTGTTCGATATCCCGCAGCCTCGCCGTTCGGTCCACCGCGGTGACCTCCGCGCCGGCGCCCACGGTGGGCTCGCTGCAGCCCAACGCCACGGGTGCGTGGATCGGCAGCCCGGTGGTGTGATCGGGGAGCGCCTGGTGCACGGAGGGATCCCAGGCGGCGATCTGCTGGGCGAGCATCCGTCCGACGGCTCTTCCCGGTGGCCACCAGAGACAGCGCGTCGAGGGCTGAGGCGTCCCCGCGGGGTTCTCGGAAAGCCATTGCTCGCGCTGGTCGCTGAGCAGCATCCCCGTGAGCTCGGGTGCAGCGGATGACCACGCGGCGCCGTCCCCCTCGGTCCCCGTGATCGCGGCCGCGATCGCCCCGATCGCAGCGTCTGCCTGCAGGGCCCCGAGCGCGCTCAGCTCGAGTGCGGCCGCGATGCAGCCACCGGCTGCCCAAACACGCTCGCTGGCGCAGACCTTCAGGCCCTCGTCGACCTCGATGAAGCCGGCGGCATCGGTCTTGACCCCGGCGAGGAACGGACCGTCGACGGTCGGCAGGGAGATCAACCGGTCGAACCCGACCCTCGAGCCGCCGCCGATAGGCATCTCGGTGGGATCGGCCGGCGCCAGGACCAGGCGCACGGGCTCGGCTGGATCGGCATCGTCCCGGGACTCGTCGATCGGCTCGACCCCGCCCATGACCGTGACACCGGCGGCCTCCAGCTCGCGAGCGACCAAATCGGTGGCCTCTGCCCCGAGCGCAGCAAGGGGATGCTCCTCGGCGGTGATGAGCGTGACGCGCGCCTCGGTCCCGGCCGCCGTCCAGGCCAGCACGAGAGCGAGCTCGTAGGCCGGCACCGGCCAGCGGGCGCCGCGGGGAGCCGCCACGGCAACGCTTCGAACCTCGCCGGCGAGGATCCCCGAGATGATCTGGTCGAGGAAGCTCGGATCGCCGCCCCGCTGCCACAGGTGTCCCTGGCGCAACGCCCGCCGCGATCGCGCGCCCAGGGCCAGCAGCAGGAAATCGAAGTCGACGGTGTCGCCGTCGCGTGTGAGCACCTGCCGCTCGACCTCATACACGGCCACGGCGCTGTCGGCCACCGGATCGGCGCCGGCGTGGCCCGCGATCTCGGCGATCGAGACGCCGCGCTCGGGGGCGGGACGGAACAGCGAAGCGGCGCTCATCGGGCGATGGCGGAACTCGCGATCCGGCGCGATCAGACGCAGCTCGACGCTGGCGCCGAGTGCAGCGCGGGCCGCCAGCAGGGCCTCGAGCCCCACGGTGCCTGCTCCCACGACACACACCACCGGCCTAGCCACGCGCGCCGACTCCGATCAGGTCCAGCCGGCGCAGAGCGCCCGCGGCGCGGCGCCGCGCGTCTCGAGTCGAGGCCGGAGATCTGCTTCGAGGACGGACATCGCCCGAAGATAGGCGCCTGCGGCGGCCCATCCATCGGGGGTCTTCCCTGGTTTGATCCGGAGGAACTACTTGCAGCGGTCAACAGCGGGCGCGCGATCGAAGGACTCGATGCGAAGCTCGACAGGGACTGCCCGCGTGTCTTGGCGAACGCTCCAAGACCTATCCCCTTCGAGGCGAACCAGTCCGCCTCGGAAACCGTCGAAGAGAGCAAAGCCGCCGCCGCCGGAGCTGGCGAACACACAGAACACACGGTGGCCCTGAGGTTCGCTGAAGCCTCCACGAAACTCGGTCCGGCTCACAACAGGGACACGCTCATGGCTGACGTCCGGGCCCGTGTAGCTGTCGCTCGGCTTGCTCGGCACGAGCGAGGGCGTCCCGCAGGTCCTGATTCCTATCGTCGAGTTCGCGCTGGCATTGCCTTAGATCAGCCTTGAGGCGAGCGTTTTGGCGGGAGAGGGTTGCGCGTAGGGCCTCGAGCATGTTGATCTCGCGGCGAATGTGCGGGCGGCTCAGATCGAACTGGGCGGCGAACTCGGCTAGCGCGCTCTCTGTGAGCTCGACGTCGAGGATCGTGACCAGGGGATGGTCGAACGGGTCGCTCTGCAGGGTGAGCTCTGGCCAGAATATGCGGGCCATCCCCGACGCGAGCGCGAGCTGTGGGCCCACCGTTCTGCGGAACTCGGGCAGCAACTCGTCCGATATGAGGTAGATCAGGGCATCGGCGCCGGCGATCGCACGAACCTCGCGCAATGGCAGCACGGGCTCCGCTCGCTCGGACGGCTGCGTCAGGACAACACACGGTACGTGTCTGGCGCCAAACAGCCGCGCTGCGAGCTTCGCTATCCCCTGGGAATCTCTGACGAGCGTGACTCCGTAGTCGGTTATGTCTCGAGCGACCCTCATTGCGGAACCCGTGATGTGCATACGGGATTCAGCTTCGCCGCCCGCTGATCGTAGGAACCGCGCGGCGGTGCGCCTACGGATGCCATAGCGTCATCCTGTAGCGATTGCTCACGGGGTCGTGTTCGAGCAGCCCAATCGCGGCAAGGGTCCGAAGCGCCCGCTTGACGGATTCTTCGGAAAGCCCGACCTCTTCGGCGATGTCTTTGGCACGGACGAGACTCGCATCGGCAGGCATCGCTGCCAGCACCACCCACCCGTAGAGCAAGGGCCGTGAGAGCTTCTTATCCCCCAGGCCAGCCTCGGCCCGTAGCCACAGGATTCCCCGGATGCTTGCGAGCCACACCGCAAACAGCGGGACCTGACGGACCGCTCTGCTGACCTGCTCGTCTGTGAGGCGCAGCCACACCTGCCGCGGATCGCGTCGCGACGGAGCCAACACAGCCCGCGCTGGCCGTGCCGTGCCCAGGGAGATCGGTTTACGCATCACCCCTGAGGGCGCTCTGGCACGATCGACCTCCTCCATCCAAACGGGCATGCTGCGGCCTGCCGGGCTCATGAGCCGACCCTGCACGTCCGCGAGTGAGGATCCCACGTCAGCGGATACAGCCGCGTTCCCTTCGTCGCATCCTGAGCCATCGGTGCCGGTGCCATGGCCGCTGCCGAGATCGGTCTGGCGCCAGTCATCGGGCCAGCCTGTATTTCCGTGCCGCGGGGTCTCTCTCAACCAAGCCCGCGACGAGGAGGGTGCCGATGTAGCGGTGGCAGGTAGTCGAGTTCATCCCCAGCGCACGAGCGAGCTCAGCGTTTCCCACAAGGCTCCCATCCCTGGGAAATGCGGCCAGCACAAGCAGTCCGGCCACCAGCGACGACGAGACGCTCGCGTCACTGTTCGGGATCGCCTCATACGCCCTCGCCAGCACCCCTAGACGATCCTCAGAGCCCGCGAGCAAGAAGTCAATATGTCCCGCCTCGGCCGCCTCACGGCGTATCACGGCCACTTGAACGGGCGAAAGCTCGACCCGGACAGGCAGCGGGCCAGAACTCGCTCGGGAGTCCCTCATAGCGCTCATCCGGCGCGCCTGTAATGCCGCGAACCAGGATCCCTCTCGAGCAACCCGACTTCTACCAGCGTGGAGATGTAGCGGTGAGCGGTGCTCTGGTTCATCCCCAGCTCGCGCGCAACCTCGCTGTTGCTGAGAAAGCCGCCGTCTAGAGGAAAAACAGCCAGCACCAGCAACCCGAACAGAAGCGAAGAGGACAACCGCCGATCGCAATCAGGGCCTGTGCACGCAGCCGCAATCGCCTCCCGAGACCCACTGAGACCCCCCAGGAGCACAGAGATTCCCTCCCCCCCGGACGCTGCGCGAATGACCTGGTCGACCTGAGCACTAGAGAGCTCGATACACACCGCCCTCCCAGCTCTGCCCCGAGAGGCGAGCGACGCCGAGCGCCCAACAGGGCCCCCGGCGTCATCTGCTCGCACTGGCTCAGTCGCGACCTTCGACACCACAACCGCCTCAGGTCCGGGAAGCCGCTGGCTTCCTCGGACGGCGGACGGCGGGGGGGACTCGTGGAGCTCTTCAGTCACGACGACACGATCATCGCGCCGAATTCCCTGCTCGAATAGTGGCAAGTGTGAATATTCACGGTGTGCCTTATTCCGAAGGCACCGCCAGATGATCGGATTGTCAGATGGCTGCTTTCCTCGCTATGTCCTGGGGTTTTGGCCGCTGTTGTTGGGTGCTGGAGACACCGGCGTGTCGGCGCATGAGGCGCATCACGGCGAGAATCGGGCGGGTGATTGGGCCTAGTTGATCGAGTGTTGACTCCATGACTGGGTGCGCGAATGGGCTGTGGGCCTCGTGCGCGGAGAGGTAGAAGCTCGCGATACCGGCTAGGAGCACGACGTGTCGGCGGCCGTGTTTGAGTGGGCGTAGGAGTGTGCAGGCTTCGTGGGTGATCTCACCGAAGCGTCGTGCTGCCACGCCGGCGGGGTAGTGGCCGACGAAGCTGGGGTTGTTGGTCTCGGTGTCGTCGGCGTAGTCAACGAGGCTGTCCAGGAGCGCACTGATCGCGCATATGGGAGGGAAGTACGCGGCATCGACGCTGCGCGCTTCATCGACGGTGGCTCGACTTGCCGCTGCGGCGAACAGTGCGTGAATGCCAAGGGAGGAGATGCCGCCGGCCGCTAGCTCCCACCAGAGATAGCGATCGCGGCCGGAGCTGGCGCCTGCCCACGTGACGAGCTGATCCTGGCCGTCTACACGGACGGCGTGGTTGCGGGTCTGTGCTGTACCGACGCGCTCGGTCGCACCCAGCAGGATCTCGCGTAGCGCTGGTTGGAGTTGGAGCCTGGCGATCTCGACTCGACATACGTCAACGAGCTCATTGATGTATCCCCCGTCGTCCTTCTGGGGGTGGTAGCGGTAGTAGTCGCCCGCGCTGGGCTGCGCGGTTACGGCGTCGTTGAGTGCTCGGTGGAGCCAAAGCCCGTTTTGGACACTTGCGGTTTGTGGAGCCTCGTTGATCGCGTCGAGGTAGTCGTAGACGACCTGAAACGCGACGATCAGCCTGATGAGTTGCTTGCGGTGTCGCCGGGGAGCGAGGATCGCGAAGAAGGCGGCTGCCTCGGGGTTCAGCCGCTCGCCCGTGAGCTTGTGCAGCGCCTGCGCCCGAAGGGTCTCGTTGGGGATCGCGCTGGCACGACGCTTCCAGTGGTCTATCTCGCGTCTTGCGAGAGGGTTGATGTGCAGCCAGTAGCTGGCGCCGGATGTTAGGAGTGTGGCTAGTTCAAGCGGTTTGGAGCTGCGTTTGGTTTGCATGCAGCCATGCTGGTCTGGCGCGCTCCCGGTTTCTATTTGGCATGAGCGGTTGGGCTAGCGCTCTAGTGCCAACTGCGGCGAGACCCCGGAGGCGACGTAGCCGGGGATCGCCAACGCCAGGAGCGCTGCGAAGACGATCACGAGGATCGTCTGGACCGTGTGCGCACCAGCGATGGCAAACGGCGCGGGGAACCCGGTCGTGAGCCTGAGGAAGCGGTCGCTCAAGAGGTGGCCGTACACCCCGGAGACGGCACCCGCCAGGGCGCCTGTGCCGAGGACGAGAAGGGACTCGTAGGCGAGGATCGCCCGCAGCTGGCCGACGCTGAAGCCTTGGATGCGCAGCGAGGCGAGCGTGGAGCGGCGCTGCCAGATCCCCGCGCCCATCGCGGCCGCCATCGCGAGCGCGGCGGCGATCATCAGCATGAGCGAGATCTGGCTCATGCGGCTGAGTCCTTGACGGGCAAGCGCGTCCGCTTGGGCAGCGCGTTCGCCGCTGCTCTGCACCTTGAAGGCGGCGTTCGGCCCGAGGGTTTGCTGTACGGCACGCTTGACGGATTCGACGTTTGCGCCGGGACGGGTGTCGATTTCCAGGGCGCTGGCATCGGTGGTGCCCCAGGCTTTGCGGTAGTCGGCGCTGTTGAGGATGATCGCGCCAGAGGTCCATCCGAGGTTTGTGGTCGTGGCAGCGATGTGGAAGGCAGTGGGGCCAGTCGGTGTGGGGAGCGTCAGCATGTCGCCGGGCCTTACGTGGTGAGCAGTGGCGATCTGCTGGGAGACGGTGATCCAGCCGCCTTCTCGCAAGCGTGTTTCGGGCGTGAAGGAGGCGCCTTCCTCGAGCTGGCTGACGGGGATGATCCCACGGGTGCTCGCGTCGCGGGCGATGACCCAGACTCGCCTGCCTGCGAAGTCCAGGAAGCCGCCCTGGTAGGCACGGGCGCTCGAGACGCCAGGGATCGAGGCGATTCGCGCTGGCAAAGTGCCGGTCGGGAAGCTGACGGTAGCGAGGTCATCATGGCTGTTGACGACCCAGAGATTGGCGGTTGAGACGTATTCGGAGTAGTCGCTGTAGAGGCCGTGCAGCAGGTCGTAATGAGAGTCTTCGGCGACGACGCAGCCGAAGACCGCTATCGCGCCGGTCGCTGCAAGCGCAAGTGACCTTATGGTCGTGGCTCGCAATGCGCGCACCGCAACGGCCAGCGTGTTCAGCCGCGGTGTGAGCGAAGCGAGGCGCTCCGCGAGACGCAACGCGAGGCGGAATGCCAGCGGGATCGCAAGGAGCGTCCCGAGCGCTAGCCCGATCGTCGCAACCACGATCCCGGAGGGCCAGAAGATGAGCAGCCCGTTGGTGGCGAGCATCACAATGACGCCAACGAGGAACAGCCGGACCTGCGCTCGGTGGTCCAGAGCTTGACCGGGTTCCTCATCCTCTGAGTAGACAGCGTCGACGGCTCGGCTGCGGCGCAGATCGAAAAGCGGCGGAGCAGCGGCGAGGCATGTCGCAATGACGCCTCCGGCGAAGGAAATGAGAACCGCTGATAGGCCAACGACGGTCTGTGTACCCAGCGGGAAGGCCGTGGCGAGGTAGCTAGGTGTCGTATGGAAGATGGTCCGCGACAGGACATCGCCAGCCACCAGACCGACGAGAGACGCCATGACGCCGAGGCAGAGCGCCTGGAAGAGGAGCATCGTTGCGAGCTGGCGAGGCCGAAGGCCTTGTATTCGCAGGTCGGCGATCATCCTCCGGCGCTCGGGCACCGTCAGCAGCATCGCGTTGAACGCCAGCAGAAACCCCACGATCGCGCTGACGAGCGCAAAGAAGCCCGTCGCCTCGGTGTTCGGCGTCACGGCCTGCTTGAGCAGCGCAACGTCTTGATCGGCGGGCGCCACCGTCAGACGTCCCGCCGCGAGCGTACGGAGCTCGCTCTCAACCTGAGCCTGGCGACCTGGCTCGGTCTTTACCAGGATGCGGGTGTCGCGGGAACCGAGCCCTGTGATCTTCTGCTCCCACCAGATCGGCGAGATCGCGGCCATTGCGTTGGAGAGCGCGCCGATCGATTCGGGGCCAAGGACCGCCAGCACCGGCACCGAGTGGGCTTGGCCGCGAACGTTGAGCGTGACCCGCGGCGCCGCGCCTTCACCGGCCTGGAACGCCGCGGGCGAGAGCCCGAGCGCCGCTGCCGTGGCGGTCGGAAGCATCACGCCCGGGCTGGTCAGGTCGTGGACGGAGATGTTGCGCACGATGCCGCCGTCAAGCCGCAGCAGCGCCGGGGCCGCGCTCGCAAGATCAACGGCGACGCTGCGATCGCTTCTGCCGACGAGAGTGGCGCCCTGTTCGAGGATCGGGGCAGCGCGTGCCACACCAGGCAAGTGATGGACCTTCGCGAGCAGAGCTTCGTCAAACCCATTGGAGTCTCGCGACCGGAGCTGCAACGTGGCGGTGCCGGCGATGCCACGAACGATCGAGGTCGAGGCGTCTGTGATGCTGCTGTTGGCAACCTGGACCGCAAGCACCAGCGCCACGCCGATCGCGATCCCGAGACCCGCGAGGAGCTCCTGCACCGGACGGCGACGCAGCCTCCGCCCGTAGAAGTAGAGGAGACTCGAAAGCCGCACGACTATCCCGGCACGCGTTGGCGCAGGGGCTCGGGAGGACCGCTGTCCATCTCGCCGAGAGCTAGCTTGCCATCCCGCATCGCGTAGACGCGGTCGGCGATCGCAGTGGCCTGAGAGTCGTGAGTAACGAGCAGCATTGCTGCTTTCTGCTGATCACAGATGTCGGCGAGCAGCGCAAGGATTTCGCCACCGCGCCGTGTGTCGAGACTGCCGGTCGGCTCATCCGCCAGGATCAGACGCGGCTCGCTGATGAGCGCGCGCGCGATCGCGACGCGCTGGCGCTCTCCACCGGAAAGCCGGTCTGGCGTGTGATCCAACCGCTTCCCAAGGCCGACTCGCTCAAGCCAGGGAACAGCAGCGCGACGCGCCTGCTTGAGCGGGACACGGTTCGCCAGAAGCTTGATCGCCGCGTTCTCGACGGCCGGCACTTCGGCCATCAGATGAAACGACTGGTAGATGAAGCCGATCTGCTCACGCTGATAGTCCGCCGTCACGTTGGCAGACATCAACGTGAGATCCACGCCCTCGAAGCGCATTCGTCCCGCGTCGGGCTTCATCAGCGCAGCTGCGAGCATCAGCAGCGTGCTCTTGCCCGAGCCGCTGGGACCGTGCAAGGCGACGATTTCGCCCGCCCTGATAGATAGGGAGATGCCGTCGACGGCGCGCACCACCTCGCCCCCAGGACCAGAATAGTGCTTGACGACGCCTTCCAGCTCAAGCATCGCGGCAGAGGCGCTGCCGCTCACTGCTGTTGTGTTCCCAACTCCATGCCACTGGTGTCGCCTGCCACCGGCCTGAGCGGCACGACTCGCGTGTCCGGTGCCGTAAGCGGTCCACGAAGCTCACCGTTGTCGATCGATAGTGCGCGGTCCACGCCACCCAGGCTCTGGGCGTCACCGGCACTCATGAGCAGCGCGACACCCTCGTTGGCGATCGAGCGCAGCAACGCGAGCAGCGGGTCACGCTCCAACACGTCGACGCCGTTCGTGGGCTCGTCGATCACCAACAATGCGGGCGCCGTGATCAACGCAGCCGCGATCGCTACTCGTGCCACCTCGGCGCCGTCAAGCTCATGACAGGCAAAGTGTGCGCAGTCCTCCGCGCCGACACGGGCGAGCACTTCCTCCGCGCGTCGCCGCGCCTCCCTCGGCGATACACGCTGCGCAAGCAGACCGGCCGCGACATGCTCGACCGCAAGACCACGCTCGCTGGAAGCGAACGACATCTGGCAGTAGCCGAGTCGGCTACCCAGAACGGCGTTACGCGATCGTGCGAGATCACGACCCTCAAACCTGACCATCCCCTCGTCAGGCGACTCCAGACCAGCCGCGAGACGCAGCAGCGTGGACCGACCGGACCGGCGAGGACCCCACACCGCCAGCAATTCCGCCGGCTCCATCTCGAGCGACACGTTTCTTACCGCAATCCTCTCCAGGCGCCCGCGCCGAGACCGCTTGGTCACATGCTCAAGGGAAAGCAAGCTCACGGCCGCTCCTCGCCGACAGCGGAGCACTCATTCGCGGCACGCAACTCCGCTCTCGCATAGGAGATCCAGGCCAACTGCGCGTCTATCCTCCGTCGCCGCTCCTCCAACAGCAGGCGCTGCACAAGACCAACAAGAGCTCCAGAGGCAGAGCCCACATCTGCTGGCGGAGCCAGCGCCTGCGCTTCCCGGACGCATTGCTGCTCGTAACCGTCGATGAAGCCGAGGGCCGCCTCGACACTATTGACACCCGCAAGAGTCAGCCGCCCGAGCATCTCGACACGCTGGGGATCCTCGCGTACCCGCTCAGCCAGCCAGCCACGGTAAGCCCGTGCCCCGTCTGGCGTCGCGCGATACGACGACCCAGCCTTTGCTCCCCGCCGAGCACCGGAGAGCGCCTCGGCCGGCATCGCCTCGATCAGGCCATCGCGCTCTAGACGACTAAGCGTCTTATAGATCCGCGAGCGGCTCACCTGCAGGAACGTGCCGAGCCGGGCCTCATACCGCTGGCTGATCTCATAGCCATGACTCGGCTTCTCGATGACCAGCCCGAGCACATAGATGTCGACCTGCGAACGCAGCACGCGGGAGCGCGTGTCCCCCCCGCTGTGCTCGTCAAAGGCATACCCGTCAAGCACTGCCACAGACTCCTCCGCACACGAGATCGCCGGCCTGGATCCTCGACCCATCCTAATCGAGCATTCCACACTCCGCAAACCGCCAAGTAGACAGAAACAGCGCGACGTACTGGTCCGCTAAGCCAGCTCTGTCGAACAGGCGTGACTACCGGCGCGCGGCTAGAGGCACGTCAAGGCACCGCGGAGATCAATCTTGACCCGGAGCAGTTGTCGATGCGAGGCGCCGTGATCCAGCACTCTCCCCAGACTCGCCCTCACGGAAAAGCTCGCGCGACTGTATGGCCGGGGAAACGCTAGGCAGGCTGCTCGACCGGCACCGGCCCCGAGTAGACCTCGAAGAAGCGGGCCATCATGTCCTCCGGGACGGCGAGGTTGGCATCGTGGTCGGTGCGCAGGCAGATGAGGCTGGGGCCGTCATGCGCCTGGGCGCGGCGCAGCGCCGGTTCAAGATCCTCGATGCGGTCCACGTACTCGCTGTGGCAGCCGAGACCCTGGGCTACGAGGTCCCAGCGGATCTCGCCCTGTGAAGTCCCGAAGGTCTTGCCATACAGCGCAAGCTCGTTGGGCTCCTCCATCGTCCAGGAGCCCTCGGCGAAGACGATCGTCGTGAGCGCGACGTTCTCGCGAGCCGCGGACTGCATCTCCATGATGTTGAATCCCGCCGCGCCGTCGCCGGTGATGCACACGACCTCGCGATCGGGCGCGCCGAGCTTGGCGCCGATCGCCGACGGGATGCCCGTGCCGAGCATGCCCAGCTCGAGGATCGAGTGGTAGGAGCGCGGGCGGGTCGGCGGAAGGACCGAGTAGGCCCAGAGCGATGTGTTGCCGCCGTCGACGGTGTAGATCGCATCGGGGCCGAAGACGGCCCCGATCGCCCCGACGGCGTGTGCGGGATGGATGCCCGGCCCCTGCCACTCGAGGATCGGTCCGGCCTGCGACATCCGGACCTCCTGGTCGAGCGCCAGGTAGCGCGCCAGGCTGCTCCCGTCGCGCTGCGGCCGAGCCATCGTGCGCAGCTGGCCGGCGATCCCCTCGAGGGCGGCCCGGGCATCGGCGAGGATGCCGAGGCTGAGCGGGCGGGTGACGCCAAGGTGGCGCGGGTCGATGTCGACCTGAATCAGGTGCTGCCCGGAAGGATCGCCCCAGTACTGGTCATACGGAACGTCGAGGTTTCCCACGCGCGAGCCGACGACAAGCAGCACATCGGCCTCGCGACGCACCTGGTCGCCGGCCGGCCCGAACCCGAAGACGTAGTTCGGATGATCGGACCGCACGGTCGCGCGACCCGCCATCGTCGTCAGCACCGGGCAACCGAGCAGCTCGACGATCTCAAGCAGCGCGTCGTTCGCGCCCGCGCGGTCGACGCCGCTGCCCGAGATCACGACCGGTCGCTCAGCTGTTGCGAGCATCTGCGCTGCCTCGGCCACCTGCGCCTGAGAGGCCTGTGGCCCGATGCCTCGGTAGGCGGTGGGGGGCAAGATCGGCGTGCCCTCGTCGTCCCCGGTGGCATACAGGATCGGGGCGGGCAGCTCGACGTGGACGGGCCCGGGGCGTCCATTCCACATCTCACGAAAGGCGAGGCGCAGAACCTCCGGGATCCGGCCCCATTCAAAGACCGGGCCGCCCCACTTGACGGCGGGGCGGAACAGGTCGAGCTGATCCTGGCCCTGGAAGGTGGCGGGCGAGGAGGGATAGACGATGCCCAGCCGGTGCTGCGAGGTGATCACCAACACCGGCACGCCCTCGTGCAGGGCGGTGAGCACGCCGGGCAGCAGGTTGGCCGACCCCGGGCCGGGGTTGCCGAGCACGGCGGCGACCTTGCCGGTTGTCTTGAAGAGGCCTTCGGCCATGTGGACGGCCGCCGCCTCGTGGCGAACCGGCACCAGCCGGATGCCGTGCTCCGGCAATTCGAGAAGCAGGGGGTCGGACTCCGGTGAGGGGAGCCCGAAGAGAAACTCGATCCCCTCCGCCTGCAACGCGCGAGCGAACAGCTCGCCTCCGGTGATCTCGGTCATGAGGGTCTCCCGTTCTTCTCGGATTGGTGGTACCGCGCCCTCGCCTGTCCGGCGAGCGCGCGAGCGATCCGGACGACTGTGCGCTGCCCGGGGGCCTTCCTCGGAGAGAACCCGGTCAGCCTGTCCGCCCAACGCCGCGGGCAGAGCATCTCGACGTCAAAGCCGTCGGCATCGTCGAGATACACGACCTTGAAGACCCCAGCCTCCAGCGCCTTGCCGTGAGGTCTCCAGCCGGCAGCCCGGGCGGTTGTGAGCCTGTGGTCGAACTCGCCGGTGTCGCGGAACCCGACCGCGACGTTCATGTAGCCGAGGTCCGAGAGCCGGTAGCCGTCCGGCCAGCGCCGGCCCTCGGGATGCTCGTACTGCACGACCTCGAGCGCGACGCCGCCGCCGCGCAACGCCGCGGAGCGGCGCCGAGTGCCCTCAAGGCCCCAGAGCCGGTCGTGCTCGGGGGCGTGGAGCTCGAGATCCTCGCTCACTAGCCCCAGGCCGCGCTCGGCCCGGTCGCAGAACGCCTCCACGTCCGGCACCGAGACCGTGACCACGCGCACCGCGGCCCCCAGATCCGGGCGCTCGAGCGCTGGGGCGACGCTCTCGAGCGGATCGCGCTCCAGCAGCTCGACGAGGTTTCCGTCGGGGTCCGGGATGCAGACGCGGCGGTCACCGGGAGGACCGTCCGGCCGGGTGTATGGCAGCGAGCCGAGCCCAGCGAGCCGGTCGAGGGTGGCGTCGAAGTCCCCTACGTGCACGCCCACCATCGAGTACCCCCAGTCCGCCGGGCGCCAGTCGGCGCGCAGCGGTCGTGAGCGCGGGGTGCGGTATTGAAAGACCTCGACCTGGAAGAAGCCCTGGCGGTCGAGCGCCCAGCACGCCAGAAGCAGCGGGCTGGGAACCGCCTGGACGCGCTCGGTGAGCCTGCCGAAGAAGACGTTGCACCCGGCGGGCAGCATCCCCAGGCCGTGGGTGTACCAGCGCGCGGTGCGGGGCGCGTTCCGCGCGACTATGCACACCTGGTTGATCGGGGTCGAGGGAGCAGCGCTCACGCGCGCCCCCGCTCGCGGCGGGCGCGCTCGAGCTGCCTGATGCCCCTGCGCTTCAGCGGCTCGTACAGCATCAGCAGCACCCCGGGGACGGCGCTGCTGAGCTTCGACAGGAGCCCGCGGCTGAAGGGCAGGTCGATCTCAAGCGGTCGGTCGCGCATCGCGCGGAAGATCGCCTCACTGACCTCGTCGGCTGTCAGAGCCCGAGATCCAGAGAAGATCAGCGCGACAGCCTCGGCGTCCTGGTTGTCGAGGTGCTGGTCGAGCAGCGCGGTGTTGATGAGGTCCGGGCAGATGACTGTCACATACACGCCGCGGGAGCGCAGCTCGACCGCCGCCGCGATGGAGACGGCCCGCAGGCCGAACTTCGTGGCCGAGTAGATCGAGGTGCCGGGCGTCGGCGTGACCCCGGCCAGCGAGGCCATGTTGATGATGTGTCCCGACCCGCGGGCGGCCATGTGCCCGGCTACGATCCGCATCCCGTAGAGCGAGCCCTTGAGATTGATGTCAACGAGGGCGTCGATGTTCCCCAACGGCTGATCGATGAACATGGCCGAGCGGTCGATGCCAGCGATGTTGCAGAGGTAGTCGACTGCCCCGAAACGCCCGATCGTCTCGTCGACCACGCGCTGCCATTCCTCCACGGAGCGGATGTCGAACGCCTCGAGCACGACGTGCTCAGCGGGCTGGAAGGACTCCGCGAGCCGCTCGCCGTCTACGTCCACCAGGACGAGGCGCATCTGGGGACGTCGCCGCCGCAGCTCGGTGGCGAAGTGCCGCCCGACGCCGCTGGCCGCTCCGGTGATGATCGCGACCTGGTCGTTCATGATCGATCTCCTCCCGTCAGCCGCGCGTGACGATGCGTTCGAAGCTCCGTGCGAGCGGCTGGACGAGCCGCGGTGAGATGCGGTGCAACAGGTAGGGCACGGTGACATGGCGGCGGGGCACCGGGACGACGAGCCTGGGCCTGGCGATGGTCGCGAGGATCGCCTGCGCGACCTCGTCGGGGGATGCGCCGTGCTTGGCGTAGTAGCTCGATGCCCGTCCCTGGATGTCGGCGATGTCCCCGCGCACGATCCCTGTGGAGACGATCGGGGTGTCGATGATGCCCGGACAAATCGCGCTGACGTGAATACCCCGCTTGGAGAGCTCGGCGTTGAGCGACTCGCTGAGGCCGACCACGCCGAACTTCGACGCGCAGTAGGGGGCCATCTTGGCGGTGGGCACGAGGCCCGCCATCGATGCCGTGTTCACCACCGAGGCCGGACGGCCCTGTTTCAGCATCCGCGGGATGAACGCCTGGACGCCGTAGGCGACGCCGAGCAGGTTGACCCCGATGACGCGCTGCCAGTCCTCGAACGTGGTCGCCTCGATGTTCCCTCCGTGACCGATGCCGGCGTTGTTGTGAAGGATGTCGACGTGGCCCTCCTCGGCAAACACGCTCCCGGCCAACGCCTCCACCGCATCGGGATCGGAGACATCCAGGGCGTGTGCAACCGCACTCCCGCCTGCAGCCTCGATCGCCCGAACGACCTCCTCGGCGGTGTCGGCCCTCAGATCTGCGACGTGGACCTTGGCGCCGTGGTGGGCGAGCAGCAGCGCCGTCGCGCGACCGATGCCCGAGCCGCCGCCGGTGACAACTGCGACCTTGCCATGCAGATTTGGTTCGTTGCTCACGGTTCCCTCGCCCTCACCTCTCTAATACACAAATGCGATTCGTGTTACAGTACGGTGAGGTGCGCCCCTTGTCAAGCTCATCGTCGGGGCAGGTGAGAGGATCGCACCCAAGCGCGTGAGCAACACGATCCGCCATCGCAGGGAACCCGTCCAGGTCCGCAGCCGCGAGACCGTCGGGCGCATCCTCGAGGCCGCCGCCGAGCTGATCGAAGCAGAGGGCTTGGACGCCGTCACCACTCGGGCGATCGCCGAGCGGGCGGGCGTGTCCGCTCCCTCGCTCTACCGCTTCTTCGCCGACCGCGAGGAGATCTTCGACCGGCTGCTGAGCGCGCAGCTCGCCGAGCTCGATCAGCACGCCGAAGCAACCGAGGCGACGTGGGAGATCGCCTCGATCCGCGACTTCGTCAGCCGCGAGCTCGAGCTGCACGTCGCCTACTACGAGAAGCATCCGAGCTTCGTGCGACTCTGGTTCGGCGGACGGATCTCCCCGACGGT
>JADGPL010000003.1 GCA_017882455.1 Solirubrobacteraceae bacterium | reverse complement strand
GCAGCTTCATCCGGTGTTCTCCTTGGGTCTGGGTGGCTTAGACACCCCCAGCCTCCAAGGAGACCCGGATGAACAACGTCCTCAGGTTCTACAGCTAGGAGCTGCTCGAGCGCCGCCGAGATGCCTCTCGAGACCACCTCGGGTGCGAACAGCCGCTCTGCCTCCGCCCGCGCGAGCGATCGCGTCGCGCTCGGGTTGGCCTTCACCCGCTCCAGCATCGCGACGATCGCTGCGACGATGCCCTCGACATCTGAGGGCGCCACCTCGATGACCACCCCGGAGTCCACGCCCTCGATCGCCCCCACCTCGCTGCTCGCCACGACCGGGACCCCGGCGGCGAGCGCCTCCGCCACGGTCAGGGCAAACGGCTCGTACTTGCTCACCTGCAACAGCAGATCCGCCCGCTCGAGCTCCTCGGGGATCTCCGTGGGGGGGATGCGTCCGGCATATTCGGAGCTCTCTTGCGGAAGGTCCTCCAGCAGCTTGGTGTAGTCGGACCACAGCCCCGGACCGCCGACGATGCGCAGCTTCACGTCGAGGTTGCGCTCGCTCAGCATGTGCGCCGCGGCGACGACGTCCTCTATGCCCTTGCGAACGGCGATCCGACCGAGGACGAGCACGATCGGCGGCTCTCCAGGCTCCCGATCCGAGGGCGAGAAGCGCTCGAGGCGCACGGGGTTGGGGATGACGACAGTGGCCTCGGCTGGGAAGCCGTAGTCCTTGACGAGGTGGGAGCGGAACACGCCGCTGATGCACACCAGCAGAGAGGCCTGTCGGATCTTCACGCGCTGGACGAGCGCGCGCAGCGACATGATCGTCACCGCGATCACGAACGTGTGCACTGGCTGGCAGCGAAGGCTCAGCCGCCGCTCGGAGATCAGGAACCTGAGCTCGCCTGCGCTGTGTGTCTCGGGATGGATCACCAGCGGCACCTCGCGGGCGACGCCCGCGGGAACGGCGAGCGTCTCGATGTTGGAGAACTGGTAGATCACGTCATAGGGCTCCTGCCGGTGCCTGCGCGCGAGGACACGGCGAAGCCGCAGCGAGCCCAGGCCGCGGGCGAGCAGGCCCGACCCGAACGCGGCGATCTTCGTGCGGCTGTACCAGCGATCCCAGCGCCAGCCGCTCGTTCCCCAGATGAACGTGAGGTTCTCGTTCGCCGCCAGGCGCTCGGGGAGCGCGTGCTCAGGGGCGGGCGAGAAGCAGTCGATGCGGTGGCCGAGGCTCGCAAGACCGTGAAGGAGATCGGATGCGACACCCGGCACGCCCCCGGATTCGCGGGCGGAGGGCCCGACTCCGAGCCAGGCGATCCGAAGCGATCTGGTGGGCATCGCAGACACCCTATCCGCCGCCGTCACACCCGGTCCGTGGGGGAGCGGGCTCCGCGTGCGCCCTCGAGCACCCGCTCGAGGTGAGCCGAGAGTCGACGCTTGAAGGCGCTCACCGAGAAGCGCTCGGCGTTGCTTCTCGCCTGCTCCGGATCGAAGTCGAGCGTATCGATGCTCTGCATCGCGCGCATGAACGACTCGACGTCGTCCGGGCTTGCGAGCCTTCCGGTCTGCCCGTCGATGACCGTCTCGGTCGCGCCGCCCACGGCCGCCGCGATCACGGGCCGCCCCGAGGCCTGCGCCTCGACGGCGACGATGCCGAACTCCTCGACGCTCGGCACCACCACGGCGAGCGCGCTCCGATAGAGCTCGGCGAGCATCTCGTCGTCTGCGCGTCCGAGGAACTCGGCCTCCGGATAGGCCGCCCGCAGGGCGGGCAGGTCCGGGCCCGAGCCGACGACGCTGATCCCCATCCTCGCTCGGCGCGCCGCCTCGAGTGCGACGTCCAGACGCTTGTGGCGGACGATCTCAGAGACGACCAGAAGCCGCTCGCCGGGCTCCCCCGGCGTGAAGCGCTCGGTCTCCACCGGGGGATGGATGACCACCGACTCGCGTCCGTAGTAGCGCTTGATGCGCTCACGGCTGAGCTCTGAGATGGCGATGTAGTCGTCCACGCGCGTGCTGGCAGAGAGGTCCCAGCGGCGGATGCGGGCGAGCTGGTGGCGCAGCAGCGCCCGCAGCGGCGCGGGAACCTCACGCAGAGCGCGCTCCTGCTCATACCAGGCGTAGCGAAACGGCGTGTAGCAGTAACAGATGTGCACGGCACCGGGTGGAGCTCTCACACCGTGGGCAAATGCGCTGCTGCTGCTCAGCACCACCTCGCAGGCCGGCAGCCGCAGCCGCTGCACCGCCCACGGATAGAGCGCCAGCAGGCGTCTGAAGCTCGACTGGCCCGCCCCGAGGCGTTGAAGCGGGGAGGTGGCGATCGCGTGTCCCGCGAAGCGCCGGTCGGTCCCCTGCTCGTCATAGAGCAGTGTGAAGATCGGCGCCGAGGAGTAGAGATCGGCCATCGTCGCGAACGTCCGCTCCGCGCCGCGCATGACCAGGAGATAGTCGTGCACGAGGGCGACACGCTCGGCTGGGACGGGAGGGCTGGGCGTGCGATTCATCGTGGACTCAGCGCTGCTCGCCTGCGGTGAACCATAGGATAACCTCAGCCAGTGAACGACGGTGTGCGCGCCAGCGCGAACAGGCTCTGCAGAGCATGCGCATACTCATAACCGTTCCTTGGGGTCAACGCCTCGGCGGCTCCGAGACGATGCTTCAGACGGTGCTCGACGGGGCGGGTGAAAGCGGGCATGAGCTCGAGCTGGTGTTCTTCGAGCCGGGTCCCTGGCCGACCGAGCTGCGGAATCGCGGGTTTCGAGTCGAGGTCATACCCACGGGTCGCGTGCGACAGGTTCATCGCCTGCTCGCCTGGGTGCTCCGGTTCTCGCGGCTGCTGCGACGCCGCCAGCCCGATCTGATCGTCAACTGGATCGCCAAGGCGCAGCTGTATTGCGCGCCCGCGGCCGTGCTCGCCGGCATGAGCGACCGGGTCATCTGGTGGCAGCACGACATCCCCTCCGGTCACTGGCTCGACCGCTGTGCCACCGCCCTGCCGGCGATCGCGGTGGGCTGCTCCTCGAGCGCCTCCGCGCGAGCGCAGCGCCAGCTCTCTCCCGCTCGAGCCACGTTCGTCGTCGCTCCCGGCACCCGCATCCCCGATCCCGGCTCGGCGCCGGCGTCGCTGCCGCTTCCACCAGGCGTGCCCGTGGTCGGCCTGGTGGGACGCCTGCAGCCGTGGAAGGGGCAGGACCGGCTGCTGCGTGCCCAGGCGCTCCTGCGCGAGCGCGGTATCCGCTTTCACACGCTGATCGTCGGGGGCGACGCCCATGGCCTATCGACCGAGTACGCCGAGTCACTGCAACCGCTGGTCGCCCAACTGGGGCTCGGGGACGCGGTCACCATGACCGGACAGGTGCCCGATGCGGGACCTTACATCGAGCTGATGGACATCCTCGTGAATGCGTCCGACCCCGAGCCATTTGGGATCGTGCTGCTCGAGGCGATGGCCAGGGGCGTAGCCGTCGTCGCCGTCGATTCGGGCGGCCCGGCCGAGTTCATCGAGGATCGGCGCACAGGCCTGCTCGCGAGCTCGGGCGAGCCCGCCGCCCTGGCACAGGCGCTCGAGCCGCTGCTCGCATCGCCGCAGCTACGCCAGGAGATCGGCCGGGCGGGACGCGAGCGGTTCCTGCGGGACTTCACCGACATCGCGATGCGCAAGCGGTTCTTCGCTGAGCTCGAGGCGCTCGCTAGCCGTTCAGCTTGATCAGGAAATGCTGTGACCCGACGATGTCGAGCTGGCACTTGTGTGCGGCCGCGAACTCGTCGACCGCGCGTATCACGTCGTTGCCCCACCAGCCGAGCATGTAGTCGTCGCCGGCCAGGTACCCGCCGGGAGCGAGCACCCGAGCGAAGCTCTCGAGATCCGCCTTGACCGCCTCGTAGGTGTGGTCGCCGTCGATCCAGGCCCAGTCGAGCCGAACGTCTCGGAGCTTCTCCGCTGCGTCGCTCGAGCGCAGACGCCAGACGTGGACACGGCTGTCGGAGACCTCCCGAGCAAAGCGCTTCTCCACGGCCGTGTGAATCGCGTCCATCTCCTGTTGGCCGGCCGCCCTCCCGCCGTACATCGCCTTGGTGTACTCGGGCTGATGCTCCCAGGGGTCGATCAGGTACAGGGTCCTGGGTTTGTTCGTGCGCAGGATCGCCGCGGCGTTCTCACCCTTCCAGACACCCACCTCTGCGCATGTTCCACCTTGTGGCAGCCGGCGCAGGAGGCGCCATCGATCGTAGCTCTGCCGCAGCGCTCTGACGTGCACGAGCGCGCGGTCCTTCAGCATCTTCTCTGCCGTCCTCCGTCGCGTGCAGGTCGATGGTGAAGATATCGGGCCGCGTGGCAGCTGTGAACTGGGAGCATCGCGGGAGTCTAGCCTACGCCTGCGGTGGCCGAAACGCTGGGATGATCACCGAGACAGAGGTCAAAACCGGATGGCGGGAGCGGACGCTCTGTGGCCACAGGCGTCCTTTGCTCAACGAGATCACATCCGCGCCGGAGAAGCGCGGCGCTTCCGGTATGAGGCCCTCTTCGGAGAGAATCCTCGTTGTGACGTGGGGGAGGGCCGGCGATATGTGAGGCTGGTTATCCGGCCGAAACGATGTGAGCTGTCCGCGCACCGCGAGCTCGAGGCGGTTGCGCAGGCGGGCGAGGTTGGGCGTGGTGACGACGAGCCGTCCACCGGGTGCCACGAGCCGCGCGGCCTGACGCAGCGCGCTCCACGGAGCCTCGAGATGCTCGATCACCTCGACGAGCAGGACGCGGTCGACCGTCGGCAGATCGCGGGCGTCCTCCGCGGCGACACTCTCGAAGTTGACATCCGCCCTGAGATCGTCCTCGAGCCAGTCGATCGGGTCTATGCCCCAGAGGCCCGCGGGCTGCCATTCGTCGCGAATCCTCCTGAGCAGGTCTCCGCGCCCACAGCCGATGTCAAGCCAACGCAGATTCGGCTCGGGGTGGGCTGCCTCGAGCGCCCCATCCACGATTTCGCTCATGGATATGCCGGCCGAGGCCAGCTGGTCCGAGTAGGTGCGCACCCCGTTGCAGACTACCAAGCCGCTGGGGCGCGGCGATCGGGTTCGATAACGTGCGCGCGGGCGCAGCGAGGGCGAGAATGGAAACCGATCAGGCCACCGAGCACACCACCCAACAGCCCTCGGCGGTGTGCGATGTGACAATCGTGGCCCACGACATCGGACCGGTGGGGGGGATGGAGCGTCAGCTCGTCGCCCTGATCACCGGGCTACGGCGCCTGGGCCATCACGTCACGGTCATCGCTCGCACCTGTCAGCTGCCGGAGGGGAGTGGAGTGGTCTTTCGCCGTGTGCGAGGGCCTGCTCGCCCCTTCCTCATCGCCTATCCGTGGTTCTTCGTGACAGGCTCACTCGCCGTGCGCAGGTGGCGACGGGGCGTCGTGCAGGCGACCGGCGCGATCGTGCTCAACCCGGTTGACGTGATCGCGGTGCACTACTGCCATCAGATCGGCCCCGCCACCCCCAGCCGATCGACACGGCTCTCCCGGGGCTCCATCAAGGTGGTCGCCGCGCTGAACCTGATCGCAGAGCGACTGTGCTATCGCGCCAACCGCTCGGCGACGTTCGTGTGTGTATCGGAAGGGGTCGCCGAGGAGATGCGCGAGCACTTCCCCGGGGCGTTCGAGCGGATCGTGACGATCCAGAACGGAGTGGACATCGAGCGATTCGCGCCCGGCGTCCGCGCGGAGCAGGCGCTCGCGATGCGCGCGACGCTCGGCATCCCGCGCGAGCGACTGGTGGCCGCGTTCGTGGGCAGCGAGTGGGAGCGCAAGGGGCTGGAGGTCCTCATCCGGGCGCTCGCTTCGGCACCCGACTGGGAGCTCGTGGTAGCCGGCGGCGGCGATGAGGAGCGCTACCGGGAGCTTGCACGGTCGCTGGGCGTCGGTGACGCCGTTCACTGGATCGGCGTCACACGCGACGTCCAGCTCGTCTACCAGCTCGCCAACGCGCTCGTCTTTCCCACCAGCTACGAGGCGTTCTCGCTGGTGACGCTCGAGGCCGCCGCCAGCGGCCTGCCGATCCTCGCCACGCCGGTCAACGGGGTGCGCGAGCTCGTGGCGGATGGGGAGAGCGGCTACCTGATCAGCCGCGAGCCGAGCATGATCGCCGAGCGCCTGCAGCGGCTGGCCGAGGATGGGCCGCTGCGGGAGCGCATGGGCCAAGCGGCGCGCCAGGCCGCGCTCTCCTTCAGCTGGGAGCGGATGGTCGAGCGCCACCACGAGCTCTACGCGCGTCTGCACGAAGCAGCATGCGCTCGAGCGGGTCGGTGGCCGCGGAGACGGTGAACAGCCGCTCGACCGCTGCCCGACCCGCCTGCGCGAGCCGCTCGCGCAGCGCGGGCTCCTCGCGGAGCCTTCTCAGCCGGTCCGCCAGCTCCTCGACGTCTCCCTCGGGGAATGTGAGCCCTCCTCCTGTCAGCTCGATCAGCCACGGGATCTCGCCCGAGTCCGAGCCCACCACCGGCACCCCGCACCACAGCGCCTCGATGATCACCCGGCCGAACTGCTCCTTCCAGGTGGCCGTCGTGTGCGAGGGCAGCACGAGCACGTCCAGCTGCCTGTAACCGACGGGCATCTCCTCGTGGCTCAGCCCGTCGAGGACGCGCACCTTCGAGCCGGGGATCGGCTGTCCCTCGAGGCCTGCTCTCAGTTCACCGTTGCCGATCAGCAGCAGCTCCACCGGGGCCTGCAGCGCGCGCACGGCCGCCAGCAGGTCGGCGAGCCCCTTGCTCTCGACCAGACGGCCGGCGTAGCCGACGGTGAACGGATGCTCAGACCGCGGGGGCAGCTGCTCCCACGTGGGCACCGCGGGCGGGGCCAGATCGACTTCCCCGGCGGCGCCCCACGCGCGTGCCAGGCGTGCCGCGCTCTCAGAGCGAGCGGCCACGAAGGCCGCGTCCCGCAGCACCCTCCCGCGCAGCCAGCGGACCGGCAGCGGGAGGTCCCTGTCGATGTTCTCGTAGCACTGGACCCCGAAGGGCACCCCCATGCGCTTCAGCGTGCAGCCCCATTGCGAGGCGGGCAGCGAGTACGGCTCGGCCTCGATGAACGCCACATCCGGGCGCGAGCGAGCACACTGCGCGCGGCAGCTCGTCAGATAGATGTGGCGCTGCGGACGTCCGGCCAGCGCGACCCGCGTCGGGCGCAGAGCGCTCTCCATGCCGGGGAGCGCTCGCGGGAACATCGGAGCCTGCGAGTACTCGTTGCGCCAGCGGCTCGGCACCACGATCGTCACCTCCCAGTCGCGCCGCGCGAGCTCGCGGTAGACCATCTGGTTGACGCTCACCACGGCGGGGTGGCTGACGACCAGCAGGCGTCGCTTTGCGGCGGATTTCGGGCCATCTGCCCAGCTTTGGGCAGAGATGGCTGACCTGCGCATGGGAGCATCGTTGCACGCGTGCGCACGGGCTTGCGGCCAGCTCCGACACGCTAATCTTTAGCGTCAGCATAGGCTGAACCATATGGTGGCCGTGTAGCGCGCTCTGGACGGATCCTACGATGAACGAGACTCCCAACGCCACTGCGATCTTCGCTCCGATCTGGAGACGGAAGTGGTTGATTCTCGCCGTCGCGATAGTCGTGGCCGGGGGTACCTACGAGTACTACAAGCGAAAACCCGGGCTCTACGCCGTGAAGACCCAGATCTACCTCGGCGCAGCCTCTGAAGGCCAGGCGCTTCTCAACAACACGCTCGGCAAGACCACTCCAACCGCCACAGCCCTGGCCAATCAGGTCCAGCTGATCCAGACGAGCATCGGCGAAGCCGTTCACCAGCGGCTGCGCAAGGAACACAACGCGGCCGCCGCCAAGGGCAAAGCCAAGGCCAAGACAGCGGCTGGAAGCGACTTCATCTCGATCACCGCCGAAGCTCGCACCGCCAAAGGGGCGTCCGATCTGGCGAACGCCTACGCCCAGACCTACATCAAACGCCACCAGGCAAACTACGAACGGTCGGTCAACGCCGCGATCTCCACCACGCGCAAACAGATGCGGCGGATCGAACTGGCCCAGCTCAGCGCCGCCAAAGCGAAGTCCTCCAAAGGAGGAACCTCCAGCGGCGCCACCACCGCTCTCCAGGTCGCCTCGCTCAACACCAAGCTCAACCAGCTCGAAGCCGACCTGACGGTGGTGGGCGTGCAGCAGATCGGCGTCGCCAAGCCCGCCAGGGCGGAATTGATCGCGAAGAGCCCGAAAAAGAACGCGATCTTCGGCTTCGTGATCGGGCTGCTCCTCGCATCCCTGGCCGTCTACATCGTCAGCAGATTCGATCGCCGCCTGCGTTCGCTGGGCGATATCGACGCTGCCTTCCAGGCCGGCTTCTAGATGCAGATCCTCACCGCCCTCCCCAGCGTGAGATCGCCGATCGTCCAGCGAAAGGGCGAGCTGCGGCCCTCCAAGCTGCTCAGCGAGCCGCTGCGGCGACTGCATGCCACCCTCCAGCTCGACAACGCGCGCGCGCGGGAGGGGACGGGCCCCCCGCGCTCGATACTGGTCGTGAGCGCCGATGCCGGCGATGGCAAGTCCACGGTCGTTGCCGGGCTTGCCCTCGTCCAGCGCGAAGCCGGCCTGCGTGTGGCGGTCGTCGAGGCCGACTTTCGCAGGCCAGTGATGGCCAAGCTGCTGGGCGTGAACAGCCCGCATGGGCTCGCGGACGTCCTTGCCGGCACACGGCGGCTCGACGGCGCTTTGCAGCAGGTCGAGCGCGGAAGCCCGGTCCTCGCCGCTGCCCCTGCGGAGAATGGGGCGGGCGAGGGAGGCGTGGCCACGATGGTCGAGTCTGCCGAAGTCGGCTCGCTCTCGGTCCTGGTGGGCGGGACCTCGGTCTCCAACCCGCCGGCTCTGCTCGCGCGTCCGGCGATGCCCGAGCTGCTGCGCTCGCTCTCTGATGAGTTCGATCAGGTCCTCATCGATGCCCCCCCGCCGCTTCAGGTCAGCGACGTGCTGCCGCTGCTGGGCATGGTGGACGGCATCGTGGTCGTCGCGCGCGCGGGCCACACCCGCGAGGCCTCCGCCCAGCGGCTGATGCAGCTCCTGGCCCGGACCGCCAGCGCCCCGCTGCTCGGACTCGTCGCCAATGCGGTCTCGCGCCCCGACATGGAGAGGTACGGCTTCTCCTCGGGGTACGGCCAGCGCAGCTGGCCGCGCACGCTGATCGGGCGATGAGCATGCCCCACCTGAACCCCACGGGTCCGATCGGAGGGGCGCACCCCGCCGTCGCTCGACGACGCCTCGGGGACTTCGTCCTCGTCGCGATCACCGGCCTGGTCGCGCTGGTGCTGGCGCTCGTAATCGCCACCGCGGTTCCGCAGCCGAGCGCCACCCTCACGATCGCCGTGGTGATCGGGGTGCTGGGCATCATCTACCTGTTGGTCAATCCTCGCCTCGAGGTCACCGTCGCGATCCTGGCCGTCTATCTCGGGTGCCTGGACGGCCCTGTCAAGCTCTTCTCCGGTGGGGGGAACGCAACCTCGGCCCTGCGCGATGGCCTGATATTCGCGGTCTGCCTGGGAGCGATCCTGCGCCACCTGGCCACGAGCAGGCACACCAAGCTGCCGCCCCTCTCCGGCTGGGTATTGGGGTTCGTCGCGATCGTGCTGCTCGAGGCGCTCAATCCCAACACCAGCGGGACCCTGAAGATACTCGGGGGCTTTCGCCAGCAGCTGGAGTGGATCCCGTTCTTCTTCTTCGGCTATCTGCTCGTGCGCTCCAAGCCGCGCCTGCGCAAGGTCTTCATGCTCCTGGCGCTGATCGCGGCCGCCAACGCGCTGGTGAGCGCCTACCAGGTGCGGCTGACCCCGCACCAGCTGGCCGCCTGGGGTCCCGGCTACAGCGAAAAGGTCCTGGGGGCGAATGGCATCTCGGGGACGACCTTCGCGAGCGGGGGCTCGGGCAGGGTGCGTCCCCTCGGGCTCGGCTCCGACATCGGCTTCGGCGGCGCGGTCGGTGTGATCGCGCTGCCCGGCGCTCTGGCGCTGCTCGCCACCTCCGATCCGCGCCGGCGATGGCTCTTCGCCCTGGCGTGCCTGGGGGCGGTGCTCGCCGTGGGCGTGTCGCTGTCGCGCACAGACGTGCTCGGCGCCGTCGTCACGCTGGCCGCCTTCGCCGCGCTCTCGCTCAGCGTGGGGCGGCGGGTCGCAAGGCCGCTGATGGCGGTCGTCGTGATCCTGGCCCTCGCGCTGCCGCTGGCCTCCGTCGTCACCTCCACCGAGGGCACCGCGGTCTTCTCCCGCTACTCGAGCATCGCCGGCACGCAGGCGGCCTCATCCTCGAGCGGATACAAGTCCGTGAGCCTCAAACAGATACCGATCGACATCGCCAACGCGCCGTTCGGGTTCGGACTGGGCACCGCCGGCGCCGCATCCAGCTTCGGCGGTCGCACCACGGTGACACTGGAAGGCCACGGCTTCAGCTCCGAGACTGAGTACAACTTCATCATGAACGAAGTCGGTTTGCCAGGTCTAGCCCTCTGGGTCGCATTCACGGTGTACCTCGGCCTGCTCGTGGTGCGACGGCTGTCGAAGGTCGAGGACCTCGACGTGCGGCTGTTTCTCGCCGCCATCTTCTCGGTGCTCGCCGGTCTCACCGTGATGGGATTCGCCGGCGCGTTCTCCGCCGGCTCGGCGGGCGGACCGTATTTCTGGTTCGCGGCCGGCATCGCCGCCTACTGGCTGGCAGGCCCGGGGCGTGGGCTCGTCGCGAAGCGCAACGGAGCGCTCGCCTGATGCCACCTCTGCGTCGCCTCCCTCCGGACCCCTGGGGCAAATCGGCAAAGGCCTCCACGCGCGAGCTGGTGAGCCTCCTGGTCGGCGATCGTCGCCTCTCGATGGCCCTGCTGGCGGTCTGCTCGATCATCTCCGGTATCGCCGAAGCCGCCTTCCTCGCGGTCCTCGTCAGCATCGCGCTCGCGCTGGTCGACCACCCGAAGACGGGTGCTCAGCACTCCAACCTGTTTCACATCCACGCCGCGACCAGCACGCTCGTGATCGTCGCGGCGCTCCTGGTGGTCTTCCGCACAGCCCTGCTCGCTCCACTTGCGATTCTCCCCGCGCGGATC
This sequence comes from Solirubrobacteraceae bacterium, assembly GCA_017882455.1. GTDB lineage: Bacteria > Actinomycetota > Thermoleophilia > Solirubrobacterales > Solirubrobacteraceae > Palsa-744. The sequence continues at coordinate 197,208 of JADGPL010000003.1, read as the reverse complement.
GCCTCCCGCGTGCAGGCGCGTCTGCGCAGCGAGCTCTTCGACTCCTTCACGGCGGCCTCGTGGGGGATGCAGTCGCGCGAGCGCGAGGGTCACATGCAGGAAACCATGACCGGCCAGGTGGCCCAGGCGACCGGAGCCGCGCTGCAGGCGACCAGCCTGGTCGGCTCGGCCTTCTCCTTCCTGGTGCTGCTGGCGGCCTCGTTCGTGCTGAACGTCGAGGCGGCCGTGATCGTGATCGTCTCCGCCGTCGTGCTCTTTCGCGTGCTGCGGCCGCTCAACCGGGCCGGGGTGCGGCGGGCGCGCGCTCTCTCCGACGCCCAGATGAACTATGCGAGCGGGATCGCGCAGGCCAACCGACTCGCGGAGGAGACGCGCGTCTTCGGCGTCGCCGAGGCCCAACGCGCACAGGTCGGACGGCAGATCGACGTCTCCCGCAACGCCTTCTATCGCATGCAGCTGATCGGTCGCCTCGCTCCGAACGCCTACCAGAGCGCGATCTCGGTGATGCTCGTGATCGGGCTCGCCGTCCTCGTCTCGAAGGGCACCGGACACGTCGTCTCGCTCGGCGCGGTGCTCCTGATCCTCTACAGGGCCGGCTCGTCCGGGCAGGCGGTGCAGGGCGCCTGGCAGAGCCTGCGCCAGTGCATCCCCTTCATCGAGCGCCTCCAGGAAACTCGTCGGCGCTACGAGGCCAGCCGCCCGCCGGAGGGCGAGCTGCCGCTGACCGGCATCGCCACGCTGGCGTTCGAGAACGTGTCCTTCGCGTATCGGCCGGGACGCCCGGTGCTCTCGGACATCAGCTTCGAGGTGGCCGGAGGGGACACGGTCGGGATCATCGGCCCCTCGGGCGCGGGCAAGTCGACCTTGATCCAGATCCTGCTGCGGCTGAGGCTGCCGGACGAGGGCCGCTACCTCGTCAACGGCGTGCCGGCGGAGGAATTCGTCTCGGCCGACTGGCACGAGCGGGTCGCCTATGTCCCCCAGGAGCCCCGTCTCGTGCATGCGTCGGTGGCGGAGAACATCCGCTTCTTCCGCGACCTCGACGACGAGGCCGTGGAGCGAGCCGCCCGGCTCGCACGCATCCACGATGACATCGTCGGCTGGCCGAAGGGCTATAAGACGCGCGTCGGTCCGCGGGCCGACGCGGTCTCAGGTGGCCAGCAACAGCGGATCTGCCTGGCGCGTGCGCTCGCGGGCCGCCCCGAGGTGCTCGTCCTCGACGAGCCCACGAGCGCCCTGGACCCGCAGTCGGAGGTGTTGATCCAGGAGTCTCTGACCGGCCTCAGAGAGGAGCTGACGCTGTTCATCATCGCCCACCGGATGTCGACCCTCGACATCTGCCGGCGCGTGATGGTCATCCAGGATGGGCGCCTGGCGGCGTTCGACACGATCGATCTGTTGAAAGAGCAGAGCGCCTACTATCGGTCAGCCTCGGCGCTGGCCGCTGGAGCCACGGGCGCCGAACTGCTTTGACGCGCGAGGCGCGATCGACCCACCGGGGGAGGGGGAGAGGACGGTGAACAACACAATCAGCGCCACCGAGCGCTCGGGCGCGACGGTGGCCGTGCCCGACTTCTTCATCGTCGGACACCCCAAGTGCGGTACGACGGCGCTCTACGAGATGCTCAGGCGCCACCCGCAGATCTTCATGCCCGACGTCAAGGAGCCGTGGTACTTCGCCAGCGAGCTGCGTGTCCGCGCCCCGCCGCGGCCGCAGGGGATCGCGAAGACGCTCGAGGAGTACCTGGAGCTGTTCAGCGACGCCCAGAGCGGACAGCGAGTCGGCGAGGCCTCGCCACACTACCTGTGGTCGCACACAGCCGCGCAGGCGATCGCAGAGGTCAGGCCCGACGCGCGGATCATCGCGATCCTGCGCGAGCCCGCGAGCTTCCTGCACTCGCTGCACCTGCAGTTCGTCCAGGTCTACTACGAGACCGAGGCTGACTTCGGCAGGGCGATATCGCTCGAGTCCGAGCGCCGGGAGGGGCGCGAGGTCCCGCGCTACGGCTACTGGCCGCAGATGCTCCTGTACTCCGAGCACGTTCGCTATGTGGAGCAGCTTCGACGCTTTCATGCGGCGTTCTCGCCCGAGCAGGTGCTGGTGCTGATCTATGACGACTTCAGGAACGAGAACGAGGCGACGGTCCGGCGCGTGCTGCGTTTCCTCGACGTCGACGACACCGCGCCGGTGGAGGCCGTGGAGGCCAATCCCACGGTGCGGCCGCGCTCGCAGCTGCTCAACGAGCTGGTCCATGCGGTGGGTGTGGGGCGGGGCCCGATCTCGCACGCTCTCAAGGAGACGATCAAGGCGGTGACCCCGTCGGGGCCGCGGCGCAACGCTCTGTACGCGCTGCAGCGCCACCTCGTGTTCGGCGACCCGCGTGCCCCCGAGGAGGCGCTGATGCGGGAGCTGCGGGTGCGCTTCAAGGACCAGGTGGTGGCGCTCAGCGACTATCTCGATCGCGATCTCGTGAAGCTGTGGGGCTATGACGCTCTCGGCTGAGCCCAACGCCGCGCTCGGAGCAGGCGAGCGCCGCGCACGCGTGCCCGACTTCTTCATCGTCGGGCACGCCAAGTGCGGCACCACCGCGCTCTACGAGATGCTGATTCGCCATCCCCAGATCTTCATGCCGGAGCTCAAGGAGCCGCTGTTCTTCGCCACCGACCTACGTGCCCGCTTCCAAAGGCGCGCCGCCGGCCCGCTGCCGGACACCCTCGAGGACTACCTCGCGCTGTTCGTCGGAGCGGGCCCGCAGCAACGCGTGGGGGAGGCCTCCTCGTCCTACCTGTGGTCGCGCGAGGCCGCGGGCCACATCGCGCGCCTCGAACCCCAGGCGCGGATCATCGCGATCCTGCGTGAGCCCGCGAGCTTCCTGCGCTCGCTTCACCTCCAGCTCCTGCAGAACCACATCGAGTCCAAGAAGGACCTGCGCCAGGCGCTGGCGCTGGAGGAGCAGCGGCGCCAGGGCAAGCACATACCGCGCCGCTCCACGCGGCCGCAGGCGCTCATGTACTCCGAGCGTGTTCGCTATGTGGAGCAGCTCGAGCGCTACCGTGCCCTCTTCCCGCCCGAGCAGGTGATGGTGCTCATCTACGACGACTTCCGCCGTGAAAACGAGGCGACCGTGCGTCGCGTGCTGCGCTTCCTGGAGGTGGACGACTCCTTTCCGGTGCACGCACGGGAGGCGAATCCGACGGTACGGCTGCGCTCGCAGCAGCTCGATGACCTCGTCAATGCGGTGTCGGTCGGGCGCGGGCCCGTCTCACGGGCCGTGAAGGCGTCGGTCAAGGCGATCACCCCCAGGCAGCTGCGCAGCGAGGCGCTGAAGATGACTCTCAACCACGTCGTCTACGGCGGCGTGACCGCGCCCGAGGAGAGCGTGATGCTCGAGATCCGTCGCCGCTACAAGGGTGAGGTCGTGGCGCTCAGCGAGTACCTCGATCGCGACCTCGTGGCCCAGTGGGGCTATGACGACATCGGCTGAGTCCTCTCGCGCGCCGCGAGACGCGCGCCGCGTCGATGAGCGGGGCGAGTCCGCGAGCACCGGCGCAGTGACTGCGGGCAGGCTCCCCGACTTCTTCCTCGTCGGGCACTCCAAGAGCGGCACGACGGCGCTCTACGAGATGCTCAGGCGCCACCCGCAGATCTTCATGCCCGATCTCAAGGAGCCCGTCTACTTCGCGAGCGAGCTGCCCCGCCAGGCCCACCGCTACCAGGCGCCTGCGACGCTCGAGCAGTACCTGGCGCTGTTCGCCGCGGCCGAGCCCGGCCAGATCGCGGGCGAGGCATCGGCCTCGTATCTGTGGTCGCATACGGCCGCCGAGCGGATCGCGCAGGCGCAGCCGAACGCACGGATCGTCGCGATCCTGCGTGAGCCCGCGAGCTTCCTGCGCTCGCTGCACCTGCAGTGCGTGCAGTCCCATTACGAGACCGAGAAGGATCTGCGCAGGGCACTCGAGCTCGAGGAGTCCAGGCGGGCGGGGCGGAACATCCCGCCGCGGTCGCTGTGGCCCCAGGTGCTGCTGTACTCCGAGCACGTTCGCTACGTCGAGCAGCTGCGCCGCTACCACGCCCGCTTCCCACCCGAGCAGGTGCTGGTGCTGATCTACGACGACTTCCGCAGCGACAACGAGGGCACCGTGCGCAAGGTGCTGCGGTTCCTCGACGTCGACGACAGCGGTCCGGTCGAGACGGTGGAGGCCAACCCCACCGTTGCGATGCGCTCCCAGCGCCTCGACGAGATCGTGCACGCCGTCTCGGTCGGCGCGGGTCCGGTCTCGCAGGCCGCCAAGCGGGCGCTCAAGGCGCTCGTGCCGCAGCGTGTCCGCCGCCCCGCGCTGGGAGCGGTTCAGCGGCGCTTGGTGGTCGCCGAGCCGCAGGCGCCGGACGCCGATCTGATGCTCGAGCTGCGCCACCGATTCAGGGGAGAGGTGCTCGCGCTCAGCGAATACCTGGACAGGGACCTCATTACACTTTGGGGCTATGACCGCGTCGCCTGAGTCCTCGCGCGAGGATGGCCCGGCGGGCCGGTCTGAGGGCGTGAGCGGGCGTGGCGTGGCTGCGGTTCAGGCGCAGATAGCGGCCCCGCACGGGAGGGTGCCGGACTTCTTCATCGTCGGGCAGCCCAAGAGCGGCACCACCGCCCTGTACGAGATGCTGCGCGCGCATCCACAGGTCTTCATGTCGGAGCTCAAGGAGCCGCGCTTCTTCGCCAGCGACCTTCCCTCGCCCTTCAACGAGCGCCCCGGCGGCCAGCCCCCGAAGACGTTCGAGGACTACCTCGCGCTGTTCGATCGCGCCACCCCCGAGCAGCACGTGGGGGAGGCCTCGACCGCATACATATGGTCGGACACGGCCGCCGGGCTGATCGCCAGCGCACAGCCGGATGCGCGCATCATCGTGATCCTGCGCGAGCCCGCGAGCTTCATTCGCTCGATGCACCTGCAGCTGCTGCAGATCCGCGTGGAGCGGGAGCGGAGCCTGCGCAAGGCGATCGCTCTCGAGGGCGCCCGGCGCGAGGGGCGAAGCCTTCCCGCTGTCGTCGCCAACTGGCCGAAGGTGCTCCTCTACACCGACCGCGTCCGCTATGTCGAGCAGCTCCGCCGCTTTCACGAGCACTTCGGAGCGGAGCGGGTGCTGGTTCTCATCTACGACGACTTCCGCAGCGACAACGAGGGCACGGTGCGCAGCGTCCTGCGCTTCCTCGACGTCGACGACACGGTCCCGGTCGCGGTGACCGAGGCCAACCCCACGGTCCGCCTGCGATCGGTCCGCCTCGACGAGTCCGTGCGCGCCCTCGCGGTCGGTCGAGGCCCCGTCAACCGCGCGTTCAGGGGGACCATCAAGGCCCTCACACCCCGCACGCTGCGCCGCCGCGCACAGCGCGCGGTGCGCAGCCGCGTCGTCTTCGGAGCCCCACAGCCGCCCGACGCGCAGCTCGAGCTCGAGCTGCGCCAGCGCTTCAGGGGGGAGGTGGTGGCGCTCAGCGAGTATCTCGGCCGCGACCTGGTGGGGCTGTGGGGATATGACAGCCTCGACTGAGCCCCCTGCGTCCCCGAATCCCAGCGCGGAGGGCGCCGCAGAGAAGGCCGAGCAGGGGCCCGAGAGCCTCTCCCAGCGCCTGCTGGAGGCCGCCCAGGGCCGGCGAATCCCGGACTTCTTCATCGTCGGGCACCCCAAGAGCGGCACGACGGCGCTGCACGAGATGCTGAGGCGCCACCCGCAGATCTTCATGCCCGAGCTCAAGGAGCCGCGCTTCTTCGCAACCGACCTGCGCACGCGCTTCCAGGACGGTGTCGCCGCCACGCCACGGGCGCCGCTCCCGCAGACCCCCGAGGAGTACCTCGCGCTCTTCGACGCCGCCCGCCCCGAGCAGCTCCTCGGCGAGGCCTCGCCCTCCTATCTGCGCTCCGCGGATGCGGCCGGGCTGATTGCCCAGGCCCAGCCCGGCGCACGGATCATCGCGATCCTGCGCGAGCCCGCGAGCTTCCTGCGCTCGCTGCACCTCGAGCTCGTCCAGAATCACGTGGAGCGCGAGCAGGATCTGCGCAAGGCGCTCGCCGAGGAGAGCCTTGGCCGGGTTCCAGGCGACGGCGGGAGCGCGGCCGGCGCGCCGCTGGTGCGCTACTCCGACCGCGTGCGCTACGTCGAGCAGCTGCGCCGCTACCGCCGGGCGTTCCCCGCCGAGCAGGTGCTCGTGCTGATCTATGACGACTTCCGCCGCGATAACGAGGCCACGATCCGTAGGGTGCTGCGCTTCCTCGACGTGGACGACACGGGCCCGGTCGAGACGCTCGAGGCCAATCCCAGCGTGCACGTGCGCTCCGTGCGCCTGGACCGCTGGATACGCCGCCTGCAAGCGGGGCAGGGGCCACTGTGGAGCACGGCCAGGGCTGCCGCGAGCGTCCTGGCGCCGCCACGACTGCGCACGGGCGCGCTGGAGAGGATCAGGCGCAGCGTGCTCTACCGCAGCCCGCCCGCGCCGGAGGAGGAGCTGATGCTCGAGCTGCGCCGGCGCTTCAAGGGAGAGGTCATCGCGCTGAGCGAGTACCTCGATCGCGATCTCGTGAGCCTGTGGGGATATGCCGAGATCGAGTGAGCCTCCGCCCGTCGGGCAGGCGACGGTCGGGCAGGCACCCGACGGTCCGCTCGGCGCCGCCTGGCGTGCGGATGCCGAGCGCCGGCAGGAGGCTGCGCTGCCTTCCGGGCGGAGCGTCGTGTCGTGCTCGGCTCCATACGGAAGCGGCGGCCTCGGGCGCCACATGCGTGAGATCCTCGACGCGCTCGATCGGGCCGGTCAGCCGGGGATCTGTCTCTGCGGCTCGGCTCGCGCGCAATCGAGATCCTCGCTGCGGGAGGTGGGCGCGGGCGTGCTCGGCACGCGGATCGCCCGGCTCGTGGCCGCCTCTCCCGCCTGGCGCACGTGGGCAACGAGCGTCGACTTCGACACGCGCGCCGCGCGGGCGCTCGAGCCCGCGGAGCATCTGATCGCCTTCAACGGCCAGGCCTCGGCCCAGTTCAGGCGCGCACGGCGCGAGCGCTTCGACTCGATCTCACTCGTGGCCGCCAACTCGCACATGCGCAACGTGGTGCGGCAACATGCTCGGGCATATCGCCGCTACCCCTTCGAGCGCTCGTGGGCGACACGGATGGTGAAGCGGAATCTGCTCGAGTACGCCCAGGCCGACAGGATCTACGTGGCGTCTCGCTACACGTGGGAGTCCTTCCGCGAGGAGGGCTTCGCGGAGGACTCGCTCGTGCACCTCCCCCTGACGCCCGACCCTCGTTACGAGGCGCAGCGCGAGCCCACGATGCCGTCGGACGCATTCGAGATCGTCTACGTGGGCAGCCTCACCGTCCACAAGGGCGTTCCGCTGCTGATCGAGGCCTTTGGCCGGCTCGCCCACACGGACATGCGCCTCGTGCTCGTCGGCGGCTGGGCCACGCGGGGGATGCGGCGCCACGTCGAGGCGGCCTGCGCGCGGGATCCGCGGATCACCGTCAGCCCGGGCGATCCACTGCCTCACCTGCGCAGGGCACGGCTGTGCGTGCATGCCGCCTACGAGGATGGGTTCGCCTACGCTCCCGCCGAGGCGCTCGCCTGCGGCGTGCCGGTCATCGTCAGCGAGGACACCGGCATGAAGGAGCTGATCTCCGCGAGCCGCCCCGGCGCGATCGTGCCCACCGGGGACGTGGATGCGCTCACGGAGGCCATCGGCGCTGCCTACCGCGGCGAGATCCTCAATGGCTGAGGGACGCTCGCTGGCGACCGTCGCGGTCGGCATGTCGGTGATTCCCACCTGCGGCGTGCGCGCACACGCCGGGCTTCTCGCCGAGGCGCTGGGGGAGGTGAACGTCTCGTGCACGCTCGCGTGGCTCTCGCGCAGCGAAGCCTCGCTGGGCTCGGCTCGCGCGGACGTGCGGCGCTGGACACGCGAGCTCACCGCCTCGCTCGAAGCCCCCGGCCTCGATGCGATCCTCCTGCACTACTCGGTCTTTGCCTACTCCTATCGCGGGCTGCCCTTGTTCGTGCGCCCCACGCTCGAGGCTCTGCGCGGCTCGGACCTGCCGGTGATCACCGTCATGCACGAGCTCGTCTACCCATGGAACATCGGCGGCTCGCGCGGCAAGCTGTGGGCGCTCAGCCAGCGTGCGCTGCTGATCGACGTGATGCGCGCATCCTCGGCCGTGCTCGCGACGGCCGACTTCCGCGTCGAGTGGCTTCGGTCGCGGCCATGGCTGCCCCATCGTCCAGCCGCGTTCGCTCCGGTGTTCTCGAACCTGCCCGCGCCGCTGGATCGGGCACGCGTCGAGGGCGCTCGCCCCGTCATCGGGCTGTTCGGATACGCCTATGAGGGCGCCGCGAGCGCCCTCGTGCTCGACGCGCTGCGAGCGTTGCTCGACCGCGGGATCGAGGTCGAGCTCCGGCTGCTCGGAGCGCCCGGCCCATCCTCGACGGCGGCCGAGGCCTGGGTGGCGGGCGCACGGGCGCGCGGGCTCGAGCACGCGCTCTCGTTCACGGGCACGCTCGAGTCGCAGGAGCTCTCGGATGCGCTCGCGGCCTGCGAGGCCCTGCTGTTCATCGGGGCCGGCGGACCCTCCTCGCGCAAGGGAACGCTCGCCGGTTCGCTCGCGTCGGGCGCGCCCGTGATCGCGCTCGACGGTCCGCGCAGATGGTCGGAGCTGGTGGAGCGCGACGCGGCGCTCGTGGTGGAGCCGACGGTGCGCGGCCTCGCCGAGGGGGTCGCGGCGCTGCTCGCCGACGAGGGTCGCCGCGAGGCGCTCGGCGCGCGGGGGCGGGCGTTCGCCGAGCAGCAGATGGGTCCGGCGCGCACGGCCGTCGCGGTCAGGGGCCTGCTCGAGGAGATCCTCGCCTGAATGACGCGGCCCGTCAGCCTGCCCGAACTGAGATCATCGCGCCCATGAGACGGCTCACGGACGTCCTCGCGCTCGCCCTGCGACGCGAGGGCAGGGAGCGGATACGTGCGGCCACGAGCCGGCGCGCTCGTGAACACGAGCTCGCCGGCAGGGGCGTGCAGATCGCGGAGCTCGGTCCGGGCCGCCGGGTCATCTGCGACCTGGCCGTCCCCTACGACCGCAGCGTATACCTGGGCAAGGAGGAGGAGCCCGAGCTGCGCCTGCTCGCCCGGCTGCTCGCGCCGGGCGATGTCTTCGTGGACTGTGGTGCCAACATCGGCCTGTTCACAGTGTGTGGCGCCGAGCTCGTCGGGCCGGCCGGGACGGTGTTCGCGTGTGAGCCCGTCGCCAGCACGTTCGCGCGGCTGCGGGAGAACTGTGCGTTGAACGATCTCGGCGACCGCGCTCGCCTGTTTGAGAATGCCCTGGCGGCCGAGTGTGGCCTCGAGGTGCTCCTCACCGGCGATGCCCACAATGTCATGCACGTCGATCCCCGTCAGGGCGCCAGCCGCGCCGCGGTCACGACCACGACGCTTGACGTCATGCTCGATGGCTCTCAGACCGTGACGGGAGTGAAGATCGACGTGGAGGGATACGAGCTCGAAGTGCTGCGTGGGGGAGAGCAGACGCTCAACCGCTTCTCGCCATGGATGCTCATCGAGTTCAACAGCGAGCTCGTGGGAACCCAGGAGCTGGGAGCATGGGATGTGCACGCCTTCTTGACCGAGCGCGGCTACCGCGCGCACCTGCCGCGCGCGGTCCTGGCTGGCCGGTCCGCTCCGCTTTCGGGCTCGTGGGTGAATCCGCGGGAATACGCGAACCTGCTCTACTGCCGCGGCGAGCTCCCGACCGCTCGAGGATCATCGCCTGCGGCAAGGAACAGCTCCTCGACTCGGATCTTCCCAAAGGGGCTGTCCGAGCGCGAGTAGTTTCCCGTGAGGTGCTCCACCAGGCACGCCGAATCGAGGCGATGCTCCCCCGGTCGCGGCGTGTGGACCGGCACGACGTTTCGCGACCCGAAGCCCGCCGGCACCTGGTCGAAGATCGGCCCCATCGCCGCCCGCTCCCGGACGATCGCCGCCCGCTCCTGGACGCCGGTTGGCCATCTGATCCCTCGGCTGAGCAGCGGCGAGCGCGCCGGCGAGCGCGAGAGGTGCGCGACCGCCAGCTCACGATCGAGCACGTACATCCCCTGATATGGGTTCTCGAGGCTTACGAATCGAAGCTCGGGTTCGGAGCGGTCGAGCTCGGAGGTGGAAATGGTGCCTGCACCCGCCGATCGACCGACGCTCTGGCGCCGCTTCTGATCGACGACGTAGCGAGCTCCGTCCAGTGTCTCGTAGCGCACGAAGCCGGGCAGCAGCCCATGGGCGGCGAGCGGCTCCCGGAAGCGGCACCAGTAGGTGAGGGACTCGCGGTTGAAGCGAATGTCGTCCTCGAGGTAGACGAAGTGCGAGAGCCCGGCGTCGCCGAGGGCACGCGCGAACAGTGACTTGTGCGCCCACGTCAGATAGAAGCCGTGTCTGCGGATGAGGCCGGGGTGCCAGCCAATGGCCATGACCTGCCGGGGCTCGGTGCGGGGGCGCTCGAATGAGGCGAGGCTGGGAAGGACACTCACGCGTGCCTCGCTGTCATTGGCGGCGAGGCCGGTGGAGAGGTTCTCGGCCGTCTGCTGCGGCTCGTTCGTCACGATCGCCACCACCACGCGATCGACGTCGAGGCCGAGCAGGCTCTCCACGCATTCAAGCAGGATGCGCGAGAGGCGTGGCGACTTCGATGATGAGCCCACGACAGGCGAGTCTGCAGGACTGCACCAATGCGAGACGGCCACGAACACCCCGCTTGGCGGCTCGCCGGGGGTACGGTGGCGATCCCCGCTCCAGGCCGCGGGCCGCCGCCGCGGGCGGCCTGAGTCCAGGGCGATCAGGCCGCGCACGGACGCGAGCTGCGTGCGGCGCGCAGAGTGACGTGCGCCCATGACCGCCTCTGCTCGGATCACGCCCGACACCGGTCGCGCACGGCGCGAGCGCTCGCGTAGGCGCCGAGGAGCGCCTCCACGTGGCGCTCCGGTGAAAAGCGGGCGGCGACAGTCCGCTGGCCGGCCATGCCCATCGCTTGCTGGCGCTCCGGGTCGGCGAGCAGTCGATCGAGCGCCCGTGCCAGCGCGGAGACGTCTCCAGGCGGGACGGACACTCCGCTGACGCCGTCCTCGAGCCAGTCGCCGATCCCACCGGTGGCGCTCGCGATCACCGGGCGCCCAGCCGAGAATGCCTCGATCCCTACCAGCCCGAACGGCTCTGGCCAAAGCGACGGGACGACCACGATCGACGCTTCCGCGAGCTCCTCGGCGAGCAGCTCCGCGGGAAGCCATCCCTCGAAGCGCACCCGCCCCTCCAGGCCCAGGCGCTCGACGAGCTTGCGCATCGCTCCCAGCTGCCACCCGTCCCCGCATACGACGAACTCGCCGTCGACCTCGCGGGCGGCGCGGATCAGCGTCTCGAGCCCCTTTGCCGCGACGATGCGACCGGCGAACACGACGCGCCTGCGCGAGCTGTGTCCCGTGCCGAGCTTCGGCGTGGTCGTGGCGAGGAGCGGCACCCGGCTGCGCCGGGTCACGCCGTTGGCCGCCAGATGACGCTCCACGGAGCTGGAGTAGGAGATCGTCACGTCAGCGGCCTTCAGCGCCTGCAGCCCGCGTCCAGATCTCCTGTAGGCCGCGGGCAGCCTCGTTGGATCGCGCCTGTGCGCACAGCCGCGAAGCAGGAGGTTCGGCACGCACCCCGGGCCGTGGGAGCGTGTGCATTCATGTCCCGGCTGGAAGTAGTAGAGACCGGATGGGCACGCGCTGTAACCATGTACGCTGATCAGCACCGGCGCCTGCTCGCGCATCACGCGAACCATCTCGGGATCCTCGAGCTCGTGGAGGTGAATCACATCCGGCTCGAGTGAAAGAGCTTCACCGAGACGCTCACTCATCGCAGCCGCCGGGTTCAACAGCTCCGGACTATGTGACACGCTCACCCCCGGCGGGCGCTCATCGGATTCGATCCGGGCCACCAGCACTTTCACATTCAAACCGTGACGGGCAAGTGCGGTCGCGCTCACCTGAACATGAGTCGCCACCCCGCCGTTCCTCGTCCATATGGGTGTGACGAGCAGCACCGATCGCGGTGTCATCGAGTCGGGTGCAGGGGTGGTCAAGAGCTGACCGTCGGTGGTTATCATCCGGAGGTCGATGATATCCGTCGCCGCGACCCCGGGCCGCCGGGCAGGCTTTTCCGAGCCGCTCGAGCCCCACGGCGATCTGCAAGACTGCGGCGCATGGCGGAGCCGCCGAGCTCATCTGACTCTTCACCTCTGGACCCTTCACCTCCGGGAAACCCGGAGAGGCCGAAGGTCGTGTATGTCATGGGCTCGGGGCGCAGCGGCAGCACGATTCTCGGAATCGCGCTGGGGAACTGTGCCGACTTCTTCTATGCGGGTGAGCTTGACAACTGGCTGACAAGGTCCGGTGTCGCGACGTTGGGCGGGTCGGAGCGGACGAGGTTCTGGAGCGCCGTGCGCGAGCAGGTGGGCGGTGAGGACCTCTTCGGCAACGAGTGCCATCGCAACCTCGAGCGCTCTCGTGCGGTCCTTCGGCTCCACCGCCCAGGGGTGAGGCGGCGGCTGCGCCCACGATATCTTCGCGTCACCGCCGATCTCTACCGGGCGATCGCCCGCACAGCGGACGTGTCCTACGTCATCGACACCGCGCACTTCCCGCTGCGCGCCCGCGAGCTGCAGCGCATCGGCGAGATCGATCTCTATCTGATCTTCCTGGTGCGCGACCCGCGGAGCGTCGTTGCGTCCTTTGCCCGCAACCTGAACGGGCGCGATCTGCGCCGACGCCTGCTGCTCACGCTCGCCACGAACGCCGACCTGTGGCTCACGCACCTGCTGTCCGTGGCGGTCTTCCTGCGCCAGTCTCGACAGCGGCGCATGTTCCTGCGCCACGAGGACTTCGTCGCGGACCCCGAGGGCGTGCTGCGTGACATTCTCGCCCGCCTCGGCTCTCCGGCCGACATTCCGGACCTGTCAAGGCTCAGCACCGGCCTGCCGCTGCGCGGCAACCGGCTGATCGGCTCCGATGTGGTTGCCCTGAAAGCTCAGCCCGAGCGTCCGGCGGGAGGCTCGCGCCTCACGGCCCTCCTGCAGCTGCCCTGGCACGCGGTGTTCTCGCGGATGGAGCCCGCGGCAACCCCCTCGCGGGCTCCCGAGCCGGACGCGGACGGCCGGCCCTCCGATCGCACGAGCGCGATCTAGGCGTGCGCCTCCACAAGCGCGCAATCGGGGCCGTTTCCCGTCGCACCGGCAGGCCGGAGCTGCTCGCGGCGGTCGACTTCGCGGCGCGCCAGGCTCAGGGCGACGAGATCGCGATCAACGCGATCCTCGCCAGCTCGTTGCGTGCCGAGGCGACGTACGTAGACGTGGGGACCAATCGCGGGCAGGTCCTCCGCGAGGCCGTGCGGATCGCTCCGCTGGGGCGTCACATCGCGTTCGAGCCGATCCCGAGCCTGGCCGCGGCGGTGGCGCGCGAGTTTCCCGGGGTCGATTGCCGCGCGCTGGCGGTTGGAGCGCGCAAAGAGGTGACACAGTTCTGTCACTTCACGGCTCTTGACGGATGGAGCGGGCTGCGCAGGCACCCCACCATCAGCGACGAGCAGGGGCGCCCCGAGTACATCGATGTCGAAGTCTCGACGCTCGACGCAGAGCTCGATGGGGTGAGCCCGAGCGTGATCAAGATCGATGTCGAGGGCGCGGAGCTCTCGGTGCTCGAAGGCGGGCGCTCGCTGCTCGCCAGAGCGCGGCCGGTGGTGATCTTCGAGCATGTCGCCGACGCGGCCGCGATGTACGGCGATCAGCCGCAGGCGCCGTGGGATCTGCTGAGTGAGCTGGGCTACCGCATATTCTCTGTGACAGGGCGCGGGCCTTTCACACGCACTGCCTTTGCGAAGGAGAGCGCGGTCGTCAACTGGCTGGCCACGCCAGACGCTTGAGCGTTGGTTTCGCCGATGGTACGATGCCGTCCTTGAAGATCGTCGCGATCCTGCAGGCTTACAACGAGCAGCGCTTCATCGGCGCCTGTCTCGATCATCTCGCCGAGCAGGGGATCTCTGCGTATCTCATCGACAATGAATCGACGGACGACACGGTCGCGATCGCCGAACGCAGCCTCGCCCGCAACCTGATCGGAATCGAGAGCCTCCCGCGCGATGGGCACTTTGCGCTGCGCACGCAGCTCGCGCGCAAGGAGCAGCTGGCGCAGAGCCTGGACGCCGATTGGCTGATTCACCTCGACGCCGATGAATTTCGCGTCTCCTCAGAGCCACGCGCGACGCTCGCGCAGTCGATCGCGGAGGCCGACGAGGCTGGGTTCAATGCAGTTAATTTCATCGAGTTCGTGTTCATGCCCACGCGCGAGGCTCCCGACCACGAGCACCCCGACTTCGTGCAGAGCATGCGCTCCTACTATCCATACCTGCCGCGATTCCCACACCGTCTCAACGCCTGGAAGCGCCAGGACGGTCCGATCGAGCTGGCCGCCGGCGGGCACCTGGTGCGCTTCCCCGGCTTGAGCATGTCACCGCGCTCGATGTACTCGCGCCATTACCTGTTTCTGAGCGTCGCCCACGCCGCCAGGAAGTTCGGGCCGGATCGCTACGCGCCGGAGGAGGTCGCTCACGGGTGGCATCGCTGGCGCGTCCAGCTCAATCCGGCGAAGATCGCGCTTCACAGCGAGCGCGACCTGCGCAGCTACACGGCCGATCACCTGCTCGACGCCTCCGATCCCTTCACGGAGATGGACCAGCTCGTCAGGATCAGGCGCTCCCGCGGCCGCTCGCCGGCATGGCTGCGACGCGCCATTCGCGGCGGCAGGTCGCGGACGCGGCGGCTGCGAAGAGCGATCACCAGCTAGCGACCGCGCGCTTGACAGTGACGTGAAAACTGGGATACCTTGGTGTCATGGGCATCGTTGAGCGTGTTCCTGCGCCGGCGATCCGTTGGCTCAGGAGGCAGCAGTTCCGGCCCGTCATCGGAGGGGCCGTGCGGGCGGCCAGCTCCTCGCTGCGCCACGGGCCGCGAGTGGTGGCCCACGGCCAGGCGGCGGGCTTGCGCATCGACCCGTCCGGGGCCAACGCCGGCTATGCGCTGGGCACGACCGAGCCGCTCGTCCAGGACGTGTTCGCCGAGCACGTGCGCAGGGGCGGGGTGGTGTGGGACATAGGGGCGAACATCGGGTTCTTCAGCCTGATCGCCTCGCGGCTCGTGGGAGACGGCGAGGTGGTGGCCTTCGAGCCGCTGCCCGCCAACCTGGAGGCGATCCGGCGCAACCTCGAGCTCAACGGCGTCGGCAACGTCACGCCGGTGGGCGTCGCGCTCGGCGACGAGGAGGGCACGGCCGAGCTGAGCCTGCACTCGGAGAGCACGTGGGCAAAGCTCGACACGAGCGCGGACACCGCTTTCCAGGAGAGCCTCGAGGTCACCGGGCGTGTCCGCGTCGAGGTCTCGACGATCGATCAGCAGCTGCAGACGCTCCCGGCGCCCGATCTCGTGAAGATCGACATCGAGGGGGCCGAGGTGGCCGCCCTGCGCGGCGGCTCCAGGCTGCTCTCGGATGTCAGACCCACGCTGATCTGCGAGCTGCACGGCACCAACGAGGCGGTCAGCTCGCTGCTGGAGTCCCACGGCTACACCCTGCAGACGATCGAGACGCCTGACGTGGCGCCACGCGAGGCCAGGTGGGACGTTCACGTGCTGGCGGTCCCCGAGCCTCGCCCCTGAAGCGCGCCTCGAATCCCCGCGCGCAGGCGCCTTCCGTCCATGAGCCCCGCGAGCGCCAGCTTCCATGCTCCTCGCAGCCGCCGGCCGTTGACCATGTCGGTGGCTCCCAGGCGGTAGTAGTACATCCCGCGGATCCGCCGCCCGCGCTTGAATCTCAACCACGGGGAGGCCGCGGCGGTCGCGGCGGCGAACTCCTGGCTGCCGAGCGGCGCCTGGCCGACGGCGCGCCTGCGCTCGTTCTCGGTCAGGCGCAACAGCCCCTGCTGCTGATCCCAGAAGCGCGCGAGCTGCACCGAGCCCGCTCGCTTGCGGTAGTAGACGAGCGGCTCGGGCAGGTTGAGCACGACCCCGAGCTCGGCCATCTTGCAGAAGAAGTGGAAGTCGTCGGCGGCCCCGTACTCGGTCGTGTAGCCGCCGACGGCGAGGTAGTCCGCGCGGGAGTACATGACCGAGGAGTGGATGACGAAGAAGATCCGCCCGGCCCGCCTGATCGCTTCGTAGTCCTCCTGCGTGGTCGGGCCCATGACCGCCGGCGAGATGACCTTCCCGGCGTCGTTCATGTTGTAGCCGTGCGTGCCGAGCAGGGCGATCCGCCGGCTCCCGCTCCAGTCGCGGATGAACGTGGCCTGGCGCTCGAGCTTCGTCGGAGCCCAGACGTCGTCGGAGTCGCAGCACGCTATCCACGCCCCGCGCGACTCGGCGATCCCCCGGTTGCGCGCTGCGACCACCCCGGAGCGCGAGTCCATCCTCACATAGCGAACCTCGACTCCGTTGGCCTCCCGTTCGGAGAACTCCCGCACGAACTGCTCGGTGGCGTCGTCGGAGCCGTCGTCGCTGACCACGACCTCCGCGGGCGCCAGCGTCTGCCCGACGATGGCACGCAGGGCGTCCCCGATCCGACCGACGTCGTTGAAGGTGGGGACGATCGCCGAGATCGAGGCGGACTCGGGCGCCGCGGGAGGCGGCGGGGGGTCAGTCGATGCGGTCATAGCCCCAGAGCGTCACGAAGTCGCGCCCCAGATACTCGCTGAGCGCCACGACCTCGCCCTTGAAGCGATGTCGCAGCTCGAGCGTCAGCTCCTCATCCGGGGGCGGTGGGCTGCCGTAGAAGACGCGGTCGCGGATCGCCATCGCGGACTCGCGTGTGAGTCGCCGCGGCGCGATCGTCCTCGCCGCCGCCTGAACGGCTCGCGGCACTGCGCCCTCGCCCGCGGCCAGCGTGTGCATCAGCGCATACAGGCGCCGGGAGCGCACGCGCACGGTCGGATTGGCGTCGCGCACGACGACTCGCGGGCTGTCGTCGAGATCGAGGAAGCGCCAGACTTTGCGCACGGTCGCCTCGTTGTCGCGGCGGAAGTCCTCGTAGGCCAGCACCAGCACCTGCTCCTCGCCGAACAGCGAGTGGTAGCGGCGCAGCTGCTCGACGTAGTGGACGTGCTCGGAGTAGAGCGTGGCGCCGGGCCAGTAGGGGTTGCTCGGCAGGTGCCTGCCCTGGCGCCGCTCCGGCTCGAGCTCGATCGCCTTGCGCAGGTTGGTCTCGGGCTCGATGTAGACCTGCACGAACTGGAGGTGCAGCGAGCGCAGGAAGCTCGCGGGCTCGCGCAGCACGGCGATGATCCGCGCGTCGGGCTGAACGTCGGCGATGCCCTGGGCGGCCGTGTGCGACCACAGGTACAGGCAGGAGGCCTCGCCGATGCGCTGCTCGGGCGTTGCGCCCTCGAACAGCGAGAGATACTCATCGAGGTTCTTTGGTGTCCTGCCCGTGCCTTCGGGTCGCGGCGCCGCCGGAGGGTGCACCTCCTGGGCGAAGAACCAGGGCTCCTTGCGGGGCATGTGGACGCGGGGGTGGCGGCGCACCATGTTCCAGAGCGCTGTGGTGCCGCTCTTGGTGTGCCCGACTATGAAGAAGTCGGGTGCCCGCCTGTGCGAGGTCGACTCCGGCGCGGGTGATTCAGCGGGCCTCGCCATCGCCAGGGAGCTTAGGGGATCGCCTGCGGGTCGGGCCCAGCAGGACGGCGCGGAGCCGTGCGCGCTAGGCGCCCAGGTATTCGATGTTCAACAGGCGCGGGTAGTCGGTGGCGGCGAACTCGAATTCGGCGCTGTCACCGGTCCGTGACAGGAGCCGCGCGGGGGTCGATTCGTCGCGCAGTGGGTCGTATGCGCTCACCGTCGGCGGTGTGGCGGATTCCGGAAGGTTGCCGAGCGTGATGCGGAAGCTCTCGTCGGGCAGGTCGAAGCGGTTGACGTCGCTGGCCGGTTGGCTCGGTTCATAGAGAGTGAGGAGGTCGCGCGTCATCACGTACACAGGGATCACGAAGTGCGTGGGAGAGGACTGGAAGGGAAGCACCGCCAACACGTCGCGGTCATAGAGGGTCGGGTGTGCGCCGGTGCCATCGCCGCTGAACTGGGCGTGGTTGCCTTCCTGCGCGATCGACGTGAGCGTCAGCTGCCGCGCTGCGCCTTCCGGCCCGGGCCCTTGGAATTGGGAGAACAGGTTGCGGAAGGCGGTCATGGTTTCACCACCGAGCGCATCGCCGGGGTAGGTACCCGGTTCGGCTTCGAGCGCCGAGTAGAACGACTTGCCGATCAGGCTGAGAGCGCCGGGTGCGGCGGCGAAGAAGTACTCGCGGGTCATGCCCTTGTTGATCATCGCCACGAGGCTGCGCAGCAGCGCCTTGGCTTGGAAGTGCGCCTTGTCGGCCGCGGAGAGGGTGACGTTCGCCGGCGTCACCTCGTCGGGACCGACCGGTGTTCCCTTGCCCGCGCCGAGGTTGTACTCGGTCATCCACTTCTGCACCGGGCTGCCGCCCGCCGGACCGACGTCGCGGCCGTGGGGCAGTTTGTAGATGTTGGTGGTGATCGGCGCGATGTCGCGCGTGATCGTCTCGGTGTTGGTCGCCGTCAGGTACAGCTCGGGGAACAGCGACTGGTAGGTGGGAACGAACAGGGGCTTGAACGCGGCGCCTGGTTCGGTGTCTTTGAAGCCGACGGCGTTGACCGGGCGTATCGAGCGGTTGGGGTAGCCGGCGGGGTAGCTCCGCGCGCCGTTGTAGAGGTGCTTGCTCAGCGCCGTGAGCCCGACGGGGGCATCCGCGCCGGAGGGGAACGGGGTCTGGCTCGCGAAGCCGTTGGATATGCCGACGCCCGCGGGGATGCCGTGGGCCGGGTCGCGCACGTAGGCGACGGTTTCCTTGAGCAGCGTGCTGCGGATCTTTTTGGTCACTTCTTTGTCGACCCCGACCGCTTTGCCGGTGTCGGGCTGCACGCTCGCCTTGGCCTGGGCCGTGGCTGCGGGGCCGGCTTCTTCTTCGGCTTCGGGAGTGATTTCGGCTTCGGAGTCTTCCAGGGCTTTGGGGTCGTCCCGCGCTTCGGGGCTTTCCTCGGCTTCCGCGCCGTCCGCTTCGGCGGCGAGCGCCTGCGCGCTGCCCGATCCGGAGGGGCCTTCGGTGCCTTCTTCTTCGCTCGGCGTTTCGGCGGAGGGGCGGTAATAGTGTTCGTAGTTGAGGAACTGCGAGCCGAAGGAGAGCTCGTTCCAGATCTCGAGGTCATAGCCTTCGGGGCCGAAGACGCTCGCGGCCTCTTTCGAGACGGTGGCGACGTAGCTGAGCCAGCCGTCGAGGGTTTCTCCGAACACCGGATTGGGTTCGCCGTCCGCGAGCTTGGGCTCCTCGAACGGTGCGTAGCGCAGCGTCATCGCGCGGTGTTTGCCAGCCGGTAGCGGCTTGCGCAGGGGCTGGGAGAGCGTGGCGAGGCCGGAGGGGCTGACGGAGGTGACGAGGATGTCGGGGCCGGTGCCAAAGGTGAGTTCGTCGAAGCCGGTCTTCCCGGGCACCACGTTCGCGGCGCTCGCCTGATCGAGGGTCACGCTCGTGGCTCCCACCGCCGCGGGCGAGAGCGTGGTGAGCGAGGTCGGCCGGGCCGGGCCGGGCTGGCCGCTGTTGGCGTTGAGCAGGATCAACGGCCGCAGGCCATGGTTGTGCATGGCCGTGAAGATCGCCCGTATCTTGGGCTCGTTCACGAACCGGGTGGGATCTTCGTAGGACAGGGCGCTCCACGGGACTTCCCTGCGGGCGAGCGTGAAGCCGCTGTCGTGGAGCAGCTGGGCCACGGCTTCCGCGTTTGCGGGCCCGACGTTGAAGTTGATGCCGAGCGAGCTGGTGAGCGTGGACGCGGGCCAGGTGTCGATGTAGGCGCGCCAGGGCTGCAGCCAGAAGGAGCTGCTCCCGAACGGCACCCGCGTGAGGTAGCGCGGATCGATCGGGTCGGTGAGCACGCCGTTGGTTTCTTCGGGCAGCGGGGTCGCGGTTGGGGTCGGCTGGCCGCCGGTTTCACCGGGCTGGCTGCCTCCCGACTGGTGGCGTGAGCGGGGCGTGGATTCGCCCGGCGCAGGCGGCGGCGAGGGCGAGGCGACCGAGCCGCCCTCGGCGCTGACGATCAGGCCGGTGGGAGAGAGGGGTCCGATCACGTGACCGCCCTTGCTCCGCTTGACCGTGCACCGGCGCTCCACGCGCAGGCGGGCCGCGGAGCCCTTGCCGTGGCTCGAGGCCGCTCGTGCCAGCCGCGCGGAGCTGGCCGTGCACCGCTTCGCGGCGGGGCGGCGTGCAGAGGCGCTCGAGCGGTGTGACACGCCGAGCGCGGAGGCAGCGAGCAGCAGGCAGCAGCCCAGGACCACCACCACGGCTCCGAGCAGCGAGGTCGGCTTCGGCGATCGGCGGTCTTGGGGAGAGGTTCGTGCGCTGGGCATCCGAGGGGGCAGGCGGCTGAGAAGGTGCCTGGCACCTGTGTGATCGGAGGCCGCGGGTGGACGCTTGATCTATGTGTGCGGCGATGGACATTCGGTTCTGCGCCCGTGTGCCGCGCGCCGAGGCCTACGTGCGGCGGGGGGGGCGAGCGGCGCGCGGGTGTGGCGTCAGCTCTCGATAGATCCGCTGGAGCTGCGTGGCCACCGCGTCCGGGCGGTAGTCGTCCAACGCCATGCGGGCGGCGCTCCCGAGGCGCTCGCGCTCCGCCGGGCTCGCGGCCAGGGCGAGCATCGCCGTGGCCAGCGAATCGCGGTCGCGGCTGCGGAAGAGGCGGCCGGTGATCCCGTCGGATATGAGCGTCGCGGGGCCGCCCTCGTTCGGGGCGATCACCGGCCGGCCGGCCGCCATGCCCTCGAGGACCACCTGCCCGAACGGCTCGGGGCTGATCGAGGCATGGACGAGCACGTCGAAGGAGGCGAGCTCCTGCCACACATCCTCGCGAAAGCCGCGGAACTCGACGCGCCCGGCGAGCCCGAGGCGCTCCGCGAGCTCGGGGAGCTCGCGTTCGAAGGCCTCCTCGCCGAACATCGCCGATCCCACCACGACGGCTCGCGCGCCCCCGCCGGGAAAGGCGCGGGCGAAGGCCTGGAGGAAGAGGTCCTGTCCCTTCCACGGTGCGATCCGCCCGACGATCCCGAAGGTGGGCTCGCCCGTGGCGGGCCTCCGCGTGAGCACGGGCGGATCGACCGAGTCGGGGATCACGCATGGCGGGGCCCCGCGACCCGCCGAGCCAAGGGTGTCAATCGTGGCCTGGGAGTTGACGATGACTCGGTCGGGAAGGTGGCGGATCAGGCGCCGCATGAGGTGAACGGCGGGACGCGGGAGGTAGTCCTCGGCGATGCGGTCGCGCACGTGCCACACCACGGGCACGCCGGCCGCCCTCGCCGCCAGGCTCCCATGGACGCCGGACTTGAGGGAGTTCGTGTGCAGCACGTCGGGCTGCAGCCGGCGCAGGCGCAGCGCGAGCCGGGTCACGTACGCGAGCGTCCCGAGCATCGCGCCAGGGGACGGTCCGCCGATCCGGACGGTGTCCTTGCGCAGCTCCCGAGCGGCGGCGTCGATCGGGAGGACCTCGACCGAGATCCCGGCCTCCTGGAGCCGGGCGAGCAGCGGCCCCTCCTCGCCGAGGATCACATGGGGGTTGACCTCGTGCAGATGCGGAAGGACTCGCAGCAGGGCGATCTCGCCACCGGAGAGGCGCGCGACGTGATCGAGGTAGACGACGCGCAGGCGCTCGTCCGGCGTGCGGGTGGCGAGCCGGCTGTAGAGCGCGCGATGGCGGGCGCCCACGGTGGGCCAGTCGAATCGCTCGGCGTGGCGGCGGGTGGCCGTGCGCGTCGGCAGCTCTCCGCGCGCCGCGCTGCCCAGCCGTGCGCCGAGGGCGTCGGTGTCGCCGGCGGCCACGACCAGCGAGCGGTCCAGGCCGAGCACGGCCTCCGGCAGGCCGCCCACGTCGCTGACGATGCTCGGTGTTCCGCAGGCCGCCGCCTCGAGCACGACGAGGCCGAAGCCCTCGAAGGCGAGGGAGGGCACGACCGCCACATCGGCGGCCCGGTAGGCGTCGATCAGGGTGGCGTCGTCGAGGCGGCCCATCACCCGCACCCCTCCCACGAGCGGCGCCTGTGCGGCCCGCGCGGCGAGCTCCTCGCGCAGCGGGCCGTCGCCGACGAGCAGCAGGACGGAGCCGTCGGGAAGCTGCGCGCGCAGCGAGCCCCATGCGTCGAGCAGGCCGGCGATGCCCATGCGCGGCACCAGCCTGCGAGTGCAAACGGCCACGAAGGCCGAGGGGTCGATGCCCAGGCGGGCTCGAGAGCTCGAGCGCTCGCCCGGGGTGAACACCTCGAGCGCGACCCCGGGTGCAACGACGTTTACGTTCCACGGGGGCACGCGGTAGCGCTCGACGAGCAGCCTGTGGAAGGCCCGCGACAGCACGATGTGGGCGTCTGCGTGTCGCAGGGTCCGCCGCTCGAGCATCCTGCGCAGCGAGACCCTCACGCCGGATGCGTCACCGGCGGCGGAGCTCTCATCGGCCCACGGGCCGTGGAAGTGGAACACGGCGGGGCGCTTTCGCAGCGCCCCCAGCAGCAGCGGGGCGGCGGCGTACAGAGCGAAGTGGGCGTCGAGCAGCTCGGCGCTGCGCCCGGCGCGACTGGCCGCCCGCCAGTACCGAGCCAGGCGACGGAGGAGCGCGGTCTCCTGGCTGGAGACCGCCTCGATCGAGGGCGGCGCGTCCTCGGCCGGTCCCAGCACCACGCCCATGGCCTCCGGAAGCTGCTCGAACAGGTCGCGGTAGTAGCGGTCCAGCCCTCCGAGCGACGCAGGGAACCAGCCCATCCCGAGCATCAACACCCGGGCGTGCCTGCCCCCGCCCGGCGGGGCTGGCTCCTGCCAAGGTGTGCTGACGCTGTTGGACAAGCTCCTGCGCTGCCTTTGACCGGAGGTCCGCCCGCTGGCGGGGTCGAAAACGTAGCAGTCGCCGCCCAGGAAGCCCAAGCGGGCGAGTTCACAATCTTGACAACCCCCGGAGCGGCTGACAACCTAACGTCCAGTGCCTGCTTCGGCACCAGATCGCTCCAGCCGCCTGGCTCAGGCCACAGCACGGATGCCACCCGCCTACCACCTAACGCACCTGCGCGAGCTCGAGTCCGAGGCCGTCCACGTGATGCGTGAGGTCGTCGCCGAATTCGAGCGCCCGGTGCTGCTGTTCAGCGGCGGCAAGGACTCGATCGTGCTGCTGCGCCTGGCCGAGAAGGCCTTCCGGCCGGCCCCGTTCCCGTTCCCGCTGATGCACGTGGACACGGGCCACAACTTCCCCGAGGCGATCGAGTACCGGGACCGTCGCGTCGCAGAGCTCGGCGAGCGCCTGATCGTGGCCTCCGTCGAGGACTCGATCCGCGAAGGCCGGGTCGTCGAGGAGACGGGCCCGCGCGCCTCACGCAACTCGCTGCAGACGGTCACGCTGCTGGACGCGATCGCAGAGCACGGCTTCGACGCGGCCTTCGGCGGGGCCCGCCGCGACGAGGAGCGGGCGCGGGCCAAGGAGCGGATCCTCTCCTTCCGCGATGAGTTCGGCCAGTGGGAACCGCAGCGCCAGCGTCCGGAGCTGTGGAGCCTGTTCAACGGGCGCATCCGCAAGGGCGAGCACGCGCGCGTGTTCCCGATCTCCAACTGGACCGAGCTGGACGTGTGGCAGTACATCTACGAGGAGGGGCTGGAGGTGCCCGCCATCTACTTTGCCCACGAGCGAGAGGTCTTCGCCCGCGATGGGATGCTCTACGCTGTCAGTCCATTCGTAGAACTGATGGAAGGGGAGCGGCCCTTCATGGCCAGCGTACGCTACCGAACGGTCGGCGACATGAGCTGTACGGGAGCCGTCGAGTCCGATGCGGGCACGCTCGAGGCGGTCGTGGCCGAGATCGCGGCCACCGAGCTCACCGAGCGCGGTCAGACGCGCGCCGACGACCGCGTGACCGAGGCGGCGATGGAGGATCGCAAGCGGCAGGGCTACTTCTGATGTCCGTCCCCACCAATCGATCCGACGTCGCGAGCAACGGCAACGGCAAATCCGTGGTGAAGGGGGAGGGCGCGCTGGCGTTCGCCGGCGAGAGCGCTCAGGAGGCCTTCAAGCGGCTCACCGAGCGTCCCGCGGACCTGTTGCGCTTCGCCACCGCCGGCTCGGTCGATGACGGCAAGAGCACGCTGATCGGCAGGCTGCTCTACGACTCAAAACAGGTGCTCGCCGACCAGCTTGCGCACGTCGAGCAGACAAGCCAGCGGATGGGCCACGACTTCCTCGATCTGTCCCTGCTCACCGACGGCCTGCGCGCCGAGCGCGAGCAGGGGATCACGATCGACGTCGCCTACCGCTACTTCGCCACCGCCCAGCGCCGCTTCATCATCGCCGACACGCCCGGGCACGAGCAGTACACGCGCAACATGGTCACCGGCGCCTCCACCGCCGACCTG
Organism: Solirubrobacteraceae bacterium; assembly: GCA_017882455.1. Classification (GTDB taxonomy): domain Bacteria; phylum Actinomycetota; class Thermoleophilia; order Solirubrobacterales; family Solirubrobacteraceae; genus Palsa-744. The sequence continues at coordinate 172,701 of JADGPL010000003.1, read as the reverse complement.
GCGATCGTGCTCATAGACGCGCGCAAGGGCGTGGTCGCCCAGTCCAAGCGCCACGCCTTCATCAGCTCGCTCCTGGGGATCCCGCACGTGGTGGTGTGCGTCAACAAGATGGACCTGGTCGACTACGACGAGGCGGTGTTCGACCGGATCGTGGCCGAATTCGACACCTTCGCGGCGCGCCTGGAGCTGCCCGATGTGACGTTCATCCCGATCTCGGCCCTGCTCGGCGACAACGTGGTCGATCGCTCGGAGTCGATGCCGTGGTACCAGGGCCCGCCGCTGCTCTACCACCTCGAGCACGTCCACATCGCCTCGGACCGCAACCTGATCGACGTTCGCTTCCCGGTGCAGTGGGTGATTCGTCCGCCGGCCACGAGCGTGAGCGACTACCGCGCATACGCCGGCCAGCTCGCCGGCGGGATCATCCGCCAGGGAGACGAGGTGGTGGTGCTCCCCGGAGGGCAGCACACGACGGTGGCGAGCATCGACACCTTCGAGGGGCCCGTGGCCGAGGCCTTCCCGCCGATGTCGGTCGCGCTGAGGCTCAGCGACGACATCGACGTCGGCCGTGGCAGCACGATCGTGCGCACGCAGAACCAGCCGACGGTCTCCGGACGCTTCGAGTGCCTGCTCTGCTGGATGTCCGAGCAGCCCCTGAGCCCGCGCAGGCGCTACATGGTCAAGCACACCACGCGCACGGCGATGGTCGGAGCCGTGGACGTGCGCTACCGGATCGACGTGGAGACCCTGCACCGAGACGAGAGCGCCACGACCTTGGAGCTCAACGATCTCGCGCGCGTGCAGCTGGAGCTCAGCTCGCCGCTGGTGTTCGACTCCTACAGGCGCAACCACGTCACGGGCAGCCTGATCGTGATCGACGTGGCGAGCAACGAAACGGTCGGGGCCGGGGTGATCCTCGACACCGAGGTCGAGGGCGCGCACGGGCCGCAGACCAAGAGCGAGCGATCTCCGAACGTGCGCTGGCAGGGCACGCGCATGACCCGCGAGCGGCGCTGGCGGTCGCTGGGGCACGGGGGCGCCACGCTGTGGTTCACGGGCCTGCCGGGCGCGGGCAAGTCGACGGTCGCCGCGGGCGTGGAGGAGCGTCTGGTGCAGGCGGGTCAGGCGGCGTTCCTGCTCGACGGCGACAATCTGCGCCACGGCCTCAACGGGGACCTCGGATTCGACGAAGGGGCGCGCAGGGAGAACGTGCGGCGCACCGCCCACGTGGCAAGGCTGCTCGCGGAGTCCGGGACGATCGCGCTGGTCAGCCTCGTCAGTCCCTACGCCGCCGATCGCGAGACCGCCGCGGCCCTCCATGCCGCCGACGACCTCGACTTCATCGAGATCTACGTCAACGCTCCGCTGGAGCTGTGCGAGCAGCGCGACCCCAAGGGGCTCTACGCCCGTGCGCGCGCCGGTGAGCTCGCGGGTCTCACCGGCGTGGGAGCTCCATATGAGGCGCCCGCCGATCCCGACCTGGTGCTCGGCTCCGATCAGGAAACGATCGAGCAGGAGGTCGATCGGGTCATGGAGCTGCTCGCCGCGCGCGGGCTGACCTCGATCTGAGGATCAGCCTTTTTTCTTGCCCTTGCCCTTGCTCTTCTTCTTGACGGGCTTGTGTGTGCGGATCAGGATGTCGCGGCTGTAGCCGGACACCAGCGGGCCGCCCTTCGCGAGCCTGACGTACACGCGGTAATAGCCGGTGATGGGAACCCCGACCACGGCGCTGAAACGCGACAGCGAGACGGTGGCGCGCTTGAGCTTGGTGGCGCCCACCGGCACGGCCTTCGGACCGGTGGCTTCGCGCTTGCCGGTTTCCTTGGCCGGTCGCAGCAGCTCGATCACCACCCCGCCGGCGACGGCGGGTGAGACGGTCCCGTACACGCGCGCGAGACCCGCCTGCGAAACGGAGCGCACGTGGATCGTCACGTTCACGGCGACGTGGACCGTCACCGTCGGGCTGTTGAGCTGGCGCGCGCCGAGCGCCACCACGCGGAACTCGGTGCTCTGCGTCATCTGGGAGATCTGAAAGGCGAAGCTGCCGGTGGTCGTCGTGGCCGTAGTCGGGCCAACGGTCACAAAGCCGGCGTTGAAGGGGTAGGCCTTTGCCTGCAGCTCGATCGCGTGGTTGGCGCTGCCGAGTCCCGTCAGCGTGCCGCTGAGGACGTAGGAGCCGCGGTAGCCGGTGAGGTGTTCGCGTGACTTCGACTTGGCGAAGGCGAACCTGAGCCGCTTCTTGGCTTCCGCGATCGCCTCGTCCTTGCCGATCGATTCGCCGTCCTTGTTGACGGCGATCACCCGGTAGTGAAAGCCCACGAGCAGGCCGTTGATCGGCTGGCTCACCTTGACGGGCGTGTAGCCGCTGCCGATCGATACGGGGAGCGTCTTCGACCCGTATGAGGTCGTGGGTCCGTACTCGAAGTAGTAGACCGTTTCCAGGCCATCCGGGTTGACGGTCGCGCTGAGGGTTCCCGCGAACCCGTGAAAGTCCCTGATCGCTCCGGTCACCGCGTGGGGCTTTTTCGGTGTGGGTGTCTTGGTGGCCTTCGAGAGCGCCGGCGAGGCGGATGCGAGCAGAGGGGCCAGGCTCGCGACGGCCAGTGCCAGCAGGACCCTCGAGCCGTGGCTCCTGGAGCTCCTCATATCTGGGTGCCTACTGTTCTCATCGTCTCCCGGCTCCTCGATTTGTCGTCGATCCACGGCACGTAAGACCACGCCTGGCGGCGGTCTCGTGCCTGATAACACGCTTGGTGTCGATTCGATGCGGCACGAGGCGCCTCCGCGGCATTCGGCTCGAGATCGTACCGCAGGGGGGTTGACTTCAAGCCGGGCAACCGCGGGCCACCGGGCCGACCCGAGCCGGCGGCAGGCTTGATACCTATAAATCTGATATAACCAGTGAGGAACTGGCCATCGAACCCCCGGAGCTCCCCATGATCCTCCTGCTCATCGCCGGTGCCTGGATAGCCGTCCTCTCGCTGGTGACGGGCGCCTGCATGGCAGCGCGCGCGGGCGACCTCCAACAGATGGGCTGTGCGTCCGCCCAGAACGGGTGGGGCCGCGCAGACGCTCACGCGTGGCGCACCGACTCGCACAGCTGGCAGTCCGCCTAGGGCGAGAGGCGCGCTCGGGCCGATACACGCGCCTTTCACAAGATCGTCACGCCTGCGCGCGCGAGGGGCTCGACCATAGCGGGAGAAGCTCGCAGAGCTTCCCCATCGAGCACCCGGTTTGACACATCCTGTCGCCGACTCCGCAGACCCGAAGGTAGTCAACTTGCCCACCGAATCGATCGCAAGCTCATCGTCGCCCCATGCGGGCACGACGCCGCAGTGCGCGCGATGCGCTGCCCCGCTGGCTCCAGAGCAGCGCTACTGCCTGGAGTGCGGCGAGCGAAGCGTTCCGATCAGCAGCGTCCTGCTCGACGGTCCGCCCCAGCGTGGCGGACCGCAGGCAACTCCCCCGATGCCCCCATCGACGCCGGGCATGCCGCCGCCGCGTGACGCAGGACAGGGCAACAACGGCACACTGACGCTGCTCGCGGGCGTCGGCGTGCTGCTGCTGGCGATGGGCGTCGGCGTGCTGATCGGGCGCGCGAGCGCCTCCAAGCAGAGCTCAGCGGCGCCGCAGGTCATCAGCGTGGCCTCCACGCCGGCGGGCGGCGCGGGGGCCGCCACCGCGGGCACGGGCGCGGGCGCGGGCGCGGGCGAAGCTTCCTTCACCGACGACTGGCCGTCTGGAACCAGCGGCTACACCGTCCAGCTGCAGACGCTGGCGCAGTCGGGCACGAGCGTGAGCGCGGTGCAGGCGGCCAAGTCGGCCGCGAGCGCCAAGGGCGCCAAGGGCGTCGGCGCGCTGAAGTCAGAAGACTTCTCCAGCCTCAGCGCCGGCAGCTACGTGGTCTACTCCGGCGTCTATCACAAGCGCGCCGAAGCCGAGAAGGCGCTGCCGGCCCTGCGCAAGAGCTTCCCGGGCGCGAAGGTGGTCAAGGTCTCAAACGCGAGCTCGAGCTCAGCCGGGGAAAGCTCGGGCGCGGCCTCCAGCCCCGGCTCGAGTGAGAGTCATCCGGCTCCGCCCACGGTGCTCAACAAATTGAAATCTGTCAAAGGCAAGAGCTACGAGGAAAAATCCAAGGAACTCCCCAACGTCGTGGAAACCGGATAGCGCCATGGGCATCCTGCGCAAGCCCCTCGACGTGGACGACGAGCAGACCGCGGCGGCGCCGCTCAGCCCCCCGAGCCAGACGGCGGGTGCGCCTCTCGGCGTTCCCGCGTCCGGCTCGGCGCCCGCGCCGCCGTCGCCGCCCGAGACGGGCGACCTGCGTCGCCGGCGGGACGCCCTCGCCGAAGAGGTGACCGAGCTGCATTGGGATCTGGGCGGGCTCGCCTACGAGATGGCGATTCGCGATCACTTCCGCCTGGACGTGCTCGTGCGACGCGCCGCCTTGCTGCAGGAGCGCGACGCGGAGCTCGCGGAGGTGGAGCGCCTGTTGCGCATGGAGCAGGACGGCGTGGCCGGGAGCTGTCCGAGCTGCGCCGCACCGCACAGCCGCGGCGCGCTCTACTGCTGGCAGTGCGGGGCGACGCTGATGCAGCGGCTGCCGAGCACGGCCGTCGAATACGACGCCGCCACCGCGGTGATGGACGCGTTGATCCCGCACCCGGCAGCTCCGGCACCGGAGCCGGCTGCCAGCACGGACGAGTAGGAGGCACCGCCGATCGGCGCCGAGGGCCCCCAGATGTGCGAGAGCTGCGGATCGCCGCTCGCCGTCCACCAGCGCTACTGCCTCTCGTGCGGCCGGCGCATCGGCTCGCGCAGTCCGCGGCTCGAGGAGCTCCTGAGCCGCGTTGTCGGCCGGGCGCGCCCAGCCGACGCCACGGCGCAGAGCCCCGCCGCCGTGGAGAGCGCCGCCGTGGAGAGCGCCGCCGTGGAGAGCGCCGCCGTGGAGAGCGCCGCCCAGCCGGCTCCTGCGGCCGTAGGGCCCGCGCGCGGGCGGATGGGCGCGAGCGCCCTGCGGCTTCCCGCGCCGAGGATCTCGGCCCTGCTCGTGCTCGTGTTCCTGGGGTTCGGGGTGCTCCTTGGGAACGTCGCAGCGACGCGCCCGAGCGCATCGCTCGCCTCGGCGCGCTCGCCGCTGAAGGTCGTGCTGCCCTCCTCCGAACCTGCGGTCCTGTCGACCTCGACCTCGACCTCAGCCTCGGCCTCGGCCGAACCATCATCGACGGCGAGCAGCGAACCGCCACCGGCCGAATCCGAACCGACACCGGCCGCGGCCCCGGCGGCCGCGGCCCCGGCGGCCGCGAGCCCCACGACCTCTACGACGGCGCCGTCGAGCTCGAAAGGCAGCTCAGAAGCCTCGGAAGGCGCGGCGCCCAAGCCTGCAGCGGGCTCTCCGGCGAAGAAGCTTCCGCCGATCAAGCACGTGTTCGTGATCATGCTCTCCGACCAGCCATACGCGGCCGTGTTCGGACCTTCCTCCGCCGCGCCCTACCTGGCGGGAACGCTGGAGCACCACGGGGAGCTGCTGGTCCACTACGACGCCGTGGCCCACGAGGAGCTGGCCAACGAGGTGGCGCTGCTGAGCGGCCAGGGGCCGACAGCCGAAACGGCGGCCAACTGCCCCGACTACACCGCGATCGCGCCCGCGAGCGTGGGCGCCGACGGACAGGTGCTGGGCAGCGGCTGCGTCTATCCCCAGGCCACGCAGACGCTCCCCGGGCAGCTGGCGGCCAAGCACCTCAGCTGGCGGGCATACGTGCAGGGGACCGACGAAGGCGGCACGCCGGGAGCGTGCGCGCACCCCGCCCTCGGGCAGGCCGATCCGACGGCCGCCCAGGGCAGCGGGTCGGGGCCGTACGCGACCTTCCGCAATCCGTTCGTGTACTTCCAATCGCTGGTCGGCTCGCCGGCGTGCGCCGCCGACGACGTCGGGCTCGGGCAGCTGAGTGGCGATCTGGCCAACGCGAAGCGAACGCCGAGCTTCTCCTACATAGTGCCGAGTCGCTGCCGCGACGCCAATCCCACTCCGTGCACCGCCGGCGCGCCGGCCGGGCCGGCGCAGGCCGACATGTTCCTGAGGCAGGTCGTCCCGGAGATCCTCGCATCGCCTGCCTACAAGGAAAGCGGGCTGCTCGTGATCAGTGTCGACGAGGCGCCCTCGAGCGGTGAATTCGCCGACTCGAGCGCGTGTTGCGGTCAGCCCGCGTTTCCGAATGTCGCGGCGTCGGCGCCGAGCGGTCTCTCTCCCCGAGGGGGCGGCTCGGTGGGGGCGCTGCTGCTCTCGCCCTACGTCAAGGGCGGGGAAACCAACCAGGAACCGTTCAACCACTTCTCGCTGCTGCGCACGATCGAGGACCTATTCGGCCTGGGACATCTGGGCTACGCCGGCCTGTCGGCGGTCAAGCCGTTCGAACCGTCGATGTTCACCGCCGGCAAGAGCTGAGCGCCGGCTCCGAAACGAGACGCCGGGCTCGTCCGCTCGACGCCCGCGAGCTGCTCGTAGGTGATCGCGCTGCGGTGCTTGCCCGCGCGTGCGAGGACTCGCTCCAGGGCCATCATGTGGCGCGGATGGCTGAGGTCGGCCGGGTGGATGTCCAGCCGCAGGGTGCTCGTGGGCAGCAGCGATCCGGCCCGCAGAAGGGCCGGTGAGAGGACACGGCTGAGCGGCCCGGTTGCGAGGCTCAGGGCGGGAGCGAGCCCGCCGATCTGCGAGCTGGCACGCTCGTCGGCCTCGAGTCGAGGTTGGGCACGATGCACGCGCAGCAGCCCCGCCCACCACTGGAACTTCAGGCTCAGCGTCGCGCGCAGCGCGGAGGTATAGGCGTAGGCCGGCGCCACGAAGCCGTCGGGCTCGATGCCGGCGAGCTTGAGCAGACGCCAGCCGGCGTGAACCGCGCGGCGGGTCTCTTCACTGTCGAGCCCCACGAACTCGGCGCCGCGCTGGCCATGGGCTGCGGCGAGCAGCTGGCGCGGCGAGCCGCCGGCGCGTGGCCGGACGTGGCGGAAGCCGTGCTGGGCGATCGAGTCGCCGGCCATGCGACGCTCTCTGAGCCAGTCCACCATCTCGGGCGAGCGCTCGCCGACCGGATGCAGGTCGCGGGCGGGAATCACGAGCAGGGTGACCCGCTCGACGCCGTGGTCGTAGAGCCAGTCGCGGATCAGCGCACACGGCTCGAAGGTGGCCGGCTCGATCCCGTGCAGCGCGACGGCGATCGTGCGCGGGGAGCCTGTGGGGGTCTCGCCGCGCATGTTCTCCTAGGCCGCCCGGTCCTGCGCGCCGCTGCGCACAAGACGGTCCTCGTCGCCGAGCAGCGCCCGGCGATAGCCGTCGGCCAGCCGCTGCAGCGTTCCCTCCCAGGTGCGTGCCCGCACCGATTCGAGCGCCGCGCGCGCCAGCCGGCGGCGCAGCAACGGCGAGCCGGCGAGCTCGAGCAGCCCCTCGGCGAGCTGCTCGGGGTCGGGCTCGCGCAGCAGGCCGCTGACGCCGTCCTCGAGCAGCGAAAGCGGCCCGCCCCTGGCGACCGCGATCACCGGCAGTCCGCTGGCCTGCGCCTCGAGCACGACCTGGCCGAAGGTGTCGGTGGCGCTCGGGAACAGGAAGACGTCGGCGTTCGCGTAGGCCCGCGCCAGAGCGTCGCCCTCGAGCCAGCCGAGGAAGGTGGCGCTGTCGCCGAGGCGCTCGCGCAGATGGTGCTCCTCGGGACCGCCACCCGCCAGCACGAGCTGCAGGCGTGGCTCGCGCGCGCGGGCGAGCAGGAATGCCTCGGCAAGCAGCTCGACGCCCTTCTCGCGCGTGATCCGCCCGGCGTAGAGGACTGAGATCGTCTCGCTCGACGAGGGCTCGCGCAGGGAGGGGTCGAAGCGCGAGGTGTCCACGCCGCGATCCCAGCGCAGCACGCGCTCGCCGTCCACGCCGAGTCCGCTGAGCGCGACATCGGCGGCGACGGAGGGGGAGAGGACGACGTCGCAGGCTCCGTAGAAGGCGCTCACGGCGGCCGCCATCGCCGCGGCCACGCGCTCGTCGCCGGAGCGCAGTCCCGCATATGCGGTCAGCTCGGTGTGGTAGCTGCCCACCAGCGGCAATCCGAGCGCACGCGCGAGGAGCGCGCCGGCGGCGCCCACGGGACCGGGCGAGCAGACGTGGACGGCGTCGAAGCGCCCGTCGGCGAGGGTCTGCACGGCGGCGGGCAGGCTGGGGACGCCGATGCGCAGGTCGGGGTAGAAGGGCACGTCGATCTCGGCCACGGCCGACAGGCGCCGGTCGACCTCGGGGTCGGTTCCGAGGACCTCGATCTCGTAGCCGGGCACGCCGCGCTGGCGGATCTCGGCGATCGTGCGGGTGACGCCGTGGGTCGAGCCGATGCCGTCGACCATGATCGCCACCCGCGGCGTCTCGCCGTCGCGGGCGCGGCGCTCGCCGGTGCGCTGGGCGAGGCTGCCGGCCCCGGCCGAGTAGGGGATTTCGGCCAGCTTGACCTGCTCGTTCGCGAGGAACGCGGTGGCGGGCGCGTAGGGGATGGCGGCGATGCTCGCTTCGAAGATGCCCTCGGCGGCGGCCTGGAGGTCGGCGCCTCCCGCGGCGGCGCCCAGGGCGACGTTCACGGCGCCGCGCAGCTTGCGCTCGTGGACCCGGCAGGCCCGGCGGTAGAGGCCGGCGTGGCTGAAGCTCTCGTCCTGCATCATCGCGAGCAGCCCCTGCTCGTCGAGGTGATCGAGCTCGACCGCGCTCAGCCAGGCGCGCAGCAGGCAGCGCGCGTCATCCGGGGAGAGATCGCCCGCCACGGCGCCGTGGCGGGCGTCGGCCTCCCGCAGCAGGCGGCGCATCATCTCCATCACCCGCAGGGGGTCCGGGCGCGAGGCTGGCGCGCCTGTCGCGTCGAAGCCGAGCGAGCGCACGGCCAGCGCGATCGCGGCGTGGGCCCACTTGGCGGCGCTGCCCTGGGCTCCGCGGGCGAGCACTCTCCCGGCGCGCATGTGCTCCAGGAGCTCCGCGGGGGTGGCGGCCGGCGGCGCTTCCGTGAACGTGCGCCCGATGTCGACCCCCGCGTGGTCGTCTGAGCCGGCGATCCCGATCCCGTCCCTGGTGACGATGTAGGTGGCCGCCGGGCTGTTGAGCTCGGGGGCACGCGCGCCGTTGCGGATCTCCCACACGCCGAACATCTCGGCCAGGCGCCGCCGGTGACGGGCGGTCAGGGGGGCGCCGACCGTGTAGTAGGGGTGGGCGAGCGCACAGGCGATGTTGCGCTCCTGCAGGTAGGCGGCGCACACCTCGACGTCCCCGCGGTGTGCCTGCAGCCAGTCGTGGTCATCCGAGGTGATCCCGAAGCAGAGGACGTGAACGGCCTGTGGCTCGCCGCGGAAATGCGCGGTCAGCTCCTCCGAGACGAAGACGTCGGGGCGGTCTGAGATCTCCAGGACGCCGGCGATCGTGTCGTGATCGGTGATCGTCACGAAGTCCATGCCGCGGCGCTTGGCCAGCGCGTAGACCTCCTCTGGAGGCGTTGCGCACTCGGGCAGGCCCACCGCCCGCTGCACACCGAGGCGTGACTCCTGCGAGGCGGTCGAGTGGCAGTGCATGTCCGCCCTCGTGTTCTGCGGCGGCTGTGTCGGTATTCCCTCGTCGTTCATACCACACAGATTTCCCTGCAAAGTGCGGTTTTTTGTGACCAAGCCGCAACGATGGTGTGAAGCGACGGTGAACGAGCTGAGGCGTTCTTGGCGCTCGGACCCCGCTCAATGCGGGACCGATGCGCCCAACAGGGCGGCGCCGGCGCCGATCGCCCCGGCCAGCAGGAGCGTGAGGACGACCCCGCGACCGAGTACCAGCAGCGCGACCGCGGCGGCTGCGAGCAGCGCGAGCTGCCAGCCGGCGCGGAAGGCCATCGCCAGCGGCACGGCCGCGCCCAGGATCGCCCCGGCGGCGCACGGGGCGGCGCCTCCCAGGAAGGCCAGCACGCGGCGGTCGACGAGCAGGCGCTCGAAGCGGGCCGCTCCGAGCAGGATGAAGGAGAACGAGGGTGCGAACGCCACGAGCGCGGCGAGCAGGCCGCCCGCGAGGCCGCCCGCCGCGTAGCCGACGGCCGCCACGGTCTGCGTGACCGGTCCGGGCGTCACCTGGCCCAGGGCGACGGCGTTGAGGAACTGGGTGTGGCTCATCCAGTGGTAGGTGCTGACGGCGTCGCTCTGCATCAACGGGACGATCACGAAGCCGCCGCCGAAAGCCAGCGCCCCAACCTTCAACGCCGTCCAGACGAGGGCAACGGTGCCGCCGGGGGCGGCGGCGAGGCCGAGGAGCATCCACGGTTGTGCTCCGGAGAGGAGGCCGAGCAGACGCCGGCCGAGCAGCTCGAGCAGGCCGCATCCGAGCAGCACCAGCACCAGCCACGGACCGGTCAGGGCCGCCGCGAGCGCCCCCAGGAGCGCGTATGCGAGGACCCGTGCTCGCCGTGAGCGGGGGGTCTGGGCCCAGATCGGGCGGGCGATGCCGAGCCCCGCGCGGACGGCCACGGCCGGCACCGCGGCGCCGGCCCCCATGCCGGCGCCGCGCAGCCATGGGGGCGGCGAGCCGGAGAGAAAGAGGACCGAGAGCGCGAGGATCGCGACCAGCCCGGGCAGGATGAAGGACAGACCCCCGAGCAGCGCTCCCCGCGCGCCGCGCAACCGCCAGGCGCAATAGATCGCCAGCTGCGTGGAGGCCGGCCCCGGGAGCAGGTTGGTGGCGGCCAGCGCCCGCTCGAACTGGACGTTGGTCAGCCAGCCGCGTCCGGTGACGCACAGCTCGCGCAGCAGCGCGATGTGCGCGGGCGGCCCGCCGAAGCCGATGCAGCCGATCCGCCCCCACTGGCGCACGATCTCAGCCAGCGGCGGCTCGGCCTGAGTCTCCTGCGGCGCCATCGCCGCAGCGTATGTGCTTCTCCCGGGGGACCGGTCCACCCAATAAGCTCTCGCGGCGATGATCAGCCTGCTGGCAGTTCCCCTCGCGTCGGCCCTCAGCTACTTCCAGGCGATAGTCCTGGGTCTGCTTCAGGGCGTGAGCGAGCTTTTCCCGATCTCGAGCCTCGGGCACACGGTGCTGTTCCCCACGCTGTTCGGGTGGAACGAGCTCGTCAAGGCGCAGTCGCAGTCGGAGTCCTTCTGGCTGGCCTTCGTGGTCATGCTCCACGTCGGCAGCGCGCTGGGTCTGCTGGCGTACTACTGGCGCGACTGGGTCGAGATCGTCAAGGCGTTCTTCCACACGCTGGCCACGCGGCGGGTCGAGACCCCGACCGAGCGCCTTGCCTGGCTGCTGATCGTCGCGAGCATTCCCGCCGGGATCATCGGACTGGCGCTCGAGCACCAGCTGCGAACGCTCACGGCCAAGCCCGAAGTGGCCGCCGTCTTCCTGATGGTCAACGGGCTGATACTGCTCGCGGCCGAGCGCTTCCGCCGGCGCGCCGAGGTGCGCGAACTCGCGATCCGCGAGGGTGCCAAGCCGGACGGGGCGCGCGAGCTCGCGACCCTCGAGTACCGCGAGGCGCTGGTGGTCGGGGTGGCCCAGTCCACCGCTCTGGTGGCGGGGATCAGCCGCGGCGGGGTGACGATGGGCACAGGCCTCGCGCGGGGGCTTGACCACAGCGACTCGGCGCGCTTCGCCTTCCTGCTCGCCACGCCGATCATCCTCGCCGCCGGGCTCGTCAAGCTCCCGGACCTGTTCGGACACCTCGGCAACGGCATTCGCGGGCAGGCGTTCGTGGCCTGCGCGGTCGCTGCCGTCACGGCCGTGTTCACCGTCCGCTTCCTGGTCCGCTACTTCAAAACCCGCACCCTGACCCCGTTCGCCGTGTACTGCCTGGTATTCGGGCTGGCGATGGTCATCTACACGCAGACCTGATCGCGGCGGCGCACCGCTCGCTCGCATCCGGGCCTGGGCGCGGCGGCGCACCGGTCGCTCGCATCCGGGCCTGGGCGCTCGCTCCCGGCTTCTCGAGGCGCTTGCACCATCATTAGGCCGATGCCCGCTCCGAGAACCCCGCCAAAGATGTTCGAGACGCGCAGCCAGGCCTGGCAGGAGGTGGGGCTGCTGCGCCAGATCAATCCCCGCGTGGTCAAGCGCGCGCGCCTGGAGGCGCTGGTGCTGCTGCCGCTGTTCGTGGGCATCGTGGTTTTCTACGACCACCGCGTCAGCCTGTTCGGCACGAAGGTGGCGGCCGTGGCGGGACACGGGGCGGGGATGAGGCACGGCGTGTATGTGCCGGCTCTCGCCGGTCATCCCGCGGAAATGAGATTGGAAAAAGCGCTGGACACCCCGATCACGGTCGTGACCGTCATCGCCCTGGTGATCCTGGGGTGGGCGATCGCACGCGACGTCGGCCGCGGCCTCGGGCCGCCGCTGTTCCGGCGCCTGGACCCGGCCACGGCCGGCACGGTCGGGTTCCTGATCCGACTGGCCACGGTCGTGCTCGCGCTGCTGGTGGCGCTGCGGGTCGCGGGGATCGAAGCGAGGACGCTCGCCCTCGGCGGGGCGTTCACCGCTGTGATCTTCGGTCTTGCCGCCCAGCAGACGCTGGGGAACCTGATCGCGGGAACGGTCCTGCTCAGCGCGCGTCCATTCCGAGTCGGCGAGCGCGTGCGCCTGCAGGGCGGCGGGCTCGCGGGCCAGGTCGAGGGCACGGTCAGCTCGCTGGGCCTGCTCTACACGACGTTCGCCACCGGCGATGACGTGGTGATGGTTCCCAACAGCGTGGTGCTCAACGTGGCGATCCTGCCGCTGCGCGAGCCCGAGGCGGTCAACCTGCGTGCACGCCTGCGCGCGGGCATGAGCCCCGGGGACCTGCAGGAGGTCCTCGAGAAGTCATTGCAGACACCGATGCGCGGCGCGCCCCGCATCACCCTGGAGGAGCTCGACGGGGAGGAGGTCGTCGTCCGCATAGCCGCCACGCCGCGCGTGGCCAGCCAGGGTCGTCAGCTGGCCAGCGAGCTGCTCGGGATCGTCTCGCGCGAGACGCGACCGCGCGAGACCACGCCGTAGCGCAGGAACAGGTAGGAGCCGCTCTGCAGCACACCGCGCAGCTCGAGCTCGACCGGAGGCTCGAGCTCGGCCCCGGCGAGGATGCGCAGCGCCTCCCCGCCCGCGGGCTCGCCCCCGGCGAGAGTGGGGGAAACGGACAGGAACAGCTCATCGAGGAGACCGGCGGCGAGCAGCTGACAGGAGAGGTGCGGGCCTCCCTCGCACAGCAGGCTGCGCACGCCGAAGCGCTCGCCCAGCTCGAGGAGCGCGGCGGGGAGGTCCAGGCGTCCGTCGCGCTCGGCGCGCACGTAGTCCACGTGCGCGCGACTCCTCGGCAGGCTCGCCGCCGAGCTGGTCAGGATCGCCACGCGCGCGGATGGCTCGCCCAGCAGCGGGATGTCCTGATCGAGCGCCAGGCGACCGGAGACGATGCAGGCCAGAGGCTCCTCGCTGAGGCCTCGCTCCGCTCGCAACCGCCGCCTCGAGGGGTCGGAGATCATGCGCCCGTAGCGCTCGGCCCGCACCGTCCCCGCCCCCACGAGGACACCGTCGACCGCCGTCCTCAGGCCGTGAAAGAGCGCACGGTCGGCCGGCCCGCTGATCGGCCCCGAGCACCCTGAGACGGTCGCCCGACCGTCGACCGTCGCGACCATGTTGAGCAGTACGTGCGGTCGCCCAGCGGGCGCGGAGGGGCGCTGCCACAGCCCGAGATCCTCCACGATCTGCTCGACCGTGCCGGGATCCCCGGGGGGGAGAAGGCGGCTCAAACGCAGCTGTTCGTCGGCGGCCACGCTCGAATGCCCGCTCGCCTGCCCGCTCATGGGACCCAGCCTAGCTGCGCGTGCAGCGATCGCGGCCGTCGCGGGCGGGGATCGATTCGCAACATTCCCACAACACGTGAGGATGGCTACGTGCTACGGTCGTGCGTGAATGGCCGGCAAAGACCGGCGAAAGTAGTGCAAGCGCTCGCAGGTCGAAGCTTCGAGAAGCATCCTCCGCGTAGCAGCACGCACATACCGTGGAGGAGTTCGCACAATGCCTACTGGCACCGTAAAGTGGTTCAGCGACGACAAGGGGTTCGGCTTCATCACCCCCGATGACGGCGACAAGGACCTCTTCGTACACCACACCGGGATCAACGGCGAGGGCTACCGCTCTCTGCAGGAGGGCGCCAAGGTCTCCTATGACCCGGAGCAGGGCGACAAGGGCCCCAAGGCCGTAAACGTCCAGACGATCTAGAGCGCTTCAGCGACAGATCAGCTTTGCGAGGGCTCGCTTCGGCGAGCCCTCTGCGTTTGGGGGCGGATAATGTGGCGGGCGTCCAGCATGTCCTCCGGCGACGCCACCACCGTTCCCCTCCGACCGACGCCGCTGGACGGCCTCAGAAGCCGCCTGGCGCGCCGTCTCGGCGGCGGGCGCGTGGGGGCGGCGGAGAGCGCGGGCACGGGCATCCGCACGGGCGCCCTGGCGATGGGCGCGATCGTCGCGTTGAGCCTGCTGGTGGTGGTGATGGCGGCCGACCGCCCGAGCCTGCTCACGCCCACGACCCACACGAACTACTTCCCACACTGGATGGCGGGTCCGCTCGGTGGTCTGTGGCCCGGGTTGACAGACAACGGCACGACGCTGAAGTACCTCTTCAGCGGCGCCATCGTGCTCATGTACCTCGGCTACGTGCTCGTGCTGCGCTCGGCGCCGCGATTGCCGCTGCGCTGGATCGTGGCGGCGATCCTGGCCGTGCACGTGATCTTCCTGCTCTCACCGCCGCTGGCGCTGACCGACATCTTCAACTACGTCAACTACGGGCGCATGGAGGTGGTGCACCACCTCAACCCGTACACGACGATCCCGATCTCGGAGCCGCACAACGACCCCAGCTACATCCTCAGCAACTGGCATCAGCTGCTGAGCCCCTACGGGCCGCTGTTCACGCTGCTGACCTTCGCGGTCGTGCCCCTCGGGGTGGCCGGCTCGTTCTGGGCGCTGAAGGGAATCCTCGCGCTGGCCAGCCTCGCGACGATCTTCCTCGTGTGGCGCTGCGCGCAGATGCTCGGGCGCAACCCCCGCGCCGCGATCGTGCTCGTGGGGTTGAACCCGATCGTGCTTGTGTGGGGGCTGGGGGGCGACCACAACGACTTCCTGATGCTGGCGTGCATCATGCTCGGCTTCTATCTGTTGCTCCGCGGGCGCGAGGACCCCGCTGCAGGGCAGGCCGCCGTGCAGCCGGCTTCGCACTCGCCGGTGCGTGCGAAGCGCCCAGCGATGCTCGACATACGAGGATGGCTGCTCCCGCTCTCGGCGACCGACATGGGTATCGGCGGCGCGTTCGTGCTCGCCATCGCCATCAAGGCCTCGGCGGCGGTGCTGCTCCCGGTCATGCTGGCGGGCCTGCTGCGCACCCCGCGCAGGCTGGTGCAGGTGATCGTCGGGATGATCCTGGCGGGCGTGGTGGCGGGAGCGCTGAGCCTGGCGGCCTTCGGTTTGCACATCCCCGACCTGAGCACCCAGGGCAGCCTCGTGACCAACGAGAGCATCCCCAACCTCATCGGCCTCGCGGTTGGGGCGGGCGGCGAGAGCACTGACCTGCGCCTGCTGATGAGCGTCGTCCTGATCGCGTCCGTGGCCGGCTGCTGCTGGATGGCATGGCGTCGACGGGACACGATCACCGCCTCGGGCTGGGCGAGCGTCGCGCTGCTGCTGACGCTCAGCTGGGTGCTGCCCTGGTACGTGCTGTGGATACTGCCGCTGGCGGCGTTGTCGACGTCGCGCAGGCTGCGCACGAGCGCCCTGGTGATCGGCGCCTACCTGATCGTCGCCTGGGCGCCGGTCTCGGGGCTGTTGTGGAACGCGATCGGCTTCCACCCCGAAAAGACGTCCCTCGGACGCCTGCACCAGCGCTACGTCCGCGAGCTCTTGAACTGACGGTGCCCGGAGCGGATCAGGTGCTGCGTATGTCCTCGACCCGGCACGGCACATCGCGATCCAGGATCTCCGGATCTCCGCTCAGCAGGGTCAGGTCGCGAGCGCGGGCTGTGGCGATCGCGAAGCAGTCGGCGAGCGCGATCGGCATTATCGCCTTCAGGCGCGCCGTCTCAACCATCAACGCGGTGCCCGGCAGATCCAGCTCGATCTTCCGGCGCATCTCCGTGAGCACCTCGTCCGCTTCGCTACGACCGTGGTCTCGCTCGACCCGGTAGTAGACCTCGACGGCGTTCACCCAGCTCATGAGTGGCCTGGCGGCCACGACCTGCTCGACACGCCGGTATGCCGGCTCCTCGCCATCGAGCCAGGCCAGAACCGCCCACGAGTCAAGGCAGAAGCTCAACGCGGCTCACGGGCGCGATCCTCGAGCAGGCGCTGAGCCATGCCGGTCAGGGCGAAGCGGCCGCCCAGCCCTTGCCCACGCCGCGCGGCCTTGATGCTGACGCGCTCGCCATCCATCTCGAACTCCACGTCTGCACCCGGCAGCAGCCCTGCGCGCTCGCGCATCTCCTTGGGGATCACCACTTGACCCTTTGCGCCTACGCGATGAGTCATACCTGTGCAGTATAACCCTAGTCGCCGTCGGCCCCAGGCGGGCGGCGCTCGAGCTTGCGCTGGGCGGCCCGCCGCTTCTCCGCCAGCCTGCGGGCACGCGAGGCGCCGGTGGGGCGGGTGGGGCGGCGAGGGGGGGAGACGGTGAGCGCGGTCTCGATCCGCTCGGCCAGGCGCGCCAGGGCGAGATCGCGGTTGCGCGCCTGGGAGCGCTCATCCTGGGCCATTGCCACCAGCCGCGGCCCGACGCGGTCGAGCAGCCGAGCTCGCTGCGTCTCGCTCAGAGACGGCGAGCCCACGACATCGAAGACGGCCTCGACACGGGACGCGGTGACATTGGCGTGCTGGCCTCCCGGGCCCGAGGAGCGGCTCGTGCGCATCGTGATCTCGGCGAGCGGGATCTCGAGGCCGCCCTTCACGTGCAGGAGCTTGTGCTGGCCGATCTGCGATCGGTCGATCTCCGGCCGCTCGTCAGCCTCGCTGCCTGAAGGCGCCGGCACGACGGCTCACTTCGCCTGCTCTGAGGAGAGGTCGTGGAGGGCTTTGACCCGCTGCTCCTCGCCCTCGGGCACGCGCCCGTCGCGGCCGACATAGCCGTCCTTGCCCCCGACGCACAGGTAGACGGCGTCCTCCTCGCCCACGTTTCGGATCTTGCGGACGGTGGCGGCATCCACGCGCGCCATGCCACCGGCGCCGAGCCGCTGCGCCGAGCCGTCGCCGAACTCCATCTCGATGACCCCGCGGTGAACGAAGTAGAGCTCCTCCTGGACGTCGTGGTAGTGGAAGCCCGTTTCCAGTCCCGCAGGCAGGACGATCGCGTTTACGCCGAAGGCGGTCACGCCCAGTCCCTTGCGCACCTTGCGAAAGCCGGGTCCCTCGCCCAGGTCCTCGAGGTGGGCGACGGCATAGCCCTCCCCCCGGGTCACGGCCGGGTAGTCCTTCGAAGCCTCCATCTGCATCCTCCTCTAATGGTCCGCCACGGTGCCGCTCTCGGGGGAGAGCGGCCGGCCCTCGCTCGACCAGCGGGCGAGGCCTCCGGACATGGAGTATGCCTCGAAGCCGGCCGCACGGAACGCCTGTGCGGCCATGTCCGAGCGCGCCCCCACGCGGCAGTAGAAGACGACCGGGCGCTCACGATCGACGCTCGCGGCCTGGGATGAGAGCTCGACGAGGCCGATCAGGCGCGTGCCCTCGATGTGCCCGGCCTCGTGCTCATAGGGCTCGCGCACGTCGATCAGCTGCAGGTCGGGATCCTCGCCCAACCACTGCTGGACTCGCGCGGGGTCGATGTCTGGCTTCTCAGCGCTCATGAGCTACGAGCCTACTAGCGCCGCCATGCACATCCGGCGCTCAGGAGTAGGTGCGCTCAACAGCGGGCGTATGACAATGGTGATACGCAAGCCGCGCGAGGGATGGTGATACCGATAGGGGGAGATCCAAACTCTCGAACCCGCGCCGGGGGGTCGCGTGAGCGCCGCGAAGCGGGCGTCTCATCACTAGGATCAACGGCATGGAGGCGGTCAGCGACGTCTACACGATCCCGCAGGAGCACCTCGACTTCTGCGCCACGATCGGCCAGATAGCCCGCGAGCGGATCGCGCCGCGCTCGGCTGAGATCGACGAGCGCGCGGAATACCCCTGGGACATCCGCAAGGTGCTCGCCGAGCAGGACATCCTCGGACTGCCATTCCCGAGCGAGTACGGCGGCACGGGCACGGGCACGCTGATGCTGAACATGGCTGTCGAGGAGATCGCCAAGGTGGATGCGGCCTGTGCTCTGATCCTGATGGTGCAGGAGCTCGGCACGCTGCCGATCCAGCTGTTCGGAAGCGAGGATCTCAAGGGGCGCTTCCTGCCCAAGTGCGCAACCGGCGAGTGGTCTCCCGCCTTTGCCCTGTCCGAGCCCGAGGCCGGCTCGGACCCGGCCGGCATGAAGACCACGGCCGTCAGGGACGGCGATGAGTGGGTGATCAACGGCACCAAGAACTGGATCACCAACCTCGGCATCGCCGACTTCTACATCTGCTTCGCGGTCTCAGACCGCGAGAGCCGCCGCCTGACCGCCTTCGTCGTCGAGGCCGACCGCCCCGGCTTCAGCGTGGGCAAGCTCGAGCACAAGCTGGGCATCAGGGCCTCGCCCACGGGGCAGCCGATCTTCGATGAAGTGCGTGTCCCTCACGAGAACGTGATCGGTGAGGTCGGAAAGGGGCTCTCAGTCGCGCTCGGCACGCTCGAGCGCACCCGCCTGGGGGCCGCGGCGCAGGCCGTGGGGATCGCCCAGGGCGCCACCGACTACGCGGTCGCCTACGCGCGCGAGCGCAGGCAGTTCGGCAAGGCGATCAACGAGTTCCAGGCGATCCAGTTCAAGCTGGCCGACATGGAAACACAGACGGCCGCTGCCAGAGAGCTCCTCTACAAGGCGTGCGCGATGGCCGATCAGCGTCACCCGCAGCGCGCGAAGTACTCCTCGATGGCCAAGGTCTTCGGCTCGGACACGGCGATGGCGGTGACGATCGAGGCGATTCAGGTCCTGGGGGGCTACGGTTACGTGAAGGAGTATCCGGTCGAGCGCATGATGAGAGACGCCAAGATCACCCAGATCTACGAGGGCACCAACGAGATCCAGCGTCTCGTGATCGCCCGCACCCTCAAATAGGACTCTCTCCGCCCGGCGATGCGCGAGCCACAGCCTCCCGGAGCCTCCAGTCACCTGCGCCGCGTCGGCGTGGCTGCCCTGATCGCGATGTCGGCGGGACTGGTCGTGCTCGTGGTCAGCCAGGGGTTCAGCTCGATCGGGGCGGTGCGGGCGCTCGAGGACATCGCCCTCGGTGTGATCGTGGCCGCGGCCCTGATGGGCAGCGTCGCCTTCGTGGCCGTGCGCCTGGCCGGCTGGCGCGAACCGGAGTCTGAGGCCGAGTTCGAAGAGATCGTGCGCCACTCCGAAGCGCTGGCGCGGGACGGGTTGGCCGTCGCCCCCGATGAAAGCTACTTCCTCGAGCTCGATCCGCTCGACGACGAGGACTTCGAGGAGCTCGTGCGCGACGCCCTCGACGACCTGCCCGACCTGCTGCGAAACGCGCTCGCCCACGTGGCCGTGGTGATCTCCGACGGCGGTCGCCGGCGCGGCGCCTACGGCCTATACCAGGGCGATGGCGCCACCCGCGACAACTATCACGATCGGATCGTGATCTTCCGCGACACGCTGCGCCGCGACTTCGGTCACGACCCCGACCTCCTGCGCGACCAGGTCACGCGCACGGTCCGGCACGAGCTCGCCCACCACGTCGGCTTTGACGAGCTCGGCGTCTCGCGCCTCGATCTGTAGCCGTTCCCATAGGATTCCCGGCCTCGCGCCAACCGGTGGCATGAAGCCGCCCGCGCGAACCATCGACCAAGAGGAGAAGAGCCCTACATGCCTGAAGCCGTGATCGTCGACGCCATCCGCACGCCCATCGGACGGGCGATCAAGGGATCGCTCAAATCAGTCCGCGCGGACGACCTGGCGTCGATCCCGCTGAAAGCGATCCTGGAGCGCAATCCCCAGCTGGACTCGAGCACGATCGTCGACGTGATGATGGGCTGCGGCTTCGCCGAGGGCGAGTCGGGCTACAACATCGGCCGCAACGCCTCGCTGCTCGCCGGCATCGACTTCCACGTGCCCGGAACGACGGTCAACCGCTTCTGCGCCTCCTCGCTGCAGACGGCGCGCATGGCCTTTCACGCGATCAAGGCGGGAGAGGGCGACACCTACATCGCCGCCGGCGTCGAGGCCGTCTCGCGGGCGGGCGAAAGCGCTCCGTTCGAGTTCCACCACGAGCTGGACGGCTCGGAGGGCTCGATGTACAACGTCTACATCCCGATGGGTCTCACGGCTGAGAACGTGGCGGAGCAGTACAACGTCAGCCGTCAGGCTCAGGACGAATGGGCCGTCATCTCCCAGGCGCGCGCCGTGGAGTCGCAGACCTCCGGGCACTTCGACCGGGAGATCGTGCCGGTGACGGCGCCCGCGCACAAGGACAAGGACCGCGAGGGCAACGAGATCGACGTGCCCGAGCAGGTGGTCAGGAAGGACGACGGCCCGCGCGCGGGTACGACGCTCGAGAAGCTCGGCGCCCTGCGCCCGGCGTTCAAGGAGGGCGGCACGGTGACTGCCGGCAACGCCTGCCCGCTCAACGACGGGGCGGCGGCGCTCTTGATCATGTCCGAGGAACGCGCCCGTGACGGCGGCTTCACGCCGAAGGCGCGGATCGTCGCCTCGACGGTGGTGGCGATCCGCCCCGAGATCATGGGAATCGGGCCGATTCCGGCGATCCAGCAGCTCTTGAAGAACACGGGAATGTCGATCAGCGACATCGACATCGTCGAGATCAACGAGGCGTTCGCCGCCCAGATCGTGCCCTGCAGGGAAGAGCTGGGCATCGACGAGGAGAAGCTCAACCCGTTCGGCGGGGCGATCGCGCTGGGGCACCCCTTCGGGATGACGGGCGCGCGCATCATGACCACGCTCCTGAACGGCCTGGAGGCTCGCGAAGGGACCTACGGCATCGAGTCCATGTGCGTTGCCGGCGGCATGGGCATGGCGATGCTGGTCGAGCGCCTGTAGCGCTGCGCTCGCGCTACCCCCGCGCCTGAAGCTGCCCCAGGCGCGGGGGGTCTTGAGGTTGGCGTTCGTGTCGGTGTTCCCGCGGCGTGTGGTGTATCGCCATGGTCGTACACCTGTGTCGTGGGGGCCTACCCCGGTGCTCAGTCGTAACGGACTTCCCGGCGGCCTTTCACGGCTGCGCGGGCTCGTCCCAGAGCGCGTCGTGGGCCGGCCGGACTCAGCAGCGAGCCCCGGCCGGATGACGGGGATTCGGCCGTCGTCGCCGCCGCCTGCGCTCCCTCGACGGCATATGGCGTGCGTGCGCGCTTGAGCTCGTCCATCCGCTGCTCGAGCTGGCGGGCGCGCTCCGGGCCGACGTCCACCGGCCGGGTCGGATCCTTGATGCAGACCAGGCCGATGTCGAACTGGCGGACGACGTTCAGCAGGTGTTTGCGCGCCCACACCCGATAGAACCTCGGGGCCAGGCCGAAGTACCCGTTGTAGTTGAAGCGGACGAAGACTTTGCGGAAGGCGGTCTCGCTCTCCTCTCCCGCCGAGCCTTTCATCACTGACGGGTCGAAGAAGTCGAACGAGCGCTCGCTGAAGTTGTGCAGGTGGTAGGGGTTGACGAGATGGTGCTCCGTGCGCGTGACGTATGGGAGCGACAGCAGCAGCTCGCCGTCGTGGCGCATCACACGGTGGATCTCGCTGAGCGCGAAGAGGTAGTTGGGGACGTGCTCGAGGGTGTGACGCGAGACCACGACGTCCACGCTGTCATCCGGGAATGGCAGCCTGTCGGCGCCGAGATCGAGCGTCAGTTCGGCCTTCTGGTCGATGTCGATGTTGACGAAGCCGGGAATGTAGGTCTTCGCCGCCCCGAGGTTCAGCCTCAGGGGCTCCTCCGGCCGGTGCGCCTGCACCTCATCGGATCTGCTCATCTGCGACAGGCCAGCGCGCGTCTCAGCGCGGGGGCATCCTCAGGGCGCCATCCAGGCGGATGGTCTCGCCGTTGAGCATGCGGTTCTCGACGATGTGACACGCCAGCTGTGCATACTCGGGCGGCTGGCCGAGGCGCTGGGGGTAGGGCACGCCCGCTCCCAGCTTCAGCCGTGCCTCCTCGGGCAGCGCGGCGAGCAGCGGCGTGTCGAACAGCCCCGGCGCGATCGTGTTGACCCTGATGCCGTATTGGGCCAGGTCGCGCGCCGCGGGCAGCGTCATCGACACCACGCCGCCCTTGGAGGCCGCGTAGGCGATCTGGCCGACCTGCCCGTCGTAGGCGGCGATCGAGGCCGTGTTGACGCACACGCCGCGCTCCCCGTCCTCGAGAGGCTCGTTGGCGGTCATCGCGCTGGAGGCGAAGCGCAGCGCGTTGAACGTGCCGATCAGGTTGATCGAGATGATCGTCTCGAATGGCATCAGCGGGTGCGGGCCCTTCGATCCGGCCACCTTCTGCGCCCAGCCGGTGCCCGCGCAGCACAGGGCGATGCGCAGCCCGCCCTCTCCGGCCGCGGCCCGCTCCACGGCAGCCTGCACCTGGGACTCCTCGCGCACGTCGCAGGCGGCGAACTCCAGCCCCAGCTCGGAGGCGAGCGCCTGGCCCTTCTCAGCGTTGACGTCGGCGATCGTGACGAGCGCGCCGCGCTCGTGCAGCGCGCGGACGCTGGCCTCGCCGAGGCCCGAGGCCCCGCCGATCACGATCGCTTGAGAGCCCTCGATCCGCATCGCGCGGGAGCCTATCGTGGCGAGCGTCGCGAGAGCGTCATCGCGAACAGCCCCTCGGGGTCGGGGAGCCAGTCGACGAGCTCGAGCCCAGCCGCGGCGAGATCGCCTTCGACGCGCTCGGGCGTGAACTTGGCGCTGATCTCCGTCCGCAGCTCCTCGCCCTCGTCGAAGTGCACCGGCAAATCCAGGCCGCGCACGACCGCGCTGACCTCGCGCCTGGCGCGCAGTCGCATCTCGATCCACTCGTGCTCGGTGTCGAACAGGGCCACGTGGTCGAAGTCCTCCGGGTCGAAGTCGGCCTGGAGCTCGCGGTTGAGCACCACCAGAACGTTGCGGTTGAACTCCGCCGTGACGCCCTGGGAGTCGTCGTAGGCGGCCTCCAGCACCCGCGGGTCCTTGACCAGGTCGGTGCCCATCAGCAGGTGGTCCTCAGGGCCGAGCAGGCGGGAGATCTCGCGCAGGAAGCGGCGGCGGCTGCCCGGGGGGAAGTTGCCGATGGTGCCGCCGAGGAAGGCCACGATCCGTGGCCCATCCGCCGGCGGCACGTGCTCGAGGTGGCGCTCGAAGTCGCCGATCACACCGTGGACCCGCAGGCCCGGATACTCCGAGGTGAGCGACTCGGCGCACTCGCGCACCATGCTCTCGGTGACGTCCACCGGCACGTAGCGCTCCAGCGTGCCGGCTGCGCTGAGCGCGTCCAGCAGGACGCGGGTCTTGGCCGCCGTTCCCGAGCCGAGCTCCACGAGCTCGACGGCGCCGGTGAGCTCGGCCAGCTCCTCGGCGCGTTCTGAGAGGATCGCGCGCTCGCAGCGCGTGGGGTAGTACTCGGGCAGCTCGCAGATCTGATCGAACAGCTGCGCGCCGCGGGCGTCGTAGAAGTGCTTGGGCGGAAGCTCCTTGAACGGGCGCGTGAGCCCGTCGAGGACGTCCTCGGCCAGCGAGCGCCCCTCGGCGCCGTCGAGGTGCGACTCGATCACGATGTCCGCCGCGGCGAGCCGGGTTCGCGGTGCCAAGGGCTCCATCACAGCCCCCTCGCGATGCGCACGCCGGCAAAGATCTGGCGGCGCTGGGGCAGGTCCCAATTGCGGAAGGTGATCGACGCTGCACGCGGGTGCGTTGCCCACGAGGCGCCGCGCAGGACGCGGTAGCTCTCGCCGAAGAAGACCTCGGAGTACTCGCGATAGGGGTGGGCGGCGAACCCGGGGTATCCGCCGAAATGGGAGGCGGTCCATTCCCACACCTGCCCGACCGCCGCCAGCCCTCCGCCCGCATCCTGGGTCCAGGTCGCCGCCTTCTCCCACTCTGCCTCGGTGGGGAGCCGCGCTGCGTGCGCGCGGGCGAAGGCGTCGGCCTCGAACCAGGAGACGTGGCAGGCGGGGGCCTGGGGATGGCCGGCTGCCACGTCCGGATGATGTGTGATGTCGTACTCCTGCTTCCACGCCCAGCCCTCATCCGACCACCACTCGCGGCGCTCGTAGCCGCCGCCCTCGCTGAAGCTCATCCAGCTGCCGTTGCTCACCGGCCGCCGCGCGATCGCAAACGCTCCGGTCGTGGCCATATGGCGTGGGCGCTCGTTGTCGAAGGAGAAGGCCTCGGGGCGCGCGCCCATCTCGAAGGGCCCCGCCGGCACCTCGAGCCAGCCCTCGGGCGTGCGAGCCGGCTGCAGCTGGGCCTCGCCCGCGGGCAGCAGCCCGGCGATGGCCATCGTCTGGCGCATCGTCTCTGTGTGCTGGAGCTCGTGGCGCAGCACCATCTCGCAGACGACGCCGTCGCCGAGACCCTCGCGCGCCAAGGTCGCGACGGTGCGCTCGCGAACCTCGGCCATGTACGCGCGCGCCTGCTCGGGGTCGAGGGCCTCGATCTCGCCGCGGACGGCACGGGGGGTCTCGAAGGCGTCATACAGGCCCGCCAGGTCCGGGCGCAGGAGCTCCAAGCCGCCACGACGGTGGGCAAGCCACAGGTCCTCGTAGGCAGCGATGTGGCCGAGGTCCCAAACGAGCGGGCTCATGATCGGCGAGTGCACCGCCTCGAGCTCCGCCTCGCTCAGATGGGCCACGAGCTCGAGCGTCCGCTCGCGTGCCTCGCTGATCGCCGAGAGCAGCTGCTCGACGTCGGGGGAAAGGGGGTTGGTCTTGACCGCGCGGGCTGCCATGGGCTGGCTGTGCTGCGTCACTCTAGAAGGTAAGTCCACCTATCGGTGTAAAGCGTTACAACATCCGCCGCCCCAGCGAGCGGGAATCAGGGGCTCACTCGCCGGTGTCGTTCCAGCTGGCGATGATCGGCCTGCCGTGCTCGTGACCGAGCGTGCACAGGGCAGCCGTGGACAGGCCCAGGCGTCCGCCGCCCGGGGCCTCCAGCGCGATCCAGCGGGCGCCGAGCACCCGCAGCATGTGGCCGTGGGAGAAGACGGCGCCAGCTCCGTCGATGCCGGCGAGCTCGGCGATCGCGCTGTCGGCGCGCGCGCCGACCTCGGCCGGGCTCTCGCCGCCGGGGCAGCCGTCGCGCCACAGATCCCAGTCGGGGCGCTCGACCCTGATCTGCCCGGATGTCAGTCCCTCGTACTCGCCGTAGTCCCACTCGAGCAGATCCTCGCGAACCTGCGCCTGCGCGCCCAGCCCGCACAGCTCGCATGTTTCGCGTGCACGCCGGGACGGGCTCACGAGCACACGCGCGAAGCGCAGCCCGCGCAGACGGCCGGCCAGCGCCCGCGCCGCCTCACGGCCACGGTCGGTCAGCGGAACATCGGTACGACCGGTGTGGCGCCCGTCGCGGCTCCACTCGGTCTCGGCGTGGCGCACCAAGAGGACCTCTCCGGCGCCGAGGTCCTCGATGCTCATCCTGGGCCCGGCGGCGCGGCGGCGTCGTCGACGATCACGCTCAGGCGCTCGCGCCTGAGCAGGCTCGCGGGCACGTGGCGGCTCTCATCCCCGAGCATCGCGCTGACGGCATCCGCCTTGCCCGCGCCCGTGGCCAGCAGCAGGCAGCCGCGTGCCGCACGCAGCACCGCGAGGCTCAGCGTGATGCGCTCGGGCGGCGGCTTGGGCGAGTCCGTGATGGGAAGGCAGATGGCCTCGGGGCCCGCGTCCAGCGTCTCGGCGCCCGGGAACAGGGAGGCGATGTGGGCATCGGGGCCGATCCCCAGGACGATCACGTCGAGCACCGGCGGACCGCCGCCGAGCGATGGCAGGCCCTCGATCAGCTCCTGCTCGTATCTGCGCGCGCCCTCGGCCGCTCCCAGCTCTCCCTGCATCCTGTGTACGCGCTCCGCCGGGATGGCGGCCGGGTTCAGCAGCGTCTCGGCGGCCAGGCGGTAATTGCTCTCGGGGTCATCGGGCGCCACGCAGCGCTCGTCGGCAAACCACACCTCGACCTCCTGCCACTCGGCCGGCTCGCGTGCGAGCAGTTCGTAGGTGCGCCCCGGAGTGGTGCCTCCGCTGAGCGCGATATGGGCCACGCCCCGCTGCTCGCGTGCACGGTGCAGCCGGCGGGCGACATGGGCGGCGGCGCGCTCGGCCACGGACTCGGCATCGAGACAGGTGGTCAGGCGAGTCACGCCACCATCGCCCTGGCCGCCTTCAGCGCGGGCACGTAGGTCGGGTCGCGCAGCAGCGCCTGGCGGATGCCCTCGCCGAGGACGCCCCGCTCGCCGCGCGAGGCACCGGGGATGGTCCATTCGTGCTCCTGTCCCCGCGCGTCACGGCTGTGCGCGTGCAGGCCGCCTCGCCCGCGGGCCAGACGCAGGGTCCGCCCCGAGGCGGTCTCGAGCGTCAGGCTCTCCAGTCCCGGCACCAGCAGCTCGGGCGCCGCCTCCAGCCGCAGGCTCACGTCCTGACGGCTGCCGTGGGCCCGGCCGACCAGAGCGTCGCCGTGAGCGACGAGCGGGCTGGCTCGCCACTGCAGGCGCGAGGCCAGCCAGCCGGACAGCAGCATGGCGGCGACCGTCGAGGCGGGGTGGTGGCGCACGGTCGCGCTCGTGATCGTCTGCAGCTCGCGGCGCAGGCTCGGCGGGTCGAAGCTCGCGGCCACTCGCTCGCGCCACGGGGTGGTGCGCAGCCAGGCGAGGTCCACCACATAGGCCTGGCTGGCGAGCGAGCAGGCGCGGTCGAGCGCCTCGTGGGCGATCGGCTCCTCGACCGAGTCCACCAGCACCGCCTGCGAAAGGGCCAGGAGCTCGGCCGCGATCTCGTGATGGCCGTGCGGCGCCCACAGCAGCGTGGGCAGGTCGGTGACGACAAGCGGGTCGGCGATCGTGAGCAGGTCATCGAGGTGACGGTCGCCGAGTTCCACCACGACCGTCTCGTGCAGCAGGGCAAGCTCGCCCGGCTCGGTCTCGCCTTCGGAGGTGATCATCACGCGCGCATCCAGGCGCTCGCGCCGCGGCTCGTAGGCGAGCACGACCAGGCGCGAGGCGTGGTAGCGCCCAACCCCGCGCAGCCGGTTGGCGATTTCGCCGGTCCATTCGCGATCGACGAAGGCGATCATGTTGAGCACCCGCGCGGGCACGTAGTTGTCGTGTTCTGAGTGGACCTCGATCAGCAGCTGGCGCAGCGCAGCTTCGATCGCATCCGGCGTGGTCCCCTGGGCGCTCCAGACCGCATCGCTGCGCGCCTCCGGCGTGGCGCTCATCAGATCGCGCGCCAGCGATCGCCATCGCGCAACAGCCCGTCGGCCTCCTTCGGCCCCTGCGAGCCCGCTTCGTAGGAGGGCAGCGGACCGTGCTGCCGCGGGTTGGTGTGCGCCCAGTATTTGACGATCGGGTCGCAGATGCGCCATTGCGACTCGACCTCGTCGTTACGGGTGAACAGCGTGGCGTCGCCGCGCATCGCGTCCGTGATCAGCCGCTCGTAGGCCTCCGGAGACTGCGAGAGGAAGGCGGTGCCGTACTGGAACTCCATGTTCACCGGGCGGATGATCATGCGTGTCCCGGGGATCTTGGCCCCCAGTCGCAGCGAGACCCCCTCGTTCGGCTGCAGGGTGAGCACGAGCTGGTTGGGCTGCACGCCCAGCGAGCCATCCTGGCTGAAGGCGAGGTGGGGGACCGGCTTGAGCGTGACCGCGATCTCGGTGATCTTGCGCGCCAGGCGCTTGCCCGTGCGCAGGTAGAAGGGCACGCCCGCCCAGCGCCAGTTGTCGACTTCGAGGCGCAGCGCGGCGTAGGTCTCGGTATTGGAGCTCTCGGGCACTCCCTCCTCTTCCAGGTATCCGGGCACATCGTCGCCGCCGGCGTGGCCGGGACCGTACTGGGCGTGCACCGCCATCTCGGGAATCTCGGCCTCGGTGGGCTGGGGGATGGCCTGCAGCACCTTGACCTTCTCGTTGCGGACCTCTTCGGCCGTGAAGCTCACGGGCGGCTCCATCGCCACGTGGCAGAGCAGCTGGAGCATGTGGTTCTGGATCAGGTCGCGCAGGGCGCCTGAGGAGTCGTAGTAGTCGGCGCGCGAGCCGATGCCCAGATCCTCGGCGGCGGTGATCTGGACGCTGTCGATGTAGTTGCGATTCCACAGCGGCTCGAACATGCCGTTGGCGAAGCGGAACGCCATCATGTTCTGGACGGTCTCCTTGCCCAGGTAATGGTCGATGCGGAAGATCTGGGTCTCGTCGAAGATGGCGAGCACGTGGCGGTTGAGCTCGCGCGCCTCCCCGAGCGTGGTGCCGAACGGCTTCTCGATGATCACGCGGACCTCGCCGTTCTCGTGCTGGGCGAGCTCGGACTTGCCCAGCTGCTCCACGATCACCGGGAAGAATGCCGGCGCGGTGGAGAGGTAGAAGGCGCGGTTCAGCGGCGCGCCATCCTGGCGCTCGAAGTCGTCGAGTGCCTGGCGCAGCTCGCTGTAGACGGAGTCCTCGTCGAAGGTGCCGGGCACGTACTTGACGTTTTCGAGCAGGCTCCCCAGGACGTCCTCGTCAGGAGGGCGGCGCGAGAAGCGGCGGATCGCCTGCTCGCACTCCTCGCGGTAGTCCTCGTTCTCCTTTTCTTTGCGCGAGACGCCAACCAGGTGGAAGCGCTCCGGCAGGGCGCCCTCGTGGGCGAGGTTGTATAGGGCCGGCAGCAGTTTGCGCCGCGCCAGATCGCCCGTTGCGCCGAAGATCACGAGCGTGGTGGGCGCGACGGGCAGGCGCTCGAGGCCGGCGGTCAAGGGGTTCTCGGGCATCGGCTCCCCGGTCGGATGGCCGGCCAGCACAGCCACGCTCAGCGCCCTCCGCGTCGGGATCCGGCTTTCGCCGTCGCGGGCGTGGGGGCGGGCGTGGCCGTGGGGGCGGGCGCGGCCTTGCTCGGCGCGCTCTTGACCGCGTGGCCTCCGAACTGATTGCGAAGCGCCGCGAGCACGCGGTCTGCGAAGTCTCCGTTCCCGCGTGAGCGAAAGCGCGCGTACAGCGAGGCGGTGATGACCGGCGTGGGGACGTCCAGCGCGGTGGCGTCCTCGATCGTCCAGCGCCCCTCGCCCGAGTCCTCGGTGTAGCCCTCGATCGCGCCCAGGTCGTTTCCGTCGGCCTCGAACGCGCGGGCTGCGAGCTCGCACAGCCATGAGCGCACGACCGAGCCCTGGCCCCACAGGTGGGCGATCTTCGCGTTGTCGAGCTCGTACTCGCACTTGTCGAACACGTCGAAGCCCTCGGCGTAGGCCTGCATCAGCCCGTACTCCACGCCGTTGTGGACCATCTTCACGTAATGCCCGGCGCCGGAGGGTCCGAATCGCAGCCAGCCGCGCTCTCCGATCGCGGCCAGGCTCTGCTCGTTGGTCTCAGGTGCGAGCACGTCGAGGATCGGCGCCAGGCGCTCGACTGCCCTGGGGGGGCCGCCGACCATCATGCAGTAGCCGACCTCCAGCCCCCAGACACCGCCTGAGACGCCCACGTCGACGTATTCGATCCCGCTGGCTTTGAGCTGCTTGGAGCGAAGCTTGTCGTCCGTCCACTTCGAGTTGCCGCCGTCCACGATCGTGTCCCCGCGGTCGAGCAGCTTCGCCAGCTTGTCCACGGTCTCCTGGGTGGGCGCGCCCGCGGGAACCATGATCCACACGATCCGCGGCGCCTGCAGCTGCTTGACGAGGTCCTTCAGCGAGGCCGCGCCGGAGGCCCCGCTCTTGACAGCCTGCCTGACCGCCTTCTCGTCGAAGTCGAAGGCCACGACCTCGTGCTCGGAGTCGCGGCGAATGCGGTGAACCATGTTCCCGCCCATCTTGCCCAGCCCGACGAAACCGATCTGCGTCACTTTGGCTCCTTGATCATCGCGGTGAGAGCGCGTAGGGCGCTCACAGGGTCCTCGCCCTGCAGCCGCACCCGCTCGGCGGGCAGGTTGAGCTCGCGCAGCGTGTTCAGGTCGCCGATCGCCTGGGCGTTCTTGAGCGTGGTGAAGGTGTAGGAAGCGCCCGGTATCTCCACGTCGTCGGGCCCGTCGTGGATCAGCTGCAGGAAGCGACCGGTCTTCGGGCCGCCCTTGTGGAACTGGCCTGTCGAGTGCAGGAAGCGCGGGCCGTAGCCGAACGTCGTGGTTGCCTTCGTGGCCTCACGGATCGCCACGCGCAGCTCGGCCACGGCCTGGTCGAACTCGGGCGAGGGCTCGCTGTAGGACATGATCGCCACGTACTGCGGCGGCTCGCAGTCGAGCAGCAGCGACCGCAGCGCAGCCTCGTCCGCGTCGGGCACCGCCGGCAGCTCGTGATTGGCTTGATAGTCGGCGAGCACGCGGTTGGTCGCGTCCTTGGCCTGCTGGACGTTGGGCTGATCGAAGGGGTTGATCTCCAGGCCCCAGCCGGCGACCGCCACGGCCAGCTCCCACAGCAGGAACACGCGCCCGAGATCATCCGGTCCGTGGGTGGGCATCGTGATCAGGGGATGGCCGGCGTCGGCGAGCGCCTGCACTCGTGCGTCGAGGCCGACGTCCGGAGCGCCGAGGTCCGGCAGATAGACGAACACACGGTCATCGCCGTATGCCGCCGGGTCGCCCACGGGCTCCTCGGCCACGGGGAGGATGCCGGTGCCGTGCTTCCCGGTGGACTCCGCCACGAGCTGCTCGAGCCACAACCCGAGCCCTGGCAGCGTCTCGGAGATCACGAACGTGAGCTTGTCGCGCCCGTCGCGCGCCATGGCGCTCAGGGCGGCTCCCAGCCACACCGCCGCCGGCAGCCCACCCGAGCCCGAGCCGCCGCCGGAGCCTTTGCCGCCGCTCGACCCCGATCCGCCCGAGCCCGAGCCGC
The DNA here is from genome assembly GCA_017882455.1 of Solirubrobacteraceae bacterium. Classification (GTDB taxonomy): domain Bacteria; phylum Actinomycetota; class Thermoleophilia; order Solirubrobacterales; family Solirubrobacteraceae; genus Palsa-744. The sequence goes on along the minus strand of JADGPL010000003.1, from coordinate 141,677 downwards.
CGCCGGAGCCATCGGCGTGCTCGATCAGCTCCGTATCCCATGCGCTCCCGGCGCCCTCCAACAGCGCGAGCACGCGGATCCCTGAAAGCGCACCTGGGACGATCCCGAAGGCGGAGAGCGCGCTGTAGCGCCCGCCGATGTTGGGGTCGCCGGCGAATGTGGCGCGGAAGCCGTGCTCGGTCGCGAGCGCTTCCAGGCCCGAGCCGGGATCGGTGATCGCGACGAAACGGTTGGCCTGGGGGAGGAGCGAGAAGAAGTGCGCGAACAGGGACAGCGGCTCGATCGTGCCCCCGGACTTCGAGGAGACCACGAACAGTGTCCGCTGCAGGTCAACCGCAGCCTCGATCGCACGGATCCTCGCGGCGTCGGTCGAATCCAGAACGTGTAGCCGCGGCCCGTCGTGGCCTGTCGCGAAGGAGCGGCGCAGGACCTCCGGGGCGAGCGAGGAGCCGCCCATCCCCAGCAGGACGATGTCCTCCAGTTCGTCGTCATGGGCCTCGGCGGCGAACAGCTCGATCGCGCCCAGATCGCCGAGCGTCCGCTCGGCGATCGTCAGCCAGCCCAGCCGGTTGGCGATCTCCGGTGTGCCCGCCGGCCCCCACAATGTGGCGTCCTCGGCGCGCAGCCGCTCGGCCACATCCGCATCCGTCGCGAGCGCCAGCTTCTCCTCCACCTGCCCTCGAAGCGCTGAGGGGATCCGGGCCTCGACGGTCAGGACGCTGTCGCTCACGTCACGATCGTAGTGACCTGGGCGCTGGTATAGGTTTCACCCCTCCCGCCCGGCGGCTCGAGCAGCCCGAAATCGGGCCGCGACAGACCGTGAATGCGGCAAGACGGCGAGATTGCCCCCCGAAAAGAGAGACCGTGAGCCCAGAACAGAATCCGCAGATGCCCGACCGCAACCTGGCGCTCGAGCTGGTGCGCGTGACCGAGGCGGCCGCGCTGGCCGCCGCACCGCTGGTAGGCAGGGGTGACAAGGAGGCTGCCGACCAGGCCGCCGTGGACGGCATGCGCTACATGCTGCATTCGGTGCAGATGGACGGGGTGGTCGTGATCGGGGAGGGCGAGAAGGACGAGGCGCCGATGCTCTACAACGGCGAGCAGATCGGCGATGGCTCGCCACCGCAGGTGGACATCGCCGTGGATCCGCTCGAGGGCACCACGCTGGCCGCGCACGGCATGCCCAGCGCGCTCGCCGTGATCGCGCTGTCGGCCCGCGGCACCATGTTCGACCCGGGCCCCTGCGTGTACATGGAGAAGATGGCCGGAGCGCCAGACATCGCCGATCTGCTCGACCTCGACCGCCCGCTCGGAGAGACCGTGCAGCTCGTGGCCAAGCGCCGCAAATGCCCGATCGGCGATGTGATGGTCGTGGTGCTCGATCGGCCTCGCCACGAGGAGGGCATCGCCGCGATCCGCGCCGCCGGCGCCCGCGTGCGCCTGATCGCCCACGGCGACGTCTCCGCCACGCTGCTGGCCGTGACCGAGCGCTCTCCGGTGGCCCTGCTGTGGGGCATCGGCGGAACGCCCGAGGGCGTGATCTCGGCCGCCGCCGTCAAGTGCCTCGGCGGCCAGCTGCTGGGACGGCTGTGGCCCCGCGACGAGCAGGAGCGCAATGCCGCCCGCGAGGCGGGCAATGAGCTCGAGCGGGTGCTCGACCGCGACGATCTCATCGCCGGCGAGGACGTCTTCTTCTCAGCCACCGGCATCACCGACGGCGACGTCCTGCAGGGCGTGCGCTATCCCAGCGCCGGAGGGGCAACCACCGAGTCGCTCGTCACACGCTCGCGCTCGGGCACGATCCGGCGCATCAGGGCCACGCACGACCGCGCCAAGCTCCGCGCGGTCGGCGGTGAGCGCTTCTAGGGCGCTCCGTCACAGGGTCTGCAGGCCGAGGTCATCGGGTGCCCGACCGCGGAGCACGGCCATCAGATGATCCACGTCCCGAAACGCTGCGTCGCGCAGGACCCTGCTGATCTGGTCGTTGATCTTGACGTCACCCATGTCGCGAAAGCTCGCCCGTCGTCCCCCGGCGCCGTGGTGGTAGATCACGTCACCGTATATGCCACCCATGAGAAAGTGAAAGTTAACCTCGTTGCTGCGCGCGAGCGGTCCGATCGTGCGGCCGAGGCGGATGAACTCGTAGGTGATCTTCTGGCCGACGTCCTGGTTGAATTCGGCATCCTGCTGGTGCTGCTCGCCGAGGTACTGGATGTCGCGGCCGAAGGACACGCCGAGGTCGTGGAGGTCCTGCGTGCCCACGCACAGACCGCTCACGTGTATGAACGGGTGCACGGCCGGTGCCATCTCATCTCTGTACACACCTGTGACAGCGGCGCCCTTTTCACATTCGCCGATCAGGACGTCCAGCCAATCGTCGCGGACGGGGAAGGAATCATTGTCGAGGGTGACGATGTAGTCGAAGTCGGTCGAGACCTTGCCGGCCAGATAGTCCAGTGCGCTTGGGTGGCGCCTTTCCAGCAGGCGACCGAGGTAGGGGCCGGGCATGCGGTTGGCGATGCGACCCATCATCGCCACCACGCCGCTCGGCCACAGCCTCACGCGCTCGAATTTCCGCAGGAGCCTGCGATGGGGCGTGAAATGGGAGTTGTCATAGGCGAACACCTGGTAGTCCCATCCCTTTGAGTGGCGGGCCACCTGGCGCAGGCAAAGATCTATCCAAGGGTACTGCAGCGCTTCGGCCGCTCGTTGGCGACCGAGGGGTCCTCGTCGCGCGAACCCGTTGACGAGGAGGACCGCGACGCGCGGGCGTGGCCCCGGTGTGACCTCGCCCTCGTCCATGGGGTCATCGTAACGACTCAACTGAAGCCTGGAACGCCAAGTCTGAAAGTGTCATCTGAAACCGGGCAGGTCAACGGGCTCTGGGGGAGGCCTATATAGTCAACCCGCATGTCCCTCGGCACATTTCGCGGCACCGTCGCCAGCCGCCTTGCACTCTTTGGTCGCTGGCCGATCTCTGCCGCCCTGATGCGGCCCTCGCTGCTCACGCCGGTGACATCCGTTCCCTCCGAGCGTCTGCTCGACACCGCGCTGCGGGCCGTCGAGGCGGCGAGATCGGTGAGCCTCGAGGAGCTCACGACGCGCAGCCGGGGCCGCGGGCCGGCCGACCCTGGGCCGGCGGGCGCCGCCGGGCAGAGTCCGCCTCGCGGGCGCTCGGCGCTCGCGCGGTTGCGCGGGCGCGAAGGCCTGCATTCCCCTCCGAGGCGCCCAGGGATCTGGCCCGGCGAGCACTACAGGCTGCTGAGCGCGCTCGTCGCGCTGCTCGCTCCCAAGACGGTCCTCGAGCTCGGCACCGCCACCGGCATGTCCGCCCTCGTCATGAAGAGCGCGCTGCCCGAGGACGGCAAGATCGTGACCTTCGATGTCGTGCCTTGGAATCGGTATCCAGGCGCGCTGCTGAGAGCCGAGGACTTCACCGACGGCAGGCTCGAGCAGCGCCTGGAGGACCTCTCCACGCCCGCCGGCTGGCAGGCCAATGCGGAGCTGCTCAGGAGCGCCGACTTCATCCTCGTCGACGCAGCCCACACCGGTGTGCAGGAGCGAGGCTTCGTGCGCGGCTTCGAGCAGATCGGGCTCGCCAACGGTCCGATCGTCATGTTCGATGACATCCGCCTGTGGGGGATGCTCTCGTTCTGGCAGGAGATCGAGCGTCCCAAGCTCGATCTCACCTCCTTCGGTCACTGGAGCGGGACCGGCCTCGTCGACTACGCGTGAGGCTCACGCCGCGAGCCGCCCCACGCGCGACTCGGCCAGGTCCAGGCGAGCCAGCGAGCGCAGGAATCCGTAGGTGACGACCACGTGGATGCGTGACTGGGTGGCGTTGTAGACGCGACGACTGAGCCGCGAGGAGATCGACGGATAGAAGTTGGCCACCTCGACCTCCACGTGCAGGCGGGCATGGCCCGCGGTCTCGCCGGGGCTCCTGCGCACGGTGATCTGCAGGTATCCGCTGCCCCCACGACCGCGTCTGGAGACCAGCAGCCCGCGCGCGATTCGCCAGCGCACCAGGCCGTGGGAGGCGTCCATCTCGTATTCGGGCGCCTGGAAGGTGAGCAGGCGCATGGGTGGAGCGATCAGGACCACAGAGCGCTCGCCCTCGGTGTAGCGAACGCGGATGAGTCCCAGCGTCACCCGCGTCAGAAAGCGCCAGTAGGTGCGCGCCAGGCGCTCCAGGTGGGCGGGCGTCCAGATCTCTCTCAGCGCGGACTCCTCGATCAGCAGGTCGGCCTTCTGCACCGAGCGCACCGCTTCGGTTGCGGGATCGAGCGTCGTCGCATCCTCGAGCTCGACGATCCTCACCAGCTCCGGATCGCCTCCGCGCGGGCGCCGATTCAGGAACAGCCAGCTCGCCAGAGCCCACACGAGCACGACGCCGGCCGCGACGGCGATCCACGCCAGCGTCATGTCGGGCCCGGCCGGTTCACCGGCTTCAGGCTATCCCGCGGGGGCGCCGGGTCGATCGCGTCCCCCATTGCTGATATTCAACGTGTGTGTCCGAAGAGCCCGTCCCGCGCCTCCCCGCTCGCGCCCGTCCCGTCGCCGAGCTGCGCCTGGATGGGCTCGTGGAGCGAGCCGATGAGCTGGCGCAGCGCTGGGCGGTGGCGCTCGTGCTCGCTCGCCCGCTCGACGCCATCGGCGGTGTCCCGCTCGAGGACATCGCCCACGAGGGTCCCGCACTGTGCGCGCAGACCCTGCGCGCGCTGCAGTCCGACGCCGAGCTCGACCGCCTGACGGGAGCAGGCGCGGCCACAGGCCGGGAGCAGTCGGCTCCAGCTCGCCGCCTCGGCGCGATCGCGGGCGCTGCTGATGCCCTCGGCGCGATCGCGGCCGTCGAGGCGTTGCGCGGTGTGCTCTGGGAGGGGCTGCTCGAGGAGGTCCGCATGCCGGCTGGCGGGCGCTCGGCCTCGCGCCAGCTCGGCGACCTCTCCGATCGCCTGGCCCATGTCTGCGCCTGTGCTCTGGCCGCGAGCCTCGCGGCGCGTCGGCTGCCCACGACGCCCCCTGAGCACACAGGGAGGGAGGCCGTCGCGGCGTCGTTCCTCGAGCAGGGCGCTCCCAGCTTCGGCGCCGAGCAGGCCGTGCGCTCGCCGGTGCTCATCATCGACGAGCATGCCGGCGATGTGCCGCCGATGCCAGCGCATGCGGCGGCGCGAGAGAGCGAGCGCCCCCAGGTCGACGAGCACGAGCTGCGGACGCCTGCCCTTGCCGTGCCAGAGCGCCCGCTCTCCTGGGATGAGTCTCCGCCCGTGCCGCCCGCGACGCGGGGCGCCGAAATCGAGATTCGCGACGAACGTGGCGAGGAGGGGCCGACGGCGTGGATCGTCTCGATCGGTAGCCAGCTCGAGCGCTATCGGCAGGACGGAGTTGCCTTTGCCGTGCTGCTCGTCGAGCCGGTGGAGATCGATCGGCTGCGTCGCGTGGAGTCCCCGGCCGAGCTTGAGCGGGTGACCGGCGAGCTGGAGGAGGCTCTCCAAGCCGCCTGGCCCGGTTCGCTGACGCGTCAGCGTGCAGGCCGGTACTGGCTGCTCGCGACCGCTGCCAACGGGCGACGTGCGCGCGATCTGGCCGGGCGCCTGCGCGAGGACGTGGCACGCGTTGTGATGTATCGCAGCGCGCCGCTGGCCCTGGCTGTGGGGAGCGCCTCGTGTCCCGAGGACGGGGAGGAGGCGTCGGTCCTCGCCGCGCACGCCGATGTCGGTCTGTACGCGGCTCGCTCGGCCGCGCGCGGGAACGCGCCCACCACCATCGACGAGCACGCCCAGCCCTAGCTGGAGGCCCGAGGAGCTCGCTCAGCCCGCGAGGGAGCCGCCGGCGAGCACGGAGCTCGGCGCGGCTGGGGGAAGGCCGAGCGCAGGTGTGTTGGGCGCGCTGCCCACCACGCGGGTGCCGATGCGGACGGTCTCTGTGATGCCGAGCGCCTGCGCTGCCCCGGAGGTCAGGTCCCAGTCGGCGCCGATGTGGCTATAGGGCCCACGGTCGAGCACGGGGACGGTGAGCGCATGGCCGGCATACGAGACCTTGACGAGCGTGCCGCACGGGAGCGTGCGGTTGGCGACGCCCACCACGCCCGGCGTGAGCGTCTGCCCGCAGGCGGTCTGCTTGCCGTAGAAGCCGGGGCCGAACCACGTGGCTATTCCGGTCGTGTGCACCTTGGTGGCAGTCGCCGGCTGGGGAGCCGTGGAGCCCGTCGTCGGGGCGGCGGCGCCGCCCGCGGAGGCCCCGAGCGCGCTGCCCGCCGGGAGCGCGGCGCTCGCCATCAGGGCGAGCAGCACCGTAGTTGTGGTGAAGTTCAGTCGCATCGTTTCCGACGCCTACGGGGTGAGCTGACGGGCTCGCGCGGCACCAGAGTGCGGCGCTACGGTCCTGCCGGACCGATTCGCCCCGGCGGATCACTTCGATCCGCATTGGGTCCCCCGTCCGCCGTGACCAGGGCCACAGCGGTTCGGCGTGGGCCGCAGTATACAGATCGGCCGGAGAGGGACTCAGGAGAGGGGCAGACGCCCCAGGAGATCCTTGAGCAGGCGCTCGCCGCTCGACACTCCGGCCTTGGCCAGCTCGCTCACGATCTCGGCGGCCGTGGCCATCAGCTCGGTGCTCCCGGGCGGCTGCACCGGCCCGCTCGCACGATCCATGTCCGACTCGAAGCCCTGTCTCGGCACCGACTCATCGACACGAGGCGCTGCCCGCCTGGGAGGCTTGCGCGGGGTGGCCCTGGCGCTCTTGGCCGTTTTCACGAGCGGGGTTCGGGTCGCGCCCGTCCTGAGAGGCTGCTGGTCGGGCTTCGCCGCTGCCGGCGCCCTGCCTGGCGCTTTCGCCTTTGCCTTCGCTGTCGTCGCACGTGCCGGCGGGCTCGGCGGGGAAGAGGCCGGCTTGGTCCTCGCTTTCGCTTTCTGGGCCGGGCGCGTGCTGGTCGCTCCCGCAGCAGCCGTGGCCTTGCGCGCGGCCGTCCTGCGCGCACTCGATCTCTGCGGGCGCGTATGCGGGAGATTCGACAGGACGCCCAGGTTCGCGTCGGGCGAGCTCGGTCGACCGTTGCTCTCGTTTGGCGCGCTCATCCGCACATCATTGCTTAAGGCGCACGTTGCAAGCAGATCGAGGCGAGTGTTGCAAGCGCACCGCCAAATCGGGCGGATCTCAGCGACGACCCGTTAGCATGGGACCCCTGAGAGCCCATTTTCAGTTGTAACGTCGGCAGGGCTGCGGCCGTATGTGCGACGGAGGAGTTGTAAGCCATAATCTCGCGGGGCCCGAAGCTCGCCATCGGGTTCTCGACCGACCGAAGAAATGGAACCACGTATGTCAGTAGTCGAGCTTCAGGAGCTGGATGAGGTCAAGGGCCTGGTTGCCAAGGGGCAGCAGGTGGGCGTTCTCTCCTACGCGGAGATCACCAAGGCGGTTTCCGAGCTCGACTTGGACGAGTCCGACGTCGAAGAGCTCCACGGCTTCTTCGAGCGCTCGGAGATCGAGCTCGTAGAGGAGATCGACCCCGCGATCGCCGCCGCCTCGCCGGTGGAGCGCGCTCCCGACAAGCGCGGCCGGCGCAAAGCCAAAACGGCGCTCGACCTCAAGCCGGACATGACCACCGACTCGCTGCAGCTGTTCCTCAAGGACATCGGCAAGGTCCGCCTGCTGACCGCCCAGGAGGAGGTCGATCTGGCCAAGCGCATCGAGCGGGGGGACCTCGACGCCAAGCAGAAGATGGTCGAGTCCAACCTGCGCCTCGTGGTCTCGATCGCCAAGAACTACCGCAACCAGGGCCTGCCCTTCCTCGACCTGATCCAGGAGGGCACCCTCGGGCTGGTGAGGGCGGCCGAGAAGTTCGACTACCGCAAGGGCTTCAAGTTCTCGACCTACGCCACCTGGTGGATCCGCCAGGCGATCGCCCGCGCCCTCGCCGACAAGGCGCGCACGATCCGCATCCCGGTGCACGTGGTCGAGAAGCTCAACAAGATCGGGCGCGCCGAGCGCAAGCTCGTCACCGAGCTCGGCCGCGAGCCCACCGCCGACGAGATCGCCGAGGTCACGGGCATCGATCCCGAGGAGGTCGACTCGATCAAGCGCTCCGCCCAGGCGCCCGTGTCGCTCGAGAAGCCCGTGGGCGACGAGGAGGAGTCGGAGTTCGGCCAGTTCATCGCCGACGAGCGCGCCGAGTCCCCATATGAGCGCGCCGCCGAGATCCTCACCAAGGAGGCCCTGCGAGAGGCGCTCGAGAACCTCTCCTACCGCGAACGCCGCGTGCTCGAGCTGCGCTACGGGCTCGGTGGCGAGCACCCCCGTACGCTCGACGAGGTGGGGCGGACGTTCAACGTCACCCGCGAGCGCATCCGTCAGATCGAGAACCAGTCGCTCAAGAAGCTGCAGTCGCTGGCTGAGGCGCAGAAGCTCCGCGACGTCGCCTGATACCCCATTCGGGGCACAGGCGGGCGCCTCGGCTTCCCTGGCTGCGTCCTCCCGCTGATCGCCTGTGCCCCGAAGGGGTACGTGCTAGCGCACGCCACGCTCGGTGCGTCCTTGCCAGGAAACCCGATTCGCCCGTCAGGACGCTGACGGCGAACGCGACGGGGACGTCCAACCCGCGGGCCGGCATTCAAGCCCGCGCGCCGGGCTGCCGATCAGATGGGCATGTTCGATGTCAAGGCTGCCCTGAATGAGCTCGTCGACAAGGAGGGCTCGGATCTCCACCTGAAGGTCGGCTCGGCGCCGCTGTACCGGGTCAACGGCGATCTCACGCTCGACTCGAGCGCTGCTGCGCTCTCGCGCGAGGAGACCGAAGCCGCGCTGCGGACGCTGCTCAGCGACGAGACCAAGCTCGAGGAGTTCGCTCAGGAGCACGAGGTCGACTTCTCCTACGAAATCCCCGACGTGGCGCGCTTCAGGATCAACGCCTTCCAGCAGCGCGGGCTGACATCGCTGGTATGCCGCGCGATTCCCCATCGCATCAGCACGATCGAAGAGCTCTCGCTGCCGACGGTGGTGCGGGAACTGGCCGAGGAGGAGCGCGGGATCGTGCTGCTCACGGGAACCACCGGCTCGGGAAAGTCAACGACGCTTGCGGCCATGATCGACCACATGAACCACACGATGAGCAAGCACATCGTCACGATCGAGGACCCGATCGAGTTCGTGCACACGGACAAGCGCTCCGCCATCAACCAGCGTGAGGTCGGCATGGACACCGCCTCCTTCAAGCGCGCCCTGCGCCGGGTCCTGCGTCAGGACCCCGACGTGATCCTCGTCGGTGAGATGCGCGACGAGGAGACCGTGCAGACGGCGCTCTCGGCCGCCGAGACCGGGCACCTCGTGCTCTCCACGATCCACACCGTGGATGCCACCGAGTCGATCAACCGCATGCTCGACTTCTTCCCGCCCCACCAGCACGGGCAGGCACGCAGCATGATCGCGGGCACGATCAAGGGCGTGATCTCCCAGCGTCTGGTGCCGGGCGCGGACGGTGGCCGCGTGGCTGTCTGCGAGATCCTGCGGATGACCGGGCGGGTACGGGACATGATCATGGATCCCTCCCAGACCGGCAAGCTCGTCGAGGTCATCACCAGCGGCGGCTACTACGGGATGCAGACCTTCGACCAGGCGCTCTACGGGCACGTCAAGGCCGGCCGCGTCACCTTCGAGGACGCCATGCGCGTGGCCTCGAGCCCGCACGACTTCAAGCTGCTGATGCAGGCCGAGGGCCGCCGCGGAACCACGATGGAGGATGTGGCCGCGGCCGAGGCAAATCGCGAGGTGCAGTCCAAACCGCCCTCGCTCAGCGCTGCCTAGACCGTCTAGTCAGACCCCGGTCCTCCGGCCGAGCTCTCGAGGACTTTCTCGGCGACCCGCAACAGGCCGAGCCCGATCCACGGCTGCTGGTTGCAACGCACGCGGACCCCGGCGCCCGCGGGCGTGATGACTTCGACGATGGTCACGACGTTGCCGATCTCGTAGTTGTCGCCGAAGTCGGTTTCGATCGCATCCATCTGGGCCGCCACTTCTTCGCCGAGCTTGCTTCTCGGGTCGCTTCCTGGATCTGCCATGCCGAACCCTTTTCTCGAGTTGCCGAACCGGAGGATCATGCCATTGGCCAGGCGCTTCGTGGCCATCCGTCTCCGACCGAGCCCACGGTGCGGTGGGGCTGGGAGGCCTACGGCCGGGTCGCCTGTCCGCCGGCGAGCCGATGCGCAGGTACTTCAGTTGGTAAAGTAACGCTGGAAATGGCGATGGATGAGACGTGTCCCGTATGTATGACCGCACAGATCGTATGCGGGAAGTGGACGTTGCTGCTCGTGCGGGATCTCGCCGAGGGCCATTCGCGCTTCTGTGAGCTGGAACGCTCGCTGTCGGGCATCAGCCCGCGCACCCTGTCGCTGCGCCTGCGCGCGCTCGAGGAGGAGGGAATCGTCGAGCGCCACACCTTCCCAGAGGTGCCTCCGCGGGTCGAGTATGCGCTGACCGAGAAGGGCCGCGCGCTGCTGCCGATCATCGACGACATGCGCGCATACGGCGAAGGCTGGCTCGCCGAGGAGTGCGCAGAGCGCTCCGACGCGCCCGCCCTCGCGGTCGCCTAGGGCCGCCGCGCGCGCCGATGGCCGGCGCCCGTCGCTGATACCCTCTCGCGCCCACGCGTCGGGGGCAAGGGGCAGCAGAGCCGGTGAGAGACTTGGCAGATCCAATGGTTCGCTATCGGCGCCGCCTGCGACGGTTGGCAAGGCTCCTGTCGCACCCCACGCGCATACCGCGCAGGCTGAGAGCGCGCCGGCGCGGCTCAGAGCGAGCGCAGCTGCTGGCGCGCCTGCCCAAGAACGGCGTGGTGGCCGAGGTCGGCACCTGGCGCGGTGACTTCGCTGCCGTGATCCTCAACAGCTCGCGGCCCGCGAGGCTGTATCTCATCGACCCGTGGGAGCATCGCTCGGAGGAGAAGTACCAGCAGGCCAGCTATGGGGGACGCAGGGAGGGCCAGCAGGAGATGGATGCGATCCATGACGGCGTCCTCGAGCGCTTCTCCTCGGAGATCGAGAGCGGCCGGGTCGTGATCCGGCGAGCGCGCTCGCTCGAGGCGGCCGGGTCGCTGTCACCGGAGAGCCTCGACTGGGTCTACATCGACGCTGACCACTCCTACGAGGGGGTCAGGGACGATCTCGAATCGTATTTTCCGTTGGTCAAGCCCGGCGGCTTTCTCGCGGGGGACGACTATGGCCATGTCGGCAGCTGGTTCGGCGAAGGCGTGACCCGCGCCGTGGACGAGTTCTCCGGCCGGTGCGCCGGGTTGACGATCATCGGCACGCAGTTTCTGCTGCGCAAGCACTAGGGCCATCCGCGTCGTACGAGCGCCGCTCTGCGGTCGCCCGCGGCTGCAAGACGGGGTGCGCCGGGCAGGAGCAGGAGAGGGGGCCGCGAAGTGAGCGCACCATGCGTTCACTCCAGTTGCAGGCGGCTCTCACCGACTACCTCGAGATGGCCGCCGCCCACCTCCACGCCGAGGTCGAGGCGGGAGCAGAGGTTCCGTTCGAGCTCGAGCAGCAGCGCGGCCGGCGGCGATCGGGCAGCGCGCCGCTGTACTGCTACCGGCCCCTGACCGACGAGTTCATCGCTGCGCGGATGAACGACCTGGAGCGTCTGCCCGGCTACGGCCAGGCCGCCAGGCTGCTCGCCGACTTCGAGGGCCTCGGTCGCTACGTGGCCAGCATGGGCGCCGAGATCGCACAGGCGGGCGGGCGTGCAGGCGTGCGCGCAGCCATCGCTGCGCTGCTCGGTGAGGTGTTTGCCGAGCAGACCGACTTCCAGCTGCAGCCCGAGCGCCTGCGCGCTGCCCTCGAGCGCCTGGAGGGCTCGGCGCTCGCCAGCACGAGCGAGGTGACGCTCGTGGCCACGCTGCACGGGCTGACGATCACCTCCGCCGAGCTGTCGCTCACCCGCGGTCTCACGATCGCCCAGCCCCATGCGCTCGACGGGCTGCCCCAAGGCGCCCTCACGAGCGCAGCCCAGGACCACCTGGTGGTGGTCCTGGCGGCCGAGGATGATGAGCCGCGCGAGGCGCTGGCTCACGGCCGCGAGGTGCTGCGCGACCTGCTGCGTGCGCTGCGCCTGTTCGGCGACGGACGCGTCACGCTCGGCGCGCTCGCCTGGGCACGCATCGGAAGCGGGTCCTGGAGTCCGCTGGCCCTGGGCGCCGGGGGGCGCCCGCACGGGATGCTCGTGGTGACGGCCGAGCAGGAGGACGAGCTGCGGGCCTTCTGCAACCTCGTCTCGCGCCGCGCGCCCCATGGCAACGAGCTCGCGTGGGCACTACGGCGCTTCGAGCTGGGTTGCGAGCGCGCCAGTCCCTACGAGGCGCTGAGCGACCATCTGCTCGCGCTGCGGGCGCTGCTCGAGCCCGAGGGCCCCGCGAGTGGCCTGCTCGCCGGACGCCTGGCAGCGCTGTGTGCCATGCCCGAGCGGCGCTTGGAGCTGACCGAGCGCGCGATCCAGGCGATCGCCCTCGAGCACGACGTGATAGCTGGAAGCGCTGTGGAGCACGCCGGCGCGGAGAGCCTCGCCACCGACGTCGCAAACCACCTGCGGGCGTTGCTGCGTGACGTCGTGTGCGGGCACCTCGCATCCGATCTGATCGGCCTGGCCGACGAGATCCTGCTGGAGTCCGCACCCGCACCCGCACCCGCACCCGCGCCGGTGCCCGCGCCGGACGAGCACCACTCAGGCGAAGAGATATTCGGCGATCCTGGCCAGGCTCAGGAGATCCTGGACGTCTTCATCTAGGTGGGGGACCAGGATCGGGTGCTGCCCCTCGCGTGCTCCCGACAGCTCGGCGATCGTCTCCTCGTCGCGACGCATCAACACGTCGAAGTCGGCCAGGTTGCCCGCCACACGTGACGCCAGCGCGCGCCCGAGCCCGTCCGTGAGCATCTCGGTGACCTCCTCCACGGAGTGACCCTGCAGGCCGTCTCGATGCACGCGGTTGACGATCAGCTCACCCGGAGACATGCCGGCCTCGCCGAGCCTCTGCTTGAGGTATGACGCCTCGCGCGCCGGCTCTGCCTCGGGTGAGGTGACGATCAGGAAGGTCGTGTCCGGCGAGCGCAGCAACTCGGCCACGCCCGCCGTTCGCTCGCCGAAGCCCTCGATCACTCCCGACAGGGAGCGAAAGAAGCGCGAGAGCTCGCTCAGCATGTCGACGCCGGTGACGCGCGCGAAGATCGCGAACACCAACGCGGTGCCGCGACCGAACAGCCGCGCCGTCAACCCGCCCGGCGCCAGGAACACCTGCAGCGCTCGGCCGTGAAGGAAGCCCAACAGGCGGTTGGGGGCGTCGAGGAAGTCCAGCGCGTTGCGCGACGGCGGCGTGTCGAGCACGATCACGTCGAAATCGTGCTCCTCGTAGAGCTCATAGAGCTTGGCGATCGCGCTGAGCTCGTGCGAGCCGGCGACCGCGGTCGAGAGCTCCCGGTAGACGGGGTTGGCGAGGATCTCCTCACGCGCACGCTCGTCCGGGGCAAGGCGGGCCACGATCTCGTCGAACGTGCGCTTGGCATCGAGCATCATCGCCCACAGCTCGCCCTTTACCTCCACACCCGCCGCCGCGAACGCCTGCGGGTCGATCCGGCTCGGCTCGCCTGAGAGCTCCTGTAGGCCGAGCGCAGTCGCCAGGCGCTTGGCCGGGTCGATCGTCACCACCGCCACCTTCTGTCCCCGCAGGGCCAGGCCGAGGGCGAGCGCCGCCGAGGTGGTCGTCTTGCCGACGCCGCCCGCGCCCACGCACACGAGCACGCGCTTGCCCCGCAGTCGCGTGGCGAGGGTCGCAGGGCGCTTGGCCTGAGCTTTCGTCATCTCGCGATCCTAGTTCCCATGCAGGAATCCACCCTCGCCATGCGAATACCGAGCGGACGGCTTTCCATCAATCGAGCATCGGAGCCACCGTGGAAGGAAAGGCCAAGGTCATCGCGTTCGCCAACCAGAAGGGCGGGGTGGCAAAGACGACGACCACGCTGAACCTCGCCGCCGCCTTCGCGGAGGAGGGTCATCGCGTGCTGTGCGTGGACATGGATCCCCAGGGCAACCTGACCATGTCGCAGGGCATCGACCCGGACACGCTGGACAAATCCATGTACGACGTGCTCGTGCACAAGGTCTCGATCCGCGAGGTGGTGCGCAAGCGCGAGATCGACGTGGCGTGCGCGTCGATCGACCTCGCCGGCGCCGAGATCGCGATGTCGACCATGATCGGTCGCGAGCGCTCTCTGCAGAAGGCCTTCGAGCCGATCCTCGAGGACTACGACTTCATCTGCATCGACACGCCGCCGAGCCTCGGGCTGCTCACCATCAACGCGCTCACGGCCGCCGACAAGGTGATCGTCCCCGTTCAGTGCGAGTATCTGTCGATGCGTGGTCTCATCCAACTGCAGAACACGCTCGCGATGATCCGCGAGAACCTCAATCCCGGCGTCGACATCGAGGGTATCCTCCCGACGTTGGTGGACTCGCGCACGATCCACGCCAAGGAGGCCATCGAGATCCTCGAGGAAAACTTCGGCGACCGCGTGTTCGCCTCACGCATCCGCAAGACGGTCCGCTTCGCAGAGGCTCCGGTGAAGGGCATGTCGGTCCTCAAGTACGAGCCGGACGGTGTTGCTGCCCAGTCCTACCGGCAACTCGCGCAGGAGGTTCTCACCAATGGCCAATCCTAAGCGCGCGAGCATGCGCGAAGGGCCCCTCGCGGCGCTCTTCCGCAAGACCGAAGAGGGTGAGCAGCCCGAGGCCGGCCAGCCTGCAGCCGAGCAGCCGCCGGTCGAGACGGCCGGGGCGTGGCAGCCGAGCGAGTCCCCGCAGGCGCCTGCGGCCGCCCATCCCCGTGAGAGCGGGCTTCCCCACCCGGCCCTCCAAGCCTCGCCCCAGGAGGCCCGCGAGGACGTTCACGTGCCATCGCCGCAGGAGCGCCTGCGCCATGCCTTCTCATCGGAGATACCCGAGAATGTCCTCGAGCGCTCCACACGCCGTCACGCCGTCGAGGAGTATGCGCGTGAACCCGCGCCGGCGGTCGCTCCCGAGAGCATCGGGCAGCCGATCATCCGCGTGGTCGGAGTGGGCGGCGCCGGGGTCAACGCCGTCAACCGCATGGTCGAGGCCGAGGTGGCGGGCATCGAGTTCCTCGCCGTGAACACCGACCTGCAGTCGCTGCAGCAGTCCACCGCCGACCTCACGCTGCACATCGGGGCCGAGCTGACGCGCGGGCTGGGCTCGGGCTCGGACGCCAACGTCGGCCGCCAGGCGGCGATGGAGGACTACGACCGCATGAAGGCCCTGCTGAAGGGCTCGGACATGATCTTCATCGCGGCCGGAGCCGGCGGCGGCACCGGCACGGGCGCGGCCCCCGTGGTCGCGCGGATCGCTCGGGAAGTCGGCGCGCTCACGGTGGCGATCGTGACCAAGCCCTTCGGATTCGAGGGCACCCGCAGGCGCGAGCAGGCCGAGCATGGCGTCGGTGCGCTGGCCGACGAGGTGGACACGCTGATCGTAGTGCCCAACGACCGGCTGCTCGGCGTCCTGGACAAGCAGACCGCCATGGTCGAGGCCTTCCGCGTGGCCGACGACGTGCTGCGCCAGGGCGTGCAGGGGATCTCCGACCTCGTGACCCTCCCGGGCCTCATCAACCTCGACTTCGCCGACGTGCGCACGATCATGAGCCAGGCGGGCAACGCGCTGCTGGGCATCGGCATGGGCGTGGGCGAGAACCGCGCCACCGAGGCGGCCCTTCAGGCGGTCTCCTCGCCCCTGCTCGAAACCTCGATGGAGGGCGCGCGCTCGATCCTGCTCTCGATCACCGGCGGCACGAACCTCTCCCTGTGGGAGGTCAACGAGGCCGCCAAGTCGGTTGCCGAGGCCGCCCATCCCGACGCCAACATCATCTTCGGGGCCATGGTCGACGAGAACCTCGACGACCAGGTGTGGGTGACTGTCGTGGCCACCGGCTACGGCGACGAGGGCCGACGCAAGAGCCTCAGCCGCCTGAAAGAGCCGGCCGCTGCTGGCGAGGTGAAGGTCCAGCGCGCCGCACCCGCACGGCCGAGCCGCGATCGTCGCGGCGGCCTCTCGGTGGACGAACTAGAAGTACCCGAGTTCCTCCCCAACTTCTGATCTGACGCACGTCAGCGCTTCGCCAGGCTGCGTCCTCGATCGCTCATGTACCGAAGCCGGGAGACACTCGCTCCGCTCGCATCCCCGTTTCGGCCAGCACATTTCGCGAAACTGCCTGTGCCCCGAATGGGGTACGTCCTTGCCTGGCTCGACTGACGTGCCTCAGATGGCGCGGCGCCCACGCGTGGCGCACTCCGCACCAGCAGGTGCCCCTGTGGTATCGCTCTGCAATGGGCGAAGCTGAAAAGGGCGTGGTTGCGGCCGGGCATCCGTTGACGGCCGAGGCGGGCGCGAGGGTGCTGCGCGAAGGGGGCAACGCGGTGGATGCGGCCGTGGCCGCGATGCTGACCTCGTTCGTGAGCGAGTCGCTGCTGACGGGGCTCGGCGCGGGCGGCTACATGCTGGTGGCCGGCGGGGACACGGAGCCGGCGCTCCTGGACTTCTTCGTGCAGGCGCCCACTCGCCTCGGGGACGGCTCGGAGGCCGAGCTGCAGGGCGTCGATGTCTCCTTCGGCGACGCTGCCCAGGTCTTCCACATCGGCCCCGCCTCCTGCGGGGTCTACGGAACGCCGGCCGGTGTTTGTGGAGCGGTGCGCCGATGGGGCACGCTGCCGCTCGAGGAGCTCGCGGCGCCGGCTGCTCGCTTGGCCGAGGAGGGCGTGGTCCTCAATGCCGGCCAGGCCTACGTGGCCGAGATTCTCGCCGAGCTGCTCACCTCCACGCCGGAGTGCGCCGCCCTGTGGGCGCCCGGCGGACGCGTCCTGCGCGAGGGGGAGATCCTGCACAACCCCGAGCTCGGCAACTCGCTGATGCGCCTGGCCAGGGAGGGAGCCGAGCCCTTCTACCGCGGCGACATCGCGCTGGCGGTGTGCGACTGGCTGGGGGGCAGGGGCGGATCGCTCAGCAGGGAGGATCTCGCCGGCTACCGCGCGGTCGAGCGCCGACCGGTCAAGGTCGCCTACCGGGACCGCGAGATCCTCACCAACCCGCCACCCTCGGCGGGCGGGACCCTGATCGCCTATGCGCTGGCGCTGCTGGATCGCGGTCCCTCGCCGCCGACCCTGCGGGGGATCGTGGAGGCGATGGCCGCGGCTCAGTCCGAGCGGACCGTCGAGTTCGTCGAAGGTCTCGACCAGGACGGCTTCCTCGAGCGCTTCCTCGCCACGCGGCTCGGCTCGACCACCCACATCTCGGTGATCGACAGCGCGGGGCTGGCATGCAGCACGACCTGCACCAACGGCGAGGGCTCGGGCGTGGTCGTGCCCGGCACGGGCATGCACCTGAACAACGTGATGGGCGAGGAGGATCTCAACCCGCTTGGCTTCCACCTGCATCCGGCCGGACGCAGGATGCCCAGCATGATGGCTCCCTCGATCGTCATGCGCGACGGCGAGGTCGAGCTGGTGCTGGGAAGCGCGGGGTCCAACCGCATACGCTCCGCGCTCTTGCAGACGATCGTCGCCGTCGTGGACCGGGGCCTGGACGTGCGCGAGGCGGTCGATGCCCCCAGGGTGCACTTCGAAGACGGTGCGGTGTTCGCCGAGCCCGGAATCGATCTGGGGGAACTGGACGAGAGCACCCAGGTCATTCGCTTCGGTTCGCACAACCTGTTCTTCGGTGGCGTCCAGGCGGCGCTGCGCAGCGAGGGAGCGTTGTCCGGAGCGGGCGACCCCCGCCGCGGCGGGGTGGCGGTGAGCGCATGAGACGGCTGTTCTCGCTCGGGCTGCTCGTGGCGCTGGCTGCGGCGAGCGTGCTCGCCGGCTGCGGAGGCGTCAAGGCCGCCGACCTGTTCATCGTCTATCGGGGCGGATCGACGCCGCACGCGCGTCTGACCCTGCTCGTCAACGAAGAAGGCGGAGTCCACTGCAACGGCGGCCCGACGCTCAAATTGAGCGATCCGGGGCTAGTGCAGGCACGTGCGATCCAGGAAGAACTCCACGACGCCGCCGCCAGCCATCTGTCGCTGGCTCCCGGCCCCGGGTCGGTGCTGAGCTACTACGTCCGAGACGAAAATGGGACGGTCAGCTTCAGCGACAACTCCGCCAAGCAGCCGAAGGTCTTGCGCCAGCTCCAGCTGTTCGTGCTCCAGACCGCACAGCAGGTCTGCCACCTGCCGCAGTAGTGCGCGCGGCCTATCTCGAGCTCTGGCCGAACCTGACCTTGCCGTTCGAGAGCGCGCGGGCCTGGGCGCGCTCGACCAGGTCCAGTCGCTCGATCGCGTTCTGCAGCAGCGTCGCCAGCAGCCGCATGCGGGCGTTCTCGGAGCGCAGCTCGAGCAGCTCCTGCTTGGCCTCCACTGCGAATTCGACCGTTGCGGCCATGCGATAGGAGTCGAGCTGGGCGAGCTCCGGGTCGCTGATCTCACGGTCGGTGGCCTCCCTGACGAGCTCGCGGTAGAGCTCATGGGCCGCTTCAGCGGCCTCGGGGTCGCTCTCCTCCGCCTCCTCGGAGAGGAACTCGATGGCCCCTGCCGGATAGGGCAGATCGTCCTGGCGCTCCAGCAGCCTGAACGGCCGCGTGCCGCGCACGACGATGTTTAGCCGTCCATCGTCCAAGCGCTCGAGCACATTCTCGACCTCGCACGCGCAGCCCACCTCCTTGAGCTCCTCCTCGGAGAGCCACAAGATCCCGAATTCGCCTTCGAGAGAGTTGCTCGAAGCCTGCAGGCAGTGCTCGATCATGCGGCGATAGCGATCCTCGAAGATGTGCAGCGGAACGCTCTCGCTCGGGAGCGCCACGATTCCGAGCGGGAACAGCGGGAACCCCCGGACAGAATGCTCGCGCATCGTGTGAGTTTAGGTGGCCCCCGCCCACATCCGGCGCGGCTGGGGCCGCGCGGCAGGGGTCTGGACTAGGCGGCTGAGGGCTTGCGCGCGGCGAGCATGAGGTTGTAGAAGATCGCCGGGGGCAGTCTCGACTCGAGCAGCCTGCGGTCGAGCTCCTGAAGCGCCAGATAGCCACGGTATGCGTACAGTCGCCAGGCCCACGGCACCTCCTCGGGGTTCGCCGTGGCCTCGAGTGTGCGGTTGGTCCAGCCGAACCAGTTGGCCAGGAGCTCCTCGCCGCTGACCCGCACGTCGCTGAAGCCGGCTGCGCGCGCGACCCTCGACAGCTCGCTCGGCGCGAAGGCGTGGACGTCGACCACACCCTCCAGTGCCACGTCGGGCTCGCCGCCCTCGCTGCTCGGCGCCGGCCCTGCGCCGATCGCACGGCGCCAGAGCGGGGCCACGGCGCTTGCGAAGCGCTTGGGCACGTTGGCCAGGCGATCGCCGTAGCGTGAGGGCTCGCCCGCGAACAGGACGGTGCCCCCGGGCGCCAGCACCCGCTCGAACTCTGCGAACGCGCGGGGCAGGTCGGGAATGTGATGGAGCACCGCATGGCCGAGCACCAGGTCGAAGCTCCCGTCGGCGAACGGAAGGCGCTCGGCGTCGGCCGGCTCGGTGCGCACCTCCAGCTCGAGGCGGCGGGCGTTGTCGGCGAGGGTCTCGAGCATGCCTGGGGAGATGTCGCTGCAGGTCGCCTGCCCGATCAGCCCGGCTCGCAGGAGGTTGAGCGTGAAGTAGCCCGTGCCCGCCCCGATCTCCAGCGAGCGGGCATAGTGGCCGGGCTCATGACCCAGCGCCTTGCGCAGCTTGGCCGTGACCTGGCTGAGGCCCAGCTCGCCGAAGTCGATGCCCCACTTGGAGTCGTAGTGGCCGGCTGCCACGTCGTGGTAGCGCGTGTTGGCCTCGCGGATCTCGTCGGCGCTCAGGGTCGGCGGCACGGGGCGGCACCATATACTCGCGCGCCGTGCTCCCGCCTCCTACCCCAGGCATGATCGTCTCGCCCGGAGCTATCTCTTGACGCCAACCCCTGCGACCGTGTTCCAGCAGCGAGACCAGCCGGAGGGCGTGCCGCCCCTGGCGCTCACGGGCGAGCGGACGCTCCCGGACGTGCCCGAGGAGAACTACTGGTACCGCCGCCACCTCGTGGTCTACGAGTGGATCGCCGCGCGACTGGCCGGCATGCGCGTGATCGACATGGCCTGCGGCGAGGGCTACGGCACCGACGTCCTCGCGCGCCGCGCCGCGTCCGCCGTGGGCGTCGACGCCAATCCCGAGGCCCACGAGCACGCGCGCCTGCGCTACCGGCGGCCCAACCTGCGCTTCGTGCGCGATCTCGTCGACGGCTTCTCCGAGGAGGCCGACGCGGTCGTGTTCCTGCAGACGATCGAGCACCTCGAGCAGCCGGGCGCCGTGCTCGACCATTTCCGCTCGCTGGTGGGAGTGGCGGGGGTCCTCTACGTCTCGACTCCCAACGTGCTCACGCTCGCGCCGAAGGGAGCCTCGAGGTCGGGCAACCCCTGGCACGTCCACGAGTATCGCCTGGGCGAGTTCGAGACCCTCTGCCGTGAGCATTTCGGGAGCGTGGAGATCTACGGGCTCTTCCACGCGCGCAAGCTGCGCGTCCACGAGCTTGCGCTGCGGCTCGGCTGGGATCGGCTGCACCCGCTGCTGGGCGTGACGCGGCGCTTCTACGGCTGGTTCACGCCCGCGATCGAAGTGCGTGACTTTCAGCTGCGGCGCGCCGGCGAGGCCGACCTCGAGAAGGCTCTGGACTTCATCGCGGTGTGCCGGCCGTGAGCGCCGGCCGCGACCGCGGTGCGCTTGCGATCGTCCTGCACACACACATGCCCTACGTGGAGGGCTTCGGGACTTGGCCCTTCGGCGAGGAGTGGCTGTGGGAGGCGATCGTGGGCTCCTATCTTCCGCTGCTCGAGCTGCTCGACGCGGGCGCGCCGCTCACGCTGTCGCTGACCCCGGTGCTGTGCGATCAGCTCGAGGCCCCCGGCATCGCCGAGCGTTTCACCTCGTTCGTGAGCGAGGTTCGCCGCGAAACCCATCGGCAGGACGCCACCGGCCTGCGCGCCGGCGGCTTCGATGTCCTGGCCCGCGAGATCGATCGATCCTGGGGGGATTACCAGGCCGCGCTCGAGGGCCTGGGCGCGCGCGGGGGCGATCTGCTCGCCTCGCTGGCCCCTCACGCACAGTGGACCTCCTCGGCCACACACGCGGTGCTGCCGCTGCTCGCGAGCGACGCCGGCGTGCATGCGCAGGTGCACAGCGGTGTGCAGTCGCATAGGCGCCGCTTCGGCGAGGGCTGGCGCGGAGGCTTCTGGCTGCCGGAGTGCGCCTACGCGCCGTGGCTCGACCGTGCCCTGGAGGACGCGGGGGTGAGCGCCGTATGCGTCGAGCTCACGGACATGTTCGGATTGGGTGCGCCCGAGCAGCTGCGCCCGATCGCCACGGACGCCGGCTTTCTGCTCGTCCCGATCGACCGCGCCACGATGTCGCTGGTATGGAGCGATCAGGGCTATCCGGCCGACGGGGCCTACCGCGACTACCACCATCACACCGTCCACCACCACAACCCCTGGAACAACCGTGGCGAGGCCTACGACCCCACCGAGGCGCTGGCCCGTGCGCGCGAGCACGCACGGGACTTCGTCGCCCGCACCGTCGCCCGACTGCGCGACGCGCGCAGCGAGGGGGGAGGCCTCCTCGTGTGTGCGCTGGACACCGAGCTGCTCGGCCACTGGTGGTATGAGGGCGTGGCCTGGCTGGCGGCGGTCGTGGAGGAGTCCACGCGCCAGGGGCTCGAGCTGGTGCGCCTCGACGACGCGCTGGAGCGCTGCGAGCCGGTCGTCGCCCGCGAGGTCGCAAGCGGGCGCGAGTGGCCCGTCAGCAGCTGGGGACTGCACGGCGATCTCTCGACCTGGTCAGCGCCGGCGGTGGCGGAGATCGCCTTCGCCACGCGCGCGGCCGAGCTGGTGGTGCTCGCCGCCGCCGAGCGCGCGAGCACCACCGCCGTGCGCGAGCTGCTCGCGCTGCAGGCCAGCGACTGGGCCTTCATGAGCTACAGGGGAATCGCCGCTCCCTACGCCCTGGAGCGCTTCGAGGGGCATCGCCGCGCGCTCGCCCAGGCGCTCCAGCAGGACTCGCCGGAGGACCCGAGTGGGCTTCGCAACCTCGCGGTCGACGTCGACCGCGCCTCGCTGCTGGCGATCTGAGCCTTACTCCCAGCGCATCGTCGTTGGAGCGTCGCGCATCCTGATCACGCTCGCTGGTGAGCCCGCCACGACGGCGTTGGCGGGCACCTCCTTGGTGACCACCGCGCTGGTCCCCACGATCGCGTTGTCGCCGATGCTCACGCCGCGCAGCACGCATGCTCCGTAGCCCATCCACACGTTGTGCCCGACGCGCACGTCGCGCTTGTAGATCCCCTGCAGGCGGATCGGGCGCTCGACCTCGGTCGCGCCATGGTCGAAGTCGATCAGCATGACTCGGTCGGCGATGATGCACTCACGCCCGATCGACACGTGCTGGAAGGCCGAGATCGTGCACTCCTGGCCGATCACGGTCTTGGCTCCGATGCTCACCTCGCCCTCGTGCACGCGGATCTTGCTGGCGTGCCCGATCCACGCCCAGCGTCCGATTCGCAGCGTGGCACCACGGCCGATCTCAAGCTTCACTTTCGGGCAGATGAAGCAGATGCCGTCGGTCTGCAGACGGCGGCCGTAGCGGAGCTTCAAGAGCAGCCAGCGCGCCAGCAGCACCCCGTAGTCGCGGCTGATCATGTTGTTGGCGCGCATGAAGCGCAACAGCGCCAGGGGGCCTCCGCGCAGCGGCGCAGGCGCGCGGCGCGCGGCGGCAATGCCCTGTCCCTCCGGGGCCTCGACGGTCGGTTCGGCAACGAGCTCCATCGCTCGTTGAATCGTAGGGGACGGCCGGGTGGGCCGGCACGCGAGACGCCCCCTGCGATGATTGCGCGCGCCATGACCGAGACCTCCCTCGCCCAGCGTCTGCTCAACGGCGATCGCCGCGCGCTGGCCCGTGCCATCACGCTCGTCGAGGATGATCGCCCCGAGGGCTGGGAGCTGGTGCGCGAGATCTATCCCCACACTGGCAAGGCCGAGGTGGTCGGCTTCACGGGACCTCCCGGCGTGGGCAAGTCCACGCTGATCGGCGCCCTCACCAAGGCGCGGCGCGCGGCCGGGCGCACCGTGGGCGTGCTCTCGATCGACCCCTCCTCGCCCTTCACGCACGGCGCCCTGCTCGGCGACCGCATCCGCCTCTCCGAGCACTTTCTCGACCAGGGCGTCTTCATCCGCTCGATGGCCAACCGCGGAGCCCTTGGGGGCCTCTCCGAGGCGGCGCTGCAGGCGGCGCTGCTGCTCGACGCAGCCGGACGCCAGGACGTGTTCGTGGAGACCGTCGGGGTGGGGCAGGCCGAGATCGACATCATCGACCACGCCGACACGATCGTGCTGGTGCTGATGCCCGGCTCGGGCGACTCGATCCAGGCGCTGAAGGCCGGCGTGATGGAGATCCCCGACGTGATCGTCATCAACAAGGCCGAGCACCCTCTCACCGACACGATGGTCCGCGAGATCCGCGGCGTGCTCTCGCTCGCCAATCTCGACCGCTCGCCCGAGGAGGTGCGCGGGAGCTGGCGGGTGCCGATCATCAAGACCGAGGCCACCCACGGGCGCGGGATCGAGGAGTTGGTGAGCGCTCTCGACGAGCACCGCGCCCACATCCTCAGCAAGGGCCAGCTGTCTGAGCGGCGCAGGCGCAACCTGCGCAACGAGGTGCTCGCCATTGCCACTGCGCGCATGCGCAGGCGCCTGGAGGAGGAACTGCGCGAGGACTCCGAGTTCCAGCACCTGCTCGACGAGGTGGTCGAGCGCAGGCTCGATCCGGCGAGCGCGGCAGCCACGCTGCTGGAGCGGGCGGCCGGGGTCGAGCAGCCCGTCGAGTAGCTCAGCGCTCGGCGTGCAGCGAGCGCGCCGTGGGCGAGCGGGAGACGGTGCGCTGATCGGGCAGCGTGCCGATCACGCGGTCGCCGATCGTCGAGGTCACGCCGAACCAGTAGCGCTCGTTCTTGAAGTGGTGCAGGCGGTGGTTGCGCCAGATGGCCCTGAAGTAGAGCCGCCTCGGCCGGTACGGCGTGTGGATCAGGAAGTGCGTCCACTCGTATGCGGCGAGAATCGCGAAGCTTGCCACCGCGCCGCTGCTCGCCCAGGCCAGCCGGGGACCGCCCAGCACCAGGGCGATCGGGAACGACAGCGCCCAGTTGGTCAGGGCGATCATCGCCAGGAACACGAGCACCCCGTAGACGGGGATCAGCACGCCCCCGAGCACCCGGGGGGCTTCGTGGTGCGCCCGGTGCTCGCGTGCGGTCAACACCTCCACCCTGCGCCCGAGCAGGGCGAACGGCCTGGAGTGCAGCAGGTAGACGTGGATCGTCCACTCCACGAACGGCGTCACGGCGATCAGCCCGGCCACCATCACAAGGTCGCGCCAGCTCCACGAGCCCTGAGCGATGCGCAGCCCCAGCACGAGCACAACCGCGCCGAGGAGGTACGGCGGGGAAGGCTGACGCAGGAAGACCCGCGCGCAGTCACCGAGCGTGACGGGGCCCTTGGCGCGGCGCGGCGGGACCGCCTCGGAGGGGGCGGTGAGGGGGTCAGCTCCATCGGGCGCGGCGAGCGCTTCGATATCGGCGATCGTCTTCGACACCGCCAGAGATGTTAACTCGGATACGCTCCCGCCCACGATGGCGGTCGACTATCTCAGCCTGGCCGATCGCAACTGGCCGCTCTTGCGGCGGGCGATGGCCGGCCATACCGCCGTCTACCGCGCCAGCCATGGCGTGATCGGCCACCGCTTTCCCGGCGCGCCGCCGGCGCTGCTGCTCGACCACGTCGGCGCCAGGACTGGCGCAAGGCGTACGAGTCCGCTCGTCTACGGCGTCGACGGCGAGAACCTGATCCTGGTGGCGTCGAAGGGCGGCTATCCCAAGAACCCAGCCTGGTTTCACAACCTTCGCGCCAACCCCGACACGACCGTCCAGGTGGGCTCGCAGCGCCGCAGAGTGCGCGCGCGGGTCGCCGAGGGCGAGGAGCGCGACCGCCTGTGGCAGTTGATGGTCGGCGTCTACGGTGGCTATGAAAGCTATCGTCGGCGCACCGAGCGCGAGATCCCGCTCGTGGTGCTCGAGCCGCGCTGAGACAGTGCGTTACGCATAGCTGCGTAACGCAACTATGCGTTATCGAGCAGCCACTGCGCGAGGAACGGCTCCGTGATCCAGGCTCGCCCGGCGTTCCGACCAACGACTTCGGCCCGCTCCAGAGCCTGGAGTGCCCGTTGCGTGCTGGATGCCGCCGGCAGGCCGTGGCGGCGGCGGTAGTCCGCTGCCAGTGGATGCCCGGGCTCTTCGGCCAGCGCCCTGAGCAGCACGCGCTGGTGAGCCGAGGCGCCCTCCCAAACGAGGCTGAAGTGCGCGTGCTCGGAGTTGAGCACCCCCGCCAGCGCATCCGACACTCCCTCGACGTTCGCGATGCTCCCAGCCGGCGTGTCCTGCCATAGGAAGTAGCAGAGCTCCTGGGTCGCGTATGGGTGTCCCCCGGTGACCGCCAGGATCGCCTCGACGGCCGTTTCCTCGATCCCCCTGCTCGTGCGAGCGAACTGCTGCTCGATGTAGTGGCCGAAGGGCTCCTCGCCGATCACGCCCAGCTCGACCTGCTTGGCGCTGCGCCAGAACGGCTCGTTCTCGTCGTTGAAGATGCGTTGCATCATGTGGCGCTTGCTGCCCAGATACATATGGGCCACCTCGGGCTGCTCCTGGAAGACCGAGCGCATCAGGCGGGGCAGGCCCGCATCGATCTCCACCACCTCCTGAAACTCGTCGAGGATCAGGACCACCGGGCGCTTGCGTTCCCCCGCCAGCTGTCCGGGAAGCTCCAACAGCCGCTCCAATGTTGCTCCGATGTCCTCCGGTCGAGGGGCGGCGTCGAAGCTGAAGCTCAGCGAGCCGTCGTCGGGGTTGACGGTGACGAGCGGGCGCACACGCAGTCCCTGGAAGATGCTCAGCCGCTCCTTGGCGCGGAACAGCGGCGAGGCGATGTCGTCATAGACGGTCCGGGCGAGCTTCTCCGCGAGCCTGGTGACGGTGGGGGTGGTCATGAGGTTGACGTGGGCCACGAGTGCCCGCCGCGCGATGAGATCCTGGGAGACCCTCCACATCAGCGAGGACTTGCCGAAGCGCCGCGGAGCGAACAGGACGACGTCCTGGCCGTTGAGCGCGTCGTCGGTCAGTTCGACGACCTCGCCTTCGCGGTCCGTGAAGGCGTCGTCGAGGGCCAGCGCTCCATACCGGAAGGGATTGGTGTGCGTCTCTGGGGCCATCCCTTTATTCTACGCTGCCATGCATTGAAATCCATACGCAAAGCCACGTAACGCAAGTGTGCGTACTAGATGCGGCTCGTCACGCCGTCCTCAGTCTTCACGCGCCCAGCGCGCGGGCGATCACCATCTGCTGCACCTCGTCGGTGCCCTCGCCGATCGTGAGGATCTTGGCGTCGCGGTAGAAGCGGCACACGGGGTACTCCTCGATGAAGCCGTAGCCGCCGTGTATCTGCACGGCCTCCTCGGCGCAGCGCACCGCCAGCCGACCCGTCTTGAGCTTGGCCTGGGCCGCCGTCAGGGTGAAGTTGCGCCCCGCGTCCTTCTCGCGGGCGGCCTTGTAGACCAGCAGGCGCGCGGCGGCGATCTCGGTTGACATGTCGGCGAGCTTGCCCTGGATCGCCTGGAACTTCGAGATCGGCTTGCCGAAGGCACGGCGCTCCTTGGCGTACTTCAGCGCCTCGTCGAGCGCGCCCTGGGCCAGCCCCACGCCCATCGCCGCCACACCGATGCGCCCGATGTCGAGGATGTGCAGGAACTGCTTGAAGCCGGCGCCCCGGGGGCCGAGCAGGTTCTCCTCGGGCACACGGCAGTCACTGAAGCTCAGCGGTCGCGTGTCCGAGGCGTTCCAGCCCATCTTGCGGTACGGCTCGCCCTGCTCGTAGCCGGGGGTGCCGTTGGGGACGATGATGTTCGAGATCTCCTTGGGCTGGGCGGGATCGGCTGCCTCCCCGCCCGTGACCGCCGTGATGCACACCAGCCCCGAGATGTCGGTGCCGGCGTTGGTGATGAACTGCTTGGTGCCGTCGATCACCCACTCGCCGTCCTCCAGGCGCGCCCTGGTGCGGGTGTTGCCCGCATCCGAGCCGGCCTCCGGCTCGGTCAGCCCGAAGGCCCCGAGCCGCTCGCCCGAGCACAGCCGCGGCATCCACTCGCGCTTCTGCTCCTCGCTGCCGAAGAGGTAGAGCGGCTGGGTCCCCAGGGAGGTGTGGGCGCACAGCGTGATCGCCACCGAGGAGTCCACGCGCGTGAGCTCCTCGACCGCCAGCGCGTATGCGAGCGTGTCGCCCCCGCCCCCGCCGTACTCCTCGGGGAAGGGGATCCCCATCAGGTTGAGCTTCCCCAGCTTCTCGACGATCTCATAGGGGAAGGACTTGGTGCGGTCGAGCTCCTCGGCCACGGGAGCCACCTCGCCCTCGGCGAATTCCCTGACGGTGCGCCGGATCAGCTCGTGCTCGCGGGAGAGGTCGAAGTCCATCGCGCCGGCATTCTCACAGGTCGCGTCTGGGAGGATCCCTCCCAGATGACACGCACCCGCCTGATCCTCGACTTCCTCACGCGCGGACACAGCTACCGCTACGGTCCCCATCGCTCTCAGCGCGCCGATCTGTACCTGCCGCTCGGGGCCGGCCCGCACCCGGTGATGGTGGTCATCCACGGCGGCTCCTGGCACCGCCGCTACGGCAAGGTCGTGATGCGCGGGCTCGCCGGCGACCTCGTCAGGCGTGGGTGGGCGGTGTGGAACATCGAGTACCGGCGCCTGGGGGAGGGCGGAGGGTGGCCGACCACCTTCGAGGACGTGGCCGCGGCCGTCGATCTCCTCGCCGAGATCGACGCGCCGGTGGATCTCGACAGCGTGAGCGTGCTCGGGCACTCTGCTGGGGGCCATCTGGCGCTGTGGGCCGCCAGCCGCGAGCGCTTCCCCGCCGGCACGCTCGGCGCCGCGCCCGCCGTGGCCTTCAAGCGCGCGATCGGGCAGGCAGCGGTCTGCGACCTCGCGGGCGCCTACCGACGCTGGCACGGTGGTGCAGCCAGGGCGCTGATGGGCGGGCCCCCCGAACAGATGCCCGAGCGCTATGCCATCGGCGACCCGTTGGCGCACGTTCCGCTCGAGATCCCGGTGCTGCTCGTGCACGGAGTGCTCGACGAGACCGTCTCGATCGAGCTCTCGCGCCGCTACACGCGCGACTCCGATGCCGCTGGAGGCGCCGTGGAGCTGATCGAGATCGAGGGCGAGGCGGGTCGTCACCGCATGCATATCGACCCGCGCGGCGCGGCCTGGGTGGCCGTGACGCAGTGGTTGCGCGAGCCCGTCAGCGCGTAACGTCAGGCGGCGAAGGAACGGGCCAGCTCGACCAGCAGGCGCACGGCGTAGCCGGAGGCGCCCTTGCCGACGTAGGGACGGCCCAGATCCCAGGCCGAACCGGCGATGTCCAGATGCGCCCAGGGGACGTCTGCGACGAAGTTCGACAGGAACGTGGCGCCCACGATCGTCCCCGCCTTGCGTCCTTCGGGCGCGTTGTCGAGGTCGCCGTAGGAGCCCTTGACCAGCTCGCCGTACTCTTCGTGCAACGGCAGGCGCCACACGATCTCGCCGCTGCGCTCGCCGGCGGCGGTGACGGCGGCGGCCAGCTCGTCGTCGTTGCTCATCAGCCCCGCGTAGGTGGAGCCGAGGGCGATGATGACAGCGCCGGTGAGCGTGGCCAGGTCGATGATCCGCTCGGCTCCCAGCTCGACCGCGTGGCAGAGGCAGTCCGCAAGCACCAGCCGGCCCTCGGCGTCGGTGTTGTTGACCTCGATCGTCTTGCCGTTGGCGGCCGTCACGATGTCGCCCGGCTTGACCGAGCGACCGCTCGGCAGGTTCTCGGTGGCGCCGACGACCGCCACGAGCTTCACGGACAGTTTCAGGCGCGCGATCGCCGCAACAGCCTCGATCACGGCTGCGCCGCCCGACATGTCGAACTTCATCTCTGCCATCTTCGGCCCGGGCTTCAGCGAGATTCCGCCGCTGTCGAAGGTCACCGCCTTGCCGACGAAGCCGAGCGTGGGCCCGCCCGAGTCGCCCCCGCCCGTGCCGTCGTAGCGCATCGTGATCAGGGCGGGCTCCTGCGCGGAGCCCTGCGCCACGCACGCGAACGCGCCCATGTTCCGGGCGATGATGCGCTCGCGTCCCTCGACCTCGACCGACAGTCCGGGGATCTCCGCGCCGAGCGTGGAGGCGTATTCGCCGAGGGCCGTCGGCGTCAGGTCGTTGCCGGGGCGGTTCTGCAGGTCGCGCGCGCGGTTGACCGCCTCGCCCACCAGCGCCGCCTCGGCGACGATGTCGCCGAGGCCGTCGCCTCCGGCGATGAGCAGCGCCTCGAGGTGCTTGGGCGGTGCGTCCTCCTCGCGATCCTCGGGGTCGGACTTGTGCAGGTCGAAGCGGTAGTCGCTGAGCAGCGTGCCCTCCACGAGCGCGCCCGCGATCGCCTGGTCGCCGTCGGCGGGCACCTCCCAGCAGAGCGTGCGGGTCGACAGCTCGCGGGCGCGTCCAGCCACGACCGATGCGGCCACGCGGGCACGCTCGGGGGTGAAGTCCTTGCGTGCGCCCAGGCCCACCGTCAGCCAGCGCTTGCCGCCGGCGTGTGTCAGCGCCAGCGACTTGAACGAGCGGCGGGCCTCACCCGAGGTGATCAGCCCGCCGAGCTCGGCGGGCGCCTGCGGCGGAGCTCCCTCTCCCTCGAAGATGCCGACGGCCACGGTGTCGGCGTCACTGTCGCCAGCGGGTTGAGCAATCGCGGATATCTGCATTCTCGCCACCATATCCAGGATCGTGCAGCGCCTGCCCGCTCGCCTTTGCACGCGCTGCGCGAGCCCGTCACGGGCGCTTGTCGACCACGCCACGCGGCCGGGCGCGCGTGGCCGTCCACTACCATTCTCCCTCTTCCCGTCACCTTGCACGACCTACAGGAGAGAGCCGACCACATGCCCAAGACAGTGATCCTCGGCGCCGCGCGCACCCCCATCGGCAAGATGGGCGGCGGCCTGTCCTCGCTCGATGCCACCGAGCTGGGCGGGTTGGCGATGAGCGCGGCCCTGGAGCGCGCCGGGGTGGAGCCCGAGCAGGTCGAGCACGTGGTGGTGGGCCAGGTGCTGCAGGCGGGCCAGGGACAGATCCCCTCGCGCCAGGCTCAGATCAAGGCCGGCATACCCAAGGAGGTCTCCTCGGAGACGATCAACAAGGTCTGCGCCTCGGGCCTGCGCGCGACCGTGATCCTCGACCAGGCGATCCGCGCCGGAGACGTACAGGTGGGCGTGGGCGGGGGCATGGAGTCGATGTCGAAGGCGCCCTACCTGCTCCCGCAGGCGCGCTTCGGCTACCGCATGGGCGACGCCAAGATGCTCGACGCGATGGTCCACGACGGTCTCACCAACCCGTTCTCCGGGAAGCAGATGTTCATAGAGGCGACCGAGATCGGCGAGGAGCTCGAGATGACGCGCGCCGACCTCGACCGCTGGGCTCTGCGCTCGCACGAGCTGGCCCTCAAGGCGATCGACGAGGGCCGCCTGTCCGAGGAGATCGTGCCGGTGACGGTAAAGGGACGCAAAGGCGACACGGTGGTCGAGATCGACGAGGGCCCGCGCCGCGACACCTCGCTGGAGCGCCTCGCCGCGCTCCCGGGCCTCATGAGCAAGGAGGGCTCGCACACGGCCGGCAACTCGCCCGGGGTCAACGATGGCGGCGGCGCGCTCGTGGTCGCCTCGGATGAGTGGGCGCGGGCCAATGGCAAGGAGGCGCTCGCCGAGATCGTGACCCACGCCCAGAGCGCCAACGACTTCGCCTACCTGGCCACCACGCCGGCAAGCGCGGCCAAGAAGGCCCTCGAGAAGGCCGGCCTGCAGCCCGGCGACATCGACGTGTGGGAGATCAACGAGGCCTTCGCCTCGGTCACGCTCAACTCGATCCGCATGCTCGGCATCGACGAGGACCGCGTCAACGTCAACGGTGGCGCCGTCGCCCTCGGGCACCCGATCGGCGCCTCCGGCGCCCGCATCCTCGGCAGCCTCGTGCTCGAGCTGCGCCGTCGCGGCGGCGGTCTCGGCTGCGCGGCGATCTGCTCGGGCGGCGGGCAGGGCGACGCGGTGATCCTCAAGGTCTGAGATGACCCTCCCTGCGTCCTTGTCTGGCTCGACTCACGGCCATCTCAGTGGCGGACGGGAATAACGACGCGTCGAAGCGGGCGGCCGCCTTCTTCGACCTCGACAAGACGCTGATGGCAGGGTCCTCCGGGATCTTCTTCGCGCGCGCCGCTTATGAGACGGGCATGATCTCGCGCGGGCGCCTGGTCCGAGACGTGTATGAGAACGTGCGCTTCCGCCTGCTGGGCTCGACCGACGATCGCGCCGACGACGTCCGTAGGCGCGTCGGGGAGATGATCGCCGGAGTCCGCGTGCGCGATCTCGAGCGCCTGTCTCCGCGGGTGCTCTCAGGAGTGCTTCCGCGCCTGTATCCGCAGATGCTCGAACGCGCCTACGCCCACCAGGACGCGGGCCTGCCAGTCTACATCCTCACGGCCGCCTCCCAGGAGATGGCCGACCTGCTGGCCCACGTCCTCGCCTTCGACGGAGGACTCGGCTCGCGCTCTGAGATCGTCGACGGGCGCTACACCGGACGGCCGGCCGGACCGTTCAACTATCGCGAGGGAAAGGTGCTCTCGATGCGAGAGCTGGCCGAGCGCGAGCAGATCGAGCTGTCCAGCTCCCATGCCTACTCGGACTCCGAGTCCGATTTGCCGATGCTTCGCGCGGTGCGTCACGCGGTGGTCGTGAACCCAGATGCCGAGCTGAGGCGGATCGCGCTCGCCGAGGGCTGGGAGGTGATCGAGCTCGATCGCCTGGGGCGGCGTCTGAAGATGCTGGCCGCTCTGGGCGCGGGAACCGCCGTGGCCTCCGTGGGCAGGCTGGTGCTCGAGCGAGGGAGCCAGCAACCGGCGCGCTCGACGCGGTCGCGGGCGGTGCGGTCCGCATCAGGGAGGACGCGGGCCATACAATCGCGCAGCACCCGGCGGGGCAGCTCCTCAGGGGGGCGGCGCAGGCGGTGAGCGTCAGATCGCCCGCGAGCGGGCGTGGCGTACGCTGGACGGCGCCGCGCGAGTGCGCCGAGCACGTAATGTTCCCGTTCGAGGACGATTTGACCATGGCCTGCAAACGAATCCACTACGGCGAGAGCCGCAGATGACCCCCGCGGCGGCTCCAGCTCAGGGGAAGATCCGCGTGGTCGTGGCCAAGCCCGGTCTCGACGGGCACGATCGAGGCGCAAAGATCATCGCGCGGGCGCTGCGCGACGCGGGCATGGAGGTCATCTACACGGGCCTGCACCAGACGCCCGAGCAGATCGTGGAGACGGTGATCCAGGAGGATGCGGACGCCGTCGGCCTGTCGATTCTCTCGGGCGCCCACATGACGCTCGTGCCGCGCGTGGTCGAGCTCCTGCACGAGCAGGGCGTGGACGACGTGGTGATCACCGTCGGCGGCACGATCCCGGCCGAGGACATCCCCGACCTGAAGCGCCTCGGGGTCGCCGAGGTGTTCACGCCCGGCGCGCCCACGCAGGCGATCGTCGATTTCATTCGCGGCGCCACCGGTGAGCGGGCGAGCCTCAAGTAGCTGATTGACTCGTCAGTCAATCCGTCGCGAGACGCGGTAGGATCGCACTCAACAGAACCCAAGGAGAAGCCCAGAGATATGAAGATATGCGTCCTGGTGAAGGAGGTTCCTGACGCCGCCGTCGAGAAGAGGATCGACCCATCGACGGGGCGCATGGACCGCAGCGGGGAGAAGAACCTCAACCCGTATGACACGCACGCCATCGAGGCTGCGATGCAGATCAAGGAGGGCGGCGCGGTCCCGGTCGAGGAGATCGTGGCCGTGACGATGGGTCCCGACAGCGCCGTCCGCGCGCTGCACAAGGCCGTATCGCTCGGCGCCGACCGCTCGGTCCACCTCTCCGACCCCGCTGTGGCGGGCTCGGACGTGGCCGCCACCGGCTACGCCCTGGCCAAGACCCTGCAGCGCGAGAGCCCCGACCTGGTGCTGCTCGGCCAGCAGTCAGACGACGGCGAGTGCTACACGATCGGCGCGGTCGTGGCCGAGCATCTGGGCATGCCCTCGCTGACACAGGTCATCAAGATGGACGTCGAGTCCGACGCCCTGCGCTGCGAGCGCCAGGCCGAGTACGGCTACGACACGGTGCAGATCAAGCTCCCGGCCGTGATCTCAGTGGGTGACGCGATCAACGAGCCGCGCTACCCGTCGCTGAAGGCGATCATGGGCGCCAAGAAGAAGCCGCTCGACGCCATCACCGCCGCGGACGCCGAGATCGACGCCTCCAAGGTGGGCGGCGAGAACTCGGCCGCCCAGTGGATAGCCGCAAAGGCGCCGCCGGCCAAGGCCGCGGGCGAGATCATCGAGGACGAGGACACTGGCGAGACGGTCGAAAAGATCATCGCCTGGCTCGACGAGCGCAAGCTCATCTAAGGAGACGCTGAAAACGTTATGGCCAACATCCTGGTTTACGCGCTGCACTACGACGGCGCGATCAACAAGAACTCACTCGGCGCCGTCTCGGAGGGCGCCAAGCTCGCCGCCGAGCTGGGCGGCGAGGCTCACGCGATCCTCCTCGGCGAGAACGTGCCGCAGGAGCTCGCGGCCTCGCTCGGAAACTACGGCGCCAAGAAGGTGCTCGTGGCCGAGGGCCCCGAGGGGCTCGCTCAGCCACTGGTCGATGCGATGGCCAAGGCGATCACCGACGGCGGCTACTCCTACGCCCTGTTCGGCGGTGGCCTGCTCGGCTTCGAGATCGGCGCCGGCCTGGCCGCGCGCCTCGGCGCGGGTGTGGCCATGGAGGTCACTGCGGTGCGGGCCGAGGGCGGCGAGCTGATCGCGGAGCGCCCGATCCTCGGCGACTCGGCGATCTCGGAGATCAAGTACCGCTCGCAGGTCGGGATCATCATCGGACGTCTGAACGCGTTCGAGATCAGGGAGACCGGCGCGGGAGCAGCGCCCGTGGAGCAGCTCGACTTCGAGCTCAGCCCACACGCGTCACAGGCCACGATGGTCTCCCGCGGCGAGCAGCGCGGAGCCGACGTCGACATCGAGGGCGCGAGCATCCTGATCGCCGGCGGACGCGGACTCGGCAAGGCCGAGGGCTTCCAGTTGGCCGAGGATCTCGCGAGCGCCTTTGGCGGCAACAGCGCCGTGGCGGCCACCCGTGCGGTGGTGGACGCGGGCTGGTACCCGTACGCGGCGCAGATCGGACAGACCGGCAAGACGGTCGCGCCGAAGCTGTATCTGGCCGCGGGGATCTCCGGCGCGATCCAGCACAAGGTGGGGATGCAGGCCTCGGAGAACATCGTCGCGATCAACAAGGACGCCAACGCGCCGATCTTCGAATTCTCCGACCTCGGCATCGTGGGAGACCTCAACAAGATCCTTCCCAAGCTCACAGAGGCTGTGAAGGCCAAGAAGGCAAGCTGACCGTGTCCGGCCACGGCGGTTCCAGCAACGGCAAGGTCGCTCCGGCGGCCTTCCCGCCCCCGGTGGACTCGGTCAAGGAGTTCGTGAAGCGCGGCCTCGACCCCGAGGACGAGCTGATCGAGGTCGGCGTGGCGATCGTCGGAGGCGGCACCGCCGGCCTGGCCTGTGCCAACCGCCTGCTGCAGCTGCTGGCCGACGATCCCGAGACGATGGAGCGCCTCGGCGAAGTGCCGGTGGCCGTGATCGAGAAGGCCAAGACCTGCGGCGGTCACAACCTCTCGGGGGCGGTCATGCGCCCGGGCCCGCTCGAAGAGCTGTTTCCAGACCTCACACGCGAGCAGTGGCGCGAGCTGGGGTTCGCGTTCGGCGAGGTCAAGAAAGAGGCCGTGTACCTCACGCCCACGGCAAAGCTCTCATTGCGGATCCCGACACCGCCAGCGTTCAAGAACCACGGCAACGAGGTCATCTCCGTTGCCGCGCTCGGCCGCTACCAGCAGCAGCAGGCGGAGGAGGCGGGTGCATACATACTCACCGAGACCGCTGCAACGCAGCTGGTCGTGGAGGAGGGGAGCGTCGTCGGTGTTCGCTCTGGCGACAAGGGCCGTGGCAAGGACGGCGAGCCGCTCGGCAACTTCGAGCCCGGCACCGACATCAAGGCCAAGGCCACCGTGCTCGCCGAGGGCTGCTGGGGCCACCTCACGGGCGCCGCGATCAAGGAGTTCGACCTCGCGGAGGGCCGCGAGCCACAGGTGTGGGAGCTCGGCGTCAAGGAGGTCTGGAAGGTTTCCAAGCCGCTCGATCGCCTGATCCACACGATGGGACCGTGGCCGCTGAAGATCTCGCCGAAGTACGGCCAGATCGGTGGCACCTGGATCTACCCGATGAAGAACGAGAAGACCGGCGAGGATCTCGTCTCGATCGGCTTCGTCGTGGAGCTCGAGTACGCGGATGCGACGACGTCGGCGCACGACCTTCTCCAGACGTTCAAGACGCACCCGCTCGTGCGCAAGATCCTCGACGGCGGCGAGCGCATCGCCTGGGGCGCGAAGGCGTTGCCCGGCGGCGGCTACTGGTCGATGCCAAAGCTGTCGATGCCCGGAGCGCTGCTCGTGGGTGACTCGGCCGGCATGGTCGACACGATGGCGCTGAAGGGCGTGCACCACTGCATCAAGTCAGGGATGCTCGCAGCCGAGACGATCTACGCGGCGCTCAAGCGCGGAGAGACGAGCTTCGGCTCATACGAGGATGTGATCGAGCAGTCCTCCGTGGGCAGGGAGCTGTGGGAGGTGCGCAATGCACGCCAGCCCCTGCAGAAAGGTCTGCTCCTCGGCGGGATGCTCAGTGGCATCCAGCAGATCACCAAGGGCAAGCTGCCTGGACGCGCGTCCTGGCACCGCAATGACGCCAAGCCGATGTTCATCGGCAAGACCAAGGACAGCTATCCCAAGCCCGACGGGAAATACACCTTCGACAAGCTCTCCTCGGTGTTCATCACCGGCAACGCCACCCGCGACGACGCGCCAAACCACATTCGCGTCCAGAAGCACGTCCCTCGTGAGATCGCCGAGACGTGGCGCTGGATGTGCCCCGCGGGGGTCTATGAGATCCCCGCGGACGGGGAGGGTGGGGACGAATCGGGCGAGGTGGACGTGATCGTGAACTACACCAACTGCGTGCAGTGTGGTGCGATCACGGCGAAGGGCGGGCGCCTGACCACGCCCGAGGGCGGAGACGGCCCGCTCTATCAGGTGACCTGAGCGTTCATCCGGGGGAGACAGAAACGCCGGGGCGCGAAACCTTCGGTGTCCTCGGAGTGTTAGGGACGTCGTGATCAAACCGAGATGTGACACACACGCGCCGCGGTCCCACGGTGTGCGCCGGCTCTCGGTGGCCGCGGTGGCCGTCCTGCTCTGCGCGCTCCTGCAGGCGCCAGCCGGCGCCGGGGCGATCCAGTCGCCGACGACGCTCGGGAGCCTCACGACGGGCGGCAGGCTGAGCGTGTCGGCCACGCTCGAGCAGTGCCTCACCGCTGAATCGCAGGACGAACGCTCGGCCACCTTCGCCGGGGAAATGGACGCCGTCCCGGGAACCGCCCGAATGGAGATGCGCATAGACGTGCTCGAGCGCTCACCGGGCGATACGGCCTACCGCACGGTCAACGCGCCGGGGCTGGGCGTATGGCGGGCCTCGGTGGCGGGGGTGAAGGCCTACAAGTACCTGAAGCAGGTGACCAACCTCTCCGGTCCGGCCTTCTACCGCGCGGCGGTGCGCTTCCGTTGGCTGAACGCCAAGGGTCGCCTGATCGCGGCAACCGAACTGCGCACGCGTCGCTGCGAACAGCCGGGGGCCACCACCCCGACGACGTCTCCGACGAGCCCGACCGAACCGAGCGCCTCAACCCCGCCGCCGGCCACCCCCACGAGCTAGTCGCGCGCATCCAGGCCGCGAACGTAGCTGCCACCGCCGCTACGGACCCCCGGATGCCGCTAGAATGAATCCACGATGAAGGCCAAGATCCACCCCAACTACGTCTCGGCACATGTCCGCTGCACGTGCGGCAACGAGTTCGTGACGCGCGCCACCCGCGATGAGCTGCATGTCGAGGTCTGCTCGAACTGCCACCCGTTCTACACGGGCAAGCAAAAGCTCATGGACACGGGCGGACGCGTGGAGCGCTTCCAGCGCAGGGTTGCCAAAGGCCGGCTGCACTCGGCGCAAGCTCGGTCAGCTCAGTAGCGTCATGTCCGCGCGCTCGGACGCGGGCTCACCCATGACGGCGGTTGCCGTCAGTCAGGCGACGGCCGTTCATCCGGACGCGCCCGTGGCGAGCCCGCCGGATGTGTCCGGCGGCGATGCTCTTCCGCTGATCGACGCCGCGCCAGACGGCGAGCTGAACGCCCAGCGCGATGCGCCGGTGGGCGGTCAGGCGGTGCTCGAGGGCGTGATGATGCGCGGCGTGGCCAACTGGGCGGTGGCGGTGCGCAAGCCCAGCGCCGAGCAGCTCAGCGAGGGCGAGCTCTCTCCTGAGGAGGCTGCGCTCGGCGATGTCGAGGTCACGACCTACCCGCTGGACTCGGCGATGAAGCGCCACCGCCTGCTGCGCCTGCCGATCATCCGTGGCGTGGTCGCGCTCGGCGGCTCGATGGTGATCGGCTTCCGCGCGCTCGAGGTCTCGGCCAACGCCCAGCTCCCGCCCGAGGAGAGCAAGGACGGCGAGGAGGCCGAGAAACAGGACATCCCCAAGGGAGTATGGGCGGGGACCGTCGTCGTGGCGCTCGCTCTCGCGATCGTCCTGTTCTTCTTGATCCCAGTCGGCCTGACCAGCCTGATCAAGCACCAGCTCGGCTCCTCGTTCTTGTTCTGGC
This sequence comes from Solirubrobacteraceae bacterium, assembly GCA_017882455.1. Classification (GTDB taxonomy): domain Bacteria; phylum Actinomycetota; class Thermoleophilia; order Solirubrobacterales; family Solirubrobacteraceae; genus Palsa-744. Next base: position 103,648 of record JADGPL010000003.1, on the reverse strand, counting down.
TCGTCGAGGGCGTGGTCCGCACGAGCCTGTTCCTCGGCTACATGCTCCTGCTCTCCCGCGTGAAAGACCTGCGGCGCGTGTTCGAGTACCACGGGGCCGAGCACAAGACGATCTCCTGCTTCGAGGCCGGGCTGCCCCTGACGCCCGCCAACGCCAAGCGCTTCTCCCGGCTGCACCCACGCTGCGGGACGAGCTTCCTGCTGGTCGTCATGATCGTGGCGATCTTCGTGTTCGCGCCGATCGGGCTCCCGGCCTGGTACTGGCTGATGGCCACGCGCATCCTGGGCGTGCCGATCATCGCCGGGATCTCCTTCGAGCTGATCAAGTTCGCCGGGCGCAACCGCAGCAGGGGATGGGTCAGGGCGATCATGTGGCCCGGCCTGAAGCTGCAGCTGCTCACCACCCGCGAGCCCGATCTCGAGCAGCTCGAGGTCGCGATCGCCGCGCTCGACGCCGTGCTCGCGCTGGAGACGCCAGGCGAGCTCTCCGCCGCGGATCTCGTGGGCGTCGAGGTCGTGGCCTGAGCCAGCGGGTCGCCCGCTCGGCCCCGCCGCACCGCTCGCCTGCTCGCAGCTCACCGCCGACGGCTGGGTGGCTCATACACTGACTACCAATGATCGAGGAGCTCGTCAAGCAGATCGAGACGCGGTTCGCCGAGCTCGGCGAGCAGATGACCGACGCGGAGGTGATCTCCGACCGCGAGCGCTACGCCGAGGTCGGCCGCGCCTACAGCCAACTCGAGGATGCCGCCAAGCTGGCCGCGCAGTGGCGCCACGCCCAGGACGACGCGGCCGGCGCTGAAGAACTGCTTTCGGAGATGGGGGAGGACTCCGAGCTGCGGGACGAGCTCACGGCGGCACGTGAGCGCATCGAGGAGCTCGAGGAGGAGATCCGCCTGGCGATGGTCGAGCGTGACCCCAACGACGAGAAGAGCGTGATCGTGGAAATCCAGGGAGGCGCCGGCGGCGACGAGGCCGGGTTGTGGGCGGGTGACCTGTACCGCATGCTCGTCCGCTATGCCGAGCGGCGCGGCTGGCAGACCGAGCCGCTGGACATCGGCGAGGGCAAGTACACGTTTGCGGTGAAGGGAGATGGGGCATACTCGGTGTTCAAGTTCGAGGGGGGGACCCATCGGGTGCAGCGCGTGCCGCAGACAGAGTCCCAGGGCAGGATCCACACCTCCACGGCGACCGTGGCCGTGTTGCCCGAGGTCGAGGACGTGGACGTCCAGATCGACCCGGGCGACCTCCAGATCGACGTCTATCGCTCCTCCGGCCCGGGCGGGCAGTCGGTCAACACCACCGACTCGGCCGTGCGCGTCACCCACAAGCCGTCGGGCATCGTGGTCTCGATGCAGGACGAGAAGTCCCAGCTGCAGAACCGCGAGAAGGCCCTGCGCGTGCTGCGCGCCCGCCTGTACGAGCGGGCGCTGGCCGAACAGCAGGCCGAGCTCGCAGCCGACCGCCGCTCGCAGGTCGGGACGGGGGACCGCGCGGAGAAGATCCGCACCTACAACTACGGCGAGCGGCGGGTCACAGACCACCGCATCAAGTTCACCGTCCACAACCTCGACCAGGTCCTCGAAGGCGAGCTGGACGAGCTGACGGCCGCGCTGCAGGCCGACGAGAAGCGTGGGCGCCTGGAGGCTCAGGCGGCGGCGTGATCGGTACGAGCACGCGCGATGCCCTCGATGGCGCGGTCACGGCGATCGCGGCGGCCGGCTGCGAGAGCCCGCGGCTCGACGCCGAACTGCTGCTGGCGCACGTGCTCGGGGTCGGTCGTGAGCGCCTGCTGACCGAGCGCGAGCTGACCGTGGAGGGACCTGCCGTGCGCGCCTTCCAGGATGCTGTGCGCAGGCGCTCCATAGAGCGCGAGCCCGTGGCCTACATTCTCGGGCGACGTGGCTTTCGCCGGATCGAGGTGGCGGTGGACTCACGCGCGCTCGTCCCCCGTCCGGAGACCGAGCTGCTGGTGGAGGTGGGCCTGCGACTGTCCAACGGTGCGCGCCTGCTGGACCTCTGCACGGGCAGCGGAGCGGTGGCGCTCGCGCTCAAGGAGGAGCGCCCCGACCTGCAGGTCGTCGGCAGCGACGTCAGCGCGCCGGCGCTGCAGCTCGCGCAGGAGAACGCGCGGCGCCTGGGCCTGGAGGTCCGCTTCATGCAGGCTGACCTGCTGGCTGGCGTCGAGGACGAGTTCGATGCGATTCTCGCCAATCCCCCCTATGTGGCCGAGTCCGAGCGCGCGTCGCTGGCGCCGGAGATCATGCGCCACGAGCCCCACGAGGCCCTGTTCGCCGGGGCCGACGGGCTCGCGGTGATCCGGTTGCTGATCGAGCAGATCGGCGCGCGCGAGCGCCTCGGCACGGTGGCGCTCGAGGTCGGCGCCGGGCAGGCCGGGGCGGTCGCCGAGCTGCTGCGGGGGGCAGGCTTTGCGACCGTGGACACAGAGCGCGACCTCGCGGGCATCGAGCGCGTGGTCGTGGGGGAGCGCTCGCTGGGGGAGCGCTCGCGCGCATGAGCCAGGGCCCAGAGCTCACCGCCGAGGACGTCGCCGACCTGCAGGCCTGCGTGACGGGCGGGGGTGTGGCGGTGTTTCCCAGCGACACCGTCTACGGCGTCTGCTGCGATCCCAACAGCGAGCTGGCCGCAAGGCGCCTGTATGAGCTCAAGGGGCGCCCGCCGGCGCGGCCGGCCGCGGTCATGTTCTTTTCGCTGGACGCGGCTCTGAACGCGCTGCCCGAGCTGCCTGAGGTCGAGCGCGAGGCGCTGCAGGCGCTGCTGCCGGGCCCGGTGACGCTGCTGCTCGCCAACTGGGAGCTGCGCTTCGAGCCCGCCTGCAGGACCGATCCGGCGACCCTCGGCCTGCGGGTTCCGGCGCTGCCGGAGAACCTGAGGGCGCTGGAGGCGATGCGGGCGCCGGTGATGCAGTCGAGCGCCAACCTCTCCGGAGAGCCGGACGCGCGGACGCTCGCCGAGGTCTCGCAGAGCCTGCGTGACGGAGCCGACCTCGTGCTCGACGGCGGGGAGCTTCCCGGCAGGCCCTCCACCGTGATCGACCTGCGCGGCTATGCCGCCGAGCGCTCATGGCGCCTGCTGCGCGAGGGCGCGCTCTCGCGCGAGTCCGTCGAGGCCGCCCTGGCGCCGCTGGGCTGAGGCTCGGAGATTCCGCGTGTGCGCATTCCGCGCATGCCCTGCCTGTGCCCCGCATGGGGTGCTAGCCTCCTCGGAAGCTGCCGCGACTGGCGCCCTGAGGTGGAAGCGACCACCGGGAAGCGGTCAGCGCACCCGCCGCGCGCCTGGGCACATGAGTCCTCATCGCCTGCCAAGGAGAGCGCCGTGAACGAGCTGAGCCCCGACTACTTCAACCGCCCGCTGGCCGAGGTGGACCCCGAGATCGCCGAGGTCCTGCGCGGCGAGCTCGAGCGCGAGCAGCGCACCCTGGAGATGATCGCCTCCGAGAACTTCGTGCCCCGCGCGGTGCTCGAATGCCAGGGCTCGGTGCTCACCAACAAGTACGCCGAGGGCTATCCCGGCCGCCGCTATTACGGCGGCTGCGAGTGGGTGGACATCTCCGAGCAGCTGGCCATCGACCGCGCCAAGGCGCTGTTCGGGGCCGAGCATGCAAACGTCCAGCCGCACTCCGGCTCGCAGGCCAACGCGGCCGTCTACCACGCCCTGCTGCAGCCGGGCGAGACGATCATGGGCCTCTCGCTGGCCCACGGCGGCCACCTGACGCACGGGATGAAGATCAACGTGTCGGGCCGTCTCTACGACATCGCCGCCTACGAGGTCGATCGCGAGAGCAGCCTGATCGACATGGACGAGGTCGCCCGCATCGCCCGCGAGCGCCGTCCCAAGATGCTGCTGGCCGGCTGGTCGGCCTACCCGCGCGAGCTGGACTTCGCGCGCTTCCGCGAGATCGCAGACGAGGTCGGGGCGCTGCTGATGGTCGACATGGCCCACTTCGCCGGTCTCGTCGCCGCCGGGCTTCATCCGAGCCCGTTCGACCACGGCGCCGACGTCGTGACGACCACCACGCACAAGACCCTCGGCGGTCCCCGGGCCGGCGTGATCATGTGCAAGCAGGAGTACGCCAAGAAGATCGACTCGGCCGTGTTCCCAGGCCAGCAGGGGGGGCCGCTCGAGCACGTGATCGCGGCCAAGGCGGTTGCCTTCAAGATCGCCGCCTCGGAGCTGTTCGCCGAGCGCCAGCGCCGGACCGTGGACGGCGCCCGGGCGCTGGCCGAGGAGCTGCTTGATTCGATCCCGCCCGCCCACGGCGTCAACGTGCTCACGGGCGGCACCGACGTGCACCTGATCCTGGTGGACCTGCGCGAGGCCCAGCCGGAGCTCAGCGGCAAACAGGCCGAGGACCGGCTGCACGAGATCCAGATCACGGTCAACCGCAACGCCGTGCCCTTCGACCCGCGCCCGCCGATGGAAGCCTCGGGCCTGCGCATCGGCACCCCGGCTCTCGCCACCAGGGGCCTGCAGCGCGAGGACTTCGCCGAGCTCGGGCGGATCCTGGCGGTGGCCCTCACGCCCGAATACGACTCGCGCGCGGGCGAGCTGGCCGAGCGGGTGGCCGCGATCGTGGAGCGCTACCCGCTGTACGAGGGCCTGGGCGCAGCAGCAGTCGTCTAGGGCCGTCCTCTGGGGATGTTCGAGGGTCTCGCCACATGTGGCGAGACCGGGAGCCGCACATGTGCGGCTCCCACAGGGCGGTGCATGCACCGCCCTGCTCCTGGCGCATGCGCCAGGAGGAAACCGCCACACATGCGCGCACGACCTCCGGGCGTGCGATGCTGTGCGGCAGTCGATGGCGCATCCGAACGAGCTCGACGCGCTTTACGCCTTTCTGGTCGCAGCGGCCGTGACCGCGCTGCTGACCCCGTTGACCATGCGTTTCGCCAGGAGGGTGGGGGCGATCGACGAGCCGCGCGAGCGGGGCCTCTCCGAACGGCCCACCCCGCTGCTCGGCGGACTGGCGATCTTCGCCGGGGCGCTCGTGGCCGGGCTGATCTTCATGCCGGCCGGCTACTTCAAGCAGCAGAACCTGTGGGAGGGGGTGCTGATCGCGGCCGCCTTGATCACGCTCGTGGGCGCCCTCGACGATCGCTTCGACCTGCACCCGGCGGTCAAGCTCGTCGGTCAGGTGCTGGCGGCGGTGATCGTGGTGCACTACGGCGTGGCCGTCAAGGCGATCACGCTGCCCTTCATCGGGCGTCTCAGCTTCCCCAACGCCGGTGTCACCAACGCCGGCCCCGTGCTGACCGTCCTCGGCCTCGTGCTGATGATGAACGTGGTCAACTTCTCAGACGGGGTCGACGGCCTGGCGGCCGGCGTCTGCGTGATCATCGCCGCGACCATGGCCGTGATCGCCTTCGACCTCGACCGCCAGCAGCCGGGCGTGCTCGCGGCCCTCACGGCCGGCGCGGCGCTCGGCTTCCTGCTCTTCAACTTCCCGCCCGCCTCCAGCTTCATGGGCGACTGCGGAGCCAACCTGCTCGGCCTGCTGATGGGCGTGATCACGGTCGAGGGCGCCGTCAAGACCGCGGCCGTCGTGTCCTTCGTGCTGCCGCTGATCCTGCTGGCGGTGCCGTTCCTGGACACGACCTTCGTGGTGCTCAAGCGGCTGAAGTACCGCCAGCCGATCTACCGCCCCGACAGCGAGCACTTCCACCACCGCATGGCCCGGATCGGGCTCTCCAGCAGGCGCACGATCGCCTACCTGTACGCCTGGACGCTGATGCTGGCCGGACTGGCCCTGGCGCTGCGCTTCATCCCCTACAGCGACCACAAAGGCCACCTGCACACCGGTTGGACGCTGGTCCTGCTCGGTCTCGGGCTGCTCGTGGTCGCCGCCAGCGCGTACCTCGTCTACGTCCTCGAGATCCTCAAGTTCAGGCGCCTGGACGCCATGCGCCATCGCCTGCTGCGCCCGGAGGCATCACCAGCCGAGATCGAGGTGCACGTGGCCAAGGATCTGGAAACCGGTGAGTTCCAGGCCGTGTCGCAGGCCGGGCACGGCGAGGTGCAGGCGCGGGTGGGAGATGTGCCTTCCGGGACTGAGCAGCGGGTCGGCGAGCGGCAGGTGGATGAGGACGGCATAGGCGCAGAAGACAAGCGCGGCCCAGCGCAGGCGCCGATCGCCGCTGACGGCCGCTAGCGGCAACAGCCAGATCCCATACCAGGGCAACAGCCACGCCGTGGAGAGCAGCAGCGCGAGCGTGGCCCAGCCGGCGGCCACGCGCCAGTCCGCCCCGCGGGCGGTCCGCCACAGGCACACCGCGAGGATCGCGAGGAAGCCGGCCACGAACAGGTGGCGCCACCAGGAGGGCGTCCCGCTCAGGCCCACCAGCCGCGCGGTCTCGGCCGGGATGCTGTGGGTGGCCACCAGCTGCTGCTGCTCCCCCACCGCGCCGAGGAAGCCGAGCGCGTGCACGCCGAAGCCGATCACGCCGAGGGCGAGTAGCGCCAGCAGGCTGAGCGCCGCCGCACCCGCCACCTGCAGGCGCTCGCGCCCGCGCCCGCGCGCCGGGGCGAGCATGAGGAAGGGCAGCACCAGGCCGGCCGTCAGCTTGACTCCCACACCGGCGACCAGCGCACTCGCGCCCGCGCGCATGCGCGCGGGCGAGTCGGCGCTTGCGGTAAGTGCCAGCGCGAGGGCGAGCGCGGCCATCACCAGCGTGTCGTTGTGGGCGCCGCCGACCGCCAGCACCAGCAGCACCGGGTTCAGGCCCACGAACGCCGCCGCCCAGCCGGCGGAGTGCCCGAGGCGAGACGCCGCGCGCGCGACGAGCGCGACGGCCGCGAGGCTCGAAAGGACCGCGATCCCCTTCAGCGCCCACAGCCCGCCGGCCAGTCCCAGTGGGGCGATGGCATAGGTGGCGAGCGTGAACAGGGGCCCATAGGGAGAGTGCTGGAAGTGCCAGAAGGTGAACGCATAGGAGGGGTCGGTGAAGGCTTCGGCGGCCACATGGGTGTAGGGGTCGAGGCCGTGCAGCGCCCCCATGCGTGCGAACGCCAGATACCCGAACACGTCCTGGGAGATCAGGGGCGGGCCGAGCAGGAGCAGCACGTGCGCTCCCACGATCGTGCCCGCGAGCGCCGCGATGGGCAGCGAGCGCGCCGTGGCGAGCACCAGCAGGTAGCTCGCACACATCACCAGCATGAACGTCTGAAAGGTGCCGCTCGAGAGGCTCATGTCGAATTCGGCCAGCGGACCGGCGAGCCAGCCGGGCCAGCCGCCCGCACGCGCGGGGACGTACTGCGAGGGGGATCCGGCGGCGCCGGCGCTCACCAGAAAGACGGTTATGAGCACGCCGAGGAGCCCCAGCGCGCCGAGCGCGCTCGCGATTCGCGTCGGCGCTCCGGATGCATCGGGGCGGCTGCTCCAGCCGGGCGCTGTGCCTTTGGCGCGGGCGCGGGGTATGGGAGTCGTGGCCTCGATGCGATCCATTGTTACGTCTGCCCGGCCTGCGAGTGTCTTGCGGGACCGGTACCCTGATGACATAGCTGCGCCCGCCGGGGGCCCCCGAACGCGGGCGCATGTTTTGCTGAGACGCCCGTCCGCGGGCGCGCTCACAACCCATATGCGACGCCGCAACCGCAAACGTACATCGCGCCGGACCCCCGGGCCCAGCCGCGTTCTGATCCTGTCCGCCGACGTGGGGGAGGGTCACGCTGCCGCTGCCCGGGCGCTCGCCCAGCAGATCGAGGAGTCCCCCAAGCCGGCCGAAGTCGCGGTCATCGACGGTCTCGCCGCGATGGGCCCGCTGCTGCGTCCGGTGGTCGAGGACGGCTACCGCGTGCAGCTGCGCTTCTTTCCCTGGACCTACACGGTCATCTACTGGCTGCTCGAGCACGTGCTGCCGGTGCGGATGGTGGCCCGGCGGCTGTTGTGCGCGCTGGGCTCCCGCCCGCTCGCCCGGGTGATCGCAGAGTACGAGCCCGACGTGATCGTCTCGACCTACCCGGCCGTGACGGTCGTGCTGGCGAGGCTGCGGCGCACCGGCGTGGTGAGCTGCCCGACGGTCGCCACGATCACCGATCTGACGGGCCTGTTCTTCTGGGCCCAGCCCGGCATCGACACGCATCTGGTCATGTACGGTGAGTCGATGCACTCGGTCGAGCGGATCGCCGGACGCGGCAGCGTCGAGCTGGTGCGTCCGCTGATCTCGGCCGAGTTCCTGGAGCCGCGGTGCCCGATCGAGGCGCGTCGCAAGCTCGGCCTGCCCGAGGACGGGCGCATGGTCGTGGTCTCCGGCGGCGGCTGGGGAGTGGGCGACATCGCGGGCGCCGTGGAGGAGTTCACGAGGGTGCCCGAGGTGTCGAGCATCGTGTGCCTGGCCGGGCGCAACGAGCAGCTCGCCGAGAAGCTGCGATCGACCTTCGGCGGCGAACCCCGTGTGCACGTATACGAGTTCACCGACAAGATGCCCGACCTGCTGGCGGCGGCCGACGTGCTGGTGCACTCCACCGGCGGAGTGACCTGCCTGGAGGCCAAGGCCGCGGGGACGCCGGTGGTCTCATACGGGCTGCCGGTCGGTCACGCGCGTCTCAACACGCGGGCGATGGCGACGCTGGACCTGCTGAGGCTGGCGAACGACACCGACGAGCTGCGCGAGCACGTTCAGGCCAGCTTTGCGGCCGGCGACGGGGTGCAGGCGACCCGGCAGGGCGGCCAGGCGGACGCCGAGGGTCCGGCCGCCGTGGACGTGGTGCTGAGGGCACGGCGAAGGGTGCGTCCGATCCCGATCTGGAAGATGCGCGCGGCGGCCCTCGCCACGCAGCTGGTGCTGCTGATCGGCGTCGGCTCGTGGATGATGTCCACCGACGAGGTGAGCACGGTCGCCGCCAAGGTGCTGGACGTGGACACGCTCGTCCACGTGAACACCTCCCAGGCGGATGTGGGCCTGATCGTGCACGCGCCTTCGGCTGACATCCCGCTGGTGGCCTCCGAGCTGGCCGCCAGGGGAATCCACGTGACCCTCGCCGACGACTCCGGCGTGCCGAGCAGCGAGCGCGTCGCGAGCATGCGTGCGCTCGGCGAGCAGCTGCTCCCCGAAGTGCCCGGCTCGAAGCTCCTGCGCTGGGTGCGCACCCGTGGCATCCTGCGCTCGCAGGCCCGCGCCCTGGGCCTGCACCACCGCTTCTACTTTCTGCAGCCCCGGAACGGGCTATCTGTCGGACAGCTGGTGCTGGCTCGCACGGCCGGCGCAACGCCCGTCAAGGGGGCGTTGCGGATCAGCGCCACCTCTCCCTTGCCTCAGCGCCCGATGCGGGCGGGCGACGTGCTCGTGGTCGAGCTCGACGGATCTGCCTCCTCGGTGGTCGGGCTCGAACGCATCATCTCCTGGCTCGGATCCGATCGACTGGGCGCGGAGCCGCTGGGGTGGCTGATGCGCTCGCCGGCCATCAAGGCGAGCAGCAGGGGCGAGCGCGCCAGCAGCGCCGCGCCGACGACCAGCAGCAGCAGCGAGGCGACGAGCGGGCCGCCGCTGAGCGGGGTGGCGCCGAAGCGCTCGCCCAGCAGCAACGGCGCCAGCACCACCGGCACCACCGTCTGAGTCACGAACACCACCGGCGCCACCTGGATCGCCGGGCGCGATTGCAGCGCGCTCATCTCGCTGAGCACCCCGACACCTGAGGCGGCGGCGGTCGACAGTCCCCAGAGCGCAGCGGCGAGCAGGTGATGCCCCGAGAGATCGTCGGAGGCGAGCTTGGTCGCCACCCCGCTCCAGCCGAACGCCAGCCCCGCCCCGATCATCGTGATCTCGGCGCGGGAGTGCCCGATCCGCTGCAGCAGGTAGGGGAGCAGGCTCGCCAGCCCGAGGCCGACGAGCACCAGCGTGATCGTCAGCTCCTCGGAGCTGTGGGTGGTGCTGCGCGGTGGCGCAAACACGCCCGCGCCGATCACGCCGATCACGATCGCGCTCATCGCGAAGTACTCGTAGCGGCCCGCGTGCTCGTTCAGCATGCGCTCGGCCAGGAACATCAGCACCAGCAGTCCCGCCGCCAGCGCCGGCTGCACCACCACGAGCGGGGCGAGCAGCAGCGCCACCACCTGAAGCGGCCAGCCGAGGATCGACAGGCCGGTTCCGAGCAGCCAGCGAGCGCGCCTGATCAGCCCCCAAACGAGTGCCAGGCGCAGGTGCTCGGAGCGCGGAGCCTGCTTGGCGTCCATCGCCTGGAGGGCGATCCCTAGGCTGTAGAGCGTCGACGCCCCCACCGCCGCCCCGATTCCCAGCACCAGATCGACCATGTCTGCCCACGATCATCGCACTCCAGGGGCCGCCATCACGGGCGCGCTGGGCGCCGGCGCGATGGTGAGCTACCTGCTGCCGGCCCTCGCCGGATCCCAGCCCGTCCTCTTCCCACGCTCGCCCGCGCCGATCTCGCCGTGGCTGCGTCGCGCGTTGGGAGTCGAGGACAGCACGGCCAGCGGGCGCGGCTATGCGCTCACCTTCGACGACGGCCCGCATGCGCAGGGAACCCCGGCGGTGCTCGAGGTGCTCGCGCGGGAGCGGGTCACTGCGACGTTCTTCCTCGTCGGCGAGCAGCTGCTGCGCAATCCGGGGCTCGGGCGTGAGATCGTCGCCGCCGGCCACGAGATCGCGCTGCACTGCCACCGCCACCGCAACCTGCTGCGGCTGGGGCCCCGTCAGGTACGCGAGGACATCGATCGCGCACAGGAGATCATCGAGACCGCCACCGGGATCTCCCCGACGCTCTACCGCCCTCCGTACGGCGTCCTCAACGCCGCTGCCCTGCGTCTCGCACGGGCACGCGGCTGGCGCACCCTGCTGTGGAGCCAGTGGGGCCGCGACTGGGAGGCCCGCGCCACCCCCGAGTCGATCGCCGCGCGCGTGACCACCGGCGTCGGCGAGGGTTCGGTGCTGCTGCTGCACGACGCAGACGACTACTCCGCGCCGGGCTCCTGGCGACGCACCGTCGCAGCGCTGCCGCGGGTCCTTGACACGCTCGCCGAGCGCGGTCTGCAGCCGACGATTCCATAGGTGTCGCAGCTGCCCAAGTGAGCGGCGGTGGTATCCACCGCGCGCGAGCTCTGTATAGCCATGGTTATACGGACAGCGCGAGGTGATGTTGCCCGCGACCGTCACCGTCGGCGGATAACATCGATCGCTTGAGCACTGCGGTTTCGATCGAGCCGGGGGGGTCGGCTGCCGCGATCCCCGCCCTGCGAGCGCACCCTCTTCCAGCGACGCGTACGCGCTGGTGGGTCGAGGGGCTGGTCGTCGTGTGGCTGTTGTGGCTGTACGACGCGATCAACAACCTCGCGCCCTTGCGCCTGCAGCTCGCGCTCGGTCACGCGCGCGCGATCCTGCACCTGGAGAGCACGCTCGGGATCGACCCTGAGCACGCCCTGGACGGCTGGCTGGCGGGACATCACACCTTCGGCCTGGTCCTCTCCGACTACTACGACAACGCCCACTTCGTGGTCACGCTCTCGCTGCTCGGCTGGCTGTGGTGGCGCCGCGCCGATCTCTACCGGCCACTGCGCAACTCGCTCGTGCTCGTCAACCTGCTCGGCTTCGTCGTCTTCTGGCTGTATCCGGTGGCCCCGCCGCGGATGCTCCCCGGCTTCACAGACGTGGTCGCGGCCACGCACGCGATCGGCTCGTGGCATACCGGGGCGTTGGCCTCAGAGGCGAACGAGCTCGCCGCGATGCCCTCGCTGCACATCGCCTGGGCGGTGTGGTGCGCCGTTGCTCTGTGGCGGCTCTCCAACAGGCGGTGGATACGGAGCGCCGCTGTGGCCTACCCGTTCCTGACCGCCGCGGCGGTGTTGGCGACGGGCAATCACTTCGTCCTCGACATTCTCGGCGGGCTCGCCGTGATCGCCGCCTCGATGCTGGTGGTCGAGCTGTACAGGCGCCGTCCGCTGCGTCCCGGCAGGCCGGCTGCCTCGGCTGCTCGTAAACGGCCGTTTCTCGCAAAATCCGCGGATCCCGCGTACCGCATGTCACAAACTTGTTACGAAGTCCAAGACACGGTAGACTGACGCCGCCGTCGTAGATAGTTGAGGGACGCTTCGATGGCTCTGACGCATAAAGCGCGGATAAAATCTCGTCTGTAGGGTGGCCCGACGCACATGCAAGACTTCGACGCCAACGCCGATCTAAGCTGCCTGCCCGCCTTCGGGCCGGGAAGCGCGTGCCGCCAGCCCTTCGGACCTCGGGACTGACGTGGTCTTCCTTCGCTACCTCGACGTGTGCCTGGTGCTCGCGACGGCGCCCTTTGTGTTGGCGGGCGGCGGTCCCGAGCTCGGCTATGCGGTGGGCGCGGGTGCCTGGCTGCTGACGAGGGCGGGTGTGGCCTTCACGCACGACCGCGCCCGGCGCATGGGCGATGCGAGGGTCAAAGCCGGATTGCACGTCGCCGGCATGATGGGCCGGATATGGCTTGTCGCGGCGGCGATCATCCTCGCTCGCTACGCGGGCGGCAAGGCCGACGGGATCATGGCCGCCGCGCTGCTGCTCGCCGCCTTCACCGTCTATCTGGTCATGTCCTTCTTCACCCGTGACAGCCCACTCAGCGGGCGTCCCACGCAGAGCACCCCGAGCACCTCATGAGCGCCTCAGCCCACAGTCCCGGGCCGGCGACGAGCACGGCCCCCAATGGGGCTCGCCGCAAGCTGAGCACGAAGCAGAAGCTGCTGCTCGCTGCCGGCGTGTGGCTCGGCGGTATCGTCGTGCTGGCCGCCATCTACGGCGTCAAGGGACACCGCAACAACGCCTTCGAACCGCAGAACGAGTTCAAACTCGACAACTGGGTGAACCTGGGGATCTTCTCGATCAACAAGGCGGTCCTCTACCTCGTGCTGGCGGCCGTGGCCACGTGCGTGAGCATGATCTACATCGCTCGGCGGATGCAGGCTCGACCCAATAAGGTCCAGGCCGCGGTCGAGGTCCTCTTCAGCCTGATGCGCGACAACATCACCGGCAGCGCCATGGACGAGAAGATGGCGGCCAAGTGGTTCCCGTTCATCGGCGCCCTGTTCCTGTTCATCATGTTCTCCAACCTGATCGGCTACATCCCGCTGCCGACCAACACCGAGCACGAGATCAGCGTGTTCGGCCTGAGCATCCCGTCCTTCTCCCTGTATGCGGCCACGGCCAACCTCGCGGTCCCGCTCGTGCTCGCGCTGGTCGTCTTCTTCTCCTACACCTTCGAAGGCGTGCGCGCCAAGGGCCCGATCGGCTACCTCAGAGGACTGATCCCCGGTGGCGTCACGGGCGGGATGGCCGTGGCCATCTTCTTCCTCGAGGTGCTCTCGAACCTGATGCGCATCCTGTCGCTGACCATTCGTCTGTTCGCCAACATCCTGGCCGGCCACCTGATCATCCTGTTCATGGCCGGGGCGCTGGCGGTGATCCTCGGGATCACCGCTCTGGGCTGGTTCACACTCCCGTTCGGCATCGCGCTGTTCGCGTTCGAGGTCGGCCTGGTTGCCGCCCTGCAGGCGTTCATCTTTGCCACCCTCACAGCTATCTACCTCGGCGGCGCCGTCGCCGAAGACCACTAAAGGAGCCAATCGTCGTGCATATTGCTTTCATCACCTTCCTGGCGGCTGCGACCGAAGAAACCGCCAAGGCCGGCAAGTCGATCGGACTGGGCGTCGGCGGTGGTCTCGGCGCCGTGGGCGCCGGCGTCGGCATCGGCATCATCTTCGGCAAGGCGATCGAAGCGATCACCCGTCAGCCCGAGATGCGCGACGAGATCACCCAGCTGCAGTGGCTGGGCTTCGCCCTGACAGAGGCCTGCTTCTTCTACGGGCTCGTGGCCGGGCTGCTGGCCGCGTTCATCGTCTGACGCCATGCCCGTAATCGCGTCAAACGGAAGCTTCCTGATCAAGCCGGGCATCGGCCTGATGGTGTGGACGCTGCTCGTCTTCGGGATCACCATGTTCCTGCTCTCGAGGCTCGCCTTTCCCCGCATCTCAGAGGCCCTCGGCCGCCGCCAGAAGTCGATCGAAGACTCGATCGACACGGCCGAGCGCACGCGCGAGGAAGCCGATCAGATCCTCGCCGAATACCGTGAGCGGCTGAAGGAGGCCCGGGCGCAGGCCGACGAGATCGTCCAGCGTGCCCGCCAGGCGGCAGAGTCGCACGAGCACGAGGCCAAAGAACAGGGCCAGGAGATGCTCGCCGAGGCGGCCAGGAAAGCCGAGCGCGACATCGAGACGGCAACCAAGCGCGCCCTGGACGACATCCGCAAGGAGGTCGCAGACCTGACGATCATGGCCACCGAGAAGGTCACGCGCAAGACGCTCACCGACGCCGATCAGCGCAGGCTGGTCGAGGAGGCGCTGAGCGAGCTCGACTTCTCGGCGATCTCCGCGGACGCAACGCACAACTGATGGAGGAGCTCGCCCAGGTCTACGCACGCTCGCTGTTCCAGGTCGCCCGCGAGCAGGGCAAGCTCGACGAGCTGCGCGAGCAGCTCGCCCAGTTCGCCGATGCGCTGGACGAGCACCGCCAGCTGGCAGTGTTCTTCTTCTCCCCCTACTTCTCCACCGCGGAGAAGCAGGAGGCCCTCGGCCGCGTGCTCGAGGGAGCTGATGAGATCCTGCTGAACTTCCTCGCCCTGCTGATCGAAAACCACCGCATGCCGGTGATCTTCCGCATCCGCGACGAGTACGAGCGCCTGTGGGAGGAGGAGAACAAGCTGCTGCCGGTGGAGATCACGAGCGCGATCGAGCTCGACCAGCAGACCACCGAGAGCCTCGGCAGGACGATCGGGGAGCGGGCCGGGCGCAAGGTCACGCTGGCCGCGCGCGTGGACCCGGACATCCTGGGCGGCATCGTGCTCAGGGTGGGCAACTCGATTCTCGACGCCTCTATTCGCAACCGACTGGAGCAGCTGCGCAGGCACGTTGCCCAAGGAGCTTCATAGGAACATGCAGATCAATCCCGACGAGATCACAAGCATTCTGAAGAGTCGCATCGAGGGACTCGACAGCGGAACGGCCGAGCTGACCGAGGTCGGCACGGTGCTGTCCGTGGCCGACGGCATCGCACGCCTGCACGGCCTGGAGAACTGCATGTCCTTCGAGATGCTCGAGTTTCCCCACGGTGTCACCGGCCTGGCCCTGAACCTCGAGTCCGACAACGTGGGCGCCGTCCTGTTCGGCGAGTGGGAGCACATCTCCGAGGGCGACACCGTCCGGCGCACCGGCTCCCTGCTCGAGATCCCGGTGGGCGAGCAGATGCTCGGCCGGATCGTCGATCCGCTGGGCCGTCCCCTGGACGGCAAGGGCGACATCGCGATCGAGGAGACCCGCCCCGCCGAGTTCAAGGCGCCGGGAGTCGTCCAGCGCCAGCCTGTCACCGAACCGATGCAGACGGGCCTGAAGGCGATCGACGCGATGATCCCGATCGGCCGCGGGCAGCGCGAGCTGATCATCGGCGATCGCCAGACCGGCAAGACGGCGATCGCGATCGACGCGATCATCAACAACAAGGACACCGGCGTCGTCTCGATCTACGTCGCCATCGGGCAGCGCATGTCCACGGTGGTCGCGCTGGCACAGACGCTCGACGAACACGGTGCGCTCGACAACACGATCATCGTGGCCGCCTCAGCCGATGAGGCCGCGCCGATCAAGTTCATGGCGCCGTATGCGGGCTGTGCGATGGGGGAGCACTTCCTCTACAACGGCAAGCACGCGCTGTGCGTGTATGACGACCTCACCAAGCACGCCTACGCCTACCGGCAGATGTCGCTGCTGCTGCGCCGCCCGCCTGGGCGCGAGGCCTACCCGGGAGACGTCTTCTACCTGCACTCCCGCCTGCTCGAGCGCGCGGTCAAGCTCAACGACGAGCTCGGCGGCGGCTCGCTGACGGCGCTGCCGGTCATCGAGACGCAGGCCGGCGATGTCTCGGCCTACATCCCCACGAACGTGATCTCGATCACCGACGGGCAGATCTTCCTCGAGTCGGCGCTGTTCAACTCCGGGGTGCGTCCCGCCATCAACGTCGGCATCTCGGTGTCTCGCGTCGGTGGTAACGCCCAGATCGGCCCGATGAAGAAGGTGGCCGGGCGGATCAAGCTCGAGCTCTCCCAGTACCGCGACCTCGAGGCCTTCGCGCAGTTCGGCTCGGACCTCGACGCCGACACCCAGCGCACGCTGGCCCGCGGCGAGCGGCTCGTGACCACGCTCAACCAGCATGAGCGCGAGCCCCTGGCGGTGGAGGACCAGACGGTGCAGATCTACGCAGCCACGAACGGCTTCCTCGACCGGCTGAACGTCGATCGCGTGGGCGAGTTCCTGATGGGGCTGACCGAAAGGATGCACTCCCAGCACAAAGACGTCCGCGAGAAGATCGCCAGCGGCGACTGGTCGGATGACACCCAGAAGGCCGTGCGCGACGCCGTCGATGCGTTTGCCCAGGACTTCGGCTACGACCTCGACGAGGAGGGCCAGCCGCTCGACGAGGACGCGCCCACCGGGCAGGCGAGCACCAGCGAGCCACGCGACTCGACGCCGCAGGAGGCACAGGCGGCGGCTTAGCGCCGTCCTCCGGTAAACGCCATGGCATCCCAGCGCGACGTCAAGAACAAGATCACCTCGGTGAAGAACATCCAGAAGATCACGCGCGCCATGGAGATGGTGGCCGCGGCGCGGCTGCGCCGAGCCGAGCAGCGGATCGACGCCCTGCGCCCCTACGCCGACGCGCTGAGACGGATGACCCGCCAGGCGGCCCAGGCCGCCGGCGCGGAGGCCTCGCGCCTGCCGCTGCTCAAAGAGCACGACTCCGAAGAGCGGGTCGGTGTCCTGCTCGTCACCGGCGACCGCGGCCTGGCCGGTGGCTTCAACTCGCAGATCATCCGTGCCGGGGTTCGCATGGCGGGCGAGCTGGGCGAGGAAGGGCTGCAGAGCTCCTGGTATGCCACCGGTCGCAGGGGCGTCTCCTCGCTCAGCTTCCGCGGCTACGAGCTGAGCGGCACCTACACGGGCTTCACCGATCGCCCCTCCTACGCGGATGCGCGCACCATCGCCGACGACCTGATCCAGGCCTACATAGACGGGGAGGTGGATCGGGTCGAGATGGTCTACAACTCCTATGTATCCCCGCTGACGCAGAAGGTCACCCACGAGCGACTGCTGCCGCTCTCGCACGCAACGATTGCGGGCGAGGAGTCCGAGGACTCTGCCGGCTCCTCGCGGGACGCCGAGACTGGGCCGCGGGCGCTGGTCAACTACGAGCCCGACCCCGAGGAGATACTCAAGCGCCTGATTCCCGACTACGTCGAGATCTCGATCTATCGGGCGCTGGTCGAGTCCACGGCGGGCTTCTTCGGAGCCCAGATGACCGCGATGCGCAGCGCGTCCGAGAACGCCGGCGAAATCATCACCGACTACACGCTGCAGATGAACCGCGCCCGCCAGGCCGAGATCACCCAGGAGATCATGGAGGTCGTGGCCGGCGCAGAGGGATTGAGCTAGCGATCGTCCCCGACCGAAACGAAAACTTGAACAGAATGACTAGGAGATCACAGAGCTAATGTCAGCCCCCACCACAGAGCCAACGCAGTCCGCGAACGGCGCCGCCAAGCAGAACGTCGGGCGAATCGAGGAGATCCAGGGCGTCGTGATCGAGGCCTTCTTCCCCGAGCGCCTGCCCGAGATCAACCACGCGATCACCGTCGCCCGGCCGGCGGCCGCGGCGGACGAGGAGGCCCCCGGCATCAGCGCCTCGGCCGGCGAGGGCGTGCTCGTATGCGAGGTCCAGCAGCACCTGGGCGACGACCGGGTGCGCGCCGTGGCGATGGACACCACCGACGGTCTTTCCCGCGGCCTGGAGGTCATCGACACCGGCGCGCCGATCTCGGTGCCCGTCGGAGAGGCCACGCTCGGGCGCATCTTCAACCTGCTCGGCGAGCCGATCGATCTCGGTGCCGATCTGCCCGAGGGCGTTGAGCGACGCAGCATCCACCAGGAGGCCCCGCGCGTCGAGGATCTCACGCCGACAACCGAGATGTTCGAGACGGGCATCAAGGTCATCGACCTGCTGGCGCCTTACGCCAAGGGAGGCAAGGTCGGGCTGTTCGGGGGCGCCGGCGTGGGCAAGACGGTGCTGATCCAGGAGCTCATCCACAACCTCGCCAAGGAGCACGGCGGGCTGTCGGCCTTCTGCGGCGTTGGCGAGCGCTCGCGCGAGGGCAACGACCTGTGGCTGGAGATGAAGGAGTCGGGCGTGCTCGACAAGACGATGCTCGTCTTCGGGCAGATGAACGAGCCCCCCGGGGCGCGCATGCGCGTGGCGCTGTCGGGCCTGACGATGGCCGAACACTTCCGCGACGAGGGTCAGGACGTGCTGCTGTTCATCGACAACATCTTCCGCTTCGTCCAGGCGGGCTCCGAGGTCTCGGCCCTGCTCGGGCGCATGCCCTCGCAGGTCGGCTACCAGCCCACGCTCGAGACCGAGATGGGCCAGCTGCAGGAGCGGATCACCTCCACCAAGCGCGGCTCGGTGACATCGGTGCAGGCGATCTACGTGCCGGCCGACGACTACACCGACCCGGCGCCGGCATCGGTGTTCGCCCACCTCAACGCCACCACGGCGCTCTCTCGTGCGATCTCCGAAAAAGGCATCTACCCGGCCGTGGACCCGCTCGACTCGACCTCCACGATCCTCAAGGCGGACATCGTCGGCGAGGAGCACTTCCGCGTGGCCAACCGCGTCAAGGAGATCCTGCAGCGCTACAAGGAGCTCCAGGACATCATCGCGATCCTCGGGATCGACGAGCTCTCCGACGAGGACAAGCTCACGGTCCAGCGCGCGCGCAAGATCGAGCGCTTCCTCTCCCAGCCGTTCTTCGTGGCCGAACAGTTCACGGGCACCCCCGGCGCCTACGTGCCGATCGCCGAGACGATCCGCGGCTTCGAGGAGATCATCGAGGGCAAGCACGACGAGGTCCCTGAGAACGCCTTCTTCCTGAAGGGCACGATCGACCAGGTCGTCGAGGCGGCCAAGAAATAGTCCATGGCTCGCACCAAGTTCCCAGCCGAAGTGCTCACGCCCGAGGGCGAGGTCTTCTCAGATGAGGTCGAGATGCTCTCGACGCGTACGGTCGTGGGCTCGATCGGGATCCTCGCGGGCCACGAGCCGATCCTGGCGATGCTCGAGCCGACCGAGCTGCGCCTGTATCGCTCGGAGTCCGAGATCGTGCGCTTCGCCCAGGCCGAGGGCTATCTGCAGTTCGCCGACAATCGCGCGCTCGTGCTGGTCGAGGAGGCGCTCGATCCGGAGGCGCTCGACCGCGGTACTCTCGAGACCAAGCTCTCCGAAGCGCGGTCGGCGGCCGAGCGGTCGCAGGAGGGCACCGAGGAGAAGGCGCGCGCGCTTCGCGACATCCGCCGCTACGAGGCGTTCCTCGCGGTTGGAGCAGTCGGAGGCTAGGAGCGGGGACATGGAGACGGACCCCGCAGCGGCTCACTTCGAGCGCAAGCGTCCAGGCTGGTTCACGGCTCATGTCTTCAACCCGCTCGTCGCCGGCCTCACCCGCATGGGGCTCAGCCTGCTGGGCTCGCGGGTGCTGGAGGTCCGCGGGCGCAGCACGGGCGCGCTGCGGCGGACGCCCGTGAACCTCCTGACCCTCAACGGCGAGCGCTACCTCGTGGCTCCCCGGGGTGAGACCCAGTGGGTGCGCAACCTACGGGCGAGCGGCGAGGGCAGGCTGCTGCTCGGACGCCGCAGCGAGCCGTTCACGGCGGCCGAGGTGGCGGACGAGCAGAAGGTGGAGATCCTGCGCGCCTACCTCAAGCGCTGGAAGGCCGAGGTGGGAGTGTTCTTCGACGGGGTTGGCCCGGACTCTCCCGAGGAGGAGCTGCGCGGGGCGGCGCCCAAGCACCCGGTATTCCATCTGACCCGCGCCTCTTGATCGGACTCACGCAGGCCACCCGCGCTGTCTCGCCCCTGCACCGGCTAGCCTACTCCGCCTCATGAGCACAGCAAGCGATTCAATCGGAGTGATCGGTACCGGCTACGTCGGTCTGGTGACCGCGGCCGGCTTCGCCGAGCTCGGCAGCGAGGTGTGGTGTGTGGACATCGACGCCGAGAAGATCGAGCGTCTGCGCCGCGGCGAGGTGCCGATCTATGAGCCGGGTCTCGCGGAGCTGCTGGCGCGCAACTCCGAGCGCCTGCACTTCTCGACCGACCTGGCCGACGCGCTCGAGCACGCTCGCCTGCTGTTCGTGGCCGTGGGAACGCCGCCGACGTACTCCGGCGACGCCGACCTTTCGGCGGTGCACGCGGTCGTGGGCGCGATCCCGGCCTCCGACGAGCACGCGCTGGTGATGAAGTCGACGGTGCCCTGCGGCACAGGCGCCTCGCTGCAGCGGGTGTTCGCCGAGAGTGGCAAGGACGGCCTCGGCTATGTGTCCTGCCCGGAGTTCCTCAAGGAGGGCTCGGCCGTCAAGGACTTCCTGCACCCAGACCGCGTGGTCGTGGGCGACGAGGGCGGCTGGGCGGGGGACGCGGTCGCGGAGCTCTACGCTCCCCTGAAAGCACCGCTCGTGCGCACGGACGTCGCCAGCGCGGAGATGGTCAAGCTCGCCTCAAACGCCTTCCTGGCGACCAAGATCTCGTTCATCAACGAGATCGCCAACGTCTGCGAGGAGACCGGTGCGGACGTCGTCGAGGTGGCGCGGGGCATGGGCCTCGACGATCGCATCGGAGCCAAGTTCCTGCAGGCGGGGATCGGCTTCGGCGGTAGCTGCTTTCCCAAGGACGTCGACGCGCTCAAGCAGCTGGCGGGCAACTCCGGCTACCACTTCCAGCTGCTCACGGCCGTGATCGAGGTCAACGACCTGCAGAAGCGCCGGGTGATCGGCAAGCTGCAGCGGCATCTGGGCAGCTTGGCCGGAAAGCGGATCGCGCTTCTCGGACTGGCCTTCAAGCCGAACACCGACGACATGCGCGAGGCCTCCTCGCTGGTGCTCTCCGCAAGGCTGCAGGCGGATGGCGCCGTGGTGAGCGCCTATGACCCGATAGCCGAGGAGCAGGCGCGCAAGCTGGTCTCGGGGATCACGTTCGCCGCTTCACCGCTGCAGGCCCTCGCGGATGCGGACGCGGCCGTGCTCGTGACCGAGTGGAGCGAGCTGGTCGAGCTCGATTGGGTCGGGGTGGCCGAGGCGATGAGCGGGAACCTCCTGATCGACGGGCGCAACGCCCTCGATCCGGCGGCCGTGCGCGCCGCGGGCCTCATCTACGAGGGGATCGGGAGGCGGTGAGCCCATCCAGGCGGTGATCCTCGTCGGGGGGCAGGGTACGCGCCTGCGTCCGCTGACCGCGAAGATCCCCAAGCCGGTGGTGCAGCTCGTCGACCGGCCCTTCATCTCCTACATGCTCGAATGGCTGATCGGGCACGGAATCGATGACGTGATCATGTCCTGCGGGTTCCTCGCCGACGGCGTTCGCAGCGTGCTCGGAGATGGCAAGCAACTGGGCATCCGGCTGCGGTTCGTCGAGGAGCCCGAGCCGCGCGGGACCGCCGGTGCGCTGAAGCTGGCCGAGCCGATGCTCGACGAGCGCTTCCTGATGCTCAACGGCGACGTCCTCACCGACATCGACCTGAGCGCCCAGATCGCCCAGCACGAGCGGACCGGGGCCCGGGGAACGCTGGCACTCGTGCCCGTCGCCGACCCGAGCGCCTACGGACTGGTGGTGCTCGAGGAGGACCGCTCGGTGCGCGACTTCGTCGAGAAGCCGAGCTCGGACACGGCCGCCTCCAACCTGATCAGCGCAGGCGCCTACGTGCTCGAGCGCGAGATCCTCGAGCTCGTGCCGCCAGGGCGCAACGTCTCGATCGAGCGCGAGGTGTGGCCGGTGCTGGTTGGCGACGGGCTCTACGGCTTCCCCTCGGAGAGCTACTGGCTCGACATCGGCACCCCCGCGCGTTACCTGCAGGGGACCTTCGACATCATCGAGGGCAACGTCCAGACGGCCGTGCAGGAGCGCCTGGGCAGCGATTGGCTGTCGGTTGACGAGGACGCCGACGTGCGCGGGCGCGTGATCCCGCCGGCGTTGCTCGAGCGCGGCGTTCACGTCGCCGAGGGCGCCCACGTCGGCAGCCTGGTCGTGCTCGGCGAGGACGTCTCGATCGGTGCCGGGAGCGTCGTCGAGCGGGCCGTTATCCTTCGTGGGAGCAAGATCGGCGCCGGCTGCGAGCTGCGGGACTGCATCCTCGCCGCCGATTGCCGGGTGGGATCGCGCACGAAGATCACCGGTGGCGCGGTGCTCGGCGAGGGGGTGAGCGTCGGGGCGGACAACGTGATCACGCGCGGGGCGCGTATCTTCCCTGGTGTGCAGTTGCCCGATCGGGCGATCGAGTTCTAGGCCCACAGCGCCTTGCAGTGTCCGGCGCAGACACGAGATTCCCCTGAGACCATGACCAACCCCGCACAACAGGAGGCGAGCAGCAGATGAGCGACACCGGCGCGACCGCCACACCGATTGCCGAGGAGCTCTCGCGCGCCGCGATCGCACGTGTCGACGTCTCCGATCAGCTGGGCGACGTGCTCGCCCTGCCCGAGCATCTGCGTGACGCGCTCTGGCGGGTGGAGTCGGCGATCATGCAGGACTGGGACACGACGGCCGGACTGGTCGTCGCCGGTATGGGCGGCTCGGCCATCGGCGGTGCGCTCGCGCGGGCTGCCCTCGGCGATCATGCCTCGCGGCCGATCTTCGTGACCCGCGCCTACGGGATACCCACCTGGACGACCCCCGACACGATGGTCCTGTGCGCCAGCTACTCGGGGGATACCGAGGAGACCCTCGCCTGCTACGAGTCCGCGGGCGCCCTGGGGGCCAAGCGCACCGTCGTGACGACCGGTGGGCGCCTGGCAGAGATGGCGCGAGCCGACGGTGTGCCCGTGATCCCACTCCCCGGCGGCTTTCAGCCCCGCGCGGCTGTGGCCTACATGATCGTGGCCGCGCTCGAGGTCGCCGCGCTCTGTGGCGCCGGTCCGCGCCTCACCTCCGAGATCGACGTGGCGGCCTCGCACATAGAGCAGCTCGTAGCCGAGTGGGGCCCGGACGCCCCCGAAGACTCGCTCGCCAAGGTGGTGGCCCGTGGCCTGGTGGGCAGCACCCCCGTGATCGCCGGTGCGGGACTGACCACCCCGATCGCCTATCGCTGGAAGACGCAGATCAACGAGAACGCCAAGCAGCCGGCCTTCTGGCACGAACTGCCCGAGCTCGATCACAACGAGATCGTCGGCTGGGAGGGAGCAGGTGACGTCGGCCGCTTCTCGGCGGTGTTCCTCGACGACTCCGACGCCCATCCCCGGGTGAAGGACAGGATGGACATCACCGAGCGGCTGATCGCCGGCAATGCGGTGGCGAGCTTCCGTCTGGAGACACGTGGGCAGACGGCGATCGAGCGGGTGATATCCCTCGTCCTGCTGGGCGACCTCGTCTCGATCTACCTCGCCACGCTGCGTGGCGTCGACCCGGGCCCCGTGAAGGTGATCGACAAGCTGAAGGCCGCGCTGGCCAACCGCTGAGCCGCCGCCGGCCTGTGATAGCGTCGAGCACGGCCGAGGAGCGCTGCGACGGGTCCGATCCGCCACGCTCGGCCTCTCTGTAGCAAGGGCGCTCACCTGACCGGACAGGAGGACTTGCCATGTCCACAATGACACCCGCCGCCACCCGCACCGACACGGACTTCAAGGTCGCCGACCTCTCCCTCGCGGAGTTCGGCCGCAAGGAGATCACGCTGGCCGAGCACGAGATGCCCGGGCTGATGTCCATCCGCCGCGAGTACGCGGACGCCCAGCCGCTGAAGGGCGCGCGGATCACGGGCTCGCTGCACATGACGATCCAGACGGCCGTGCTGATCGAGACGCTGACCGCGCTCGGCGCCGAGGTGCGCTGGTGCAGCTGCAACATCTTCTCGACCCAGGACCACGCCGCCGCGGCCGTGGCGGTCGGGCCCGACGGAACCCCCGAGAACCCGCGCGGGGTGCCGGTCTATGCGTGGAAGGGCGAGACCCTCGAGGAGTACTGGTGGTGCACCGAGCAGGTGCTCGTGTGGCCCGAGGGCGAGGACGGCTCAACCGGGCCGAACATGATCCTCGACGACGGCGGCGACGCCACGCTGCTCGTGCACAAGGGCACCGAGTACGAGAAGGCCGGAGCGGTCCCCGACCCCTCCACGGCCGAATCGGAGGAGCACGAGGTCATCCTCAACACGCTCACCCGCACCCTCAGCGAGGATCCCCAGCGCTGGACGCGGATCGGCGAGGGCATCAAAGGCGTGACCGAGGAGACGACCACGGGCGTGCACCGTCTGTATGAGATGGTCGAGACCGGCGAGCTGCTGTTCCCGGCGATCAACGTCAACGACTCGGTGACCAAGTCCAAGTTCGACAACCTCTACGGCTGCCGGCACTCGCTGATCGACGGCATCAACCGCGCCACCGACGTGATGATCGGCGGCAAGGTCGCGGTCGTGTGCGGCTTCGGCGACGTCGGCAAGGGCTGTGCCGAATCGCTGCGCGGCCAGGGAGCCCGCGTGATCATCACCGAGATCGACCCGATCTGTGCGCTGCAGGCGGCGATGCAGGGCTATGAGGTCAAGACGCTCGAGGACGTCATCGACACGGGTGACATCTTCATCACGACGACGGGCAACAAGGACATCATCAAGGCGCAGGACATGGCCCGCATGAAGCACCAGGCGGTGGTCGGCAACATCGGTCATTTCGACAACGAGATCGACATCGCGGGCCTCGCCAGGACCCCGGGCATCGAGCGCGTGAACATCAAGCCCCAGGTCGACAAGTGGGTCTTCCCGGACGGCCACGCGATCATCATGCTCTCCGAGGGGCGTCTGCTGAACCTCGGCAACGCCACCGGGCACCCGAGCTTCGTGATGAGCAACTCGTTCTCCAACCAGACGATCGCCCAGATCGAGCTGTTCACCAAGAACCACGAGTACGAGAAGCGGGTCTACGTGCTGCCCAAGCACCTCGACGAGAAGGTCGCACGCCTGCACCTGGCCGCGCTCGGTGTGAAGCTCACACGGCTCACAGACGAGCAGGCCGCCTACATCGGCGTGCCGGTCGACGGGCCCTACAAGCCAGACCACTACCGCTACTGATCAGGGAGTCGCTGGCCGGCGTATGAGAGCGATGGTCCTCGCGGCGGGGCTCGGGACCCGCCTGCGCCCGCTGACATATGAGATCACCAAGCCGATGGTGCCGGTGCTGGACCGGCCGGTGATGGAGCACATCCTCGACCTGCTCGACCGCCACTCCTTCGAGTCGGTGATCGCCAACCTGCACTACTTCCCGGACTCGATCCGCGAGTACTTCGGTGACAGGCTCTCCTACCGCTTCGAGGAGGAGCTGCTGGGAACGGCCGGCGGCGTGCGGGCGTGCGCGGAGTTCTTCGGCGAGGAGCCGTTTCTGGTGATCTCGGGGGATGCGCTCACGGACATCGACCTGACGGCGCTCGCGGCGCGCCACCGCGAGGCCGGTGGGATAGCGACGCTGGCGGTCAAGAAGGTGCCCGACACCCGCGAGTACGGCGTCGTGCTGCACGATCGCCAGGGTCGGATCACAGGCTTCCAGGAGAAGCCGGCGCCCGAGGAGGCGCTGTCTGACCTCGGCAACTGCGGGATCTACGTGTTCGACCCGAGGATCTTCGACTACTTTCCCGAGCGCCCGTTCGTGGACTGGGCCAAAGACGTCTTTCCGGTGCTGCTCGAGAACGACGTGCCCTTCCACATCCACGAGGTGCGCGAGTACTGGAACGACGTCGGCTCGCTGGCCGAGCTGCGCCAGGGCACCTTCGATGCGCTGTACGGCGAGCTGCGCCTGCAGCTGGCGGGCGAGGAGGTCGCCCCTGGCGTCGTTGCGGCCGGTCTCTCGCCGCTGCGCGAGGACACCGAGATCGACGGCTCGGCCTGGATCGGGCGCGACGTGCAGATCGGGGAGGGCGTGCGACTGATGGGACCGATCGTGCTCGGGGACGGCGTCGTGCTCGGCGACGGGGCGCAGCTGCGATCCAGCATCGTCTTCCCCGGGACCCAGATCGCGGCGGGCGCGATCCTGATCGATGCCATCGCCGGCCACAGCGGCATCCTGCAGAGCCTGCGCCGACGCTAGAACGCGAAAGGGCCCGCCGAAGCGAGCCCCTTCACGGAAAGTGAGACTATGACAGTTGTCATAGTAGCAGATAGCTGGCTACATGTCGTTGACGTGTAGTCCGCGAAGGCCACAGTTTACGCGAGTTCGTAGCGCTCGCGACGCTCCTGCGCCCGCTCGGACTCGGTCAGGGCGCGCATGAACAGGACGACCAGCGCGACCCCCATCACCAGCGACTGCTCCACGGCCATGATCAGCCCCGCGATCGACTGGTCATCGATCGCCGAGATGCCCCAAACGCGGGCATGGTGGACGTAGTAGGGATAGAGGGCCGAGGGCGCGAACGCGAGCCCCATTCCGAGCGCCCCCACGAACAGCTTGGTGCTCGCCATGTATATGACGGGGCCCATCCCGTCCAGGCGCAGGCGGGCACGGATCGGTGAGAGCAGGTGCCACCAGTACAGCGAGCCGGCGAGAACGAAGCTCACGTGCTCGAGCACGTGCACCAGCGGATGGCGCACCGCCTCGTCATATGCCGCCGGGACATGCCAGGCCCAGATGACCGCCACATACAGGAGCACCGCGAAGGCGGGGTGGGCGAGCGGACCTGCGCGGCGCTCCAGGTCGTGCACCGCGCGGGTGACGGGCCGCAGGATCACCTTGGTCAGGCCGAGGATCGCCAGGACCGGCACGACGTCCAGCAGCAGCATGTGCTGGATCATGTGAGCGAAGAACAGCTGGTCGGCGAGCGCGTCGATCGGCGAGACCAGCGCCAGCAGCGCGAGCAGGACCGACGCCATGAAGCAGCACAGTCGCCACACGGGCGCCTCGGCGGCGCGCCGTGGCGAGGCGCCCCCACGGATGGCTCGCCAACGCCGCACGTAGACGCCGGCCACGATCGCGGCGCCGATCAGAACGCCGGGACTGAGCGTCCAGGACAGGTCGGGGCTCATCCGCACCGATTGTCCCACTCAGCGCAGCCGTGGCGCCTCGAGGCATCGCTCGCGCCCGGCAGATCCCCTTCGGCGAGCCCATCCGCGGATTTCCCGCAATCCGTCGAAGGCCATTTACATCCGCCGCGTTCAGGCGTAGCATCGGAAACATAGGCAGAGAAAAGGTCGACCGAAGGGAGCCTGTGATGCAAATCGACATCAAGGGTCGAAACGTCCCGGTCACCGACGTGCTGCGCACGCACGCCGAGCGCCGTCTGACCAAGGTCACGCGACAGGTCTCAGACCTCGCCCGGCTGGAGATCGAGATCTTCAAGGAGCCCAATCCGCGGGTTTCCGACTGCCAGGTGGCGGAGGGCACGCTGTACCTCAAGGGCGTGACGCTGCGTGCGCGGGACGCCTCACCCGAGATGCTGCACTCGCTCAACCTGATGGTCGACGAGCTGGCGCGGCAGGTCAAGCGCCACCGCGACAAACTGCGCCACCGTCGCGAGGCGCACGCGCTCGCGGCCCGTGCCGCCCGCACGGCCGCCCAGGGCGCCACGCTGCCCTCCATCTGAGGCTCCGGATCCACCACGGAGAGGAGGTGGACACAGAGGGCGTGCGCGAGCCGGAGCACCGCCTCCGGCTCGCGGCGTCCGAGCGCGCGGCGAGAGCTATCCTTGGGCCATGCCCTCCCTGCTCGATCGCGCGCTGAACGTCGGCGAGGCGAAGAAGTTCAAGGCCTACCAGAAGCGCGTCGCGCTGATCGGCGCGTTCGAGGCCGAGCTGGAACACGACAGCGACGTCGAGCTGCGCGAGCGCATGGACGTGCTGCGCTCCCGTGCCGCCGACGGGGAGTCGCTCGACGCGCTGCTGCCCGAGTGCTTTGCGATCGTGCGGGAGACCGGCAAGCGCACGATGGGGATGCGCCATTTCGACGTCCAGCTGATCGGCGCCATGGCCCTGCACGAGGGACAGATCGCCGAGATGAAGACGGGCGAGGGCAAGACATTGACGGCGACCCTCGCAGTCGTGCTCAACTCACTGGCCGTGCGCGAGGGCGATCCGGAGGTCGGGGCGGACTCTCAATCCCCAGCCGAGCGCAAGGGCGTGCACTTGGTCACGGTCAACGACTACCTGGCCAGGCGCGATGCGGAATGGATGAGCCCCATCTACGACGCCCTGGGCGTAACCGTGGGAGTGCTGCAGAACAATCAGCCCTACGAGGAAAAGCAGCGCGCTTACGCCTGTGATGTGGTCTACGGCACCAACTCCGAGTTCGGCTTCGACTACCTGCGCGACAACATGGCCAAGGACCTCTCAGAAAAGGTCCAGCGCGGCCACCCCTTCGGGATCGTGGACGAGGTCGACAACATCCTCATCGACGAGGCCCGCACACCGCTGATCATCTCGGGCGCTCCCGAACAGGCGGCCGATCTGTACGTCAAGTTCGCGCGCCTGGCTCCGCAGATGGTGGCCGGCAAGACCCCCGAAGGCATGGACCCGCGCACGAAGAAGGGCTTCCTCGCCGACTTCGACTATGAGATCGACGAGAAGCAGAAAACGGTGGCGATCACCGAGCAGGGCGTGGCCAAGGCCGAGCGCTTCCTCAAGATCGACCACCTCTACCGCGCCGAGAACGGACATCTCGTCAACCACCTGATCCAGTCGCTGCGCGCCGAGTCCCTGTACAAGGGCGACGTCGACTATGCCGTGATCGACGGCGAGGTCAAGATCATCGACGAGTTCACCGGGCGCATCCTCGACGGACGGCGCTGGTCGGAGGGACTGCACCAGGCGATCGAGGCCAAGGAGCGGGTTCCGATCCAGGAGGAGAACCAGACGCTCGCCACGATCACCTACCAGAACTACTTCCGCCTCTACGACAAGCTCGCCGGCATGACGGGCACCGCCCTGACGGAGGCCACCGAGTTCATGAAGATCTACGAGCTGCCCGTCGTGCAGATCCCGACCAACCGCGAGATGGTGCGCGACGACCGCAACGATCAGGTCTACAAGACCAAGGAGGGCAAGTGGAACGCGGTGGTCAAAGAGATCGGCGCGCGCCACGAGAACGGCCAGCCGGTGCTCGTGGGCACGATCTCGGTCGAGGTCTCAGAGCTGCTCTCCGAGCGCCTGACCAAGCGCGGGATCAAGCACACGGTGCTGAACGCCAAGCCCGAGCACGCGGCTCGGGAGGCTGACATCGTCGCCGAGGCCGGTCAGCCCGGCGCGGTCACGATCGCGACCAACATGGCCGGCCGCGGCGTGGACATCAAGCTCGGCGGCAACCCCGAGCATCTCGCCGCCCAGCAGCTGGCCAGGGAAGGGGCTGAGCCACCCCGGGAGGGCGCCGCGCTCGACGAGGAGACCGCCGCCTACGAGCGGCGCATGCAGGAGATCTTGCCCGAGGTCGAGCGCAAGCTCGCGGTGAGCCGCGAGCAGGTGATGGCGGCCGGGGGGCTCTTCATCTGCGGCACCGAGCGCCACGAGTCGCGGCGGATCGACAACCAGCTGCGCGGCCGTGCCGGTCGCCAGGGCGACCCGGGCGAGTCGCGCTTCTTCCTGTCCGCCGAGGATGACCTGGTGCGCCTGTTCGCGGGCGATCGCATCTACAAGATCCTCGACAAACTGGGTGGCGTGGACGAGGAGGGCAACGAGGAACCGATCGAGGCCGGGATGCTCTCCAAACAGATCGAGAAAGCCCAGAAGAAGGTCGAGGAGCAGAACTTCCTGATCCGCAAACGCGTGCTCGAGTACGACGACGTGATGAACGAGCAGCGCCGTGTGATCTACGCCTACCGCGACGAGGTGCTCGAGGGCAAGAGCATCGGCGAGGAGGCTCGCCGCGAGGTCGCCAACGTGATCGAGCGCACCATCGACCAGTACACCCTCGGCGACTTCATGGAGGACTGGGATCTGGACGGGCTGTTCACGGCTCTCGGCCAGTTCTTCCCCCTCGACATCGGCAACGAGGACCTGGATGCCGAGACGGTCGATCGCAACTCCTTGAGCGAACGCATCGTGGCCAACGCCATGGAGCTCTACGAGGCTCGACAGGAGGCGCTCGGCGAGGAGCTGATGGGAGCCCTCGAGCGCTTCCTGCTGCTGCAGATCATCGACGAACGCTGGCGCGAGCACCTGTTCGACATGGACTACCTGCGCGAGGGCATCCATCTACGCGGGTTCGCTCAGATCGACCCTCTGGTGGCATACAAGAACGAGGCCTTCTCGCTGTTCGGCGACCTCATGAACAGCGTGTGGTCTGACTTCGCCCGGATGATCTTCAACGTCCAGGTGAACGTCGAGGGCCAGAACGGCGGCGGGCAGGTGCCCTCATTCGCCGCCTCCGGCAGCTCCACCCGGGCGGGCCGGGTCTCCTACTCCGGTGGCCAGAGCGCCGCTGGAGCCGGCGCGCTCGCGGCCGCTGCGGCCGACGCGGGACTTTCGTCTGGCGCCGGCGCCGCGCAGGCCTTCGGCGAGAACGGCCAGGAAGCCGAAGCGCTGCCCGTGGTCGAGCAGCGCGTGCTCGACGACGAGCACCAGGTGGGGCGCAACGATCCCTGCTGGTGTGGGAGTGGTAAGAAGTTCAAGAAGTGCCACGGCTCCTAGACGACCGTGGACACGGCGCTGGCCGGCGTCCTCGATCGCTTGGCTAGGGGCTCGGCAGGCCCCAGGGGGCGTCTATGGCCAGTCGCCAGCGGTCGTCCTGCCCGCGGCAGTAGATGACCACGGACCGGCTCTGCTGGGTGTAGGGATTGCCGTGTGCGTCTGAGCCGCTGAGGGTGAGCGTGCCGGTGGCCAGGGCCACGTCGCCGGCGGAGAAGAGCTGCGAGACCTCGACCTTTACGTTCGCGCCGTTGTCGACGAGGGCGTGCAGGGCGGACGCGATCGCGTCCAGGCCTCGCACCGTCTGCCCGTCGGGGCGCAGGATCGCGGCATCCTCGATCCACAGCTCGAGCGCGGCCTCGACGTCGCGGGCGTTGATCGCGTGGGCGAACGCGGCAGAGAGGGCCTCGGGTGAGCTTGCTGACATCGGCAGACAACATATTCGTCCGCCCGCCCCCGCCACTCCCGGTGTGCTGCGGATCGGCCCTGGACGACTGATAGCGTGAGGGCATGGCCACAGCCGCGCCCAGCGAGTCGACCCCTCAGCGCCTGGCTGCCATCCGCGAGCAGCTGAAGCTGCTCTCGGACTATCTTTGACCCGGCTGAGCTGGCCGAGCGCGTGGCGGCGCTCGAGGGCGAGATGGGCGCGGAGGGCTTCTGGGATGACTCCGAGCGGGCTGCCACGGTGTCGGCGGAGCACTCGCGCGCATCCAGGCGCCTGGAGATGTTCAACTCGCTGCAGGGCGACGTCGAGGATCTCGACGGCCTGGCCGAGATGGCCGCCGAGGACGCATCGCTGCAGGACGAGGTAGACGAGCAGATCGCCTCGGTGGAGGAGCGCCTGGCGACGCTCGAGGAGCAGCGTCTGTTCTCCGGGCGCTACGACGCGGGCGACGCGCTCGTCACCGTCAATGCCGGGGCCGGGGGCACCGATGCCCAGGACTGGGCCGAGATGGTGCTGCGGATGCTCATGCGCTGGGCCGAACGGCGGGGCTTCCAGGTCGAGCTGCTCGAGGTGAGCGAGGGCGAGGAAGCGGGCATCAAGTCCGCCACCTTCCAGGCCTCGGGCGAGAACGCCTACGGCCTCTACGGTGCCGAGCGCGGCGTGCACCGGCTCGTGCGCCTCTCCCCGTTCGACTCCGCCCACCGGCGCCAGACGAGCTTCGCGGGGGTGGAGGTGGCGCCCGTGGTCAAGGACACAGGCGAGGTGGAGATCAACGAGGACGACCTCCAGGTCGACACCTACAGGGCCTCTGGCGCCGGCGGCCAGCACGTGAACAAGACCGACTCGGCCGTGCGCATCACCCACCGGCCCAGTGGCATCGTGGTGCAGTGCCAGAACGAGCGCTCGCAGTCTTCCAACCGCGCCACCGCGATGGCGATGCTGCGCGCCAAGCTGCTCGAGCGCAAGGAGCGCGAACGCCAGGAAGAGATCGCGGCCGAGAAGGGCGAGGCGCAGAACGTGAACTTCGGCTCGCAGATCCGCTCCTACGTGCTGCACCCCTACACGATGGTCAAGGACCATCGCACGGGCTTTGAGATGGGGGATGTGCAGCGCGTGCTCGACGGCGACCTCGACGGCTTCGTGCGAGCGCTGCTGCTCGCAGCGGCAGCCTCAGGCGAGTAGCGGCGGTGGACGGACTCGCCGAGCTGATCGGCCGCGCACTCGCAGAGGACGTGGGTGGCGGCGACGTCACCACCGAGGCGACCGTGGAGGCTGACGCGCGCGCCCGGGCGCTGATCACGCAAAAGGCGCCCGGGGCGATCTATGGACTGCAGGCCGCCGAGCTGGTCTTCTCCACGCTCGATCCGGAGGCTCGCGTCGAGCGCCTGGTGGGGGAGGGGCCCTGGCGCGAGCAGGGCGGTCCGGTCCTGTCAGTGCAGGGGCGCGCACGGGCACTGCTGACGGGC
The DNA here is from genome assembly GCA_017882455.1 of Solirubrobacteraceae bacterium. Taxonomy (GTDB): domain Bacteria; phylum Actinomycetota; class Thermoleophilia; order Solirubrobacterales; family Solirubrobacteraceae; genus Palsa-744. The sequence continues at coordinate 71,072 of JADGPL010000003.1, read as the reverse complement.
GAGCGCACCGCGCTGAACTTCCTCGCCCACCTCTCCGGCGTCGCCACCGCTGCGGCTCTCGCAGCCCGAGCGGTGGAGGGGACGGGGGCCAGGGTGCTGGACACGCGCAAGACCACTCCGGGGCTGCGCGCCCTCGAGAAGGCGGCCGTGGCCGCCGGCGGCGCAGTCAACCACCGTGTTGGGCTCTACGACGCGATCCTGATCAAGGAGAACCACATCGCCGCGGCCGGCGGGATCGCGCAGGCGATCGAGCGAGCACGCGCCGCCGCGCCGCAGCTCGCAGGCACGCTGGAGGTGGAGGTGCGCGATCCGGGCGAGATCGATCAGGCGCTCGCCGCCGGTGCGCCGCGCATGCTGCTCGACAACATGGATGAGGAGCAGCTTCGCGCCGCCGTCGCCCAGGTGGACGGTCGGGCAGAGCTCGAGGCCAGCGGCGGTGTCACCCTCCAGACGCTCCGGGCGGTGGCCGAGACCGGGGTAGAATGGATCTCGATGGGCGCGCTGACGCACTCCGCGCCCGCCCTAGATCTCTCCCTCACATTGGAGGCCTTGCCGTGAACCTTCCCATGGCTCCCATTCGCCCTGGCGCCGCCGGCCTCTCGCCGGGCGAGATCGCCGAGATGACGGACGAGGTGCGCGCCCTTGCGGCGGAACGGAATGCGGTGATCCTGGCCCACAACTACCAGGTGCCCGAGATCCAGGACGTGGCCGACTACGTGGGCGACTCGCTCGGGCTCTCGCGCAAGGCCGCGGCGGCCGAGGGCGAGACGATCGTCTTCTGCGGGGTGCACTTCATGGCCGAGACCGCCTCGATCCTCTGTCCCGAGAAGACCGTCCTGATCCCCGACCTCGACGCCGGTTGTTCGTTGGCCGCATCGATTGACGCCGAGCAGCTCGCCGACTGGCGGACCACCTACCCCGAGGGCGTGGTGGTGATGTATGTGAACACCACCGCCGAGGTCAAGGCGCTGACCGACTACTGCTGCACCTCCGCCAACGCCGTCGAGGTGGTGCGCCACATCTATGAGACCCACGGCCCCGACACCGAGATCCTGTTCGGCCCCGACATGTGGCTCGGCGCCTACGTGGAGAAGGAGCTCGGCCGGCCCATGCACGTGTGGGACGGCGAGTGCCACGTCCACGCCGGGATTCGTCCCTCGGACATCGAGGCCACGCGTGCCGCGCACCCGGGCGCCGATTTCCTGATTCACCCCGAGTGCGGCTGCACGACCGCCGTCATGGAGTACGTCGCCGCCGGGGACATCTCAGCCGAAGGCGTCCACATGCTCTCCACGGGCGGGATGCTCAAGTACGCCCAGCACGCCGAGGAGGAGATCGAGCACGGCCACCCCAAGCACAGCCAGGTCGTGGTGGCCACGGAGATCGGAATGCTCTATCCGCTGCAGATGGCCGCGCCTGACGTCGAGTTCATTCCCGCCAACGCTGAGGCCTCCTGCCAGTACATGAAGATGATCACGCTGCCCAAGCTCCGCGACTCCCTGCGCGACATGAAGTTCGAGGTGCGCGTGCCCGAGGAGATCGCCGTACGGGCGCGGGTGCCCATCGACCGCATGGTCGCGCTGGGCTGAGGCGCTCAGCGTTAGCGGATTCGCTAACTCAGATCTAGGGTGACTTAGCGGATACGCTAAGATATGGGGTATGGGACAGGGTTCCGATGAGGTAGCCGGGCGCTTGATCAAGCAGATTCGCAACGAGAGCGGCCTGAAACAGGTCGAGCTCGCACGGAGGAGCGGCATTCAGAGCTCGGTCTTGAGCGCCTATGAGCACGGTAGTCGTCAACCGGCGGTGGCCGCCCTCGCGCGTATCGCGCGGGTGGCAGGCTTGGACCTCCGGGTGGGGCCGTCGTCGGATCAGATGGAGATGCTACGAGCCGGCAACATTCTCGTTCAGGTGCTTGAGCTGGCGGAGCAGATTCCGTACCAGCCGCGCCGCGAGCTGGCGTACCCCCCGCTGATCCGGTTGGCCGAGTGAGCATCCTCGTCGATCGCCTCATCGCAGTTCACGATGCCCTCAACGAGGCCAGGCTCCCGCACGCGATCGGTGGCGCCATAGCTCTCGGCTTCTGCACGCGCGAGCCGCGAGGCACGCGAGATCTGGACATCAACGTTTTTGTCACCCGAGAGCGTGTGGGTGAAGTCTTTGCGGCGCTGCCCGGCGGTGTGACCGTGACCGCCGCAAATTTCGAACAAGTTGAACGCGACGGTCAGACGCGGGCCTGGTGGGAGGAGACCCCAATCGACATATTCCTCAACGTGCTTCCTTTCCACGATGAGGTAGCGGCGGGGGTCCGGTACGTCGTCCTCGCCGATCATTCGATCCCGGTCCTCGACTGCGGCGCGTTGGCCATCTTCAAGGCGATGTTCGATAGAACCCAGGACTGGGCGGATATCGAGGCGATGATCGAGCATCGCTCGATCAATGTCGAGAGGATCGCTGCGCGGCTTGAGCAGCTGGATGGCCCGGATTCAGACCGCGCAAGGAGATTGATGAGCCTCGCGTCGGGGTAGCCTCCCGGGGCGGCTCTTCGATCGCCGCCGGATGTGCACTTGGATCGGCAACGCCGCAGAGCCCCTAGAACTCCTCGACGCTGTGCGGTCCCACGCAGGCGACCGCGAGATTGTCGGCGACGCCGGCGGCGACCTCGCGGACCTCCTCGAAGGTGACCGCGTCGAGCGCCGCGATCGCGCGATCGGGGTCGATGTCCTCGCCGAAGACGATCGCCTGCGTGGCCCCGTAGCGGGCCACCGCGCCAGTGTTCTCGAAGCCCAGCACGAAGCGCCCTGCGGCGTAGGCGCGCGCTCGCTTGACCTCCTCCTCGGTCGGGCCGTCCGAGCGCAGCTCATCGACGATCTCACGCATGCGGGTGTAGGCCTCGATGCACTTGGCCGACTCCAGGCCTGAGCCGAGCTGCAGGATCGGCACGTCCGCGAAGGTGTGGTCGGCGGCGTAGACCGAGTAGCAGAGGCCGCGCTTCTCGCGGATCTCCTCGAACAGCCGCGATCCCATCGAACCGCCGAGCAGGGTGGCGTAGATCGACAGGGCCGCGCGTTCGCGCAGGTCCGTCACGGAGATCTCCGGTCGGTAGATCATGCGCAGATGCGACTGGTTGGTCTCGCGCTGCTCCACGAGCTTCTGCGGCGCGAAGTCGGGCGCCGGCACGTATGGCTCCGGCTCCGGAAGAGCCGGAAACCGCGAGAAGCGCTCCTGCAGCTCCTCCTCGGGAGGGAGGTGCTCGAGGTTGCCCGCGAGGAACGCGCCGCCTCGCGAGCCTGCCCAGCGACGCTCGCGGAAAGCCACGATCCCCTCGCGGGTGAAGCTACGCAGGTTCTCCTCGGGGCCGAGCACCGTGCGTCCCAGCGGGTGCTCGCCGAAGGCCGCCCGGTCGATCAGGTACTCCGCGACCATCGAGGGCTGGTCGTAGGCGCGGTTGATCTCCTGGATGACCACGCCCCGCTCACGGTCGAGCTCATCGGCGTCCAAACGCGGGCGGCCCACGAAGTCGCTCAGCAGGTCGATCGCCGCCGGCGCGCTCTCGGCGCGAACGGTGATGTGGAAGGCGACCAGGTCCTGGCTGGTGTAGGCGTTCAGGACGCCGCCAAGGTGCTCGGCTGTCTCGTTGACATCCTTGTAGGTCGGGTACTTCTCTCCACCCTTGAACACCAGGTGCTCGAGAAAATGAGCCATCCCGTTCTCCTCGGGGCGCTCGTTGCGCGCTCCCGCGTCGAAGGCCACGAGGATCGTCAGCGCACGTGTGCCCGGCAGCTCGATCCGGTGGATCGGCAGGCCGTTCGAGGGCACGGTCGTGCTCGTCACGTTCGCCATCGGACCACCCTAGAAGGTTCTCCTGCGGCTCGGAATCCCCCACGCCTCCACTACGCTTGCGCGGAGTCATGTCTTTGCTTCACCGACAGCCGCTGAGGATCCTGATCGCGCTGATGTTGCCGATCCTGCTCGTCGTCGGCCTGTGGCTGGGAGGGCATCCCGAACACCTGCCCGGATTCCTGCGCGACGCGTTCGTGGCCAACCATCAGACGCAGGTGGTCGACGAAGCAATCCAGCGGATCTCCAGCGACTACTACCGCAAGATCCCCACCAGCAAGCTCTCCAACGCCTCCATCTCCGGCGTCGTTGCGAGTCTCGGCGATCGCTTCTCTCATTACCTCACGCCCAGCGAATACCGCGAATTCGACTCCCCGCCGCATTTCACCGGGATCGGCGTAGCCGTCGGCCCCAAGCAGCGCGGGCTGCTGATCGCGCGCGTTTTCGACTCCTCGCCCGCGGCGAGGGCCGGTCTGAAGGCCGGTGAGCTGATCGTGGCGGTCAACGGCCGCAAGCTCGAAGGCCTCTCGCCCGACGCTGCCACCGCGCTCATCAAGGGGCTCCCTGGAACCGATGTCTCGCTTCAGATCGAAGGTCCCCGCCCCGCCCATGGCCCTCGCGCGCTCGTGCGCACGCTCAAGCTCACCCGCGCCACCATCTCCGAGCCCGTCGTCGCGTCGGCGAGCAGGGTCGTGCACGGCGTGAAGCTGGGAGTCGTGGCGCTCGCCACCTTCAGCCCCGGGGCGCATGGCGAAGTACGCGAAGCGGTCGAACACGCGCTCCACCGAGGCGCCCGTGGAATCGTCCTCGACCTGCGCAGCAACGGCGGCGGACTGGTCGAGGAGGCGCAGCTGATCGCGAGCATCTTCGTGGCCAAGGGGACGATCGTCAGCACCCGCGGTCGCAGCCAGCCCAGTCAGACGCTCACGGCCACCGGGGATGCCATATCGGCCAAGATCCCCGTGGTGGTGCTCGTCGATTCCAACACAGCCTCGGCAGCCGAGATCGTGACGGCCGCGCTGCAGGACCATCGCCGCGCCACGGTCGTTGGCACGCACACCTTCGGCAAGGGCGTCTTCCAGGAGGAGCAGGGCCTCGCCAACGGCGGCGCGCTGGACATCACCGTGGGGGAGTACTTCACGCCCAGCGGGCGCAACCTCGGAGGGGGTGGCGTCAAGCAGGGCGCCGGCATAACGCCTGAAGTACCGGTGCCCAAGGGCGTGGACACCGATCGCGGTCTCACCGTGGCACTGAACACGCTCGCCGCCAAGGTCAGGTGAGCGCCTCCCGCCCGCGGGGGGCCGAGGCGAGCATCGACCCGGCGCCCCGCGGAGCGCTCGTGGCGGTGCTGGAGCGCCGCGGGCGCTTCCTCACGGCCGAGCCCCTATTTCCCCGCCGCGACGACGCTGAGCGCTCACCGCGGCGCGGCGGCGCCGAGCGGATCGTCCTGCGCTCGCCGCGCCCCGAGCGTGGGCGTCGTGAGGCGCGTGCCGGGGACCTGGTGCTCGTCCACGTGCCCCAACGCTCCCACGGCAAGGGCTCGGGAGCGCGCATCGTGCGGGTTCTGGGGCGTCCCGACGTGGCTGCTGAGGTGATCGAGGCGCTGATGCTCGACCGCGGTCTCAAGCGCGGCTTCGATCCGGCCGTCGAGCGCGAGGCCCGCGAGGTCGGCGAGCGCGTGCGGCGCTCCAGCGGGCAGCGGCGCGACCTGCGCGCTCTGGCCACGTTCACGATCGACCCAGTCGGCGCCCGCGACTTCGATGACGCCGTATCGGCCGAAGCGCTGGGTGAGGGCCGGGCACGGGTGTGGGTCCATATCGCCGATGTGGCCGCACACGTGCGCGAGGGCTCGCTCATCGATCGCGAGGCCCGCAGGCGCGCGACCAGCGTCTACGTCCCCGGGGCCGTCGAGCCGATGCTCCCCCATGCGCTCTCGAGCGAAGCCTGCTCGCTCCTGCCGGGCGTCGATCGCCCGGCGGTGACGGTGGAGCTCGAGCTCGACGGCGCGCAGGTGCAGCGCACCGCCTTCTACCGCTCACTGATCCGCTCCGACGAGCGTCTCGACTACGAGCAGGTCGACCGCATCTTCGCTGGCATGGCCTCCGCCTCAGAGCCGTGGGCGGAGTCGCTGCGCGTTGCCCGCGAGGCGGCGGCCGAGCTCCAGCGCAAGCGTGAGCGCAGCGGAGCCCTGGTGGTGGACTCCGAGGAGCCCGAGTTCGCCTTCGACGAGCACGGTAACGTCGCCTCGATCACCCCGCGCGCGCAGACCGAGTCCCATCGCCTGATCGAGCACCTGATGATCGCTGCCAACGAGGCCGTCGCGAGCCTGCTCGCCCAGCGCGAGCTGCCGTGCCTCTATCGCGTGCACGAGCGCCCCGAGCCCGAGCGCATCGAACGACTCGTCGATCAGCTCGCCTCGCTCGATGCGCCCACGCCGCCACTGCCGCAGCCGCTGTCCTCTTCGCAGGCGGCAGAGCTCGTGGGCGCGATCTCCAGACGCGTGGACGAGCACGTGCGGCGCACGGGCCACGGGCGGATCGCGTTGAGCTCGCTGGTGCTGCGCTCGCTCAAGAAGGCCTATTACTCGCCGCACAACCTCGGCCACGCCGGCCTGCACTCCTCCGCCTACTGTCATTTCACCTCGCCCATCCGCCGCTACCCCGACCTCGTCTGCCATCGGGCTCTGCTCTCGGCGGTCGGCGCCGGGGAGTCTGCCCCGCGTGCGGGCGAGCTCGTGGAGCTCGGCGCCTGGAGCTCCGAACGCGAACGCGAGGCGATGGTGATCGAGCGCGACACCGATGACGTGGCACGCTGCTTCGCCCTGGAGCAGACGCTCTTCGAGAGGGGACTCCAACAGGTGTTCGCGGGAGAGGTGACCGGCCTGATCTCAGCCGGGGCCTTCGTGGCCTTCGCCCCCGACCCTGCCTGGGAGCAGACAGCTGGAGGCTCACCGCAATTCGAGGGCATGCTGCCGGTGCGGGTCCTGCGCGCGCCGAGCGCCGCCGGGGGGCGGGCGGAGCAGGGGGGAAAACGGGGCACCAAGGGTCGCGGCGGCGCCCCCCTAGCGCGTGCTGGCGGCCGCGGCGTGCCCGACAGGGATGAGGGGCGTGAGTGGTGGGAGCTCAACGAGCAGGGCACCATCCTGCGCGGCGAGCGCACCGGGGCGGCGCTGAGGCTGGGCGACCCCGTCGAGGTGCGCGTAGCGCGGGTCGACACGATCCGCGGGCGCGTCGACCTGCTGCCCTCCGGCTAGGCTCGGGGCATGGCCAAGGGCAAGGGAAAGCGCAAGATCGGCGCGGGGGACGTTGCGTCCAACCGCTACGCCTCGCACCGCTACGAGCTGATCGAGCGCCTCGAGTGCGGGATCGTGCTCGAGGGAACCGAGGTCAAGGCGCTGCGGACCTCAGGCGCGCAGCTCAAGGACGGCTATGCCTCGATCACCAAAGGGGAGCTGTGGCTGCATTCGGTCCACATCCCGCCCTACGGTCCCGCCTCGCGCGAAAACCACGACCCGGAGCGCCCTCGCAAGCTGCTCTTGCATCGCCGCGAGCTCGATCGCATCGCTGCGCGCGCCAAGGAGCGCGGTCTCACGCTGGTGCCCACGCGCATCTACTTCTCTGGCGCCAACGCCAAGGTCGAGATCGCGCTGGCCCGCGGCAAGGATCTCTATGACAAGCGCCAGTCGATTCGCGAGCGCGAGACCAAGCGCGACATGGAACGCGCCGTGCGCGAGGCCCGCCGCTAGATCGAGCGGAAGGTATGCCCGGCGGAGGAGAGGACGTGTGCCTGCTCCATGCCCAGCACCAGCACCAGGATCAGTCCGATGTACACCACGCCCACCAGCAGGCGGTTGCGCTGCGACACGCGATAGTAGGCGGCCTGCTCGAGTGAGCGCGTCTTGCGCTGCTTCCAGCGATGCCACGTCTCCATGCCGCCGAGGAACACGAACAGGAGCAGGAAGGGATTGCCCACGATCACGAGCAGAGCGACCAGGGCGCCGAGACCGATGAACCACATCACGGGCGCCATCGCCGCCATCGCGCGTCCGCCGTCGAACGGCACCACGGGCACGAGGTTGATGAGGTTCAAGAAGAAGCCCACGTAGGCGAGCGCCCTCAGCATGTCGCTGTTGGTCGCCTCGCCGATGGCCAGGCAGACCCCGCAGCCGATCGTGCCGAGGATCGGCCCGGCCAGCCCCACGCGGGCCTCGGCCAGCGCGTTCTCTCCGAGCGACTTGGCCATCACCACCGCCCCGAAGAACGGAATGAACATCGGCGCACTCGCCTTCAGGCCCTCCCGTCGCAGCTGGATCACGTGACCCATCTCGTGCACGAACAGGAGCACCACGAAGCCGAGCGCGAACGTCCAGCCCCAGAAGAGGGAATAGGCGGCCACCGAGACGAGCGCCGTCGCGCCCGTGGTCAGCAGCTTGAGCTTGGGCAGCAGCAGCAGCCCGCCTTTGATGGCCGCGAAGAACTTGGCCACGAGCGCCACGACCGCGGCAAGCGCGCTGCCCATTCGCCGGCGCAGATTGCTCAGGGGCCGCTCGCGACGCTGACCGAACGGATCCTCGTGCGCGTGGGGCGTGGGGGAGGAGAGGACCTCGCCCGTCACGGGCGGGGGCTGGATCGCCGGGACCGAAGCGCGTAGGGAGAACTCGCCATTGTCCATGTGCCCATTGTGGCAGCACCCATAAGCGCCGCCTAATCGATCTCCAGGGCCGACCGCGCCCATGCTCGAGACTGCCCCGAGCGTTTTCCTCGGAACGAGCGGGATCAACGCTCAGCGGGGGTTGCGCGCCTCGACACCGCGAGCTACCTTGGATCCAGACGCGGAACCGAGCCGCAAAGAGCGAGGCCACCGAGGTGTGAGGCCGCGCCACCCACGAAGAAAGGCCTTCGGGCTGGACCGAGCGGGTTCCTCAAGCGGCCCGGAACCGCGTCGCTTTTGTTCTACGCCCCTGCAGAGCCGCTACACGCGGCTAGAATGAGCGGGCAGCAACATTCCCAGGGGACGACAGGCTTCGACGTGGTCGGTTCGTGGGGGTGGTGGCGAGTCGAGGTCCCGGGCGGCCTCGTAAAACACCCGGGAAAAACATAAGTGCGGACTCTCACGAGTACGCCCTCGCCGCTTAGTCAATAGCTAAGCCGTGAGGTCTCGGGCCCCGCTTGCCTGCGGCGGGGAAGGCCGGGATCAGAAAGCAGGCTCACCCGACGCGGTCCGCTTCCGCCAAGTCGGGGAAATCTAGGAGGCTGGTCCCCCATAACCCCGCCGGCGAGGCGAGTGGGGGACGAGATCAGAGCGCCGGCTACGCTCGTAGAAGCCATTCTCATGCGATCGCGGACGTGGGTTCGATTCCCACCGTCTCCATGGCGACTCGATGTGCGAACCCCGGTCGGGACGAAGCCGACCAGGGTTCCGCATCTGCGGTCGGACAGCCACTCAGCGAAGGCGGGCCGTACAGCGCCCACCATCCCCAGGGTGGCATTTTTATGCCATAATTGTCGCATGGCTCGGGCTAGGGTCAGCACCACCGTCGACGAGCAGCTCCTGCGTGACGCTCGTGACGCTCTCTCCCCGGTTACCGACGCTGTCCTCTTGGACAGCGCGCTCGCGGCGCTTCTGGATCGTCATCGGGCTGCTGAGATCGACGTGACCTATGAGGCGTACGACGAGCATCCGCTCGAGGAGCCCGATGCATGGGGTGATCTCGCTTCATTTCGTGGGGCAGCAGCAGCATCGTGAGCACTCGACCCCTTCCGTCCAGGGGTGAGGTTTGGTGGTGCGAGCTATCGGAGATCGGACGCAGGCCGGTGGTTGTACTTTCGCGCGACGCCGCGATCCCGAGGCTGAGACGCACACTGATCGCCCCTTGTACGACCACGATCCGAGGTCTCGCGAGCGAGGTTGTTGTTGAGCCGGGGGATGATCCCGTACCTCGCAGGTCGGCGATCAATCTGGACTCGGTAGAGAGCGTCTCCCTTGCAGTCCTGGTTGAGCGCCTCGGTCGTTTGAGCGACAATCGAATGCGAGAGGTATGCGCCGCGCTGGAGGTCGCTGTCGACTGTCGCGGCTAGTTGCGTCTGCGGGCGTCCAGCAGAGCTTGCCGCAAAGCCTCAACCCGTTGCCGAGTGTTTGGTCTTCGTCCACTAGGGTCCACTGACAACTGTCTGCGAGTGCCGCGCTCGCAGCTGAGCACGGCGGGCCGATCAGCGATGAACGAAGCGTGAGGCCGGCTCGAAGTCGCCGTGCAACACAAGGGGATCGAGATCCGCACCGTTGGGCCACACGACGGTCCCTAGGTCGTCGTCGACGCGGACTTGCGCGAAGTAGTCGGGGTCAGCAAACGGCTCAAACACAGGACCGTGCAACTCTCCTGTGAGATCGACATCACGTGAGCTGCCATCGCTGAAGCCGATCCTCAGCCGGTAGTGACCCAGCACTTGGGCGGATGTGACCCTGACGAAGTTCATCGCTTCATTTTACGGCAGCGGGTCGATCGGCTCAGGGGTACCGCCACCCTTTGCGCTGACCCAGTCTGCTTCTCGTTAGCTCGTCGTCAGCCACCGGCCTCCGGCCTACACCAAGCTCAGCATCTGCGCCTGCACGACCAAGGGGTTTGCGCAACGTACGGTCCTCTCCACTGCTTCCCGTTTTTGGCTTGGGGAAGCTACGTACCGTCGCGCCGGTCCCAGCGGCGCGCGATGTAATCGAACCCGGCCGCCCGCTACGACTGTGCGTGCTCCCGAGCGTCGTGCTGCTCCGGCCTGCTGCCCCAGCTCGCTGAGGAGGACGAGGGTCTCTCCTCCGAACGACTCTCCGGAGAGCGGCAGGCTTTGGACGCGCAAGCCGGGGAATGTTACGCAGCGATTACTTGCGGACGCGGAACCGGAGGATGGTGACGCTGCGCGACCGAGTGGCGCTGACTGGTTCCAGGTCGATCCGGGGGAGGCCCGGCGGCGAGAAGCGGACGCCGTCTCCGAGCAGTACCGGCAGTACGTACACCAGGATCTCGTCGACGAGGCCCCGCTGCAGGCACTGGGCGGCGACGTCGGCGCCGAGGATCTCCAGGCTCTTGCCGCCCGCGGCGCTCCGCGCCGTGGCTACCGCCTCCCCGATGTCACCGGTGAGGTACGTGATGCCCGGATCCGGGGGCTCCGGTGGCCGATGGGTGAGGACGAACACGGGTCCGGAAAAGGGGTAGTCGACGCTGCCCGGCTTCTCGGCCTCCATCCTGTCTCCGACGTCGGAGGTTCGCCGGCCGACGAGCATGGCGCCGGTGGCCGCCGCGATCTCGTGGAACTCGTCCGGCCCGACGAAGTCGGCGAGCTGGCGACCAGCGCCCCAGTCCATCACATGGCCGGCAGCGGCGATGAAACCGTCAAGCGACATGCACCTGTTCACGACGACCTTGCCGCGTCCTGAGCTCGTATCGCTCACCCTGTTCCTCCGAAGGCCTTGGGATGTTTTCGTGACCCCGTCGATCAGCAGCCGCAGCCACCAGTACCGAAGGGTGAGCTCATCCTAGCCCCCCGCTGGCTGGCGACACCACCGGACGGTTCCTGCCGACAGCGGGCAAAAGGTTGCCGGTTACCGCACTAGATCACTGCGCCGGAGAGGCCGGAGGGCCGCGACCATCACGCGATTCTTCCGGCCCGCCCGTGATCGAGCAGGGCGGACCTCAGCGCCGCAACTCGTTCGTCGGGGTTTGATCTTCTTCCACCATCTTGACGAAGGTCGAACCGGCCCAGTTCCCCAGGGGGCTGGGCCTTCGGCGTTTCCGGACCGGGATGATCGTGTCTATCGGCTCATCGAGGCGCTACTCGCTGATCGACAATGAGAGCGGCGGGGTTCGCATCCCGACTACCGGGGAGATCGGGACGCGTTGCAAACTGAGCCAGGCCGACTTTGACGGAGGCTGTGATCTGACCCGGCTTTTCTGGAGTCGGCGGTCTGGAATCAGGCGGCGATCTGTCGTTGTTGGTGGTAGTTCTCGAATTCTGCGGGTGTGAGCATGTTCAGGGCGCTGTTGCGTCTGGGCGAGCGATCACAGCCTGACGCTGCGGGCTCGAGCCGAGCCTCGTTCATCACCTCGATCAGGCTCCGCAGTACGAGTCGCTACTAGGCGGGATTTGACTCCATGCGGCTCGCTTCAAGCTCCAGCGGGGATGGACTTGACGGCAGACGCCTGGGAGGCCGACGAATCCAGTGGTGTCTGCTGTGAGCACCGTGCGTTCGGTGGCGCGTGCGGTGGCGGCAATGACGAGATCGTGCGCGCCCCGAAGACGTCCAGCTCTTCGGGTGTGCACGAGTAGGTCGCTGTGGGCGCGTGCGGTGTCGAGGTCGTACGGCTCGATGGGAACTGTCGCCAGGAGCGCATCGACGAACGCTCCACGTGTCGCTCGGTGGCGATCGTCGGCTAGCTGGATCCCCACGAGTAGCTCTGCTGCTGTGATCGCGGCGATCACGACGTCGTCGGTGTCGTCGATCATTTCCTCGATGAGCGTCGTGGGGCGCTCGGCAGCGATCAGGATGGTGGTGTCGAGGATCAGTCGTTCCAGGGCCTGGTCTCAGTCGTGACTCCGGCTCGCATCTCGCGGTGGCCCCTTCGCCGACGTACGCACAACGTACGCAACCGGATTCGGCATGACCCCGCTATCCCGCATTCCAGAGCCAATTCCGGCAAGAATTTCGCACCTGTCGAACCCACCGTCTCCACTTTTTCGAACGTTGCGCAAGCTGGTCGTGGGCGCGAGTACCGTCGCAATCCGACCGTAGGCTTGTCGTGTGCCCAGGATCGCCAGTTTGGATGGCTTGGTCGGCAGGCCCAGACATCGCGGGACCGCGAGAGCCTGCCTCGTGTGGAGCTGCCCGTCGCGACGATGGCTGTCCGTCGCGACGATGACCAATTTCTCATCTCCGAGGCGTGAGATCTTGCTCCGAAGGTTGTCTTAGGGAGATAGCCTTGTCGATCGCACACCACGTCACGAACCAATACACAAGGGAGAGCCCGTTGACCAGCCCAACGCCGCGAGGCACAACAACTGTGGCTCGAAGCGCGATCGTAGGGACGATCGTTGCGGTGATCTGCCTGGGCCTGGCCTCGGCGGCCGCGGCCGCGACCCCCGTGCAGCTGGTGCTCAGCCAGTCCGCTGCGTTCTCGATCCTCGGCCACTCGTGCGGCGGCATCCAGGAGCAGGCGTACGCGACGGGCTTCGCTCCGGACGGGTATCCCGTCGGTGAGGTCTACATGCAGACGAGATGCGGCGGCAGCGGACGTGGCGGCGGCTACAAAACCACGACCTATTCCGCCTGGGCGACCGTAACGTGGGATTGGTTCGGCAACACGCGCGGCTTCTCCAAACTGGAAGGCGCGGCCGAAGTCAGCCCGACCTTCTCCGCTGAAGACGCCCACGGCGATCGTGTCTACAACCTCGAAACGCGTGCCTTCCTCGAAGCCGGCTCACCGCCTCTGCAGGTGCCCGCCGCGCCCACCGGCGTCACCGCGGAAGCCTCGTCGATCGAAGTCGGGGAAGAAGAAGCTCTGAGATTCACGGTCAGCTGGACGCCAGCCGCTGAAACGGCCGGGCTGATCACCTCCTCGACGGTCACGGCTACGCCGATCGGCTCGGCCGCGCCAGTGCTCACCACGACGATCAGCGGGCCGGGCTCGAGCGCTGTGATCCAGCCGCTGCAGCGCCACACCAAGTACAGGATCACCGTCACCAACTCAGATGCCGAAGGCGTCAGTGAACTCAGCAGCCCGATCGAAGCGAACAGCTCGGGCTCCGAACCGCCACCACCGGCCGGGGAGGTATGCGAACAGAACAGCGGGACGATCAAGCTCTCGCCGGGGATCACGGAAGCCCCGCACGTCCAGAGCATCACGATCACCGGGAAGCTCAAAGGCTGTGACGGTCCCGCCGAACCCACCGAAGGGACCTACGTCGCGCACCTGACGACGACCGAAGAAGTCACCTGCCTGGCGCTCGGCAGCCTCTCGCTCGAACCCACGACCACGTCCGTCTCCTTCGCCGTCAAGTGGTCCCCGAAGAGCGCTGGCAGCTCGCACGGGACGTTCCTCATGCCCTTGACCGAATCCGGCGGCAGCCTCGAAGGCGCGCTCGAAGGCGGGCCCTTCCCACTGCCGCAGAAGATCTTCGCGGCGTCGCTCGCGGAGAGCTTCACCGGTGGGCCCACGTGCGGTGTACCGCCGACGAAGGGCAAGGCAAAGCCGGTCAAGAGCGGCACGTTCACGACCTCCGCGGTGGAAATCGGCTCGTGACGGCCTGAGCGGACGGCATCGCTCGCGCCTGAGCGGCGCTCCAGCGAATAGCATTGACCGGGAGTCTGGCGAAAGGAGACAGGATGGCTCTCAGTGCGAGCACCCCCAGGGCCGTCGCCCACGGGATCGAGGATCTTCGGGCGCTCGAGGATCAGGTGGTGGGCCCGAGTGAGTGGCGCGAGGTCACACAGGAGATGATCGACACGTTCGCCGATCTCACCGGCGATCACCAATGGATCCACGTAGACGTCGAGCGTGCCAGGGTGGAGAGCCCGTTCGGGACGACGATCGCCCACGGAAACCTGACGCTCTCGCTGATCGACGGCCTGCGTCAGGACCTCAACGAATGGAGTGGCTTCAAACTCGGCGTCAACTATGGCTGGAACAAGGTCCGCTTTCCCGCGCCCGTGCCCGTGGGCGCGCGACTGCGCTGCTACGCGCAGATCGTCGAGATCACGGAGGTTGGCGGTGGCTGGCATCAGGTCGTGACGCGTTTCACCGTCGAGATCGACGGTGGCGAGAAGCCCGCCTGCGTGGCCGACAGCGTGGGCCGGCTGCTCGTGGACGCCGCCCAGTAGCTCTTCTGGTCCGCTGCCACGCGGCCCCCCGCGCCAGGCTGAGCGTCACCATGGCAGGGTGCGCCTCTTGGAAGCTCCGCTGTCGATCCTCGCCGTTCTGGCCACCCTGCACCATCACGCCCGCGCCGCGGGCGTGGACTACGTCGGCGTGTTCCTGGCTGCCGGCGTCAGCTGGTTCGCCTTTCCGGGACCGGGCGAGGCGGTCCTGATCGCTGCGGGCATCTCGGCTGCCCACGGGCACCTCGACCTGGCAGCCGTGGTCGCGGTCGCGTGGGCCGGCGCCGGAGCGGGAGGGACCGCGGGATGGATCGTCGGCCTGAAGGGCGGGCGGAACCTGCTCACCACGCCGGGACCGCTGCAGCATCTGCGACTCGCGCTGATCGCGAGAGGCGATCGCTTCTACGAGCGCTACGGCCCGATCGCGGTGCTGTTCACGCCGTCATGGATCGCGGGGATCCACGACATGAGCTGGTCGCGCTTCCTGCCCGCCAACGCTCTCTCGGCGCTCGTGTGGGCCGCCTCGGTCGGTGTGGGCGCCTATCTGGTCGGGCCCTCGATCGCCGACATCGTCAATGACGCCGGTCTGGCCGGAGCGGCGCTCGTCGCGGCGCTGGTTGCGCTCACCGCGGTGCTGGTGCTCAGGCGCAGGCGTCGCAGGTAGGCCATGCCCGGCGGGGTGGCTCAGGCGGCCAGCACGCCCGATGGCACAGCTCCCGCTACGGGCGCACGCCGCGAGAACCGCAGGGCAGGATCCTCGACCGGGCCGTTGCGGAGGTTCTTCACATCCTGGGCGTAGCTCATCGCGAGCGTCCACGGCGCTCGTGAGCCCTGTCGCGGGAACTCGTGTACCGAGCGCTGGACATAGCCGGCGCCGAAGTCCAGCAGCGGGCGTGTGACGATCGTGGGATCGTCGTTGTGGGGCACGCACGTGTCGTAGCCATGCTCCTCCATGTATCCCAGCAGCCGTCCGAGGTGCTCGCACACGAGGTCCACCTTGAGCGTCCAGGACGAGTTCGTGTAGCCGATGGCGAACGCGAAGTTGGGCACGTCGCTGAGCATCATCGCCTTATAGGCCATCGTCTGCTGCAGCTGCACGACCTCGCCGTCGACCGACAGCTCGATGCCGCCGAACGCGAGCAGGTTCAGGCCTGTGGCGGTGACGATGATGTCGGCCTCGAGCTCCATCCCCGATGCCAGCTCGATGCCGCGCTCGGTGAAGGTCTTGATCGTGTCCGTGACCACCGAGGCCCTTCCGTCACTGATCGCCTTGAACAGATCGCCGTCCGGGACCGCGCACAGGCGCTGGTCCCAGGGGTTGTAGCGCGGGTTGAAGTGGGTGGCCACGGGGAAGCCCTCGGGAAGCCTGCGCCTGACGCCGGCCAGCAGCAGACGCCGGACCAGCTGCGGACGGCTCTGGCTGAGCGAGTAGACGGTCTTCTGCAGCCAGATGTTCTTCCTGCGCGTGAGCGCATAGGCCACGCGAGGGGGCAGCACGCGCTTCAGCGCGTTGGCGATCGGGTCCTTCTCGGGCACGGAGACGACATAGGTGGGTGAGCGCTGGAGCATGGTCACGTGCGTCGCCTTGTCGGTCATCGCCGGAATCAGCGTGACCGCGGTGGCGCCGCTGCCGATCACCACCACGCGCTTGCCCGCGTAGTCGAGATCCTCGGGCCACTGCTGGGGGTGGACGATCTGGCCCTTGAAGCGCTCGGCGCCCTCGAACTGGGGCGTGTAGCCCTCGTCGTAGCGGTAGTAGCCGCCGGCGCTGAACAGCCAGCTGCAGCTCAGATGCACCGTCTCGCCCGTGTCGGTGCGGATCGCCTCCACCGTCCAGCGCGCCTGCTCGCTCGAGAACTCCGCGCGCACCACCTTGTGGCCGAGGCGGATGTGGGGCTCGATCCCGTTCTCGTCAGCCGTCTCGCAGATGTAGCGCAGGATCGAGGGACCGTCAGCGATCGCCTTCTCGTCCTGCCACGGCTTGAACTCGTAGCCGAAGGTGTGCAGGTCCGAGTCCGAGCGGATGCCGGGATAGCGGAACAGGTCCCATGTGCCTCCGATCGCCTCGCGGCCCTCGAGGATCAGGTAGGACCTGCCCGGCTGCTCGCGCTGCAGGTGGTAGGCGCAGCCGATGCCCGACACGCCCGCGCCGACGATCAGCACGTCCACATGCTCGGGAAGCGTTGGGACGTGCTCGGGCTGCTCGACGGCTGACAAGCTCATGTTCGACTCGCTCTCATTGGGTGCGCCGTATAGCGTCGCCGGTCCACTCAGGGATGACCAGGGCAGCAAGCCCAGTCTTGGCCTGTGCAATTAGGCAGATTGCCCAACATGGTAGTACCGTGGCGGGATGTCAGTCGCGACCAACTGGGAGCCGCCGCCAGAGCGCATAGCCGCCCTCATCCGTGCCGGCGCGAGCACCCTGATCGAGGATCCCGACGCGCTCTTCGGAGAGGTCGACGCGGCCGTGCTGGCCGCCGCGCCTCGCAGGCTCTCCGATGACCCGACGATCACCGCCGCCACCATCGCCACCGACCACGCCAACATCCTGCACTGGGCGAGCGCCAACGTGCGCCGTCCCGGAGCCCCTGTGCCGGCCAACCTCAGCCCGCAGGTGCTGGACCTGGCTCGCGACATCGTGCGCCGCGGGCTCGACGACACGACGCTCAACATCTACCGGATCGGCCAGAACGTGGCGTGGCGCGCCTGGATGAGCCGCGCGTTCACCTTGACCGATGACCCCGATGAGCTGCGGGAGCTGCTCGACGTCACCTCCCGCTCGATCTTCGCCTTCGTCGATGAGACGGTCGCCGGGCTCCAGGAGCTGATCGACCGCGAGCGCGAGCAACTCGTGCGTGGCACCCACGCCGAGCGTCTCGAGACCGTCAACCTGGTTCTCGAGGGCGCGCCGATCACGAGCGCTCGCGCCAGCGCGCGACTGCGCTACGAGATGTCCCGACGCCATACCGCGGCGGTGGTGTGGAGCGAGGCCGAGGTGTCCGACCAGGGCGAGCTGGAGCGGGCCGCCGACGCGCTCGCGCGGGCTGCGGGCGCCCGCAGCCCGTTCACGGTCGTGGGCAGCACCCGCTCGCTGTGGGTCTGGTACGCGGGCTCGCAGGAGCCGGACCTCGATGCTGTGCGCTCCCACCTCCAGGGCAGTCCCGGTGTGCGGATCGCTCTCGGCTCGACCGCCACCGGCATGGAGGGCTTTCGTCGCGGTCATCTCGACGCGCTGGCCACTCAGCGCCTGATGCATCGCATGCCCGGGAACCTGCGCATCGCCAGCTACGAGGACGTGCAACTGGTGGCGCTCTCAGCCCAGGACGAGGACGGCGCGTGGGAGTTCGTCTCGCGAACGCTCGGAGAGCTCACCGGCGCAGATGCGGATCTGCGCGAGACGCTGCGGGTCTACATCCGCGAGGAGTTCAGCGCCTCGCGTGCCGCCCGCGCCCTCTATGCCCACCGCAACACGGTCCTCAATCGGCTCGCTCGCGCGCGCGAGCTGCTTCCGGCTCCGCTCGAGCACCGAGGACTGCAGGTGGGACTGGCGCTGGAGATCGTCCACTGGCTGGGCGCGCGTGCGCCGAGCGAGTGAGCTCCGCGCCTGTCTCGCTGCGCTTAGTGCTTGCCCTCCGCACCCCGGCCGCGCGCGTGCGAGGCGCTGAGGTCGAGGGCGATGGCGAGGATGAGCGTCGCCGTCCAGGCGTTTACGGGGTTCAACATCAGCGGCTCGTGGCTGCCGATGTTGTTGGCGATCAGCCAGATGAGGAACCAGAGGAGCGTCACCTCGGCAATGCTGCCATGCAGGCGGAGAGCCCGGATCCGGGTGAACCCGTTGTGCGGCTGCGGCCTACCACCTGAAGCCGATGGGCGTTGCGGGCCCCCACGCCGTCATCCCCCGAAGCGACCGGAGGGCCCGCTGCCCTGTCTCCCCCAAGTTCACCAGGTGGAGGTTTCTCCTCCACCGCAGCCCTTCTTGCTGACAGGGCTCGCGCACGTGCGACTGAGCACGCCGTTCACGCTTCTGCTGACCGTGAATTCGTCGCCATTGGTCGCTTTGACCGTGAGCGAGTAGCTGTTCTTCGCGCTGGTCGCAGCGCTCAAATACGCTTCCCTCGTGCTGGGCGATATACGTATCGTCGGTTCCTCTTTGTTGAGTTCGGTCGTGCTCACCCTTTCGTAGCTGCCGCTGTCCATTGCCCCGAGCGTCTCAGCCGTGGTCTCTGCGGTGCGAACGAGCTCCTTGGCCTGCGCGTCGACGGCCTTGGAGGTGGTGCTCAGGAACGAGGGCACGGCGATCGCCGCGAGGATGCCGATGATGAGGATGACCACCAGCAGCTCGGTCAGCGTGAAGGCGCTCTCGTCGCTCACGCTCCGCCAAAGCCTGCCGGCGAGGAGCGTTCCTCGGAGCTGCGGTGTCCTGGAACTGCGATCTGATGACTCTGACAGCACGATAGCCTCCCGTGGCTTTCCTGGCAGCCGAGCTATCTCATCGAGATCTCTGACTTTGCGCCCCCGTCTCACGACGGGTTTGCCTTTTTCAGCTCTGGTTGATCCGAGCCGGGAGTGTGCAGCGCGAGCAGGCGCTGCGCAAGTGAAAACCCACAGATCGAGAGCTAATGGACGTATGTACTATTTCGCCACGCGCGGGCGGCGGCGGATCTGGCGCTCGTCGACCTCTGAGGCCGGCGCCGGTTGCTCAGAGGAGCGATGCTCCCGCGGCCTCGCCCTGGCGCGCCACATCGGAGTGCGCGCGGCTGTCTCGTGAGGAGATCAGGACGATCGTCAAGAGCGCGCCCGCCAGCGCGAAGCCTGCGCCGACCAGGAAGGCCCGATCGAATCCGCTTGCGAGCGCGGCTGGGAGGTTGTGCGTGCCGGCGCGCAGCACGTCATTGGTTCGAGTGTTGGCGATCGTCGCGAGGATCGCCAATCCCAATGCGCCTCCCACCTGCTGAGAGGTGTTGACCAGTCCCGACGCCAGACCGGCCTCATGGGGAGCGATGCCGCTGACGGCGGCGATGGTCACGGGAACGAAGGAGAGGCCGAGGCCGAATGCCGCGAGCAGGGAGGGCCCGAGCACGTCGCCCGCGAAGGAGCCGCCGGCCCGGACCTTCGAGAACCAGAACAGCCCACCGGCGATCAGGAGCAGGCCGCTGAGCAGGATCGACTTGAAGCCGAAGCGGGTCACGGCCACGGAGGCACCTGCGGCCGAGGCGATGATCCCGACCGCCAGCGGCAGGTAGCAGAGCCCTGTCTTCAGGGCCGAGTAGTGGAGCACCTCCTGCATGTACAGGGACACGAAGAAGAACATCGAGAACAGCGACATGCCGATCAGCAGAGCGACCGTGTCGGCGCCGCGCAGCGTCCGCTGGCGGAAGATCGAGAAGGGCATCAGCGGGGCGCGCTGGCGGGTCTCGATCGCCAGGAACACGGCGAGCAGGGCCACCGCGCCCGCGATCTTCCCGAGCGTGGCGGTCGAGCCCCAGCCAACGTTGACGGCGTCGACCAGCGCGTAGACGAGCAGGGCGAGGCCGGCAGTGACCGTCACCGCGCCGGGAAGGTCGAAGCTCCGCGTCTCCGCCTCGGCATGGCTTTCGCGGAGGACCCTGGGGGCCAGGAGGGTGCAGGCGAGGCCGATGGGCACGTTGACGAACAGCACCCAGCGCCAGCTGAGCCCGCTGGTGAGGACGCCGCCGAGGAGGACGCCGGCTGCCCCTCCGGCGCCGGCCACGGCCCCCCAGACGCCGAGTGCGCGGTTGCGCTCTTCGCCGTCGGCGAACGTGGTCGTGATGATCGACAGGGCCGCGGGGGAGACGATCGCTCCGCCCAGGCCCTGCACCGCGCGCGAGGCGATCAGCCAGCCCTCCGACTGCGCGAGGCCGCCCAGCAGCGAGGCCAGCGAGAACAGCACGAGCCCGACCATGAACATGCGCCTGCGCCCCATCAGGTCGGCCAGCCGCCCGCCGAGCAGCAGGAAGCCGCCGAAGGTGAGCGTGTAGGCGTTCACCACCCACGAAAGGTCGGCCTGGGAGAAGCTCAGGGCGCGCCCGATCGAGGGCAGCGCCACGTTGACGATCGACGCGTCGATGACGAGCACGAACTGCGTCATCGCCAGCAGCAGTAGCGCGAGGCTCTTCGCGCGCGGGGTGTCCAGCGTCATTGGGTCGGAGATCGGGCCAAGATGACGCCAGCCATGTTATGCAGCCCGCCCCGCGAGGCTGGCGGCCCCCGCGGTTGTGGGGCGCAGCGTCAGGCCGGGACGCGCGCGGTGCTTTCGGGCACGCTGGCGCCGAGCTGCGCATAGGGGCCGGCGCGCAACGCCAGCTCGAGCTCCGCGTGGAGCGCTGGAAACCGATGTCGAGAGTGCAAGACCTCGCCGGGCGAGCGAGTTAGAGTGGTTGACGTTCAAGGGGGTCTCCGCACGGCCAGGCGCCGCGCGGAGGCAGAATCAGCCAGCGCCATGTGCGCCGGCCAGAGGGAGGAGTCGAAGATGTACTCAGGCGGGATGGTGCCCGGCCGGGCACATACGACACGGCGGCTGCTCGCCGGTGCGGCGCTCGCGCTGCTGGCGTGGCTGGCCTTTGCCGGCCTTGCGCCGGCGAGCGGCTGGGCCTGCTCGAACGTGGAGATGATCGGCGTGCGCGGATCGGGCGAAAGCTACTCGGGCAACTATGGCATGGGCACGCAGATAGCCGCGCTCTATGAACGGGTCAAAGCGCGCAAGCCCGGCAGCCAGACGCTTCAGTCCTACGGGCTGGAATACCCAGCCGTGAACGTCGCTGAATGGTGGAAGGCGTGGGATTACTTCTTCAGCGTGTGGGAAGGCGACGAACACCTGGAAAACCGAGTCAAAGGCGACGCCTCGAGCTGTCCGAGCATGAAGATCCTCGTCGCCGGCTTCTCCCAGGGAGCACACGTGGTCGGAGACACGATCGAAAACCTCACCAACAACAACGACAGCTCGCTGTCACACATCTACGGCGTGGCCCTCTACGGCGACCCGCGCTTCAGCAGGGACGACACAACCGTCGCCCGTGGCAACTACAGCCATGAACACTGGGGCATCCTCACCGAGCGGGGCAATTACTCATCCAAGATCAACAACCGCCTCGGTGACTGGTGCCGGCTCAAAGACGCCATCTGCCAGGGGTTCAATGCGGGCGACACAGAACACCACGAGTACAAGAACTACGAAGGTGGCCTGTTCCTCCAGCAGGGGGCCGAAATGATGTTCAGCCACATCGGCTGGTAGCGGCACGCTGATCGCTCGGTTCGGGAGCGTGCATGCACGCTCCCGCCGATCGGCGCATGCGCCGATCGGTAGACACGCCGCATGCGGCGTGTCTCGGGGCCGCACATGTGCGGCCCCGCCGGCCGGTACAGGTGCCCGTCCCGGCCGGAACACTAGCGGCGCGCCGGTGCCACGGCCGAGCCCGCGCAGGCGCGGATCACCTCTGCCACGGCCGCAGGGTCGTCGAAGAACGGCACATGACCGGCACCGAGGGTCACGTGGGTGGCCCACGGGAGCATCGCCCGCGCACGCGGCGCCTGCAGCCGGTAGGGCAGGAGCCTGTCACGGCGTCCCCAGGCGATCGTCACAGGCGTGGCACGCAGCTGCTCGGGCGCCTGGAAGCTGTAGCGATCGAAGGCCGCCAGCGCGCCCGCCAGCGCAGGCGCGCTCCACGCGTCGCGCAGCGTCGCCACCGCCTCCTCCGCCGGCATACGTGTCGGGTAGCCGAAGTTCTGGGAGAAGAGCGCCACGCGCCCGCCGCGCGTGCGCGCGAGTGCCTCGATCGCGGGACGGGCCGCAGGGGGGATGCTGCCGACGGCCCGCAGCGAGAGCTGGCAGAAGCGCCGCTCGGCGGCCGTCCAGAAGCCGGCCGGCGAGAACGCCGTGGCCGAGGCGATCGCGCGCCTGCGGGCGAGCTCCAGCGTGATCGCGCCACCCATCGAGTTGCCCGCCACGTGTGGGCGCTCGAGGCCGATCTCGGCGAAGAACCACTCGAAGGCGTCGACGTAGTTGGGGATCGTCGGCTCGATGCCCGCCGACAGGGGGGCCGAGCGTCCGAAGCCCGGCGAGTCGCAGGCGATCACGTCGAACTCCCCGGCGAGCAGGTCTATGACCGGACGCCACGCCTGCCAGTGGTGGCCCACGCCGTGAAGCAGGACGAGCGCTGGGCCCTCGCCCTCGCGGTGGTAGTTGATCGAGACGCTCATGCCCGTCCCCGGATCAGGTCGGCGCCGCGCTCGGCGATCATGATCGTGGGCGCGTTCGTGTTGCCCCCGACGATCGTGGGCATGATCGAGGCGTCGATCACGCGCAGCCCCTCCACGCCGTGCACCCGCAGCTGTGAGTCCACCACCGCCTGTGCGTGGGTGTCGCTCATCCGGGCGGTGCCGACGGGGTGATAGATGAGCATCAGGCGCCTGCGCAGGTCCGCTTCGAGCTCCTCGCGGTCCACGGCTGCGCTGCCGGGCTTGAGCTCGTGGCGGGTGATCTCGCTGAGCGCCGGTTGGGCGGCGATCTCGCGCGCGAGGCGCATCCCGGCGATCATCGACTCCACGTCCTCGGGCTCGGACAGCGCGTTGGTGATGATCCGCGGCTTGGCCGTGGGGTCGGCCGAGCGGAGCCACACCTGCCCGCGCGCCCTGGGCGAGACGAGCACGGGCGCGATCACCATGCAGTCACCGTCATAGGTCTCGGCGCCGTGGTCTTCGAAGTAGGCCGCTCCCATGTGGAACTGGATGTCAGCCGCCGGCAGGCCGCCGCGGGTGCGGGTGAAGGCGACGACCTCGGCCACGGTCGAGCTGAGCTTGCCCGAGCGTCGCAGCAGCCACTCGGCCAGCGGCCCGGGCTTGTCGGCGCCGTAGAGGGTGTCGCGGTCGCTGACCTCCCACATCAGCGTCACGAACGGGTGGTCCTGGAGGTTGCGGCCCACGCCCGGGAGATCGTGGCGTGCCTCCACTCCGGCCGCCCGCAGCTCCTCGGCCGGACCGATTCCCGAGAGCAGCAGCAGCTGCGGCGAGCCGATCGACCCGGCCGCGAGCAGCACCTCGCGCTCGGCCCGGGCGACCTGCACTCCGGAGCGGCCCTTGCGCAGTCGCACGCCGACCGCCCTCGAGCCCTCGAGCTCGACTCCCAGCACGCTCACGCCCGTGCGCACCTCCAGGTTCGGTCTGCTCAGCACCGGACGCAGATAGGCGTCGGCGGCGCTGAAGCGCGCGCCGTTCTTCTGGGTGACCTGGAACATCGACACCCCGTCCTGCTCGGGGCCGTTGTAGTCGGCGATGCGCGGGATTCCCGCCGCCTCGCTGGCGGCGAGCAGGCGACGGTCGAGGGGGCGGGGGGAGCGCTGCTCGCTGACCCGCAGCGGACCGCCGACGCCGTGGTACTCCGACGCCCCGCGCACGTTGTCCTCCGACTTGATGAAGTACGGCAGCACGTCCGCATAGCCCCACCCGGGGGCGCCCTGGGCCTCCCACGAGTCGTAGTCGAGCGGGCGGCCCCGCACGTAGAGCATCGCGTTCATCGAGCTCGACCCGCCGAGGGCCTTGCCCCGCGGGATGAACAGCTCACGGTCGTCCACGTGCGGCTCGGGCTCGGTGGCGAAGTCCCAGTCGAGCTTGGTGTGGAACTGCTGGGGGAAGGCCGCCGGGATCCTGATCTTGATCGAGCGGTCCCTGCCGCCGGCCTCGAGCAGCAGCACCCTGACCGAGGGATCCTCGGACAGGCGGTTGGCCAAGACGCAGCCCGCCGATCCCGCCCCGACGATGATGTAGTCGTACATGTGGCCTCTCCTGTCCTCGGGCGATCAGACGGGCGCCACTGCCGCCCGGTCGGGGAGCGCTATGAGGCGGTACTCATCCGGGTTCAGCGCCCGCGTCTGCTCGAGGTACTCGCGCATGTAGCCCGGCCAGTTGGCCACTATCCGGCCCTGTTCGTTGCGATACCAGGAGTCGCACCCCGTCCAGGCGGTTCCGGCGAAGCGGGCCTGCAGCGCCCGGTCGCTCGCCGCCTCCACCTCTGGGAGCACCTCGATCGCGCCGGCTTCGTGCGCGCCGAGTTGCTGTAGCGCCTGGCGGATGTAGCTGGCCTGTGCCTCCAGGTAGACGATGATCGAGCCGCCCGAGGTGTTCGTGTTGGGCCCGTACATCAGGAACATGTTGGGGAAGCCCGGCACCGTCATCCCGAGGTGAGCGTGGGCTCCGCCCGCCCAGGCCGTGCGCAGGGAGCGCTCGCCGACGCCTGTGATCTCCATCGGGAACATGAAGTCGTTGGTCCGAAAGCCGGTCGCCCAGATGATGCAGTCGAGATCGTGCAGCGTGCCGTCGGCCGTCACGATCCCCTCGGGCTCGATGCGCGCGATCGCCTCGGTCACGAGCTCCACGTTCTCCCGCTGCAGAGCCGGGAGGAAGTGAGAGCTGAACAGGATCCGCTTGCAGCCGAAGGTGTAGTCGGGCCACGCCCTCGCACGGACCTCCGGGTCCTTGAGCTGCGAGCGCATGAACGCGGCCGAGCGCGCCCTCGCCACGCGCCCGAGCGTCCGCGGGTGGCGGATCGTGAGGGTCAGCGACTCGGTGTACTCGAAGACGAACCTGCGCCTGAGCGCCTGGAGCCCGGGAACCCGTTCGATCGCCGCCCTGAGGATCGTGGGATAGCGGCGGTTCTTGCGCGGCAGGAACCAGTTGCCGGTGCGTTGCAGGACGGTCAGCCGCCGCACTTCGGGGGCGATCTCGGGAATGAACTGCACGGCACTCGCGCCCGTGCCGACGACCGCCACGCGCTTACCGCCCAGCTCGTAGCCGTGGTCCCATTCGGCCGAGTGGAAGCTGTGGCCGGCGAAGCTGTCCGCTCCCTCGATCGAGGGCCTGGACGGCTGGTGCAGCTGTCCCGTCGCGAGGATCAGCACGTCCGCCTCGCGGGTCTCGCCATCGGCGCTCAGCACCGTCCAGCGGCAGCTCTGCTCGTCCCACGAGCATGAGCTGACGGTGGTGTTCCTCTGCACCAGGCGATCGACTCCGTGGGTGCGGGCGACCTCGTGCAGGTAGGAGTGGATCTCGGCCTGCATCGAGCACAGGCGCGTCCAGTTGCGCCGCTGCGCGTAGGAGTAGGAGTAGAGGTGACTGGGAACGTCACATGCGGCTCCCGGATAGGTGTTGAAGAACCAGGTCCCGCCGAGGTCGGGAGCCTGCTCGAGGATCCTTATCCGCTCGATCCCGTGGCGGCGGAGCTCGATCGCGGCGGCGATCCCGCCGAATCCGGCGCCCACGATGATGACCTCAGGCGTCCGCTTCGTGGACACTCGGGGATGGACGGCTGTGGCCGACAACTGACTCCTCCTCCTAGATACCGGATGCTGCTGCTGTCAACCATAAGCGCTCCGGGCCGATGCTGCTCAGGCGCCCTCGGCGCGCTTCGGCAATGTGCTCGCCAGCCACCTGCCGGCCAGCGGGATGCCGCGGGGATCGATGTGGTGGCCGGCGGGCGACTCGTGGTACTCCACCTCCAGGCCCCCGTCGCGGAGCTGCGCCGCGGCGCGGCGGGCGAGCTCGACGCCGATCACCTGGTCGTTCTCTCCGTGCGCGATGAAGACGCCCATGCCTCGGCGCCCGAGGAGGTCGGCCTCCCAGCCATCGACCACCGGCAGGAAGCCTGAGAACGCCATGATCCCGGCGGGGATGGGCCGCGTGGCGGCCAGGCCGAGCGCGTAGCTCATCACGGCGCCCATCGAGAAGCCGCCGAGCACGGTCCGCTCGGGACCGATCCCTGTCCGCTGCCACAGCTCGTCGTGCAGCTCGCCCAGCCGCTCGAACGCGCTGCGAAACGTCTCGCGGTCGGGATAGCCGACACGCGGCACCAGATACCAGTGGTGGCCACTCGCGCCCCGCGGTGTCAAAGGGGCGCGGGGGCTCACCACGTGCATCCTCTGCTGTGGGTCGAGCACGTCGGCCAGCGCCAGCAGGTCGTGCTCGTCGGCGCCGCGTCCATGGTGGAGCACCAGTAGGCCCACGGGCTCGCCGCTGGCCGGACGCTCCACGAACACGAGGCTCACGTCCCGCTCCCGTACCGACTCGCGCGCGTGCGAGTCATCCCGAGTGCGCCAGTAGCGTCGCGGCAACCCCTTCGATCGTCTGCTCCCCGTAGCTCATCGAGGGATCTCCGTCGGTGAACACCGCCAGCGTGAAGGCGACCCCGGGCCGCTCCAGGCGGGCGACCTCGTTGAACAGGCCCTCTTCGGGGAGCGCGCCGGTCTTGAAGAACACCTGCCACCGCGGTCGGGCCACGGGCGGGACGCCCCAGCTCTGGGACGGCTCGATCCCCGCGAGCAGACCGCGGGCGTAGGCGTAGAACCGCGCCGGGATCAGGTGCGGCAGCGCGAAGAGGAAGCGGGCCTGGTCGGCCGCCGAGGTCTGGGTGTAGGCCCACCAGCCGATCCCCGGGGCGTAGTCGCTCATCCCCGATTCTCGAGCCACGCGGGCGACGGCCCCCTCGCCGACGATTCCATAGACGGCCGAGGCGGCTTCGTTGTCGGAGATGTGAATCATCGGATAGAGCAGAGCGCGGTCCGCATCGTCCAGTCCGCGGTCCTGGGCGCTTCGCATCTGCAGGAACGCCACGAGCATCATCACCTTGACCACGCTCGCCGTCTCGAAATGCTCGCGCAGGTTCAGGCCGCTGAGACGCCCGGTGCTGTCGACGACCGCGAAAGACGTCCGTCCCGCGCGTCCCGCGAGATAGCGCCCGGCTGCTGCGATCGCCCCGATCGAGGGGTAGGGCGCGAGCGGGATGCCCCGGCCTTCGCCGCCATAACCGACATCGTGGGGCACCCTGTAGTCGTCCCGCGGGCAGCGACCGTGCGCGGCCGCGCGGCCCATCGCCGCTTCCCAGGTGGGGTTCAGGCACACGCGATAGACGAAGTGCCTGGCCGGGGGGTCGATGATCGTGCTCGCGTAGGTGAGGCCGGGGGAGAGCTCGCGGGTGGGTGTCACGGCCACCAGCCGAAAAACGCGGGTGCCGCGCGCGGCCACGAACCATGCGGCATCGACGGAGCTGGATGCTCCGGCGTGCACCGTGTGGGCGAGCCGGACGCTGATCTGAGAGCGGCCGGGGCCGAGGGTTCGGAGGTTCAGGGCCACACTCGGATCGACGAAGATCGGGAGCACCGGGCTCGTGACGACCGCGGGTCCTGTCGCCGCGGCGCTGTCGAGCACCACCCGCAGGCGTGTGTTGCGATCGGCACGGATGCCGGTGAAGGTGAAGCTGCCATCCGCCGCGGTGCTCGAGCGGGCGACGGCGAGGAAGCCGTGGAAGGGGTACGGGTCGGCCTCGAGCGAGACCGCTTCGCCCGCGATGCCCTGCGCCGCCTCGGTCACGCGACCGGAGATCGAGATCGTGCCTGCGTATGCCAGCTCGCGGGCGCTCGCCGCGGCGCTCACTTCGGGCGCGGGCCCGGCCGCTCGAGCGGGCGTCGATCGGAGGCTCGTCGCGAGGCTCAGCGCGAGGACGGCTGCGGCGAGGGGGGCCGCATATCTCCGTTGGACATCACACCATGGCATGCGGTGGCGCAACCGTAGAGCAACACCGCGCATTGCGTCGGCTAGTGCTTGAACCTCGCGGTGGCCGTGTCGGCCGAGGAGGACGCGCCCTTGGCCGACGGCCTGAAGCCGACGTGGACGCCGACCGTCAACCCGCGGTGGCGGTGACGGCGCAGGGTGCGCAGTCCGCTGTTGGTGAGCGGGATCCTGAACGTCACGGTCGCGGACCCGCCGACGCGCTTGGACACCGAGCGAAGGCCCTTGCCCTTCACCGTGATCACTCCCCCGCCCAGCGTGCGGACCTCGAGGATCAGCTCATGGCGCACCACGTGGTGGCTGAGGATCCGAACGCCGCAGCCGGAGACCGAGATGCGGGTGCTCTGCTTGAGCTGGGCGCCGCTCTGTGCCGTGATCGTGATGGGCATGAGCAGTGGCCTGAGGCAGAGGTTGCCGTATGCGGCAAGCACTGAGTTGCTCTGCGTCGGGAGGTCCAGCGAGAAGCTCGACACCGGCACGTCGGGAATCGAGGCGAAGGTCGAGGTGGTGATCCCACGTTTGATGTTGGTGTTGCTCACGAGGATCACGCGCACACCACCGCCGTCGAGGATCAGGTCAAGGTCGGGGAACCCCGCGCCTCCGTGTGAGACGAAGTAGGCGGGCCCGCTCAGCGGCGCTGCCAGCACTGGGGTATGCACCGTGGCCGTGCCGACCTTGGACAGAGGCGGGCATTTGCTGGGGTCGGCTCCGAAGATCGTGTCCGGGCAGGCTTTCTGCAGCGTCGACAGACGCGACGGGAGCTGCAGCGGGAGCTGGGCCACGACCGAGCGGATGTTGGCCTCGTGGGCAGGCTGGGAGAGGGTCACGACCAGGTTGTCGCCGTTCTGTTTGGTGGCTTTGGCGCTGGTGGCGGCCTTGAAGGTCGGTTTGAACGCGAGCGCCCCGCACCCGGTGAGCTGGAAGGGGCTCGAGATCGCCTGGCCCGCTCCGAGCGTCGAGGTCAGCTGCGAGTCTGTGGCGAGGGGATTGCAGCTGGTCGGGTTGAACAGGAAGTTGCTCCGGTCGATCGACACGCTCAGGCTCTGCAGGCGCAGCGGCACGCCCCGGACGATCGTCCGTATCGAGGCGGTGGCGACGACGCGCCCGCTGTAGGGATCCACGCCGATGCCCACGCGTGTGGTCACGGGGCCCAGGTCGAACGGCCCGGCGGCGGCCTCCACCGGAATCGAGAGCCCGTAGGGGGAGCCGTCGTAGGGTCCGGTCAATGACACCGGTCCCGAGAATTCATATGGTTCACCACCCGCGCCAACAGTGACTTTCGCGACCCCGACCTTGCTGGCTTCGGGGCATTGGCCGTTCTCGGCGGCGGGTTCCTGGCACAGAGGCACCGACGGGATCGCGCCGACGAGGCCCGCCGGTAGCACCGTTCGCAGCTGCGAGAGGTACTGCTGACCGCTGGCGCGCTGCAGATCGAAGGTGTAGGCGGTGTACGCGCCGGCCGTGGAGGAGGTGCCCTGCGTGCTCTGGGAGAGCGCGAACGGGAGTGGGGAGGGGCAGCCGGTCGTGGTGAACGCGCTGGAGGGGAGCGCCGCGGGACGGCCCGTGTAAGGAGTGAACACCGAGTTGACCGAGGCGGCGCCGCACGCCAGCGGGTTGGCCAGCGGCGCGCGCGCTCCACCGTTCAGCGAGAGGATCAGTTCGCTGAACGGGAGCTGCGGGTTGTTGGTGAAGCTCGCTTCGAGGCGTCCGGTCGTCAGGTTGGGGGTGACGCTGCCTTCGAGTCTTACCGATACGCCGTACACGCTCTCAGCATCGAGGTAGATGGTGAATGGCGGTTTCGTGATCGGCCCTCCGCCGGGGCTCCCCAGATAGACGGGGCCGCTCAGCGTTTTCGGCGGCAGGTCGGTTTCGATCGTGACCGTCCCCACACGCGAAGCCGGCGGGCAGGAGACCGCGTTGGTGGTGCCTATGCCGATCTGTGCCGCCGTACACGCCTGCAGGCCGTGGGCGGCCGCGGGGTTCAGCGTCATGCCTTCCGGAAGCGTTACGTGCGCGTCCCTGATGTCGGCGGTGTTGATTTCGTCCTCTTTGCCTTTCTGGGGCACCTCGACGACCGTGGTGGCGCCGTCGGGCTGGTCGGAGGTCGCGGTTTCGGCGTGGACTTCGGCTGTTGGCGCGAACGGGACTTTGTCGCAGCCTTCCACGCCCACGGGGGTGTGCGTTTGCGTTCTCGACACTTCGTGGGCGTAGGATTCGACTTCCAGGTAGGAGGTCGTTCTGCTTGAGCACACGCTCGGCAATGTGAGGAAGTTGCCGATGCCGGCGTGGCCGTTGAAGTTGAGCTTCGACTTGAGCAACCGAAGCGGCGCTTTGATGCCGCCCAGGATTTCTCCTTCAGTCGGGATGTTGTCGATTTCGAAGTACTCGTGGTAGTCGCCACTCCAGTCGACGTGCCCCACGAGGAGAAGGTGGACGGCCGCGATCAGAGGTTCCGCGGGTTCGACCGCTATGCCGAACTCGAGGGGAACGCCGGGCGGCTGCTGCAGGTTGTAGACGGTGCCGGTGAGGGTCGGCGGGATCACCGGCAGCCCGAGCACCTGTACCACGGCTTCCAATTCGGTCGAGCCGGCGATGCTCGCGGACGGGCAACCCGCGGGGCTGGCGTTGAACTGCGCCACCGAGCACTTTGCCGGGGCCTCCGGGTTCGCCGCCAGCCCGGGGGGGATGTCGACTCGCAGGCGTTTGAGCGGGGAGCCTTCCGGGTCGCGCGACCCGCCGCTGCCGGTGTGGTTCAGTTCGAAAGCGGTGATGCCCCAGGGAGGGTGTCCGGCCGCCTGCGTGTAGAACAGGCTGGGCGCACTGGAGTACTTGCAGCCGATGGTGGTGCACGTGCCCGCTTCGAAGTTGGGTTCGGTCACGCCGAAGGAGGCCTGGGCGGCGGGAGCCGCCGCGGCGCCAACGACGGCGCTCATCAGCGCAAGCGTGACCGTGCGAACCCGTGAGCTCACCATCCACCTCCCTCTGGGGCATTGGCACTTCGCCCATTTCCCTGTTCTCGGACGCGCCAAACCCGGCTGCTGCCCGCCTTGTGAGCGAGTAGCTACCCGGCGCGGGGGTTCTCTACGCGCGGAATGCGCGCAGAGACCGAGGATCGGCGCTCAGCCCTCGCGGGGAATGTGGGGAGCGAGCTCGCGCCGGGCGATCGAGAGCTTGTGGACCTCGTCGGGCCCGTCGGCCAGGCGCAGGGTGCGCAGGTGGGCATATGCGATCGCGAGATTGAAGTCCTGGGAGACCCCGCCGCCGCCGTGCACCTGGATCGCGCGGTCGAGCACCTTCAGCGCCACGTTTGGCGCGGCCACCTTGATCGCCGCGATCTCGGTGCGCGCATGGCGGTTGCCGACCGTGTCCATCAGCCAAGCCGCCTTCAGCGTCAGCAGCCGCGCCATCTCGATTTCGATGCGCGACTCGGCGATCCAGTCCTGGACGTTTCCCCGCATCGCGATCGGCTGGCCGAAGGTGACACGGGAGACGGCTCGCTTGCACATCGCCTCGAGCGCCCGCTCGGCAGCCCCGATGGCGCGCATGCAGTGGTGGATGCGTCCCGGTCCGAGACGCGCCTGGGCGATCATGAACCCGTCGCCCTCGCCGGCGATCAGGTTCGAGGCCGGTACGCGCACGTCGGAGAAGTCGACTTCCGCGTGGCCCTCCTGGTCGTTGTATCCGAACACCATGAGGTCGCGCACGATCCTCACGCCGGGCGTATCGAGCGGGACGAGGATCTGGCTCTGCTGCTTGTGGATCGGACCGTCCGTGTGCGTCTTGCCCATCACGATCATGATCCGGCAGTGGGGATGCAGGGCGTTCGAGGTCCACCACTTGCGACCGTTGAGGACGTACTCCTCGCCGTCGCGCTCGATGCTCAGCTGGATGTTGGTGGCGTCCGAGCTCGCCACGTCGGGCTCGGTCATCCCGAACGCCGAGCGGATCTCGCCGTCGAGCAGCGGGCGCAGCCAGCGGCTCTTCTGCTCATCGGTGCCGAACTGGTGGAGGACCTCCATGTTGCCCGTGTCCGGGGCCGAGCAGTTGCAGGCCTCCGAGGCGATGTGCGAGCGTCCGAGGATCTCCGCCAGCGGCGCATAGTCGGCATTCGAGAGCTCGGCGCCGTCGTCGGGGTCGGGCAGGAACATGTTCCACAGCCCCGCCTCGCGCGCGCGTATCTTGAGCTCCTCCATGATCGCCGGCTGGTGGTGCGGATCGCCGGACTCCTCGATCTGCTGGTGGTAGAGCGCCTCGGCGGGGTATATGTGCTCGTCCATGAACGCGCTGAGGCGCTCCTTGAATTCAGAACAGCGCTGGCTCGGCTCGAAGTCCATCGGTCCTCCCTCGGTGACGGCGGTGGCCTAGGATCATCCCGGATGAGCGATCAAGGCGCCAGCTACCGTGCGGCCGGGGTTGACTACGACGCGCTCGACGCCGGCAAGCGACTGGCCATGGCCAAGGCCCTGTCGACGTCTTCGCTCCTGCGGGCCCGGGGCGGGCGCTCGCTCGACGCCTCGCGCGGGGAGCCCGCATTCGTGTTCGAGCTGGGCGGGCAGGCGCTTGCCTTCGTCGTCGAGGGGCTGGGCACGAAGTCGATCATCGCCCGGCACGTGCTCGAAGGCCAGGGCGTCAACCGTTTCGCCGACGTCGCCTATGACACCGTGGCGGCGATCCTCAACGACCTCTGCTGCGTGGGGGCCCTGCCGCTCGTGGTCAACGCGTACTTCGCCACCGGCTCCTCGGAGTGGTACGCCCAGGGCGAGCGCGCAGCGGCGCTGCTCGAGGGCTGGCGCGCGGCGTGCGCGGATGCGGGTTGTGTGTGGGGCGGTGGCGAGTCGCCGTCGCTGCCGGGACTGCTCGAGGAGCAGGACATCGAGCTCGCGGGCGCCGCTGTCGGCGCCCTGCCCGCGGGGCGCGGGCCGATTCTCGGCGAGGATCTCGCGCCCGGCGATGAGATCGTGCTCGTGGCCTCCAGCGGGCTGCACGCCAACGGCGCCTCACTGGCGCGACTGGTGGCCGGGAGGCTCCCCGACGGATACGCGACGGAGCTGCCCAGCGGGAGCTCCTTCGGGGAGGCGCTGCTCGCGCCGTCGCTGATGTACGTGCCGCTCGTCGCCGCCCTGCAGGAGGCGAACGCGCCCGTGACCTACATCAGCCACGTCACCGGTCACGGCCTGCTGAAGCTGATGCGACCGCCCAAGGAGCTCACCTATCGAATCGAGCGACTGCCGCCCGTGCCCGAGGTGCTGAGCTTCCTCGTCGCGCAGGCCGGCCTGGAGCAACCGGCGGCCTACTCGACGTTCAACATGGGCTCGGGCTACGCGATCTACTGCGCTGCAGGCGCGGGCGAGTCGGTGGTTGGCCGTGCGCAGCAGCTCGGGCTCGGCGCGGTGCTCGCGGGGCGTGTGGAGGAGGGTCCGAGGCAGGTGGTCCTCGAGCCCGTCGATGTGACGTTCGACGGGGCGCAGCTGGAGCTGTCAGCCGGCTAGGCTGACCCTTGACTCGAGGGTTAGGGTTCGGTCGTGCAACGATATTCCCAGGGTTGACGCTCCGTTTGGCCGGTGCTGGGGTTGGGTAGCTTGAAGAGCCGGACGTCTCGGGCGTGGTTCCAACTTGAACGCGTCGCCTGGGGCGGATAAGGTTGTTGAGAAGTTGCCGCTGTTCCCCGGCTGTTCGTCGGGGTCTCGATGTCGCCGGACCGGCATGGCTCCGGAGCTACCCGGATCGAGGCGGACCTGTCCATCAAACGAGGAGAGATGAACTGATGCGCAGAGCATCCACCTGTCTTGCCGTAATCGGCCTCGCCGTGCTGGCGCTGTCGGGTACGGCGTCGGCCACGCCGACAGTGACGTTCGAAGCGAAGGCCGTTCCGATCGCGGGCTTTCCGCACACCGGGAACATCTTTGGGGCCGGAGCCGCAGTCCAGGCCGAGTTCACGATCGCCGGGAGCGAATACGGCGGGTACTCACCGCCGCTGATCGGCGTCAACGTCTCGCTGCCGAGCGGCGCGAAGATCCACTCGGCCGGCTTCCCCACCTGCCCGACCCCGACGATCGCGGTCGAACACGAACCGAAAAAGTGCCCGAAGCTCTCCAAAGCCGGACCGAAGGGCGAAGCTGAAGGGTTTGTCGTCTTCGGCAGCGAAAGGGTTCCCGAGAAAGTGAGCCTTGAATCGTTCTATGCGGCCGGCGGCGGCATCAACGTCTACGTCGAAGGCCACACGCCGGCGTCGATCGAAATCGCCTCCACGGGCCACTACGAACACCTCAGCGGCGGCGGCGGCTTCGGTCCCGAGCTGGTTTCCCAGGTGCCGTTGATCGAAACCGTGCCCGGCGCTCCCGACGGCTCGACCAGCAAGATCAACATCAAGGTCGGCTCGGCGATCAAGAAGGGCGGCAAGACGCTCTACTACGGCACGATGCCGACGAAGTGCCCGAAGAAATACCTCCCGATCAAGGCCGAACTGAAGTTCGCCGCGCTCGGCGGTCTCACCGAACAGACAGTGACCAAGGAATACCACGCGCCGTGCCCCAGGAAGTAGGCAGCGGCTGGGAGCCAGCAGTTCTGAAAGCGTAAGCTCAACACGAGCAGAGTGGGATGGGCGACCTCACCAGGATGGTGGGGTCGCCCATCTCGTTGTGAACGGCAAGGAAGGATCGGGGTGAGGAAGGAGATCTTCGGGCGCAGGGGAGTGGCGGCCGGCGCCATCGGTGCCAGCGTGCTCGTGCTCGTGCTCGTCACCCTGCTGGCCACCTCGGCGGGCGGTTCCAACGGTGGCTACACCGTCCGTGCGATCTTCGACGACGCCGGCAACATCATCTCGGGGGAGGACGTGAAGATCGACGGCGTCAAGGTCGGCGCGGTCGGATCGGTGACGCCGACCCCACAGGCGAAGGCCGCGGTCATGCTGCACATCGAAGACACCGGCTTTCAGGACTTCCGCTCTGACGCCAGCTGCACCGTGCGCCCGCAGGCGCTGATCGGCGAGAAGTACGTCGACTGCCTGCCCACGCAGCCGCGCGTCGAAGGCACGCCGCTGCCGCCGCCCCTGAAGAAGATCCCGAAGGGACACGAAGGAGAAGGGGAGTATCTGCTCCCCGTGAGCAACACCAGCAGCCCCGTGGACGTCGATCTGCTGGGTGACATCAGCCGGCTTCCCGAACGCGAGCGTCTCACGATCATCATCAACGAACTCGGCGCTGGGCTCGCGGGACGCGGGAGCGATCTGAGCGCGGTCATCCGCCGCGCCAACCCCGCCCTGCGGGAACTCGACCGCGTGCTGGCCATCCTCGCCGGCGAGAACAAGGTGCTCTCGAAGCTGGCCGTCGACTCCGACAAGGCCCTCGCGCCGTTCGCGCGCGTGCGCCAGCAGCTCGCAGACTTCATCGAACAGAGCAACAAGGTCGCGCAGGCGACAGCCGCGCATCGCGGGGCTCTCGCCCAGAACCTCAAAGACTTCCCCCCGTTCCTCAAACAGCTGGGACCGGCGATGGAACGCCTCGGGCGCTTCGCCGAACAGACCACGCCGGTCTTCACGAACCTCGAGCAGGCCGCACCCGGCATCGACAGGGCCTTCACGAGCCTGCCCGCCTTCTCGAACAGCTCCTCGACCTTCTTCCAGAACCTCGGTCAGACCTCCAAGGTCACCGGTCCGGCGGTCGTCGGCACCAAACAGCTGCTCGCGCGCCTCAAACCGCTGGGCAACGCCGCGCAGCCCTTCTCGAAGAACCTGTCCCAGCTGTTCGGCAGCCTGCGTGAAACCGGCGGGCTGGAGCGCCTGCTCGACTTCATCTTCCTCGGCGCCGGCGCCGGCAACGGGTACGACTCGCTCGGGCACTTCCTGCGCGCCGAAGCGGTGGCCTCCGCCGGCTGCCTGGGATACGCCACCACACGCTCGGTCGCCGGCTGCGTGCGCACGATCTTCAGCAAAGGATCTCCGGCCACAGCTGCGTCCTCTGCCAAGGCCTCCTCGGCGGGCGGCGAACCGACAGGTCTGATCATGGCCCGCACGCTGGCCGTGATGAAAGGCGCCACACCGGCAGAAGCCGAGGCGAGATACCCCGGCGCCACGCCCAGCGCGACAGAACTGACCGCGGCCGGTCTCGGCGCCGGCGGCGGCGCGAACGGCCCCACGCCGACCGCACAGCCCGTCGGGGGCTCGACCGCGGGCACCACCTACTACTCGCCCGAAGCCGAAGCCGCCGGAGCGGGCGGCCTGCTCCTCAACTACCTCCTCGGCAACTGAGCGATTCGATGATCCGCCCAGGCCAACTTCTACGCGCGCCCGCCATCGCCATCGCCGTGCTCGTGCTCATGCTCGGCGCCCCGGCCCTCAGCCTCGCGGGCGAACCCGCCGTCACGGCCACGCCCGCCGGGCCGGTCGAAGGCTCCGCGAGCACGCCCGCAGACGAAGGCAGCTCGACCGCGGCCACCCCTCCGAGCCAGCAGCCCACGACCTCGACGCCGGAACCCTCCGCGCCGCAGGTGCAGGCCCAGCTGTCCCAGGGCAGCAGCCCGGGGACGCCTCCGCCAGGCGCCCGCGCCCCCGCCAAGTCCAAGTCGCAAGCGGGAAGCCAGAGCGCAGCCCCCGGCGAAGGGTCCTCCGCGGGGCCGCGCGCGAAACAGAAGGCGATCTCGCCCTCCGCGCTCACCCCGTCGCTGCCGCTGGCGCTCGAGTCCTCGATCTCGGGCGTGCCCGGCTTCTTCATCGAAAGCTTTCGCATCCCGCCGTTCCTGCTGCCGATCTATCAGGCCGCCGGGACCGCCTACGGGATTCCCTGGCAGGTGCTCGCGGCGATCAACGAGGTCGAGACCGACTACGGGCGCGACCTCAGTGTCTCGAGCGCGGGCGCCGAGGGCTGGATGCAGTTCCTGCCGGCCGAGTGGGCCCAGTACGGGGTGGACGCCAACGGAGATGGCTTCAAGGACCCCTACAACCCCGCCGATGCGATCTTCGCGGCCGCGCGCTACCTGCGGGCCGCGGGAGGGGCGAGCGACATCAAGGCGGGCGTCCTCTCCTACAACCACTCGCAGGCCTATGTCGAATCGGTGATGTTGCGGGCGCAGCTGCTCGGGGGCACGCCGCCGGAACTGCTCGGCGCCATCACCGGGCTCACCGAGGCCCACTTCCCGGTGCACGCCGCCGCGCACTTCACCGACGGCTTCCCGACGCTTCCGGCGAGTCGGACAGGGCAGCCGAAGACGCTCGTCGGCACGACCATCGACACCGAGGCCGGCGCTCCCGTGATCGCCGTGCAGGACGGGGAGATCGTCAAGGTCGGAGATTCACCGGCGCTGGGGCGCTACGTGACCCTGCGGGACGCCTACGGCAACAGCTACACCTACGCTCAGCTCGGCGAGCTCTCCTCGGTCTATCCCGTGCTCGAGCCGCACGTGCGCACCGCGGTGAGCAAGCGGATCTCCCAGACCGCGGAACCGGTGCCCAGCGGGCCGGCGACGGCGGGCGCCCAGCCCCGTTCCCCCATCTCCGAAGGCGCCACGGTCTCGGGTCTCGCGCTCGGCGCGGCCGCCGGCCTGGAACCGGCGCCGAGCCAGCCGGCCCCGCCACCGCTCACCGCCCCGCCGGCGCCCTCGACGGCGAAGGCGGCCAAGGCGAAGGTCTTCACCGAAGGCGCCAACGACGTCTACCTGCGCCCGCTGCGCGCCGGCGCACAGGTGATCGCGGGGACCGTGCTCGGCCACGTCGGCGCCGCCTCCACCATCGGCGGCCCGGGCGCCGACGGGCAGCCGCACATCTTCTTCCAGATCCGCCCGGCCGGGCTCGGGGCGCCGCTGATCGACCCCAAGCCGGTGCTCGATGGCTGGGTTGCCCTCGAGAACACCTCGATCTTCAGGGCCAAAGGCGAGAATCCGTTCCTCGCGACCTCGCCGAGCACCGGGCAGGTGCTGCTCGAGTCCAAGCAGCAGCTCGAGCCCCAGGTTCTGCACGACGGGGGCATAGGCCTCGGGCGGTGCGGGCGCCAGGACGTTCAGAGCGGGCGGGTGGACAGGCGGGTGCTGGCCGCGCTCGAGTACCTGGCCGTGTCGGGCCTGCGCCCGACCGTCTCGGGCCTGAGCTGCCAGGGCAGCGCGCAGGCGGCGACGCTCGCCAACGCGCCCGCGGCCGCCGACGCCTATTCCATCGACATCACCGCGGTCAACGGCATCTCGATCGCGGGTCACGAGGGCCAGGGCTCGATCGCCGACACGACCGTGCGCAAGCTGCTGATGCTGCAGGGCATCTCGAGGCCCCGCCGGATCGTCAGCCTCCAGTCCTACCCGGGCGCACCGGTGGCGATCGCCAGCCCCGATGCCCGCGACGCCATTCGCGTGCTCTTCAGCGCGCCGGGCGCCGGCGCCACGCAGGCCACGGGCGGTCTCGGCGCATCGCTGTCGCCGAGCGAGTGGATCAAGCTCACCTCACGCCTGGGCGAGATCCCCGATCCGACTGTCGGCCGCGGGCCCTCGACGGCCGCCATCCCGGACGGCTCCACCAGCGAAAGGGGCGCCGGTGGCAACGGCTGAGCCCCCGAGCCCTCCCGCCTCGCCACCACCGCCGGGCTCCCCCGGGTCGACGCCGCGCGTTCGCTCGCCGCGGAGCGGTCCGGCGCGGATCATCGCCGTCGCCGCCCTGGCGCTGGTGGTGCTCCTCGTCGCCCTGCTCCTGTTCGGAGGGGGGGGCGGGGCCACCTACCACCTGGAATTCAAGGAAGCCGACCAGCTCGTCCGGGGAGACCAGGTGCAGGTGGGGGGCGTGCCGGTCGGGAGCGTGACCGACATCGCCCTGACCCACGACTTCGAAGCACGGATCACGATCCACGTCGACTCCTCGCTGGTCCCGCTGCACGAGGGCACGGTCGCCGAAGTCAGGGTGCCCTCGCTCTCGAGCGTGGCCAACCGCTACATAGCGCTCACCCCCGGCCCCAACAACAATCCGGCGCTTGGGGCCGGCGGCACGCTACCGCTGAGCGCATCGCGTGAAGTCACCGACCTCGACCAGCTCTTCAACACGCTCGACCCGAAGACGCGCAAGGGCCTGCAGGGCTTCATCCAGGGAACGGCCGAACAGTACGCCGGCGCCGGAAAGCAGCTCGGCGAATCGAGCGAATACTTCGCGCCGGCGCTGAACGCGACCGATCACTTCTTCTCCGAGCTCTCGCGCGACCAGCCCACGTTCACCAACTTCCTCGTCGAAACGGCCAAGGCCGTCACGACCATCGGGGCGCGCAGGGAACAGCTGACCGACCTGATCGAAAACGCCAACACGACATTCGCCGCGATCGGCTCCCACCGGGAACAGCTCGCACAGGGGCTGCGCCAGCTCCCGGTCACGCTGCGCCAGGGCAACCGCACGTTCGCCGAACTGCCCTCGACGTTCGCCGCGCTCAAACAGCTCGTCGACACCTCCAAGCCGACGACCAAGCCCTTGACGTCGCTGCTCGAACACCTCCGTCCGCTGCTGAGCACGGCGACGCCCGCGGTGCGCAACTTCAACGCCGCCTTCAACCGACCGGGAGCCAACAACGACCTCACCGACCTCGTCCGCGATCTCCCCGCTCTCGCCAGGACCCTGTCGAGCAGCTCCCCGAGCAGCGTCACCTCGCTCAGGGAATCGGTCCCCATCACCGCCTTCTTCGGTCCCTACGCGCCTGATCTCGTGGGCACGCTGCGTACGCTCGGGCAGGCGTCCTCCTACTACGACGCCAACGGACACTACGCCCGTCTGACCTCGGTCTTCCCAGACTTCGCGCTCGGCTCGAACAACACCCTGCACCCCGCGACCGCCGCACAGGCGCTCGAATCGCTCAAGACCGGCCAGCTGCGACGCTGCCCGGGGGCCGCCACGCAGCCCGCCGCCGACGGGTCCTCGCCGTTCGTCGACGGCGAACTGCTCAGCTGCGACCCCTCGGAGACGCCCTGATGGACCGCCGCCGCCGCAACTCCCTCGCCGCGAGCCCACTGCTGATCGGCGCCGTCACGACGTTGATCGTGCTCGTGGCGGTGTTCCTCTCCTACAACGCCAACAACGGGCTGCCGTTCGTGCCGACCTACAACATCAAGGTCGAACTGCCCGAGGGCGCCGGGCTGCAGCCCTCCAACCAGGTGCGCATCGCCGGCACGCGGGTGGGGGCAGTCAGCTCCCTCTCGATTCACCAGGACCCCCACACCGGCAGGGTCAGCGCGATCGCCAACCTCAAGCTGGAAAAAAGATTCGAACGACTGCCGGCTGACACGAAAGCGATCGTGCAGTCGGTCTCGGCCATCGGTCTGAAGTACCTGGAACTCGAAAAGGGCAGCTCGAGCCGGACGATCAAGGCGGGGCAGACGATTCCCGTCAGCCAGACGACCGAACCGGTGAACATCGACGAACTCTTCAACATGTTCGACAAGAAGACGCGCACGGCGATCAAGCAGAACACGAACAACTTCGGCGACGGCCTCGCCGGGCGCGGGCTCGGCCTCAACAACACGATCGCCGAACTCAGGCCGCTCGTCACGCACGGGGTGCCCGTGCTCCACAACCTGGCGCAACCCTCCACCGGCCTGCGCGAGCTGTTCATCGCGCTCGACCGCGCCGCATCGCAGACCGCCGACGTGACCGAGCTCAACGCGGCGGGATGGCGCGACACCGACACCTTCTTCAAGGCGTTCGCCAGCGTCACTCCGTCGCTCGAAGCCGCCACCGAGGGAGGCCCGGCCTCGCTGCGGCAGGCCGCCCATTCGCTCCCCTACGAGGCGCCCTTCATCGAAAAGGCCACCGAGTTCATGCACCTGCTGCGTCCGAGCGCAGCCGCCCTGCGCACGGTGGCGCTCCCGCTCGGGCACGCCTTCGCCGAAGGCGCAGTCAACCTCAAGGCGGCCACCGCGCTCAACAGCCGCCTGGCCGAATCCTCGCAGGCGCTGCAGGCGTTCGCCGAAAACCCCGTCGTCTCACTCGGCCTTGAAGACTTCACCCAGACCCTCGAAGTCGGCAACCCGCTGCTCGCGGGGATCGCGCCCGAGCAGTCGGTCTGCAACTACCTGACGCTCGCCTTCCGCAACTTCGCGAGCCTCGAGTCCGAGAACGTCGGCGTGGGCACGCTGGCGCGCGCCGGCGTGGTGCTGGCCCCCAACGGACCGAACAACGAGGGCTACCCGGCTTCGGCGCCCGCCAACGGACCCTCTCCCGAACACGAAGCGATCACCGACAAGCTGATCCCCGACACCGGCAAGAACCATCTCCACGCCAATCCCTATCCGAACGTCGCCGGCCCCGGCCAGCCACAGGTGTGCGAAGCGGGCAACGAGACCTACGTGGCCGGCAAGGCCGTGATCGGCAACGTTCCCGCGGCCGACGTCTCGGCGAACCGCGAAATCACGAACCGCGAAGAAAACCTGTTCGGCGAAACCTATCCCGCCGCGACGCTGAAGGCGCTGGGCCTGACAAAAGCCACGACGCCGAGCAAAGCGACGAAGAAGCCGGCCAAGGGGAAGAAGAAATGAGCCGTCGCCGCTGGTGGCGCCGCCACGACGAAGTCCCGGTGGTCGAGCTGCAGCGCTCGAAACCGGTGCGCACGGGACTGATCGTGATCGTGCTCGTCGCGCTCGTGACCTACTTCGGCTTCACCAAGCACATACCGTTCAAACACGGCTTCGAGCTCAAGGCCGAGTTCGCCACCGCGATCAACATCAAACCCAAGTCCCCCGTGCGCATCGCGGGCGTCAACGTGGGCAAGGTCAGCTCGATCCAGCGTGCCGGCAAGTCGGGCCTCGTGATCATGGAAATCGAATCGCGGGGCCTGCCGATCCATTCCGACGCCACGCTGAAGATCCGCCCGCGGATCTTCCTCGAAGGCAACTGGTTCATAGAACTGCAGCCCGGAAGCCCATCGGCGAAGACGGTCGCCTCGGGCCACACGATCCCGATCACCCAGACGTCCGACCCCGTGCAGCTCGACCAGGTGCTCGACGCGCTCAACACCGACACGCGCGCGAACCTGCAGACCTTCCTGATCGAATACGGCAAGGCGCTCAACGGCAAGCCGAACGCCGCCGCGGACGCCGAACAGGAACCGGAAGTGCGTGGCCTAAACGCCGCCCAGGCGCTCAACCGGACCTACCACCGCAGCCCCGAGGCGCTCAAGGGAACGGCGATCATCAACCAGGCGATCACGGGAACCGAACCACACGACCTCTCCAAGCTGGTGGCGAGCGTGGGCAAGGTGACCTCGGCCCTGAACGTCCACGAGCAGCAGCTCGGCGAACTGATCGGCAACTTCAACACCTTCTTCGCCTCCTTCGCCGCGCAGTCCTCGAGCCTGCGGGCGACCGTGGCGGAGCTGCCGAGCTCGCTGCGCGGCATCGACCGGGGCCTGGCCTCGCTCGACGCCTCCTTCGCGCCGACTCGCACGTTCGCGCACGACATCCTTCCCGGCGTGCGGGCGACCCCGGCGACCGTGAAGGCCGCGCTGCCGTGGATCGAACAGGTCAAGGCCTCGCTCGCGCCGAGCGAGCTCGGCGGCGTCGCCAAGGGCCTGGCCGAAGCGCTGCCCGGCCTCGCCGGCCTCCAGGGTGAATCGACGCCCTTCTTCCACCAGACCGACCTGTTCAACAAATGCCTGACGAACCTGATCATCCCGGCCGGGAACACCAAGCTGCAGGACGGCTCCTCGACCTCAGGCGTCGAAGACTACAAGGAGTTCTGGTACAGCTTGGTTGGGGTAAATGGCCTTGGGCAGGGCTTCGACGGCAACGGCACGACCGGGAGGTTCGTGGTCGGAACCAGTGGCCAGACGCTCAAGTCACAGAAAGCCGCGTCACTCGGCTCGAGTACCTACTCCAACAGCTTCCAGCTGCTCGCCCGCTCGCCGCTGCAGCCGCTCGGCACGCGTCCGGCCTATCCGGCGCAGGAGCCCGAATACCAGCCGCTCGTGCCCTGCTACACCCAGACCTTGCCCAACTTCAACGGCCCGCTCTCACAAGGGCCGGCGGACGGGAACGGATGAGATGACCCCGGCCGAGGGACACGAAGGCGGGCTGAGCCTCCGCGACCAGATCGAGCGCTACCGCACGGCCTTCCTCGCGGTCGTCACGATGATCGTGGTCGCGGCCGCG
The DNA here is from genome assembly GCA_017882455.1 of Solirubrobacteraceae bacterium. GTDB lineage: Bacteria > Actinomycetota > Thermoleophilia > Solirubrobacterales > Solirubrobacteraceae > Palsa-744. The sequence continues at coordinate 27,707 of JADGPL010000003.1, read as the reverse complement.
GTCGGCGGCTACATCCTCGCGCACGAGAACCTCAAGCTCCCGGGCTGGGTGCCGGTGCTGGGGCGCAACTACTACACGCTCAAGGCCGAGTTCCAGACAGCCCAGGCCGTCACCCCGGGCCAGGGCCAGGCGGTGACGATCGCTGGCGCCAAGATCGGTGAAATCGACAGCGTCGACCTGCACGAAGGCATCGCCACGGTCACGATGAAAGTGACGCCGAAATACGCGCGGATCTATCGCGACGCGACGCTGCTGCTGCGCCCCAAGACGCAGCTGCAGGACATCACCGTCGAGGTCAACCCCGGCACGCGCTCGGCGGGGAGGTTGAAGAGCGGCGAAGTGATCCCGCTCTCACAGACCGCCCCCAACGTCGACTTCGACGAATTCCTCGCCGGGCTGGACGCCGACACGCGCGCCTACCTGCAGGAGCTGCTCGCGGGCGCCGGCGAAGGGCTCAACCACAACGGCGCGGCGCTCGCGGCCGTCCTCAAGCGCTTCGACCCGACGGCGCGCTACGCGCAGGAGATCTCCAGAGAACTGAAACTGCGCCACGCCAACACCGCACGCGCGATCCACAACTTCAGCCTGCTGATGCAAGCCCTCGGCACCAAGGACACGCAGATATCCCAGCTCGTCGATGCCTCCAACGCGGTGTTCCAGACCTTCGCCAACGAGGAAGCCAACCTGCAGAGCACCCTGCGCCTGCTGCCGAGCGCGCTGCACAAGACCGGCGTCGGGCTCGGCAAGCTCGCCAAGGCCACCGATGTCGTCGGCCCGACCCTACGCAAGCTCGACCCCTTCGCCAAAGCGCTCGGCCCCGGCAACGAAGCGACCCGTCGCCTGGCGCTGAAGACCACGCCGATCTTCAGGAACGAAATCCGTCCGTTCGCGCGCCAGATCCTGCCGGTGGTAAACGAACTGGGACCGTCGACCAAGCCGTTCGCCGAATCGCTGCCGAAGCTGTCCGTGAGCTTCCAGGTGCTCAACGAATTCTTCAACGAGCTCGCCTACAATCCCGGCGCGAGCAAGGGCGGCTTCCTGTTCTTCCTCGACTGGGGCAACCACGACCTCAACAGCGCCGTCAGCAGCGCCGACGCGCAGGGTACGCTCGGCCGCACTCTCGTCTACTTCAACTGCGAACTCCTGAAAGTGCTCAAAGGCGTCTCGGAAGTCAACCCGAACGTGCACCTCCTCGTCAACCTGCTGCGCCCGCCGACCAAGCAGGAATGCATCAGCCAGGGCCTGCTGACGCCGGCCGGCCTGCCGATCACCTCGAGCCTGCGCGGGCACGCCAAGGGCTCCGGCGGCGGCATCTTCGGGAGCCCGTTCGGGACGGCCGCGACGGCGAGCGCGAAGAGGGGGGGGAAGGGCTGAGATGCAAAAGCGCGCACCCACGCTCGGCAACATCCTCGTGATCATCCTGTTCGTGCTCAGCTGCTTCGGGCTGCTGATGTTCCTGTGGGAGTCCTTCGGCGGGCCGCTGCCGCTGAAGCCCAAGGGCTATCGCATGACCGTCGCCTTCCCGCGCACCCTCGCGCTGGCCGAACAGTCCGATGTGCGCATCAGCGGCGTGAACGTCGGGCACGTGATCTCGCTCGAGCTGGGCAGCGACGGGCGTACGCACGCGACGCTCGAAGTCGCCGGCAGGTACGCGCCGATTCGCGCGAACATGCACGCGATCCTGCGCCAGAAGACGCTGCTGGGCGAGACTTACGTGCAGCTGATCCCCGAGGGCAACAGCGGGCGCTTCCTGCCCGACGATGGCGAGCTGGCCGTCAGCCAGGTCGAACACTCGGTCACGCTCGACGACATCCTCTCGGCCTTCGACCCCAAGACGCGCAAGGACTTCCAGATCTGGCAGCAGGCGGTCGCCGAAGGCATCAACGGGAAGGGCGAAGCCATCAACTCCGACTTCGCCAAGCTCGAGCCGTTCGTCGAACACACCAACAAGCTCGTCACCATCCTCGACTCCCAGGAGGGGGCTGTGCGCGCGCTCGTGCACAACACGGGCGTGGTCTTCAACGCGCTGGCCAGCCGCGACCACCAGCTCGAAGGGCTGATCGTCAACGGCGAGCACACCTTCCATGCCGCCGCCGAAGGCAGCCAGGCGTTCGCCGCGGCCTTCCGCGCGCTGCCTGGCTTCGAGCGCAACTCCCGCACTGCGCTCAAAGAACTCGACCGCTTCGCCGCCGACGCGAGCCCGTTCCTCACCGAATTCAAGCCCGCCGAGCGAGCGCTCTCGTCCCTGCTGGGCGCGGCCAAGCCCTTCGCTCCCGAATTCGACAAGTTCCTCACCTCGCTCGGGCCGCTCACCAAGGCCGCCAAGGTAGGGCTTCCGGACCTCAAGAAGACCCTCGACCTGACGACCCCGGTGCTCGAAAACGTGAGGCCTGTGCTGCACAACCTCGACCCGTTCCTGCAGTACACGGGCGAGTACGTGCCCGAGGTGCAGGCATTCTTCGCCAACCTCACCGCGGCCGCCCAGACGAGCGAAAAGAACAGCAACATCGCACTGGGAACGAAAGGTCCCAAGCAGCACTACCTGACGGCGATGCAGGTGCTGAGCCCCGAGGGCCTGACGACCTACAAGAGCGCGATCGGCACGAGCCGAGCAAACGCCTACCAGCTCCCCGGCGCCTACAAATCGCTCGTCAGCGGGCTGCCCGTGTTCAGCAGCAAGACCTGCGCGGACTCCGCCCCCTCGGTCAGCGGGCCGGCGAACGAAACCGTCTCCGAAGAAATCATCCAGCAGATCATCGAATTCAAGGTCGCCAACAAGCCCGAAGGCTCCAACGAAGTCGCGGCTCCCGGCTGCAACCAGCAGGGGCCGTCCACCTTCAACGGCCAGAGCAGCCAGTTCCCGCACGTGACCTACGGAGGCAAAGGGTGACCGCCGACGACTACCAGTACCACTCGAGCGAGCTCGACCTCTCGGGCGACCCGGAGGCCGGCAACTGGTCGATCCGCTGCATCGACGTGCACAAGCGTCTCGGCGGGGTGCCCGTGCTCAACGGGCTGAACGTGGCCTTCCCCGACGACACGATCACGGTCGTGCTGGGCCCTTCGGGCACGGGCAAGAGCGTGCTGATCAAGCACATCATCGGGTTGATGTTCCCCGACTCGGGCGATCTGCTCGTCAAAGGCCAGTCCGTTCCCAGCCTGACGATGCCCAAGCTGCTCGAGCTGCGGCGCAAGATCGGCGTGCTCTTCCAGGACGGAGCCCTGTTCGGCTCGATGTCAGTGTTCGACAACGTCGCCTTCCCCCTGCGCCAGCACACCGACTACTCCGAGGCGCAGATCGCAGAGCGCGTCACCCAGCGCCTCGCCGACGTCGGCCTCGGGGACGCGATGGACGATGCGCCATCGCAGCTCTCGGGCGGTATGCGCAAGCGCGCCGGCTTCGCCCGTGCGCTCGTGATGGAGCCCGAGATCGTGATCTTCGACGAGCCCGACTCGGGCCTGGATCCGGTGCGCACGGCGCTGCTGTGCGAGCTGATCCAGGAGATGCACGCGATCCATGGCGGCACCTACCTGGTGGTCACCCACGACATCGCCTCGGCCCGCCGGATCGGCGAGTACATCGCGCTGCTGTGGCGCGGGCGGATCGTGGAGGCGGGTGACGCGGCCAGGATGTTCTCCTCGGAGAACCCCTTCGTGCGCCAGTTCCTGAGCGGATCCGCGGAGGGCCCGCTGACGATGGATTGACCCGCGGCCGGCCATATGCGAACATATGTTCGTATGGTCGTCTGCGTGTACCTGCCCCGCTTCGAGCTCTCAGTGGCTGTCGGCGATCGCTCGAGCGCCCGGCAGGCGCTCGGCGGACGCACGCTGGCGGTGGCGCCGCTCACTGGCGCAGAGCAGCGAGTGGGGGAGGTCTCCGGAACCGCGGAGGCCTTCGGCGTGCTCCGCGGGATGGCCCTGGGCGAGGCGCTCGCGCGCTGTCCCGAGCTCGTGCTCGTCCCGGCGGATCCCGTGCGGGTGGCCGAGGCCTGGGAGGCCGCGCTCCGCGCCCTGGAATCGATCGGCGCCGCCGTCGAGCCGGCCGGCGCGGGAGTGGCCTACTTCGAGACCGACGGCCTGCGCGCCCTGCATGGCGGCGACGCCGCTGTGATCGCCGCAGCCCGCCACGCGCTCGACCGGCCCGCGCGCATGGGTGCGGGGTCCACGCGCTTCTGTGCGCTGGCCGCCGCGCTGGCGGTGCGCTCGCGCCGGGCGCTGGTGCTCGATGGCATGCAGGCCGGGCGCTGGCTCGCGGGTCGGCCGATCGCCCTGCTCGGCTTTCGCGAGCAGACCGCGGCGCTGGTGGCGCCGCTCTCGCGTCTGGGCGTGCGCACGCTCGGCGAGCTCGAGCGGCTTGGACGCCCGGCGCTGAGCGATCGCTTCGGGGTCGCTGGGACGCTCGCCCACAGGCTGGCGCGCGGGGAGGACAGCCCGCTCCAGCCCCGCCGCCTGGAGGAGTGTCTGGAGGAGTCGATGGAGGTCGGCGACGCGAGCTCGGGCACGGCGCTGAGGCGCGTGCTGGGGGTGCTGGTCAACCGGCTGCTCGCCCGCGCCGAGCGCCGCGGGCGCACGCTGCGCGCGGTCACCCTCTCCGCCCAGCTGCTCGCGGGCGGCGGTTGGCGCGAGCGCGTGGTCTTCCGCCAGGCGCTCGGCGATCCCGAGCGGATCTGGCTGGCGCTGTCGGTGCGCCTGCAGGCGCTCCCCGCCCCCGCTGGCGCGCTGGGCCTGTCCGTCGAGCGCTTCGGTCCTCCCGCGAGCGACCAGGGCGCGCTGTTCGACAGGGATCCCGCCCGTCCCGCGGTGCGCGCCGTGCGGATGCGCGAAGCGGTCGCCCAGATACGCGCCGTGGCCGGACGGGACGCCGCCCTGCGGGCGGTCTGCGTGGACCCCGACTCGCGCGTGCCCGAGCGGCGCGTGGTGCTCACCCCGATCCCCGAGTGAGGCACACGATCATGGAATCGAACACCTGATGCCACGCACCCTGAATCAGCCCCGGCCCGCGTGCGTGCGCTGGCGAGACGGCGCTCCGGCCGCGGTTGACGGCGAAGCTGTGGAGGCCCTGCGCGAGTCCTGGCTGGTCGAGGATCAGTGGTGGACCGCCGAGCCGCTGCGCCGCCGTTACTGGGAGCTGATCGGCGCGCGCGGACGCAACGTGGTCGTCTTCCACGATCTGTGCTCAGGCGCGTGGTTCGTCCAGTGAGCGCACGTGGGACCCCCTACGTCGAGCTGCACTGCCACTCCGCCTACTCGTTCCTGGATGGCGTGTCGCTGCCGCAGGAGCTTGCACAGCGGGCGGGCGAGCTTGGCTATGCGGCGCTCGCGCTGACCGATCACAACTCCGTCTCCGGCTCCATGGAGCTGGCCCAGAACGCGCCCGAGCACGGGGTGCATGCCATCCACGGCGCCGAGATCGACGTGACCGGCGTGGAGAGCGCGTCCGGCGTCGTCGGTGCGCCCGGCGCGGGTGGGGTGCCCGGCGCGGGTGGGGTGCCCCAGGCGGGTGGGTCTGCGAATCGGCACCTCACCCTGCTGGTGCGCGACGAGCAGGGCTGGAGGAACCTCTGCCGGATCATCACCCTCGCCCATGCCCACACCCGCGAGGGGTCCTCGCGACGCGAGCGGGGCGAGCCCTCGGTGGACCTGCAGGTCGTGCTCGAGCACGCCGAGGGACTGGTCTGCCTGACCGGCTGCGCCGAAGGAGCTGTGATCGGTCGATCTGCCGCGGGCCACGGCGCGGTCGACGAGCAGGCTGCGCGGCGGCTGCTCGACGCGTTCGGAGCGGAGAACCTCTATGTGGAGCTGCAGCGTCCCTACGCCCGCCACGATCGCGCCCGCAACCGCGCGTTCGCCGCGCTCGCTCGCCGGCTGGGCGTCAGGTGCGTGGCCACCGGCAACGTGCACGCCCACGCCCGCATCAGGGCCGAGCTGCAGGATGCGTTCGTGGCGCTCCGCCACCACGCCACGCTCGATGCCTCAGAGCCGCTGCGCCGCGGCAACCACAGCCACGTGATGAGCGCGCCCCAGGCCATGCTCAGCCGCTTCGCCGACCATCCCGAGGCGGTACGTGAGACGCTGGCGCTGGCCGAGCAGCTGACCTTCGATTTGACCAAGGACCTCGGCTACCGCTACCCGGGAGCCGAGGAGCAGGGCGCCTCGCGTCGCCTGGCCGAGCTCTGCGGGGCGCGCCTGGAGGAGCGCTATGGATCCCCTCTGCAGCGGGGCGCCCGCCCGGAGGCTCAGGCACGGCTGGAGCAGGAGCTCAGGGTGATCGATCGCCTCGGCCTGGCCGGCTTCTTCCTGCTCCACCACGACATGCTCGAGCTGGCGCGCGAGGTCGCCCTGGAGGTCCGCGGGGTGGGCGGGCTCGACTCGGCGCGCGCGCTGCTGGCCCCGGGACGCGGGCGCGGCTCCTCGGTGTCATCGCTGGTCTGCTACCTCACCGGCCTCTCGCACATCGATCCGGTGGCCGGCAGGCTGGCGCTGGGGCGCTTCCTGCACGAGGACCTGACCGGGCTGCCCGACATCGACCTCGACTTCCCGCGCGACATCCGCGAGCGGCTGATCCCGCGCGTGCACGAGCGCTACGGCAGCGATCGTGCGGCGCTGGTGGCGACCTTTCCCACCTTCCGCGCGCGGGGCGCCATCCGTGAGCTGGGCAAGGTCCTCGGGCTGCCCGCCGGTGAGATCGAGCGGGTGGCCCGCGGCGCCGATCACTACGGTGGCGCGGAGGTCTCCTCGGAGCAGGCCATCGCCACGGCGCTGAGCGGTGGGGGAGGGGCGAGCGCGCACGCCGGGCCAGCCGGCACGGAGGAGATCCGCTCGGAGCGCTGGCGCTGGCTGGCCCGGCTGGTCGAGCAGGCCCATGGCCTGCCCCGGCACCTCTCCCAGCACTCGGGCGGGATGATCGTCTCGACCAGGCCCCTGATCGACTGCTGTCCGGTGGTGCCGGCGGCGATGGAGGGCAGGCAGATGGTCCAGTGGGATAAGGACTCCTGCGCCGATGCGGGCTTTCTGAAGATCGACCTGCTCGGCCTGGGGATGCTCTCGGCGGTGGAGCGCTGCGTCGAGGAGATCGAGCGTGTGCGCGGGGAGCGCATCGACCTCTCGCGGATCCCCTTCGACGATCCCCAGACCTTCAGGGCGATCCGCGCCGCCGACACGGTGGGGGTCTTCCAGATCGAGAGCCGCGCCCAGATGCAGTCGCTGCTGCGCACCCGGCCGATGAACCTCGAGGACCTGACCATCCAGGTGGCGATCGTGCGGCCCGGGCCGATCCAGGGCGGGGCGATCAACCCCTACATCGCGCGCCGCCAGCGCCTGCGCGAAGACCCCGACTACGAGATCCCCTTCGAGCATCCGGCGCTCGAGCCGGTCCTGGCCGAGACGCTCGGCACGATCATCTTCCAGGACCAGGTCATACAGGTCGCCGAAGCCTTCGCCGGCTTCAGGCCCGGCGAGGCGGACGGCCTGCGCCGGGCGATGAGCCGCAAGCGCTCTCACGAGATGCTCATGCGCCATCGCGAGCGCTTCATCGAGGGGGCGCGAGCGCACGTGGGCGCCGAGCGGGCCACGGCCGAGCGGGTGTGGAAGATGGTCGAGGGGTTCGCCGGCTTCGGCTTCCCCAAGTCCCACAGCGCCGCCTTCGGCCTGCTGGCCTACCAGTCGACGTGGCTGCGGGTCCACTACGGCCCGGAGTTCCTGTGCGCGCTGATGAACGAGCAGCCGATGGGCTTCTACGCCCCCGACAGCCTCGTCCACGAGGCCGAGAACCGCGGCATATCCGTGCTCGGGCTCGACGTAAACGCCTCGGATGTGGGGTGCACGGTGCAGGACGGGTGCGTGCGCCTGGGCCTCGGCTACGTCAAGGAAGCCGCTGCCGCCGAGGTGCACGGCCTGGTGGCCGAGCGCGAGCGGGGCGGGCCCTATGCCGATCTCAGCGACCTCGCAGCGCGCTCCGGCGTGAGGCGCAGGACGCTCGAACAGCTGGCCTGGGCGGGTGTCTGCGACGGCCTCCTGGCCTCCTCGGCCGGGCTCAGAGCGGTCGGCGAGCGCGATCGGCGAGCGGCCCTGTGGCAGCTGGGCCTGGCAGCTCCGGCTGAGACGGACCCGTCTCGGGGGAGCACCCAGCTCGCGCTGCCCCTGGAGCTCCCGCAGACGCCGCGCCTGCGCAAGCTCGGTCGCTGGCAGCGGCTGATCGCCGACTACTCCACCAGTGGGGTCACCGTCGGCGAGCATGCGCTGGCGATCCTGCGCGAGCGCCTGACGGTGCCCGGCGGCGCCGACCCGGTCGAGCTCGCCACCAGCGCCCAGCTGAACCGGCTGCCCAGCGGCTGCACGGTGGCGGTGGCCGGGCTGGTGATCGCCCGTCAGCGCCCGGGGACAGCCAGGGGGACGATGTTCCTGCTGTTCGAGGACGAGTTCGGGACGATCAACCTGATCGTGTCCAAGGCGGTCTATGAGCGCCACCGCCAGCTCGCGCGGGCCGAGCCGTTGCTGCTCGCATACGGTCGCCTGGAGCGCCACCAGGAGCACGTGGGCGCCCAGGTGCGGGACATGCGCGGGACGCCCGCCGAGGGGAGGGGGGAGCAGGAGGAGGAGATCCGCCCGGTCATCAACGTGATCGTGCGCGAGCTGGCAGCGCTCGAGCGCTTCCTCGATGGGGGAGTGGAGGAGGGGGCGGGTCGGCTCGCCCGCGCGAGCGTGCACCGCCTGCCGGGCAGCGAGCGTCCCGTGGCGTCGGCCGGCGCAGGTGCAGGCGAGGAGCCGGAGGGCGCCGACGTGGGATCGAGCATGCGCGCGGCGGCCCCGCCGGTGCAGAGCTTTGCGATGGGGCGGCGGCGCTAGCAGGCTCGATTACACTGAAGTGGCGCCCGTAGCCCAGGCCTCGTCAAGGGAGGGTCAGATGAAGAGCCTCATCACAGCGATCTTTGCAGTGGCGGCAGGACTCCTCGTCGCGAGCACGCTCGGTGTGGCGGCCGCGGAAGCCCCGACCACCCCTCCCCTGCGGACCGTCACCGTCGAGGGCGTGGCGAGCGTGCCTGTCGCGCAGGGCGCCAAGGCCGCGGCGGCCACCGCCGTCTACCGCCAGGCGATGGCCAACGCGGTGCTCGACGGCCAGAGCAAGGCCGAATTCCTCGCGGGCAAGGTCGGGGCGACGCTCGGGAGCGTGCAGAGTGTCGTCGAAGGCGGTGGCTCGATCTCGTGCACCGGCGGCGAAGAATCGGGCTACGTCGAATACGAAGGCGAACAGCCGGACTTCGGCTCGGGAAGCTCGGTCTCGCCGATCACGGCTGCCAAGGGCGTCGCAGCGCCGCGCGCGCCCACCCATAAACCGAAGAAGAAGAAGAAGAAGACCAAGCGCACGACTCCCACGGCCAAGAAGGCCGCCACGGGGACCTGCACGCTCACCACGCAGGTCTCGCTCGTGGACACGATCAACTGAGCTCTCCCCGCTCGCCCGCTGTGCCTTCAGGCGTGTCGCCCGGCGAGCTAACCTGAGCGCATCTCCCGTCTCGCCGGCACCGACCTCGACGTGTTCCCGCTGTGCCTGGGCGGGAACGTGTTCGGCTGGACGATCGACGAGCAGCGCTCCTTCGAGGTGCTCGACGCCTACTTCGAGGCCGGTGGGAACTTCATCGACACCGCCGACATATACGGTCGCCGCGGCCCCGATGGCGTGGGTGCGTCCGAGCGGATCATCGGCCGTTGGATCGCCGCGCGGGGCAACCGCGAGAAGCTCGTGATCGCGACCAAGGTCGGGATGTCACCCGACATCCCGGGCCTGTCCGCCGTCTCGATCGAGGAGAGCGTCGACGGCTCGCTGCAGCGGCTGGGGATTGACATGATCGACCTCTACTACGCCCATCAGGATGATCCTGACACGCCCCTGGAGGAGACGCTCGGCGCCTTTCACGCTCTGATTCAGGGCGGCAAGATCAGTCATGCGGGCGCCTCCAACTACAGCGCTGAGCGCCTCGAGCAGGCGCTGCGCATCGGCGAGCGCGACGGCATGGCCGCCTACGTTGCGCTGCAGCCCCATTACAACCTGCTGGAGCGCGACTACGAGTCCGAGCTGGCGGGGGTGTGCGAGCGCCACGGCCTCGCCTGCATTCCCTACTTCGGCCTGGCTCGTGGCTTCCTCACGGGCAAGTACCGTCGCGACGGCGAGCAGGTGGACAGCCCGCGCGCTGCAGGCGTTCGCGAGAGCTACTTCAACGAGCGTGGCTTCGCCGTGCTCGACGCGCTCGACGGGATCGCATCCGCCCACGGCACCTCCGTTGCCGCGGTGTCCCTCGCCTGGCTGGTGGCCCAGCCCACCGTCCTCGCCCCGATCGCCAGCGCCACCTCGCCCGAGCAGCTGCGCGACCTGCTCGACTCCACACGGCTGGAGCTCGCGCCCGATGAGATCGAGCGCCTCAGCTCGGCCGCGCACTCGCTGCCGACATAGTGCCGCACACCGAGCAACGTGATCCTTGGGTGTCGTCCAATGTGCTTCGCGACATCCTTCGTGAGGCTCCGGCCGACGACGGTCTGCTGGCCGATCTCGCCGAGGTGCGCGGCGCGCTCGTCGATGTGATCGCGGCCAACGTCAAGCGGTCCTGGCGCGATCGCGCCAAGGCCTAGCTGCGATATTGCCCTACGGTCGCGGTCGCGGTCGCGGCGGAGGAGGGGGAGCAGATCCGCCGCGGCCCTCTTGAATGCCGATAGACGTCGACGGCGGCTTGATTTCCTGCGGCGGCAACGGCTTCGGAGTCATGCTTCTACTGTACCGCCAATGCTGCCAGCCATGAGATCGTCTGCGCGATCATCAGGATTCCCACGGCACCCGATAGCCACGACATGACGCGTACTTTGCCCGCGTTCTCTTCGCGCAGCGCTTGATAGCCGTAGCCAGCGGCGGCGAGCCAGCCGAGGGTGTCGGCTTCGGCTTCGGCTTCAGCCTCCGGATACAACTCGTCGTATAGCTCGCGTGCATCGACGGCGAACTTGAGCTGCCATGGGGCTAGCAGTAGCGCGGACACGCAGAGGCCAAGCACGAGTGCCGCGAGTGCGATCCAGCCGAGTGTTTCGAGGCCGTGGGCGCGGATCGTGGCGGAGCCGAGAAACGAGGCCACGAGCGCGTGCGCGGCAAGGAGCGTCCCCGTGCGCTGCCTGATTCCAGAGACGAGCGCCTCTTGGTCCGCGAGCGCTTGGCGGCAGCCTCATAGGTGATCTCCTCTAGACGCGGCACAACTCAACCGTACGAGTCGCTGCGGACAATTCGCCTCACTGCGCTGCGTCGCACGGCCCGTGCGCCGCCTGCCTGCGACACGTCAGCCGTGCCGTTCTGCGCCTATGCGTCGTAGACCAACGACTGCTGAACGAGCCTCTGTCGCTGCTGCGCGTGGGATCGGCTTCAGGCGGAGCCGGAGCCTGCATGCCGGCCGTTCGTCAGCCGGCGCCGAACACGAGCAGCTGGCCGTCGGGATCGCGCACGGAGATGCTCTCGTCGTCCTCGCTCTCGCCGTCTGCGCGCTCGAGCGAGTCCGGCAGCCTTCGCTCGAGCTCCGCCAAGGCCCCCGGGCTCGGAAGCGCGAAGTCGACGCGCAGCAGGCCCGGAGCGCTGTCCGGCGCCGGTGCGCCCTGGCGGCTCTGCCAGGAGTTCAGTCCCACGTGGTGGTGATAGCCGCCGGCCGAGAGAAAGGCCGCGGAGGGAAGCTGGGCCTGCTCCTCGAAGCCCAGGGCATCGCGATAGAAGGCGTTGGCCCGTCCCACGTCGGCCACCTTCAGGTGCACGTGTCCGATCCCGCTCCCGGCGGGCATCGCGGCGCTCGGCTCCTCGGGCGCCTGCGCCAGCAGGTCCTCGACGTCCAGCGCCAGCGTGTGCATCCTCACGCCGTGGCCGCTCGGCGGGCGTTCCCACCGCTCGCGCGGACGGTCGACATAGATCTCGATCCCCAGGCCGTCCGGATCGCTGAGGTAGAGGGCCTCCGAGACGCCATGGTCGGAGGCGCCCTCGAACGGCCACCCGCCGGCGGCCACGCGCCGCACGGTCGCAGCCAGGGACTCGCGCGAGGGGTGAAGCCAGGCCACGTGGAACAGCCCCGTGGCGCTGCTCGGAGCCGGTGTCGGGCTCTGCAGGCGCGTGAGCCGCAATGCGGGATGCTCGCGGTCTGCTCCCAGCCATGCGGTCTCGTCGTCGTTCGAGAGCAGCGGGAGACCGAGGATCCGCTCGTAGAAGTCGACGCTGCGGGGCAGATCGCTCACCGCCAGGCGCACTGAGTGGATGCGAAGGTCAGGGTCGATGGCGGTCATCTTGCGAGGGAGGGTGTTGGGGTGCCCCGCTCCAGGGTAGTGTGATGGTCCCATGAACTTCCGCAAGCTCGGCTCGAGCGACATCGAGGTGTCGGAGATCAGCCTCGGCTCCTGGCTGACCTACTCCGGCGGGGTCGAGGCCGAGCGGGCCAGGGCCTGCGTCGACGCGGCCTTCGAGGTCGGCATCAACTTCATCGACACGGCGAACGTCTACGGGCGCGGGGCCAGCGAGACGCTGCTCGGCGAGGCGCTCGCCGGGCGCGAGCGCTCCTCCTACGTGCTCGCCACCAAGGTCTACTTCCCCATGTCCGACAGCGACCGCGGCCTCTCGGCGGCGCAGATCCACAAGCAGATCGACGCCTCGCTGAAGCGGCTGCGGACCGACCATGTCGACCTCTACCAGTGCCACCGCTACGACGCCGAGACGCCTTTGGAGGAGACGATGGCGGCGCTCACCGAGGTCGTGCAAGCGGGTAAGGCCCGGCACATCGGCTTCAGCGAGTGGCCCGCCGAGAAGATCGACGAGTCGCTCGCCATCCCCGACACGGTCCGCTGGGTCTCCAGCCAGCCCCAGTACTCGATGCTGTGGCGCGCGCCCGAGGCGGAGGTGATCCCGCTGTGCGAACGCGAGGGCATCTCCCAGATCGTGTGGTCGCCGCTGGGACAGGGCGTGCTGACGGGCAAGTACCGCCCGGGGGAGCAGCCGCCGGCTGACTCGCGCGCCGCGAGCAAGAGCATGAGCGGCTTCATCGACCGGCTGATCCAGCCGCAGGTGCTCGAGGCCGTCCAGAGGCTCGTGCCCGTCGCCGAGGAGGCGGGGTTGACGATGGTCCAGCTCGCGCTCGCCTGGGTGCTGCGCCAGCCGAACGTCGCCTCGGCGATCGTGGGGGCCAGCCGCCCCGAGCAGGTTCACGCCAACGCCTCGGCCTCGGGGATCGTGTTGAGCCAGGACACGCTCGACGCGATCGACGAGGCGCTCGGCGACGTCGTCGTGCGCTGACGACGTCGCCTCGCTCCGAACGATGCGAGCGCTTCGGCCCTAGGCGGCCTTCACGGCCGAGATGTCGAGCAGGATCTTGACCTTGTCGCCGACGACCACGTTGCCGGAGCCCAGGGCCATGTTGAACTTCATCTCGTAGTCCGAGCGGTTGATCTGGGCGGTAGCCGAGAGACCCACGCGGGGGTTGCCTTCGTGGTCGGTCTCGGTGCCCTCGAGCGTCGCCTGCAGCGTGAGGGGCCGGGTGATCCCGTGGATCGTGAAGTCGCCCTCGATCTCGAAGGTGTCCTCGTCGATGGTTCGCACCGAGGTGGACCTGAAGGTGATCTCCGGGTGGTTCTCCTCGTCGAAGAAGTCGGCTGAGCGAAGGTGGCCGTCACGCTGGGGCTCGCGGGTGTCCACGCTCGCGACTTTCGCGCTGCCGTAGGCGCTGATGCCGTCGGGGGTCACCTCGAGCGTGCCCTCGAAGTCCTTGAACTGGCCCTTGACGGTGGCGATGCCCAGGTGTTTGACCTGGAATTCCACGCTCGAGTGGACCGGGTCGACCTTCCAGGTTCCCGTGGGGAGGGGGGTCTGCGTGGTGGTGGTCGAATCGACTGCTGACATCGGAGGTTCCTTTCGCAGGGGGGTGAACGTGAATGAACAGAACGCTGTTGTGTTGACTGTAGCAACATTGTTTGCACACACAACTAATCGACGCGGGGGTGTCTAACGGAGACCGTGGGGGCACCTCCCGGGGATCGCCGGGCGCTAGCGAGGCTGGACGACGAGCGTCTGAAATGCCCTGCCGACGGGCCCTGCGACGTCGTGGAGCACACTCTCAGCCAGGCCGCTGCCGCCGCTTGGCAAGAGGGTGCGGGCGTCGAGGCCGATCCACTCCCCGCGGGGCGGGCGCTGCAGGTGGATGGACAGGTCGGCGTTGATGAACAGGTAGTCCTTGAAGGACAGGGCCGCGCTCACGCCGTTGCCGAAGTCGGCCGTGGCGGCCAGGCGCGCCAGCGGGGTGAGGGCCTCGCCGGGGAGCAGGGGGTGGCGCAGGCGCATCCAGACCCGCCCCGGACCGAGCGTCCACGGGTCATCCAGCCAGCGCATCTCCATCGCGCTCGCCGCGAAGCTCGCCCGCTCGGGGTCATCGAGGGCGAAGCGGACCGCGCTTCCGACCTCGGGCGAGGGCATCGGCTCGGGCGCCCAGGAGCCGTCGGCCGACTCGGGCAGGTCGTCGGGGACGGGCTGCACGCGCAGGGCGTTCGCCCGACAGATCAGATCCTCGCCGGCCCGCAGCTCCCCGGAGAGCTCCTGCACGCGGCGCCCGGCGCGCACGATCTGAGTTGACAGCCTCAGCGGCGCCATCGGCACCGGCCGCAGCAGCTCGAAGCCCAGGCGCGCGACGACGAGCTCCGCGCCCGGCTGGAAGCGCTCGAAGGCCGCCGTCATCAGCGCCGCCGGGGCGCCGCCGTGGAGCGCCCGCGGGTCCCACGGACCGCGGGCGTGCTCGGTCGGGAGGAACGTCTCGCCCTCTGCGAGGAAGATGCTCTCGGCGCTCGACACCGGCTCAGCTCGGCAGGCTCGCCACGAAGTCCGCGAGCTTGCCGGGATCGCGCAGCGGCGCGCCATGCCCGAAGCAGGTGAGGCTCGGCCTCAGCTCCGCCAGCCTGCGCGCAGACTGGCGGTTGCGCGCCGGGTCCGGCGTGAAGATCTCCGGCGGCTCGTGCAGCCCCGGGATGCCGGTCATCACGTTCATGTTGTTGAGCACGTCCCCCAGGATCAGGACGCGGTCGGACTCGCGCCAGTAGGCCACCTGTCCGCGCGAGTGCCCGGGACTCTCCAGGACCGTGAAGCCCGCCACCTCGTCGCCCTCGACGAGCGCCCGGGCAACCGGGTGGGGGGGACCGGTCCAGTAGCGCTGCTGCAGCCAGTTCAGCCATCCCGGCGCCTGCGAGTTGCGAACGCCCCCCGGAGTCTCCATCGCGGGGACGTCGCCCTGGCCGCACCACAGCGGGATCCCCAGACGCTCGCAGATCGCGTGGCTCGCCCCCTGGTGGTCGGGGTGGGCGTGGGTCAGCGCGTGCGCGTTCAGCTTGCGCCCGGCGATCTGGCGCATGATCCGCTTCTCGCCCTGTCTGGTGGCCGCGTCGATCAGCACGTCCTCCACCAGGTACACGTTGATCGCGTTGGCGGGCCAGCCGCGCAGCTGGTGGACGCCCTCGGCGAGCTGCTTCATCGTGTGGTCCTCTCCTCGGTTGTCATGTCCGCTCGGTGGTCATGTCCGCGACTGCTCCCAGGAGAAGCCGCGCACGGCGAAGTACAGCCCGAAGACGCCCCAGAGCCCGATCACGGCGAGCGCGTCCAGGTGGCTGGGCGTGTGCGCGCCCGCGACCATCGCGCTCGAGAGGCCTTCGATCAGCGGCGTCAGCGGCAGCGCGTCGGCGATCGTCCTGACGAATCCCGGGGCGCTGCTGGAGTCGAACACGTAGAAGGACACGAACACGACCGGCAGGAACACGGCGTTGACGTAGGCGGCGGTGGACTCGAAGTTGGGGATCGCGTGGGCGAAGGCCACGCCGAGGGCGGCGAAGCAGACGACTCCGACCAGCACGAACACGATCAGCGTGGCCACGTGGGGCGGCCAGCCGATGCCGAAGATCAGCCGCCCGGCCGCCACCACGATCACGATCTGCAGGGCCGTGTTGGTGACCGCGTTGGCCGCCACCCCGCCGAAGTAGGAGATCGTGGGCAGGGGCGTGCCGCGGATGCGCTTGAGCACGCCCCGCTCGCGCAGGAACACGATGTTGTAGGCGAGCGCCGTGAACGTGGTGGACATCACGCTCATGCCCGCGATCGCGGGGACGAGCTTGTTCAGGTCGCGCTGGCTGCCGCTGAGGATCGCGCCGCCGGCGGCCAGGAACAGCAGCGGCAGCACGAAGTTGAAGAAGGCGGCGCTCGGGTTGCGCCAGAACATCCGGCGCTCGAGGCGATACTGGCGCCAGCTGAGCGCGAGCGTCTCAGGCATCGGCCGTCAGCTCCAGGTAGACGTCCTCGAGCGTGGGGCGCGCCACCGAGAGCTCCTGCAGGCTCTCGCCGCGCTCGAGCGCCTCCCCGGCCAGCTCGTGCAGCAGCCTCGTCGGGTCATCGGTCTGGAGCTCCACGAGCTCGCCGTCGCGCCCGCGGTAAACCACGCGATAGTGCGCCGCGCCCACGCCGAGCTCGCGCGGCGGGCCGATCGCCAGGATGCGCCCGTCCTTGACGATCGCCACGCGGTCGGCGAGCGCCTGGGCCTCCTCGAGATAATGGGTGGTCAGCAGGATCGTCTTGCCGAGCTCGCGCAGCGAGCGCACCGTCTCCCAGGCGGCGCGCCGCGCCTCGGGATCGAAGCCCGTGGTGGGCTCGTCTAGGAAGATCAGCTCGGGGTCTCCCACGAGCGCCAGCGCGAAATCGAGCCGCCGCAGCTGGCCCCCTGAGAGCCTGCGGCTGCGTACGTCTGCCTTCTCGCGCAGGCCGGCAAGGTCGAGCACCTCCTCGACGTCGCGCGGGTGGGGGTAGAAGCTCGCCCAGTGTCGCAGCGCCTCGCGCGGGGTGATGTGGCTGTAGATCCCGCCCGACTGCAGGACGATCCCGATGCGGCGGCGCAGCTCGATCGAGCGGTTGGCCGGATCCTGGCCGAGCACCGAGACCTCCCCGCTCGTGCGCGCGCGGTAGCCCTCGAGGATCTCCACCGTGGTCGTCTTGCCGGCCCCGTTGGGGCCGAGCAGGCCGAACACCTCACCGCGCTGGACGGTGATGTCGATGCCGCGCACGGCCTCGTAGTCGCCGTAGCGCTTGCAGAGGGCGCTCACCTCGATCGCCGCGGGAGTCTCGCTCACGGCCAGATCATCCCATCGAGCGCGACCGCGCCCGCGCCCCACCTACCAGTGCACGCCTCGCGTCAACGTCGCCATCGCGATCTGCTCGAAGGAGGCGTGCTCCTCGACGTCCGGCTGGCCCTTGGAGGCGGCCGAGTCCGGGAACACGCGATAGGCGAGATGCAGGAGCCGGTCCATTGTGCTCGGCGAGAGGCTGTAGGCGACTTCTCCGAACTTGCCCACGCGGGTGCCCATCTCCTTGGGGCGGCTGCGCAGGGCCTCACAGATCATGTCGCCCGCCTCCTCGGGGCTGATGGCCGGGAAGGCGTCGTACATCTTCGTCGGCGTGATCATCGGCGTGCGCACGAGCGGCATGTGGATCGTGGTGAAGGTCACCCCGTCGCCGATCACCTCCGAGGAGACCACCCGCGTGAAGGCGTCGAGCGCAGCCTTGGAGGCGACGTAGGCGGAGAAGCGCGGGGGGTTGGTCTGCACGCCGATCGAGGACACGTTGACGATGTGTCCCGAGCCGCGCTTGCGCATGTGCGGGAGCAGCCCGATGATGAGCTTGACCGCGCCGAAGTAGTTGAGCTGGATCGTGCGTTCGAAGTCGTGGAAGCGGTCGTAGCTGAGCGCGATCGAGCGGCGGATGGAGCGCCCGGCGTTGTTGACCAGCATGTCGATGTCGCGGTGGTCGGCCAGCACGCGCTCGAGCAGGCGTTCGATCGACTCGATGTCGGCCAGGTCCGCCGAGTAGACGTAGGCGGTGCCGCCCGCGGCGACGATCTCGGCGCGCACCTCCTCGAGGTTCTCCACGCTGCGAGCCACCAGCAGCGGCACCCCGCCCGCCGCCGCCACCTTCAGGGCGGTCGCGCGCCCGATCCCCGAAGAGGCGCCCGTGATCAGCACGTGGCGCCCGTTCAGCGCCGCCTTCAGCGTCCTGCCGCGCCTCAGGTCCGGATCCATCTCGCGCTCCCAGTAGTCCCACAGGCGGGCCACGTACTCCTGCAGCGGCGGCGGCTGTTCCAGCGGCGAGCCCGCCAGCGCCGCGGTCGCCTCGCGCGTGTCGAAGCGCGGCACGAGCTCCATGTTCGCCAGCACCTCGGGCGGGATGCCGAGCTCGCGCAGGGCGAGGTTGCGCAGCTGGCGCCACGGGGGCATTCGGGCGGTCAGCCTCAGCGGCCACTTGGGCAGCGGGTCGATCAGGCGTTTGTCGACACTGAGCGCGAACCGCGGCGCGTGGGCGGCGAGGGCGAGCTCGTTGATCAGCTCGTCCACGCGCTGGGGGCGCGGGTCGGTGAGGCTGAAGGCGCGGCCGTCGAGGTCGGGCTCGTGGGCGATGTGCTCGAGGGCACCTGCCACCCAATCGACTGGGACCACGTTCGTGTAGCCGAGGTCGAGGCCCACGAGCGGCACCCACTCGGGCAGCAGGTGGCGCATCCGCTGGATCGCCTTGAAGAAGTAGTAGGGGCCGTCGACCTTCTCCATCTCGCCGGTCTGGGAGTCGCCCACCACGATCCCGGGGCGGTAGACGCGCCATGGGATGTACGGCTGCTCGCGCACGATTCGCTCGGACTCGAACTTGGTGCGGTGATAGGGCGAGGGCAGGCGCTGGCCCTCATCGAACATGTCCTCCTCGAAGACGCCCCTGTAGGTGCCCGCCACGGCGATCGAGGAGACGTGGTGCAGGTGCTTGGCGTCGATCGCGCGCGCCAGTTCCACGGCGTGGGTGGTGCCGCCGACGTTGACCGCCGTGTTGCGCTCGGCTGGCGCCGTCATGTCGTATACGGCGGCGAGGTGGAAGAAGTGGTTGACCTTGCCCCGCAGCTCTGACACCTGCTCCTTCTCCACGCCCAGCAGCGGGCGGCGCAGGTCGCCGACGACGGGCACGATCCGGCTGGCGGTGGAGCTTCCGCCGACGACGCTCCAGCGCTCGATCAGGTCATCGAGGCGGGGCTTGGAGGCCTCCCGCACGAGCACGTAGATCTTGCCCTGGCGCTTGTCCAGCAGCCGCTCCACCAGACGGCTTCCGATGAAGCCCGTCGCTCCTGTGACGAAGTAGGCCATTGCCTAGGCGAGCATACTCTGCGGAGAGAACACTGGCCAAGTGTGCCCGGAGTGTGTCAACGATGTGCACACATCGTTACAATCCTTATATGGCTATTGATCTCGATCTATATGTATGCGAGGGTGCGCGATGGTGAGACGAACGACGATCAACCTGGACTCGGAGCTGGTCGCTGAGGCACGCGAGGTGCTGAAGACGAGGAACACCACCGACACGGTGCACGATGCGCTGCGGGCTGTGGTGCGCCGCGAGCGCCTGGAACGGCTTGCTGAATGGGACCTCGGCGGCAAAACGCTCGAGGATCTCAAGGAGCTGAGGCGCTCGCGCGTCGAAACGAGGCCGTGGGGCAAGCTGGGTGTGTAGATGCAGATGGCAGACACCAGTGCCTGGCAGATCGCCCGTCGGCTGCCGGATTTGGACCTTTCGTTCAATCAGAAGATGGTCCGCGGACTGATTGGCACGTGCGCGATGGTCTCATTGGAGCTGTTGCAGGGCGTCCGCAACGGCCGCGAGTTCGACGAGCGCAGAGTGGAGATGGACGAGCTCCCGCAGTTCCCGATCGCCGCGCGGGAGTGGGCGCGAGCGATCGACGTCTACGGCGAGCTCGCCCACCAGGGCGGCTCCCATCAGCGCAGCGTCGGACACGCGGACCTCTTGATCGCAGCCGCCGCCGAGTCCGCTGGCGTGGAGCTGCTGCACTACGACGAGGACTTCGACCGCATCGCCGCCATCACAGGCCAGCCGACATGCTGGATCGTGCCCCGCGGCACCATCTGATCAGGCCCCGGCGCCCGCCCCGCCGCGTCCCTCGCCGGCGGCGAAGCGCTCGGCCCCGCGGGCTCCGTCCTCGAAGACCTCCGGCCCCGCCTGGGACTCGAGCGCAAGGCCCTCCGTCAAGGTCATGCCGAGCCCCTCGATCGCGTTGCGGCGGTCGGCGAGCATGGTGCGCTGCGGGAAGCGCGCGAGGCCCTCGGCCAGGGCGAGCGCGCGCTCGAGGTGGGCGCCGGGCGCGACCACCTCGGTGACGAGGCCCATCGCGAGCGCCTCTCCGGCCTCGATGATGCGCCCGGTGAGGATCAGGTCGAGCGCGCGCCCCAGGCCCACGATCCGTGGCAGGCGCTGGGTGCCGCCGTCGATCAGCGGCACTCCCCAGCGACGCTCTGGGTATCCGAGCCTGGAGGTCTCGGTGGCGATGCGCAGATCGCACCACAGCGCCAGCTCGAGCCCGCCGGCGAGGCAGAAGCCCGAGATCGCGGCGATCGTGGGCTTGGAGGGCGTCAGGCGGGTGAAGCCCATCGGTCCCTCGTGGCTCATGAGCCGCGGGGCCATGGTCTCGGTCGCCTTCAGGTCGGCGCCCGCGCAGAAGGACACACCGCCGGCGCCCGTGAGCACGAGCACGCGCGCATCCTCTTCGCGCTCGAAGCGCAGGTGGGCCTCGTGCAGGAGGGCCGCCGTCGGCCCATCCACGGCGTTGCGCCTGTGCTGGCGGTCGATCGTGACCACAGCCGCTGCGCCGTGGCGTTCATAGCGAACCGCCTCCGTGCCCTGCCCGGGCTCGTTCATCGCGGGAGGGGCGCTACCAGCCGCCACGCCACGTGGCGTTGCCCAGGACGGCCTTCTCGGCGGCTTTGCGCGCTTCCTTGCGCTTGTCGAGGGCTTTCTGGAGCATGCTCATCGTGAATATGAACAGCGGGAAGAAGATGATCAGGATGAAGCCCGCGTCGGTGACCACTTTGTCGTCGGTCGCGCCGTAGAAGCCGCGGCCGTCGTTGGTGGCCTGGGCGGCGGGCGCAGCGACCAGCATCAGCGTCAGCGTCAGCGGGATCAGCTTGGTGAGCAGGCGATTGCGCATCTGAACGCAGATCCTACATAAGGGGGCGGGCGCGCCGCCGCCTACCATCAGCAGCCGATGGCTCTGCTGATCGCATCAGACCTGCACAAGGACATGGCCGGGCAGCCGCTGCTGCGAGGGGTCTCCTTCAAGCTCGAGCGCCGCGAACGGATGACGATCGCTGGGCGCAACGGGGCGGGCAAGACGACCCTGCTGCGGATGCTCGCGGGGGAGACCTCGATCGACCGTGGCGAGCTGAGCGTGGCCAAGGGCGTCCGGATCGCCCTCCACGATCAGCGCCCACCGCGCGAGCGGGGGATGGCGCTGCGCGACTACCTGCTCTCGGGGTGCGCCGAGGAGCTCGAGATCGAGGCGCAGCTGGCGGCCCTGGAGGCGAAGATGGCGCAGGGCGACAGCGACGAGGCGGTCCTCACGCGCTATGCGGGCGCCCAGGCCCGCCTGGAGGCGCGCGGGGGCTACCTGTGGCGCAACCGCGCCACCGCCATGGCCCACGGCCTCGGCTTCCGAGACGGGGACCTCGACCGTCCGCTCAGCTCCTTCTCCGGGGGGCAGCTCACGCGGGCGTCGCTCGCGCGGGCGCTGGCCACGGGCGCGGACGTGCTGCTGCTGGACGAGCCCACCAACCACCTCGACATCGAGTCCCTGGAGTGGCTCGAGCAGACGCTCGTGGACCAGGACGCGGCGATCGTGCTCGTCGCCCACGACCGTTGGTTCCTCGAGGCCGTGGGCACGGCCGTCCTGGAGCTCGAGGCCGGCCGCTCGCGCTTCTTCGCCGGCACCTGGCACCAGTGGCGCCGCGAGCAGGCCGCCCGCGAGATGGCCCTGGGCAAGGCGATCGACAAGCAGCAGGCGGAGATCGAGCGGATGGAGCGCTTCATCGAGCGCTTCCGCTACAAGGCCACGAAGGCCAAACAGGCCCAATCCCGGGTCAAGAAGCTCGCCAAGATCGAGCGGATCGAGCGGGACCCCAAGGACGAGAAGGGCCTGGAGTTCCAGTTCGCCGCGCCCGAGCGCACGGGGCGCGTGATCTTCGAGCTGCACGAGGGGCGCGTGGAGATCGGCGAGCCGCCCACCGGCCCGGTGGTGCTGCTCGACCAGGCCGAGCTGTGGCTGGAGCGCGGCGAGCACGTCTCGCTCGTGGGCCCCAACGGCGCCGGCAAGACCACCCTGATCGAGACCCTCGCCGGCCGCCGTCCGCTGGCGGCGGGGAAACTGAGCACGGGGCACAACGTCAAGGTGGGCTACCTCTCCCAGCACGCCGACGAGCTCGGTGCCGGGGGGTCGGCCACCCAGAGCGTGCTCGACGCCACCCAGAGCGCCACCAAGTTGAGCCCCGGAAAGGCCCGGGCGCTGCTGGGGCGCTTCCTGTTCTCCGGCGAGGAGGCCGAGAAACCGCTCAGCGGGCTCTCCGGCGGGGAGCGCCGGCGACTGTCCCTGGCCGTGCTCGTCCAGTCCGGCGCCAACGTCCTGATCCTCGACGAGCCCACCAACCACCTCGACATCGAGAGCCGCGAGGCGCTCGAGGACGCCCTGCGCTCCTTCCCCGGGGCGATCCTGCTCGTCTCCCACGATCGCGCCCTGCTCGATGCCGTGGGCACGCGCACGGTGGCCGTGGAGGACGGCTCCCTGCGCAGCTACGAGGGCGGCTGGCCCGAGTACGTGCGCGTGCGCGACGAGCTGCGGGCGGCGGGGTCCAATGGGTCTTCGGGCGGGAAGGCGGCCCCACATGTTGGCCGATCTTCGATCGGTCCGGCCGGGACCGCGCATGCGCGGTCCCCCGGAGGGTCGCATGCGACCCTCCGCCAGCCTGCACATGTGCAGGCTGGAACAGCAAGAGACCTCGAGGGTGGGAACGGCTCGGGTCCCGGAGAGGCCAGGGCGAAGGGCGGGGCCAAGCCGAAGGGGCCGTCCAAGAACCGACTCAACGACCAGCAGAAGGCCGAGAAGGCGGTCGAAGCGGCCGAGGCGTCGCTGAAGGAGCTCGAAGGCGAGCTGGCCGATCCGGCCGCCTGGGCCACGCGCTACGAGGCTGCCAAGTCCGAAGCGCGGCACACAGCGGCCAAGCGCGCGGTCGAGGACGCCTACGCGCGCCTGGAGGCGCTGATCGACTGAGGGCTAACCTCTATCTGTGAGCGATTCGCTGAAGACCGCACGCAACGTGGCGATCATCGTCTTGATCGCCGCGGCCGTCTACTTCCTCCCGGGGGGAGGACGTGCCGCAGGCACCTTCGAAGCGGTCCTGTGGGCCGCCTTCGGCGCCGGCATGGCCTACATGGGGCTGCGCCTCTACCGCGAACACAGGATCTCGCTGCACGGGCTCGGCGATCGCCATCGCGCGCTGCTCTACGGCGGAACGGCCGTGGCCGTGTTCGCGGTCGTGGCGCGCACCAGGATGTGGCAGACGGGGCTGGGCGAGCTCGCCTGGTTCCTGTTGATCATCGGCGTGCTCTACGCCGCGATGGAGGTCTACCGCCACGCGCGCAGCTACTGAGGTGGCGAGCACCGAAGCGACCACCGAGCACGCGAGCCTCGCTGACCAGCGCCGCGCCCTGCCCGACCAGCCCGGGGTGTACCTGTTCAGGGACGGCAAGGGCCGCGTGATCTACGTGGGCAAGGCCAAGTCCGTGCGCAAGCGCGTGGCCTCGCACTTCTCCAAAGCGCAGGTGCCCTCGAGTCCCGGCCACGCCGAGATGGTGGCGAGCGTGGAGCACATCGAGTGCGTGGTGGTGGCCACCGAGGCCGAGGCCCTGCTGACCGAGCAGAGCTTCATCAAGCAGTACCGCCCGCGCTTCAACATCCGCCTGCGCGACGACAAGTCCTATCCGTTCATCGCCATCTCCCTCGACGAGGACTTCCCGCGCGTGTACTTCACCCGCGAGCGCCATCGCAGCTCGCGGGCCTACTTCGGCCCCTACTCCAACGCCAAGCGCGTCCGCGCAACGCTCGAGGTCCTGGCCAAGGTCTTCATGTTCCGCTCCTGCACCGGGCCCGAGCCCGGCCGGCGCAGCGGCAGCCCGTGCCTGGACTACTACATCAAGCGCTGCGAGGCCCCCTGTGTCGGGTATGTCTCCAAGGAGGACTACCGCAAGAGCATCGACGGGGTGATCGACTTCCTCTCCGGGCGCTTCTCCGCGATCGAGCGCGACCTCCAGCAGCGGATGCGGGCGGCGGCCGCCGCGGAGGAGTTCGAGCAGGCGACGCTCGAGCGCAACCGGCTGCAGGCCGTGCGCTCGCTGCTGGAGCGCCGTCGCGTGACCAGCGAGTCGGTCGGCACCTTCGACGCGGTCGCCGTGGCGATCGACGGGCGCGAGGCCAACGCCCAGGTCTTCCAGGTGCGCGACGGGGTGCTCTCCGACCGCCAGTCCTTCTACCTCGCAAACGAGACCGAGCGCGACCTCGGGGAGGTGGCGGAGGAGTTCATGCTCCAGTACTACGGCGGTCAGATCTCGATTCCCGCGCTGCTCGTCACCCAGCGCGACCTCGTGGGCCACGAGGTCCTCGCCGAGGCCCTCGCCAGCCGTCGTGGAGGACCGGTGGAGCTGCGCACCGCCGAGCGCGGCGAGAAGCGGCGCATCCTCGAGCTGGCCGAGCGCAACGCCCGCCTGGCGCTCGACCAGGAGAAGCTGCGCTCCGAGCGTCGCCGCCAGGGCCGCGTGGAGGCCCTCGACGGGCTGCAGGAGGCGCTCGGGCTGGACGTGCCGCCGATCCGGATCGAGTGCTTCGACATCTCCAACCTCGGGGGCACCCACACCGTCGCCTCGATGGTCGTCTTCGAGGGGGGCGCCCCGAAGAAGTCCGACTACCGCCGCTTCAAGATCCGCTCCCTCGCCGAGGGCGAGTCCGACGACTTCGCCTCGATGGCCGAGGTGCTCTCGCGGCGCTTCGCCCAGTGGGAGCGCCAGGCCGACATCTCGCCCCACGACCCCGCCTACGACCCCAGCTTCGCCGCCCTGCCCAACGTCGTGGTGATCGACGGCGGCAAGGGGCAGCTGGCCGCCGGAATGGGGCCGTTGAAGGGCTTCCGCGACCGTGGCGTGGCAGTCATCTCGCTGGCCAAGCGGATCGAGGAGGTCTTCATCCCGGGGCGCCGCGCGCCGCTGGTGCTCGACCACTCCACGCCCGAGCTGCAGCTGCTGCAGCGCGTCCGCGACGAGGCCCACCGCTTCGCCATCACCCACCACCGCGGCCGGCGCGACAAGGCGATGACGAGCTCCCTGCTCGATGAGCTCCCCGGAGTCGGACCCGCGCGCAAGCGCGCCCTGCTCGCCCACTTCGGCTCCCCCGACGCGATGGTGGGAGCCACGCGCGAGGAACTGCAGAGCGTCCCCGGGCTGCCCGCCAAGGTCGGGCGCGAGCTCTACGCGTTTCTGCATCGAGCCGGCTGAGCTGTCCTCCCAGGGCGGTGGCGACGGGAGGGGACCGCTGCAGGGAGGCGGCCCGCGGCGGGAGACGAGCACAGTCTGTCGTTGTCCCTGTGCCCACTGCTTCTTCGTTTGCCACTGCTGTATCACCATGGTTATACACCGACGGGAAAGGCAGACACCGACGGGAAGGCAGACACCGACGGGAAGGCAGACACCGACGGGAAGGCAGACACCGACGGGAAGGCAGACACCGACGGGAAAGAGAGGAATCCGCACCATCTCGGAGCACCCCGGTTGCACGGGGACTTGGACGAGGCACCAGGAACTTCACCGCGTGTCCGCGCCAAGCGGCACAATTGAACGACGATGGCAGTGATCAGGACCCTGCGTCCGCTGCGAGCCGCCGGCGGCAAGTCCGCCAAGCCGGTGGTCGAGTCGCGGCTGGAGGACCTGGTCGTGATCACCGGATTCTCCGGAGCGGGCAAGTCGACCGCCATGAACGTGTTCGAGGACGCGGGCTACTTCTGCGTGGACAACCTCCCGCCGGAGATGATCAGATCGCTGGTCGAGCTGTTCGTGCACAAGGGCTCCAAGGTCGAACGCGCGGCCGTCGTCTCGGACGTTCGCGGCGGCGTCTACTTCGAGGCGCTGCGAGCGGTCGTCGACGATCTGGACGCCCTCGGCCTGACCCACCACGTGGTCTTCCTCGAGGCGGCCGAGCAGACGCTCGTGACGCGCTACAAGGAGACCCGCCGCCGTCATCCGCTGGCCCCCGAGGGCAGCGTGGCCGCGGGCGTGGCCGCCGAGCGGGCGCTGCTGGAGCCGCTGCGCGAGCGCGCCGACCTCGTGATCGACACGACCGCCATGTCGGCGGCGACGCTGCGCGAGAGGATCGCGCGCGAGTTCCTTCCGCGCAAGAGCGCAGGCCGGCTGGCCGTGACCTTCATGAGCTTCGGCTTCAAGCACGGCCCGCCGCGCGAGGAGGACCTGGCCTTCGACGTGCGCTTCCTGCCAAACCCCCACTACGAGCCGAGCCTGCGCGAGCTGACCGGGCTCGATCGGCGCGTCGTCGACTACATCGCAGGCGACGGGCGCCTCGAGGAGCTCTACGTCCGCCTGCACGCGCTGCTCGACTTCCTGCTGCCCCAGTACGAGGCCGAGGGCAAGGCCCACCTCGTGATCGCGATCGGCTGCACCGGGGGGCGGCATCGCTCGGTCGCCATCGCCGAGCACCTGGCGGAGCGCTATCGCGACCAGGACGACCTCGACGTGGCCGTCGCGCATCGCGACATCGACAAGGCGCCGCGCGGCTCCTGAGCGATGTGGAAAATTGTCATGGCGGTTACGTAGATAGACACAGGACCCGGCAAACGGCGCGCTGATAGCCTCCCCGGCAGGCCGGGCGGCTGGCTTCCCCGGTGGGCCGGGCGGTGGGGCACGTGGCTCCGGTGTCCGGCATCTTTCATTTTCGCTCCAGGAGGCAATGAATGCCCGTACGCGTGGGGATCAACGGATTCGGCCGGATCGGCCGGAACGTCTTGCGTGCCGCCAAGGCGCGGGGGGCCGCACAGGGTGCGGACATCGAGTGGGTGGCCGTCAACGACCTGACGGACTCGCGCACGCTCGCGCACCTGTTCAAGTACGACTCGATCCTCGGCCCCTACCCCGGCACGGTCGAGGACGAGGGCTCCGCGATCCGCGTCGACGGCGTCGAGATCAAGGTGCTCGCCGAGCGCGACCCCGGAGCGCTGCCGTGGGGCGAGCTCGGCGTCGACGTCGTGATCGAGTCCACCGGCCTCTTCCACGATCGTCCCAACGCCGCCAAGCACCTCGCGCAGGGCGCCAAGAAGGTCGTGATCTCGGCGCCCGCCACCGACCCCGACGCCACGGTCGTGCTCGGCGTGAACTTCGACGAGGTCTATGACCGCGACGCCCACGACGTCATCTCCAACGCCTCCTGCACGACCAACTGCCTGGCGCCCGTGGCCAAGGTGCTGCACGAGACGGTCGGGATCAGACACGGCCTGATGACGACCGTGCATGCCTACACGTCCGATCAGAATCTGCTCGACGGTCCGCACTCGGATCCACGCCGGGCGCGCGCCGCGGCGATCAACATCATTCCGACCTCGACCGGGGCCGCCAAGGCGCTTGGCCTGGTGATCCCTGACCTGGCGGGACGCCTAAACGGGTTTGCCGTGCGCGTGCCGATGGCGACGGGCTCACTCGTCGACCTGACGGTCGAGACGCTTCGTGAGACAACCGTCGAGGAGATCAACGGCGCCTTCGAGCA
>JADGPL010000042.1 GCA_017882455.1 Solirubrobacteraceae bacterium | reverse complement strand
TCCCCGGCCCCGGCTCGAAGCGCATGAACCCATACGGCTTCGTCGCCGCCGCATCCACGACCTCCCAGATATCGATGCCCATCCGATCCGTGAGCATCGTCAGCTCGTTCACCAGCGCGATGTTCACCGACCGGAAGATGTTCTCCAAGAGCTTCGTCAGCTCCGCCGCCTCGGGAGTCGAGACTCGGACCACCTCATCGCATACCAGTCCGTAGAGCGACTCCGCGCGCGCCGTGCAGGCCTCGGTCAATCCACCGACCACCTTGGGCGTGGTGCGAAGCGTGAAGTCGGTGCGACCCGGGTCGACGCGCTCGGGGGAGAACGCCAGGTGAAAGTCCCTGCCGGCCGCCAGCCCCGACTCCTCCAGCAGCGGCGCCACCCGCTCACGCGTCGTACCCGGATAGGTGGTGGACTCGAGCACCACCAGCTGACCGGCCTGCAGCACCTCCGCCAGCGCACGCGTCGAGTCGATCAACGGGCCGAGCTCCGGCTCGCGATTGCGCGTGAGCGGCGTCGGCACACAGATCAGCACAGCGTCCGCGCGTGCAAGACGCGAATAACGAGTCGTCGCGTGGATCCGCTCGGCAACCGCGCCCAGCTCATCGTCCGAGACGTCCTCGATATATGAGCTTCCCGCGGACACCGCCTCGACCTTGCGCGAGTCCACGTCCACCGCGACCACCTCGCAACCCTCCTGCGCAAAGGCCACCGCCAGCGGCAGACCCACATAGCCCAGCCCGATGACACCCACCGTTGTCATGCCAGAACAACGTGCCGATGCAGCGGTTCTTGCGGACCGTTCAGCCGGGCGCCCGGTACGCTGATTCGGGTGAATACCTCCGACGGATCACCGCGCGCGACACTCCAGCCGCACGCCGGCGCTTGTGCGCGACCCGCTGGCGAGCAGCGAGGCGGTGCTCGCCGCCCGCAGACGCCGATGTCCGAGCGCCTGGAGCTCGCGCTGAGCTGGAACGCCGTCGCCTACGAGCTTCGCGCGGGCCTGGCCGCGGTCGCTGGACACCCGAAGCCCATCCGCCTGCTCGAAGCCCTCGACGAAGCACCCTGATCACCGATCGCCGGTTTGCCACCCGCTCGTTGGGGGTAGGCTAGACCCCCATGGGGTTTGGACCACGACGCGCCGCCAGGGCGCGCAAGGCTGGATCTGCGCTGCTCGCGATACTCGCGGTGGCCGTCTGCAGCGCCACCGCCGAGGCCGCCCCGGCCCCGAGCGCGAGCACCGCGGCGGCCTCGAGCGTCGCCTACTCCTCGGCGGTCCTGCGCGGCCACGTGAACCCGCACGGGCAGGCCACCAACTTCATGTTCGAGTACGGCACCACCCGCAGATACGGCACGCAGAGCCCGCTCTCCCCCGTCGGCGCCGGCAGCGGCTCGGTCGCCGTGAGCCAGGCCGTGGCCGGGCTCACGCCGCTGAGCACCTACCACTACCGCGTCGTGGCCCTCAGCTCAGCCGGCGCGGCCGTGGGCGCGGATCGCACCTTCACGACGCTGAAGGTTCCGCTGTCGGTGGCGATCGTGGGCATCCCCAACCCGGTCCTCTTCGGCAACCCGTTCGTGATCGAGGGCACGCTGTCGGGAACCGGGTCGGCGAACCACCAGGTCATGCTCCAGGCCAACCCCTTCCCCTACTTGGGCGGCTTTCAGCAGGTCGGCAACGTCGAGCTGACCAACTCGGCGGGCGGCTTCTCCTTCCCCTTCGTGGGCCTGCTCCAGAACGCCCAGGTCCGCGTGGTCACGGTGGGCAATCCCACCGTCTCGAGCCCCGTGGTGGTCGAGGGCGTGGCCGTGCGCGTCTCCCTGCACGCCCGCGCCACCGCCCGCCGCGGCTATGCCCACCTCTACGGCACGGTCGCCCCCGCCGAGGTCGGCGCGCTCGTCGGCTTCCAGCTGCTCGAGCCCGGGCACCGCTCGGCCAACGTCGGCGGGACGGTCGTCAAAGCGGGCACCGCCTCGGTGTCTCGCTTCAGCCGGGTCGTGCATGTCCACCGCGGCCTCTACCAGGCCCTGGTCAGGATCTCAGACGGGGCACACGTCTCCGCCTACAGCGCGCCCGTTCTGATCCGCTGAGGCGGGGGCGATAATCCGGCGATCGACTCGCCGCCTCCCCCGCCCCCCGTCGAGCACGCCCCCGCGGCCGTCCGCTGGCCGTTGTTGCGCCGCGCCGCCGACTGGCTCGTGCCCGCCGAGAACCCCTCGGGCGTGGTCTATGGGGTGATGGTGATCGGGGCGCTGCTGGCGGCTGAGAGCGGACGCCACGAGACCCATCTCGACACGCTCCTCTCGGCGGCGGTCGCGGCCGCGCTCTACTGGCTCGCGCACGCGTACGCGAGCGTGCTCGGTGAGCGACTGAGCGGCGCCGAGCCCCTCACCGCCGGCGTGCTCCTGCGGGCGCTCGGCCACGACTGGGCGCTCATACGAGGCGCCTCCATCCCGCTGCTGGCGCTCGTGATCGCGTGGGCGAGCGGCGCCGCGCAGGAAACCGCCGTGAACGCAGCGCTGTGGAGCGCGGTCGCAGGCCTCGTGGTCTTCGAGCTCCTCGCCGGTATCCGCTCGCGCGCCACGCCGGGTGAGCTCGTGCTCGAGGTCGCCGTGGGCATGACCATGGGCACGGGCATCATCGTGCTGAAGATCGTCCTGCACTGAGCGCCCGCTCCTCCCCGGGAGCATTTGTCGGCGAGACGCCCGCCCGCCATCCCTCCGTCCCGACTCAGTCCGAATGTTGGACGCTTCCATGTAGACAAAGCACCTCTGACATGAGATGATCACCGTGCGGCCGGATTTCATGACAGCAGTCGTCTGGCTCGAAAGGTAGGTTCGGGGAGGTCGAATGGCATCGGGAGGTAGAGGGACGTTGTCGCAGTCAGGCAGGTGCGCAAAGACGGGCCAGGGACCTGCGCGCATAGCTCCGATCTACAAGCGCCTGCCGCACGGCCCGCACCGCCTCGCCCGCAACGAGGTGATCCAGCACCAGCGGGCGCGCATCTACGGCGCGATGGTCGAGGCGGTCTCCCTCAACGGATACGAGCGCACGAGCGTCAAGCAGGTGATCGGGATGGCCGGCGTCTCGCGTCGCTCCTTCTACGAGCAGTTCGCCAACAAGGAAGAGTGCTTCCTGGCCACCTTCGACGTGATCGCCGGGCGCGAAATCAAGCACCTGCGCAACGCCTACATGGCGGCCGACGGAGGCCTCGAAGAGCGCCTGCGGGCCGCCTTCCGGCGGCTCGCAGCAGACGCCTCGGAGAACCCCAAGGCGAGCATGCTGGTGCTCGTCGAGGCGCAGACCGCGGGCGCGGCCGGCAGCCTGCGCCTGCGTCGCGCGACCGCCGCCTGCGAGCAGATGCTCGCCCGCAGCTTCGCCGAGTCTCGCGGCGCGAGCCCGCTGCCAGCGCCGATCGTCAGGGGCATAACGGGAGGCCTGCACGGGGCGATGTCCACGGTGCTCAGTCGCAGCGATCAGGCGAGCGAGCACGTGAAGCTCTCCGAGGAGATGCTGCGCTGGACGCTCCTGTTCCAGACCGCGAGCGCCGCCCAGATGGACGAGCGGATGGCGGCACGACTCGCACAGCGCATGCGCGGGATCTCGCTCGCCAGCGCCCATCGTCCGGGCGAACAGGAGACGGTCGGGCGCGACGAGCGCGAGCGACTGCTGCGCAACGCCCTGCGCCTCGCCGCAGCCCACGACTACCGCGATCTCACGGCGCCGCAGATCGCCGACGAAGCGCGCGTCTCGATCGACGCCTTCCTCGAGATGTTCGCCAGCAAGGACGAGTGCTACCTGGCGGCGCACGACATGATCGCCGATGAGATCCTCACGCTAACGGCCGATCCCGACCTCGTGTCGGGAGACTGGCCGCGTGCGGTGCGCCGCGTGGTCGCTCGGCTGATGGACCACCTGGGCGCCCGCCCGCTGTACTCGCGCACGATCGCCCAGCAGGCCTTCTTCGCCGGGCCCAGGGCCGTGGAGCAGAACCTCGAGCTCGCCGACGCCGTGGCCACGCTGCTCACCGAGGGCGCGCCGAGCAAGCCCCAGAGCGCTCTCGCCGTCGAGGGGATCGCCGGCGCGTTCCTGCACACGATCCGCTGCCAGGTCGCCGGCGGACGGATCCAGGTCCTGCCGGCCCTCTCCGACTACCTCTCCTACGTGGTCCTCGCCCCCTACATCGGCGCCGAGTCGGCGATCGAGATCGTGACCGAGGACTCCGAGGGTTAGAGAGGCGCCCCGCCGCCGCGAGGCGCCGCTGCTCGTCGTCGTCGAAATGTCCCACGGTTCCCGTTGCGCAGCGAGTCGTCGAACCAGGCAAACTCAACCGATCAACGGCGGATCGCGCTCAGCGACGATGAGGTGGCGGGGGAACGATTCGCTCCCGTTTGTGGACCTCTCGGTGCCCATAGAGCAAGCCCGTCCTGGGCTGGGCTGGGCTGGCGTGGCCGTGCTGGGCTGGCCTGGGCAGGGCTCGGAGGCCCGAAGTTGATCGGCCGAGCACAACTGGGACCTACCCGCGGCCTTGAGCGACTACTGGCTGGCGCGGGCAGCAAGGGCTTTCGATACCAACGTTAGTTTCGTTAGTTGCGTTTTTCTCACGGTTGCGCTACAGTCGCTTGAATAGCTGGCGATCCTTATGCGGAGAACCCCAGAATGCAGGACCCAGTAACCGACGATCTCATCATCGCTCCTCCAGATGGGGACGACTTGGAGTTGCTCCGAGTTCTCGCCGAGGCCTTCGACACGGCTGAGAAGGTCTTCGTCCGCGGCGACGACGGAGATGTCGTGGCGCTTCCGGAGTCCGCCCGCGACGGCCTCGAACGGCTGGTCTCCTACCTGGCCGCAGACATGGCCGTGACGATGAAGCCCTACGACGAGATCCTCACGACGCGGGAAGCGGCGGAGCTTCTGGGGATGTCACGCCCGCATCTCGTCCACCTCCTCGAAACCGAGGCCGTGGACATCCCCGTCCAGAAGGTCGGGCCAGGCGCGGGAGGCCACCGTCGCATCAGCTTGCGCGACGTGCTGGCATACCGTCAGGCCCGTGATGCCGAGAACGAGGCGCGCATCGAGCCGGCGCTCGAAGACGCCGCCGGTAGGGCCGATCAACCGGTCGGCGAGTCTTCCCTGTCCGTCGCCGCGGCTAGATCGCGCGCAAGCGCTCGTTGACGAGCGCCCTGAACTCATCGCAGCCTTCATCGAGTGCTCGAACTGCCTCCTGCGCCTTCGCATAGCCGCCGCTGGCACACGCGACCTCGGCGTCTTCGAATCGATCTTCGACGAGCTCCGCGAATCGCTCCCGAACGCTCTTCGAGTTCACCAAGGCGAGCGAGGCACGCCCCAGCCTGGCCTTGTCGATGAGGCTGTGAGCATCGTACTCGTATCCCATAGCTTTGATCGTGTCTCCGGCTATTAGAGCCAGCGCCGCCTGGAAGTAAGCTTTCGCCGCCTCGTAGTACAAGGCTGCGATCTCCCACTCTTCACGGGCTCGCACCGACGCCTCGCTGCGTCGCATGCTCTCACTAATGAGCTGCAGCTTCTCGGCCGCCGTGATGTTGGCGCCAGCGACGAACAGGGACCGAAATCCGTCGATCTTGACCAGCTCGTCGTGCAACCTCTGTACGTACTCGTCCGCGTACTGTGTCGCCTCGCCCTGACTGAGGCGGCCGGTCGCTGCCCAGCGGTCCGCAAGCGTTTGCGCATTGGCTGGCCGACCAGCTCCGGCCAGCCGGGCCAGCTCGTGCGCAATCACTTCGGCAGATTCCGCCATCGCGTCCGCTGTCGCCGGGTGCTCGGCGACGAAATTCGACGAGACTCGCTCGATCGACTTACGTACTTTGCGCTTCACTAGGCGGCGTTTCACCACCGCCGCGATCGGGCCCCCGAGCGCCGAGAGGACCGTGACGACACTCTCCGCGAGGGCGGCCGCGCTAAACGGATCCAAGGGAGCGCCTGTCACAGCGTGTTGAGCACCGGTCATGCACTTCGGCGATACTATCCGACCATGTGGAACCAGCGGGCTCGGTTCGAAGTAGGCGCAGCCAGCCCCGAACAGCCACAGTTTCGGAAGCAGCTCGATCACCGAGCGGCCAAGACGGAGCGGGTGTTCAATCACCGCAACTGCAGACCGCTCCTCCGTGTGTGAGACGGGACCTACGAGCTGTCGTCGCCCTGCGCCGTCGCGTCTCGTGGGCACCAGGCCGGCTTCCCGCCGGACAAGCACTCAGCTGCGCCTGACCGGCTCCATCTAGCAGCCACGATCGCGCCCGAACTGTCGGCCGATCTCCCAAACGACCGCCCCGAGGGGGGTCGCAGATTAACGACATAGCGGGGGCGGGATTGAAACACCTACCCGCGACCAGCGAAAGCCCGAATCTACGGGGGATCGCGCGCAGGATCGAGGAGGTATGGCCCCTTTGACGGTCGCGGGATTGATACGCAATCCCGCGACCGACGCCAGCGAGGGGCTGCCCGTAGGGCCTGCTCGGGCGTGTCGCGGAGGCCGCTCGCCGCCGCACCGCGAGCGACGTCACCGGTCCTCATCCCCGGTCGCGGGGCAGCCGACGGGGTGACGCGGCTCACGGCAGAGCCGCGGCACCCCGTCCTGCCCTGAGCCCCTGTGCGCGGCTGATGGGGTCAACGCGCGCAGCCTCGAGGCCGACTCGGACATCGCCGGGAGGGTGACGGCGGTGCCCAAGAAGGAAACCCGCTCGCCCGCGAGGGCCGGCGCGGCGGAACTGCAAGATCTGAGCCTCCATAAACATCTACGTGGAGCCTAGTGGATGGTCCGACACGGTGTCAAGTATCGCCTATCCCTGAACGCAAAAGCTCGATTGCAGAGCCTTTTGGGACACAGGAGGCGCAGCGAAACACTGCTCAGCGATAAACACTGCTTTAGCGGTTCGCCCCGGTCTGAGGCTCGCGGCGGTGCGCCTTGCGGTCGGTCGCGAGGAGCGCTTTACGCGCGGCTCGACCGATGGCGAGGCGCTGCCGACTCGGATACGGTTCGACGGACGTCCGGCAGGAGGAAAACAGGTCGTAAACACGATGACGCAAAATGGACGCAAGAGCACGCAGCGGGGGCGCCTGGTGAGGGGAATGATCGACGTGGCGAACCGCGGCGGTTATGCCACCGCGAACGTGTCTGCGGTGATCGGAAAGGCCGGCGTCTCACGGCCCACGTTCTACGACTACTTCACCGACCGCGACGACTGCTTCCTTGCGAGCATCGCCGACGTCCAGCAGCGGCTGCTGGCGGCGATCAGCAAGGCGGTGAAGAGCCGCTCGGCAGAGGAGGCCACGGTGGCAGCCGTCGAGGCCCTCGTCGGCTTCGCAAGCGCCGAGCCCGCGAGAGCACGCTTCCTGATGAGCGAGTCGATGGCCGGAGGAGCTGCGGCGCTCGACGCGCGCGATAAGGGGATCGCTGAGATCGCCGAGGTGATCGAGCAGGCCCACAGCGGGGTGGGCGCTCAGGCGGTCGCACCGGATCTCGATCACCGTGTGCTGATCGGCGGGGTTTACCGAATGCTCGCAACCCGGCTTCGTCGCGGGGAGCCCGCGATATCGAAGGTGATCGACGAGCTCCTGGCCTGGATCAAGAGCTATGAGCAGCCTGCCCGCGAGCACCGCTGGCGGACCCTCGCACCGGCACCGCCTCCCCCACCCTCCCCGCATGTGCCCGATGTGCCGATCCAGCAGATGCCGAGCATACTGCCGCCCGGGCGCCCGCGGCTCTCCGGGGAGGAGATCGCCGAAAACCACCGGCTGCGGATACTCTTCGCCACCGCGAGGATGGCCGAGAGCAAGGGCTACACGGCGACCACGGTAGCGGACATCACGAAGTTCGCACGGGTCGACGGGCACGTCTTCTACCGGCTCTTCGCCGACAA
This sequence comes from Solirubrobacteraceae bacterium, assembly GCA_017882455.1. Classification (GTDB taxonomy): domain Bacteria; phylum Actinomycetota; class Thermoleophilia; order Solirubrobacterales; family Solirubrobacteraceae; genus Palsa-744. The sequence goes on along the minus strand of JADGPL010000042.1, from coordinate 3,624 downwards.
GCAGGACGCGTTCATGTCGGTGCACGAACTCGGCTTCCAGCAGGTGATGGACGTGACCTCCAAAGCGTTCTTCGCCGGCAGCACCTGGCCGGAGCGCAGCTGGGAAGCCGGGCGGGCGCTGACGCAGCTGCTGGAGGACAACCCGCTGGTGGCGCACGTCGGGTTCGTCGAGGCCTACGCCGTCGGGTCCGGTGCCGTGCAGCGGATCGAGGACAGCCACACCGCGTTCATGTTCTTCCTGCAGGAAGGGCTGGTCTACCGGCCACAGCCCGCCCCGCCGAGCCGCCTGGCGATGGAGGTGATCGTCACGAGCATCTTCGAGATCATCTACATGCAGGCACGCCATGCCGGCAAGCCCGAGGTCGCCACGATGCTGCCGCACATCGCCCACCTGTGGCTGACGCCGTTCCTGGGCTCCGAGGAGGCCGACAAGTTCATCGACGGGAAGCTGGGGAAGCGCAGGCGGGCTCCAGCCAAGCGCACGAGAGCTCCCGCCAAACGCACGCGAAAGTAGCCCGGCCGGCTCGCGGTGGGACCCCAGCCTGGTCGCCATGGCAAAGCCCGAGGTGGCCAAGATGCTCGCGCCCATCGCGGAGGTGCCGCACGCCTGTGGCCCGGTTGGATCGTGGAGAGCAGGCGGCGCGGCTGCGGCGTGGGCTCTTCCAGCAACGGCTTGGCGGCAGCCGCTCTCCGCGGTCCCTGCGCCCGGTGGCGTCGCTCAAGCGGTCCACGGCGTTCCGCAGCGACCCGGGTGCGGTCGCGGCGCGGCTGCGGCTCGGCGAGCTCGACTGAGGGAGGTCGATACACCCGGCTACAGCGCAGGACGGTTCCGGAAGGCGCTGTCACGGGCGCCGGGGAGCGAGGTGGACATCGAGCGCTTCGCGCCGGATGTCGGGGTCAGTCCGGGGATCGTCGTGGGGCCTCTGCACAACGACGGCCCGTGGGATTGGGGCAGAGACAACCGGCTGCGGCGGCGCATCCAGATCACCGAGGAGTAGGACGTCGCTCCCCGCGCAGGTCTCACGATGCCCGGAGCCTGCTTGTAGCAGATTGCACATGCCGCTGCCGGTGATACCATCCTTATCACTGTCCCCACTCCCCCTACTGACCCCACCGCGGGGCATCCAGGGGGCATTTCGCGCAGTAGCGGAGAACAGGACTAATGGCGAGGATCCGGCAACCCGATAGCGAGGCGATGGCTGCGCCTACCCGACAGGAGCACGACGTGCTGCTTCGTCTGGAGTTCCCCGAGTGCTCACGGGAGCAGCTTGAGGAGTACGCGGCGCTGGTCCAGGAGGCCGTCGACGAGCACGCCAATGGCATCGCGCTCGGGACGGTAGTGAGTGGAGTCTTTGACCCGCCCACCATCGAGATCCGGTTTACGGTCGAGGCTCGCAGCCAGACCGAAGTCCACCATCGGGTGGCGCTCGTCGTCGGCGCGATCGAGCCTGCGCTCCCGTTCTCGTTCGAGACGGAGTCCGCGACCAGTCCCGCGCGGCAGCGCGAGGCGCTGGTACCGGCCTAGAGCTCGAGGCCGTTCCGCTCGAGTTCCTTTTCGAGATTTTTCGGGTAGCGGCTCCCGCTCGGGGTGCTCTTAACGGCGACGAAGCGGCTGCCGTCAGGCGGGTAGCAGTAGATGTAGTTCCCTTTCCGCACGCACCGCCATCCGGCCTTCCACGCCTTCTTTACGAGCTTGTCGAGATCCTTGTCTTGGTGGACGGGGCGCTTCGGCGGGGTGGGTTTCGCTTGAGCCATCTTCGAGAGTCGATTCTAGGTGCGCCGTTCCACGAGGACGCCGCCGCCTTCATGGTGGACCTGAGCGAACGCCCGCGAAGCCGGATTCAGCTCACGACAGACGGGCTCGGCTCCTACCCGAACGCGGTCGGCCTGGCGTCTCCGCACAACATCGACTTCGCGCAGCTCGTCAAGCAGTGCACCAGCGACCCCTCGCAGCCCTCTCCGCAGGACTCCCCACACCCCAAGCACCAGCAAGGCTCCGAGAAGACACGCGGCGCCGATGACCAGCAACACCACTGAGCCGGGACTTGTGGCGATCGGCGGCGAAAGGGCAGGGCCACAGGTCATGCCCAGCCCCCCAAATCGTGACGCGTGGCAAGCCTGATGGATCCGACGGGCCCGCCACTGCTGAGGTGCACGCCCGAAGACGGCGGCCGGGGCCTTGCGAACTCAGGGCTTGCGCTTGCGCTGCGCCGAGCTCGGTGCCCGGTAGGGCATGTGGCGACGCATGAACTCATCGAAGCGGGGCACCGTGAAGTCGACGTGGCCGTAGTCCTCGGTGGCGTAGGCGAGGCCCTTGTCGATCAGGTGCTGGCGGGTCATCGAGATCTCGGTGGTTCTGCGCCCCAGCTTCGCCGCCACATCTCCGGAACGGTATGGGCCTTCGCCCAGCTCCGCCATCGCTCGCATGTAGCGACGCTCCTCTCGTGTCGCTCGCTGGATGCGCACCTCATAGATGCTCGTGTCGAGGGCCTGCTGAGCGACCGGGATCGCAGCCTGCACGTCCTCAGTCGTGATCGGGGAGCTCTTGGCCAGGTTCCAGGCGTGCTTGCCGAGCTGCTGGATGTAGAAGGGGTAGCCGCGCGTCCAGGAGAGCGCCAGAGCGACGGCGTCCGGCTCATAGTCGACCTGCTGGCGGCGTGCCGGCTCGACGAACGCGGCGCGCGCATCGTCCTCTGAAAGGCCGGCGATGACCGGGAAGGTGAAGAGCCGCTCCGCGTAGGAGCGCGCCTCGCCGGTCAGGCGCGGGATCTGCGGCAGCCCGGCGGCTGCAGCGGTGATCGGCATGTTCTTCTGGGTCGCGCGGTGCAGCGCGCTGATCAGCGAGCGGTATTCGACCTCCTTGATGAACTGCACCTCGTCGAGCAGGAAGACGACGCCCGAGCGCTTGCTTGCCGCGGCGGCACCGAGGGCCAGCAAGAGCTCCGAGAGGTCGCCGGCGATCGTGCCCTCGTCCGCCTGACGGAGATCCACGGCCAGACCGATGCCTTCCGGTCCGGTCAGCCTGATCGTGCCGAGGTGCTCCAGAGCCGCGCGGACGCCTTTCACGGCGCGCGCGCTGAGCTTCAGGCGGGCGAGAGCGCTCTGGGCGTCGCGGGCGATCTCCCCGACGAGGCTGCTGTCGGGTGTCAGCTCGTGGTAATAGGTGAGGAAGCCATCGGACTCGGCGCGATCCTCGAAGGCGTTCAGCAGCACCGTCTTGCCGACTCCGCGCAGGCCCCGGATGATCATGCTCTGCTCGGCGGCGCCACGCTTCAGGCGCCCCACGAGCACCCTGAACTGCTCCAGCTCGCCGGCGCGGCCCGCGAGCTCGGGCGGACGCGAGCCGGCGTTCGGGGTGTACGGGTTTCCGATCGGATCCATCGTTCTAACGAGTTATAGCGGGTTATAAGGGATCTTGTTATAAGTGGGTATAACTCGTGCGAAGCGTGCGATGCACCCGGCCCATCGCGATCGACCAGCATTATTGAGCGCCGATCCACAATGCGTCGGCGTTGCCACTCTCGGCGGTAGAATGAACCCTATGAGTAGACGCAGCCGGACCCCGCTCCTCTCTCCCGGCCACGAGGCCGAGTGGGCAGTCATCAACCGTGAAGAGGCAGAACA
>JADGPL010000048.1 GCA_017882455.1 Solirubrobacteraceae bacterium | reverse complement strand
GTGAGGATCAGGGCGAGGTCGGCGTCCTCGAGCGCGTCATCGAGCGAGACGCTGTTCAGATCGTGCTCGCGCAGCGCGGGCACGTGCGGGTCGTGGTAGCGCAGCTCCGCGCCGAGGCCTTTCAGCAGCGTGAGGATCTTCAGGGCGGGGGACTCGCGGATGTCGCCGATTGACCGAGCGGAAGATGTTCTCGAGGAGCTTGGTCAGCTCGGCGGCCTCGGGCGTTGAGACCCGCACGAGCCGCTCGCACACGAGCCCGTAGAGCGCTTCGGCACGCTCGGCGCACGCGTCGGTGAGGCGGCCGAGGACCTTTGGGTTGGTGCGCAGTGTGAAGTCGGTGGGACGGGAGTGCAGGTCTTGAGGGGGACGGCTCGGCCGTCCGGGATGCGTGCGCGGGTGAGCCGTGGAGGGTGGCCGGCGCGGCTGCGGGCTGCGCCGGAACAGGCGCCCGAGCAGCGCCGAGGCAGAGCGGATCGTCGCTGCGGGAGCTGTTCGGGTGACTGATCAGGGATGCGGGGTGACGGCCAGGATGGTCATCTCGCCCTTCTCAGGTCCATGGCACCAGAAGATGCGGTAGGCACCCGGGAGACCTGGTGCTCAGAGGCCCGTTCGTAGAGGGTCTCGGGCGCCATGTCGAAGCCGTTGGGCCAGACGACGGTCCGGATCTCCGGCACGTTCTTCCTCCTCGAGCTCGCGCATTGACGCGGCGGTCGTCGCGTCGGTCTGCGCGTCGAGGTCGCCCCACCCGTCGTCGATCGACCTCGGCGCGCTACGACGCCGACTCGGTATCGAGTTGTTGCATGACAGCACGCGCGATGTCCGTTGCTTCGATGAGCTCGGCGCCGCGGTCGACTGCGCAAACAAGCGCGGCGTGCGTGATGCCGAGCGTCGTGCGGAGGTTGCGCCCCGCGCGTCCGCGATTCAGCTCCACCAGCGCCGCGACGGCGTCGCCGGCCAGCGCTTCATCGCACTGGGCGTCGGTGGCGAGGTTGATGCGCCGGTTGAGGATACGCTCCAGCTGGCCGCTGACGATAGGCGGGACTTCAAGCAGCCGCTCGAGCGCGCCGTGCTCCTGTCGTGCCCGGGTGAGGGACTCCATCTCGAGGTATTCGTCGTGCACCGCGACGATCACACCCGCGTGCAACTCGGTCAGGGCGCGCAGCACGGAACCGAAGAACGAGCCGACGAGCTGCTCACGTGTCTTGTCGGAGCCTTGGCGGCGGGTGAAGCTGTCGGAGTCATCGACGACGATCACCGGGTGGCGGCCGGCGGCGCTGATTGTCTCGAGCGCGTGGTTGACGCTCTCGAGCACCTCCCTGGCGGGCCGCTGCAGATCGACACCGGCGAGCGTGGATGTGACCTCGCCCGCGAGCTCGCCGCTGGCAACCCAGAACTTCGCCGCGAGCTTCGCCGCGAGCCGCCGCTCGGTCCCGGGGAGCGGCCGCCGCGCGGCGGCCGCCGTCAGGATTGCGTTGCGCTCCCGCTCAGTGAGCGTGCCGGCGCGCTGGGCGTCTCGCACGATGCTCTGAACGAGGTGTGCGGCAAAGCGGCGCACGTTGAGCACGACCTCGTCATCGTCGAATGCGACCGACAGCCAGATCGGCGCGACCGTCCCGTCGGGATTGTCCAGAGCGTAGCGCAGCAGGCTCGTCTTGCCGCACCCGATCGGACCTTGCACGCCGAGACGCTCGCTGCTGTGCGCCGCCCGGACGACGCCACTCTCAACGCCGGTGCGCCCCCGGTCATCGAACGGTATGTGGTACGCGGGCATGTCGACGTGGAGCGGGCTGCCATCGAAGGCGTGCGCATCGAACAGGGTGTTGAGGATCTGGTTGCTCATACCTTGGGCTTGAGCGCGAAGCGCCTGACGGGCCGTCCACGCCGCCCTGGCTCGTGCTGCTCGATGGTTTGCAGCAGCCCGGCGGACTCGAGCTGGTGCATCAGCTGGCTCGCGCGCTGGCGGCTCGCGCCGATCTGGCGCAGCATAGTCGCGTCCGAGGCGCTCGCGGGCCCGCGTTCGGCGAGATGTTCGATGAGGCGCCCCGCGAGCGGGCCGGCGATCGCTTCGGCCTTCTCGGCCGGCTCGCGTGCCGCTGAGTCCGTTGGAGTGAGGCCTGCCTGGATCTCGCTTGCGGCGCGCAGTAGACGCCGCGGGTTGCCCCGGCCTACCGCCAGCGCCTGCTCGACCTCGGCCTCGCCAAGCTCCGGAGCGTGGAGACGGAGCAACTTCCGCGCATCGCCGGCCGACAGGGACCCAAGCTCGACCGTGAGTTCGAAGAACGCATCCGCGGGAGGCTCACGGTAGAGCGGGCTCGCCGCGCTGTCCCCGACCACGATCCAGCTCACGCCATCAAGCGCCCACAGCTCGTTACGCAACGAGCCGAACACACCGTGAGCGACCACGGGCGAGATGCCGTCAACCATCACGCAGACCGCCCGCGGCACGCGCGCGAGCGCTTCGCCCAGCAGATCGATGAGCTCCATCACGATCGCCGGCCGCGCCGCCGCGCCGAATGGCCCGTCCGGCATAGACAGCGCACGCAAGTCCTCAAGCCAGCCCGCACGGGCACGCCCACCCTCGGCGAGGCGCTGTACGCGGGCCACAAGCACCCCGAGCATCTGCGCGGCACTGGCTGCGCTCTCGCCACTCACGAGCAACGAGTCGCGCGGCTGCGCCTCACGCGCAAGCAGCCACGCGACATGGTTCAGCAGCGAAGTGCGTCCACTGCCCGCCTCGCCCACCAGCAGCACGTTCTGCGACGCCGCGACAGCACGCACGATCGACCGGGTCTCATCCGTACGATCGACGAACCGGCGCTGATCGACGCGGGTTTTGGCGAGTGGCCTGATGACCATGGCGCAATAATAGCGAAAATATTATGCTAATAGCCAGCGTAATTTTTGTCGACACTCGCTACTCCGGTGCACCGGCGCGAGGGGTGCCGCTTGAGACCTACGCACGTGGTGAGGTGTTTGCGCCCGACAGTCGCTCGCAGACGCTCAAGTCAATCCGCTGCTTCCTGCGCGTGGATGAGGCGTTGAGCGAGGACAGCGCCGAGGCGATCACATCGGCGCGACGGGCGGCCTACCGACCAGCTTGCGCAGCGCCAGGAGGTCGTGGCGAGGGAGCGAGAGCTGGCGAACGCGACGTAGCCGTCAGACGCTCGAGTGGCGCGTCGCCCCGCTACAGCCGCACGGCCCCGGCGACCTCCAGCGTGCGTGTGACCCCGTGCGGGTGGATGAGTAGGCGTGCGCGCTGGGCGAGGAGCTGGTGGTCGACCTGGGGGTGGGCGGTGAGGATCAGGGCGAGGTCGGCGTCCTCGAGCGCGTCATCGAGCGA
>JADGPL010000016.1 GCA_017882455.1 Solirubrobacteraceae bacterium | reverse complement strand
GCCTCATCGAGGATCCGCACCTTGAAGTTCACCAGCTCGATATCTCTCAGATGCGGGTGGATCTCCCCGATCGCCTCCCGCAGCGCGCTGTCGAGCGCGTTCACCGGGCCGTTGCCCTCAGCGGTGCGCACATAGCGCTCCCCGTCGAGCCAGATCTTGATCGTGGCCTCCGTCTCCACCTTGCCGTCCGCTCGCTGCTCCACGAGCACCCGCCAGGACTCCAGGCGAAACAGCGGCTCATAGCCACCGCCCTCACGGCGCATCAACAGCTCGAAGGAGCCATCGGCAGCCTCGAACTGGAAGCCCTCGTGCTCGAGATCCTTCACACGCTCCACCACCCGCTGGGCGAACTCCTCGTCGGCCGTGATCCCCGCCTGGCGTGCCTTCTCGACGATCGTGCCCCGCCCGGAGAGCTCGGAGATGAGCACATCGCGGCTGTTGCCGACGACAGCCGGGTCGATGTGCTCGAAGGTCTGAGCGTCGAGTTTGACGCCCGCCGCATGCATACCCGCCTTGTGCGCGAAGGCATGCTTGCCCACATACGGCTGGGTTGGGTTCGGCGAGCGGTTGAGTAGCTCATCCACGAGGTGCGCGGTCTCGGTGAGTCGCGCCAGGCGCTCGGGGGTCAGGACCTGGGCGCCCATCTTCAGCTGCAGGTCGGCGATGATCGTGATCAGGTTGGCGTTGCCCGTGCGCTCCCCAATGCCGTTGACCGTGCCCTGTACCTGTGTGGCACCGGCTTCCACCGCAGTCAGTGTGTTGGCGACCGCGCATCCCGAGTCGTCGTGGCAATGGATGCCGAGTGGGAAGCCCGGCAGCGCTTCAGAGACCACGGCGAACGCCGTGCGGATCTGCGGCGGCAGCGAGCCACCGTTCGTGTCGCACAGGACCACCCGCTCAGCGCCTGCCTGCGAGGCCGCCCGCAGGCAGGCCAATGCATACCCGGGGTCGAGGGCGAAACCGTCGAAGAAGTGCTCCGCGTCGAGCAGCACCCGCTTTCCCTCCCCCACCAGGAATGCCACCGACTCGGCGATCATCTCGAGGTTCTCCTCGCGGGAGACCCGCACCACCCTCTCCACGTGCAGGACCGAGGCCTTGCCCACGAGTGTGCACACCGGGGCGAAGCACTCCGCGAGCACGCGCAGCCCCTCGTCCTGATCCGCGGAGACCTCGCGCCGGCGCGTCATGCCGAAGGCGACGATCTCCGCGACCTCCAGCCGCTCGCCGGCGAGCAGGCCGAAGAGCTCCTGCTCCTTGGGGTTGGACGAGGGGAATCCGGCCTCGACCATGTGTACGCCGAGATCGTCGACGGCGTGCACCACGCGCAGCTTCTCCTCGGCCGTCAGCGTGAGGCCGCCACCGCCCATCCCGTCCCGGAGGGTGGCGTCGTATAGCTGTATGTCGCCCACCGGGACTAGCCCGCGGCGGTGGTCTGGGCGCTCGGCAGGGTAGCCTCGTCGGCGGGTGTCTCGAGGTCGACCGGGTGGACGACGTCGAGCCATTCGCGGTAGCGCTCGGAGCGGCCGTGGATCGCGTCGTCGAACGCGCTCTGCAGCAGGCGTGTGACCTCGCCGGGCTTGCCGATGCCGATCTTGTGGTCATCGACCTCCACTACCGGCACGAGCTCGGCGGCGGTGCCCGACATGAACACCTCATCCGCCAGGTAGACCTCCGCGCGGGCGATGTTCCGCTCGACCACCGGGTAGCCGAGGTCGGCCGCGAGCTGGATGACCGAGCGGCGCGTGATGCCGTCGAGGATCGAGTTGTGGTGGCCCGGGGTGACGATCTCCCCGCCGGCGACGATGTAGATGTTCTCGCCCGTGCCCTCGCACACGTACCCGTGCTCGTCGAGCAGGATCGCCTCCTGATAGCCCGCCTTCATCGACTCGACCTTCGCGAGCACGTTGTTGAGATACTGCCCCGAGGCCTTGGCCTGCGGGATCAGCGAGTCGGGGCTGATCCGCCGCCACGAGGAGACGTGGGCGCGGATGCCGTTGCGCGTCCCCTCCTCGCCGAGGTAGGTGGCCCACTCCCAGCAGGCGATCGTCACGTCGATCGGCGCGTCCATCGGGTTCAGGCCCATCGAGCCGTAGCCGCGGTAGATGATCGGGCGGATGTAGCAGGAGCTCAGGCCGTTGCGGGCCACCAGCTCGCGCGCGGCCGCCTGGAGAGTCTCGGCGGAGTAGCTCACCGGCATGTAGTAGAGCTCGGCTGAGCGCAGCAGGCGCTGCATGTGCTCGGCGTTGCGGAAGATCGCCGGGCCGAGGTCGGTCTCGTAGCAGCGCACTCCCTCGAAGACTCCCGTGCCGTAGTGCAGGCCGTGGGTCAGGACGTGGACCTTGGCGTCCTCCCAGGCGACGAAATCTCCGTTCATCCAGATGAGGTCGGTGGGCTCCACGTTTTCGCTCCTCTTAGAGGTTTTCGAGCACTGCCTTGGCCGCGCGCTCGGTGCCGTCCCCACCACCCAGATCGGGTGTGCGCAGGCCCGCGTCGAGCGCGCGTTCAACAGCCGATTCTACAGCCGTTGCCTCGCTTGCCAAGGAGAGACCGTGCCTGAGCAGCATGGCGGCCGACAGGAACATGGCGAGCGGGTTGGCGACGCCCTGCCCGGCGATGTCCGGCGCCGAGCCGTGCACGGGCTCGAACATGCCGGGGCCATCGCTGCCGAGCGAGGCGCTGGGAAGCATCCCGATCGAACCCGTGATCATCGCAGCCTCATCAGAGAGGATGTCTCCGAACATGTTCTCGGTCAGGATCGTGTCGAAGTGGCGCGGGCTCGCCACGAGCTGCATGGCGGCGTTGTCGACGAGCACGTGCTCGAGCTCGATCTGGGGGAACTCGCGGGCGTGGAGCTCCGAGACGACCTGGCGCCACAGGCGTGAGGTCTCGAGGACATTGGCCTTGTCCACGCTCGAGACCTTGGAGCGGGCTGCCTCGAAGGCCGTGCGGGCGATCCGCTCGATCTCCTCGCTCGTGTAGGAGCAGAGGTCCGAGGCCGAGGTCTCGGTGCGCGTCTTCTCGCCGAAGTAGATCCCGCCGGTGAGCTCGCGCACGACCAGCAGGTCCGTGCCCTCGATCCGCTCGCGGCGCAGCGGCGAGGCGTCGTACAGCGCCGGCAGCGGCTTGACCGGACGCAGATTCGCATACAGCCCGAGGCCCCTGCGCAGCCCCAGCAGCCCCTGCTCGGGGCGCGGCTTGTGCGGGTCGGTCGTGTCCCACTTCGGGCCGCCGACAGCGGCGAGCAGCACCGCGTCCGAGCGCCGGCATGCCGCGAGCGTCTCGTCCGTGAGCGCCGTTCCGTGGGCGTCGATCGAGGCGCCCCCAAACAGGTGCTCCTCGAACTCGAAGTCCCCGAGGCGGCGCAGCAGCTCGAGCGTCGGGGGCATGATCTCCGGGCCGATCCCGTCGCCGGGGAGGGTGACGATGAGATGCGCCATCGCTAGAGCGCCGTCGTCGGCACGCCCGCGAGCCCCGCGAGCTCGCGCTCGGACTCGAACGCCGCGATCGCGTCGGATTGCTGCAGCGTGAGCGCCACGTCATCGAGACCTCCGAGCAGGCGGTGGCGGATCTCGTGGTCGATCGAGAAGGGCACGCGCTCGCCGGCGAAGCGAACCTCCTGCTCCCGCAGGTCGACTTCGCCCTCGCCAGCCCGCGCCAGGCTGCGACAGTCCTCGGCGCTGAGAACCACCGGCAGCAGCCCGATCTTGGTGCAGTTGGAGTAGAAGATGTCGGCGAAGCTCGGCGCCACGATCGCCTGAAAGCCGTAGTCCTGAAGGCCCCACGGAGCGTGCTCGCGCGAGGAGCCGCAGCCGAAGTTCTCGCCGGCGACGAGGATCGGGTTGGCCGGCAGGTCCCACCCGGGCTCCTTGGCCCAGTCGTAGAAGAGGAACTCGCCGAAGCCCGTGCGCTCGACGCGCTTGAGGAACTGCTTGGGCATGATCTGGTCGGTGTCGACGTCGGCGCGGTCGAGGAAGCTGACCGGTCCGGCGATGACGCTGATGGGCTCCACTAGGACCAGCTCCTTATGTCAACGAACCGCCCCTCGATTGCGGCCGCGGCGGCCATCTGCGGCGAGACGAGGTGGGTGCGACCGCCGCGTCCCTGGCGGCCCTCGAAGTTGCGGTTGGAGGTCGAGGCGCAGCGCTCGCCCGGCTGAAGGATGTCGGGGTTCATGCCGAGGCACATCGAGCAGCCGGCCACGCGCCAATCGAAGCCCGCCTCGGTGAACACGCGGTCGAGCCCCTCGGCCTCGGCCTCGGCCTTGACCTGCTGGGATCCAGGGACCACCATCGCGTTGACGCTCGACGCGACCTTGCGCCCGGCGACGACCTCCGCGGCGGCGCGCAGGTCGCCGATGCGCGAGTTGGTGCACGAGCCGATGAACACGCGGTCGACGGCGATCTGCTCGATCGGCGTTCCGGGCTCCAGGGCCATGTAGGCGAGCGCGCGTTCGGTCGCCTCGCGGTCGGCCGGCGTGTCGAATTCCTCGGGCGAGGGCACCCGGTCGGTGACGGCGCGAACCATGCCCGGGTTGGTGCCCCAGGTCACCTGTGGGGATATGGCGGCGGCGCCGATCGTGACCTCGCGGTCGAAGGAGGCGCCCTGCTCGGTGCGCAGCTCGCGCCAGCGGGCGATCGCCGTGTCGAGCTCGGCGCCCTTCGGTGCGCCTGGTCGCTCGACGTCGGTGAACCAGGCGAAGGTGGTCTCGTCCGGAGCGATCATCCCCGCGCGCCCGCCGCCCTCGATCGTCATGTTGCAGACGGTCATGCGCCCCTCCATCGAGAGCGCCTCGATCGCCGGGCCGGCGTACTCGACGACGTGACCGGTCATCCCGCCCACGCCGAGCTGGCCGAGCGTGGCGAGGATCAGGTCCTTGGCGGTCACGCCAAAGCCGAGCGCTCCCTCGTAGCTGACGCGCATCGAGCGAGGCCTGTTCTGCACCATGCACTGGGTGGCGAGGACGTGCTCGACCTCGCTCGTGCCGATGCCGAAGGCGAGCGCCCCGAAGGCGCCGTGCGTGGAGGTGTGCGAGTCGCCGCAGACGATCGTCATGCCCGGCTGGGTGACGCCGAGCTCGGGGCCAATCACGTGGACGATGCCCTGACGCTCTGAGCCGAGCGAGTAGACAGGCAGCCCGAACTCCGCGCAGTTGCGCTCGAGCGTTTCCACCTGCACCCGCGAGAGCTCGTCCTTGATGCGCGCCGCCACGGGCGTTCCGTCGGTCGGCGTGTTGTGGTCGGCCGTCGCCAGCGTGCGGTCGGGGCGGCGCACGGTGCGGTCCGCGAGGCGCAGCCCGTCGAAGGCCTGCGGGCTTGTGACCTCGTGGACGAGGTGCAGGTCGATGTAGAGCAGGCCGTTGTCCTCGCCCCCAACCTCGTGGGCCTCCCAGATCTTGTCGAACAGCGTCTTTGGCATCGGGCTCCTAACTGCGTCTCAGCCCCGCAGAGACGACCGCCAGGAAGGCGGCCTCGGAGGCGGTCGGGTTCTCGAAGTGGTGCGGCAGGTCGGCATCGAAGGTCACGCAGTCTCCCTCGCCGAGCTCGTAGCGCTCCCCGTCGCAGACGAGCACCAGCGAGCCCTGCTCGACGAGCGCCGTCTCGCGGCTTCCCGGCTCGTGCATCGGCGGGTCGTCGGCGGCCCCCGTCGCGCCGCCCGGCGCGAGCGTGTGGCGCGAGAGCTCCGCGCGCTGGCCCGGTTGGGCTGAGGTGAGCACCTCGAAGCCGTGTCCGCGACGCCTGTTGCCACCCCGCTGTCGCTCCTTCGCGCGGACCACGGTGACGGCGCCGCTCTCGTCGAGGCGCAAGAGCTGCGAGAGGCGCAGGTCGAGGCCGGCGGCGATGCGCGACGCCACCGTCAGCGTCGGGCTCGTCTCACCGCGCTCGACCTGCGAGAGCATCGGGGCGCTCACGCCGCTGCGCACGGCCAGCTCGCGCAGCGACAGCTGTGCGGATTCGCGCAGCGCCTTGACCCGCGCGCCGATCACAGCGGAGTCGAAAGAGTCCCAGGCAGTCGCCGTGGAGGCCATACAAGCGTACGTTATCACGCACGCGAGGTGCCCAACCCTCAGCCGGCCGCTCCGCAGTATTTGAAGCCGTCGCGTGTCGCCGTTTCGCTGAGCCCACGATGCGGTCCCTGTTTCGAGTTGAAGGCCACCGCCACTCCAGGCATGTTCCCGTTTTGAGCGCTCTTCCCGACCTTGGCAAGAGCGTCGGCCAGTTCCCCTCTATACGCAATGATTCTCTGCCAGTCGCGCGCGATCGCCGATGGCGGCGCGAGCCGGCTGAGTTCCACGAGCGAGGCCCGCTCGAGCTGCGCGCCGTGCGGAACTAGGCGCGCGAGTTCCTTCAGCTCGAGCCCCTTTGGCGTCACGGGCACCAGTGCGGCGCGCAAACGCCGGCAGATCGCGTCAGCCGCGGCGATGAACTTCTTCTCAGGCTGAGACAGAGGCTTTCGAGGCGCGCCCGGCAAAGGCCTGGCGGATGTGCCCGGCGCGCTCGAACTGGTGACGCTGGAGGATGTACTACCGCTCCGTGTTGGGGTGGTGCTGCTCGAGCCGCCACCGCACCCCACCAGCCAGAGGGTTGCTGTCACAAGCATGGCCGGCACGACCGGCCAACGTGATCTCGCGTCGCGCCGTTCCATACTTCGGGACTATCCCGGCGGAGGCGCCTCCAGTCAAGGCCGGGCGACATATTGTCTCTGACTGTGCTGCAGAGCGTAGAACGCACCGGGGCCCGCCATCCACAGCGGGCCCCAGCAGGTCTCGGCAGTCGCTACGCCGAGCGTTCAGCGATTACTTCGTATGCACTATTCGCTTGCTTTGACCGCTGCTGCTTCGGCGGTTTTCAGCGTGCCCTTCAGGATCGCCGTGTTGTTCCCAGCCGCCGACGGCAGACCGAGTTTGCTGTTGACTAGGCCGTTGAGGATACCGAACACCCCACAGCCTTCGACTTTCGGTGCCGCGAACGAGTTGTTCACCAACGCGTTTTTCTTGATCGTCACGATCGTGAACGTTTTGTTGAATTCGAGTTCGCCGATGCTGCCCGTGATCGGTTTGTTGGGCGGCGGCGGGCTGGTCGTTCCGGTGGTGAGTTCGATGTTGATCGGTTTTGAGTTCGATCCGATGTAGCACGAGCTCCCGAGGAGCGGGTTTTCGAGGTGCACCTTGACAGGCAGCGACAGCGCTATCCCACTGCCTCCAAGGAGGTTTTCGACGCTGATCCCGATCGAGGTCGCGGGCGCGGCGAGTTCGGTCGTCGCGTTGACGCCTGTGAGCCCATTTTCGAAGAAGCCTTCACAGAGAATGCGCTCGATGAAGTTTTCGATTTCTGGACACTTCACGAGCCCTGCGAGCCCGCCGGGAACCTTCTGCGGCGTTTTCGACAGCGTGTTGCCGTCTTCGGCACCGATGAACGTCTGCCCCGTTTCAGTGTTGTGCAGACCGCCTTGGAGGGTGATCGTGTTGATGATCGGAACCGTTTCTTTCGCAATCTTGAATTCGCCGCTTTCCGTCTTCGCGTACAGGCACGATTCTGTCGCCGAGTTGCTCAGCGGACAGTCGGCAAACGGGGCGTATTCCCCTTTGGGGTGATGTTCGACAGCCTCGGCTGAGGATGTCAGTGCAAGCATGGAGACCGGTGCCACCGTAATCATGGCAACACAAAGCCCCCGGCGCATGCGCGCCAGTTTGTCCCTAGTCACAAATCCCACCTGACTTTCTCTCTGGGTCTTGCCAGTAATAGCTGCAGGTGGAACCTAACGGAAGCCGGCAACGTTCCGCAACGCGTGTTTTCGACACGGAATGATTCGTTCCTTTGGATTAAGGTTCGAGGCGCGCCTCAGCCCGCGGCGCCCTCGGGCAGCCCGATCGCTGCATCAGTCTGCGAGCGCGCCACGGCCACCGACAGCGCCCGCACATACGCGCGCGCGGCCGCGTCGATGATGTCCGTCGATACGCCCTGCCCGGCGCCGGTGAAGCCGCCGACCTCGACCACGATCGAGACCTCTCCAAGTGCATCCTGGCCCTCGGTGACGGCGCCGATCGTGAAGTCGTTGAGCTTGGCGCCCATGCCACTGGCTGCGTTGATCGCCTGGAAGACCGCGTCGATCGGTCCGTCGCCCATGAACGAGCCAGTCGCGGAGGTCCCGTCCGGGAGCGTGATCGACACGCGGGCATGGGGCGGGCGCAGCGAGGAGGCCTCGACCTCGAACCACTCCAGGGCATAGCCTGGGATCTCCTCCCGCAGCTCGTCGGTGACGAGCGCCTCCAGGTCCATCGCCGTGACCTGCTTCTTGCGGTCGGCGATCTCCTTGAAGCGCTTGAAGGCCGTGTTGAGCGCCTGGCCGTCGAGCTCGAAGCCCATCTCCTGCAGCGCCTCGCTTAGGGCGTGGCGGCCGGAGTGCTTGCCGAGCACGATCGAGTTGCTGCGCAGCCCCACCGTGGTGGCGTCCATGATCTCGTAGGTGGTGCGCTCCTTCAGCACCCCGTCCTGGTGGATGCCGGCCTCGTGGGCGAAGGCATTGCGCCCGACGATCGCCTTGTTGGGCTGGACCTGGTAGCCGGTCAGACGGGAGACGAGGCGGCTCGTGCGTGCGATCTCGGTGGTCTCGATGCCCGTCCACAGCCCGAGGCTCGGCTGGCGCGTGTGCAGCAGCATCGCGATCTCCTCGAGCGAGGCGTTGCCCGCGCGCTCACCGATCCCGTTGATCGCGCACTCGACCTGGCGGCATCCCGCTTCAAGGCCCGCCAGCGAGTTGGCGACGGCCAGGCCGAGGTCGTCGTGGCAGTGGACCGAGACGACCACCTTGCGCAGATCCGGCACCAGCCGGTAGAGCTCGGTGAACATCGCGTTGTACTCGCGCGGCATCGTGTAGCCGACCGTGTCGGGCACGTTGATCGTGGTTGCGCCCTCGTCGAGCGCGATCTGGATCACCTCGGCCATGTACTCCACATCCGAGCGCGAGCCGTCCTCGGGGGAGAACTCGACGTCGTCGGTGTACTCGCGCGCCTGCGCCACCGCTGCGCGCACCTGGCCCTTGACGTCCTCGCGCGTGGTCTGCAGCTTGCGCTCGATGTGGATGTCGCTGGTGGCGATGAACGTGTGGATGCGCGGGCGCTCGGAGTCCCGGACCGCGTTCCAGGCGGCCTCGATGTCCTGCTTGCTCGTGCGCGCCAATCCGCAGATTATGGGCCCTTCCACCTCCCGCGAAATCGCCTGGACCGACTCGAAGTCCCCCGGCGAGGTGATCGGGAAGCCGGCCTCGATCACGTCCACGTTCAGGCGCGCCAGCTGGTGGGCGATCTCGAGCTTTTCCTGCTTGTTCAGGGAGATGCCCGGCGACTGCTCGCCGTCGCGCAGGGTCGTGTCGAAGATGAGGACGCGATTGGCCGCGTCTCGCGTCGCGACCTTGCCGTCCGGGCCGGCGACGTCATTCGATCGGTCGTTCGTGCTCATGTCGTTCGTGCTCCTTCTCTGTCTCGCTTTACGTTCCTCTCTGCTGGGTATGCGGCTACGCGGCCGCCACGCGCTATTCCCCCCGAGGGGGGAGCAGGAGAAGCGAGAGAAGCGAGTTGCGAAACGACATCTGACGCGCAGCGTAGCACCGCGGCGCTCGAGGGTCGAGTGAGATGCCGGCCATCTGCGCCCCAGGGCGATCAGCCGAGATCCACAGACCAGCCGTTGACGAACCCGTCTGAGGCGACGATCTCATCGACGACCGCGTCGGTCACGGGCGCGTCGGTCGTGACGACCATCGCGGCCAGGCGCTGGCCGATCTGGGCCCCGTCCTCGGCGCCGTCCGGCGTGTGCCCGACGGCGGCCGAGGAGATGTTGATGCCGTGGGCGCCGAAGATCGTGCCCACGCGCCCGATCATCCCGGGCAGGTCCTCATATCGAAAAACGGTCACGTAGGGCTCGAGCTCGATCGTCAGGCGCCTGCCCTGGACCTCGACGAGGTGGGGCACCTGATTCGGGCCGATGCCGGTGCCGGCCACAGCCACGCGCTCGCCGCCGGCGACGACGGTCACGCGAATCAGCTCGTTGAAGTCCTGGGCCTCGGAGACGCTCTTCTCCTCGAAGACGATCCCGCGCTGGTGGGCCATGGTGGGGGCGTTTACGAGGTTGACCTGCTCCTCGGTACGGCCCTCCAGGGCCCCCACGATCACGGCCAGGCCGAGCAGCCGCGTGTCGAAGTCGGCGATCCGCCCCATGAAGGCCGCCTCGATCCGCTCCACCGAGCTGCCCTCGGCGAGCTTCATGGCGAGGTGCCCGAGCTGGGTGGCCAGCGGCAGGAACGGCCCGAGCATGTCCATGTCCTCGGCGCCGATCGCCGGGATGTTGACGGCCGTCGAAACGACGCCCCCGGTCAGCGCTGCGACGACCTGCTCGGCGCTCTGGTAGCCCGCGCGGTCGGTGGCCTCGGCGGTGGAGGCGCCGAGGTGCGGTGTGACGACGACGTTGGCATAGCCGAACAGCGGGTTCTCGGTCATCGGCTCTGACGGGAACACGTCGAGGGCGGCGCCCGCCACCTTGCCCGAGTCGAGCGCGTCCCTGAGTGCCGCTTCGTCGATCAGCCCGCCGCGGGCGACGTTCAGCACGCGCACACCGTCGCGCATCTTCGCGAAGGCGTCCGCGTCGAGGAAGCCTTCGGTCTCGGG
Organism: Solirubrobacteraceae bacterium; assembly: GCA_017882455.1. Lineage (GTDB taxonomy): Bacteria > Actinomycetota > Thermoleophilia > Solirubrobacterales > Solirubrobacteraceae > Palsa-744. The sequence continues at coordinate 75,240 of JADGPL010000016.1, read as the reverse complement.
CGTCTTTGGCAGGTGGATCGTGATGAAGTCGGCCTGGGCATAGATGTCCTCGACGCTGTCGGCCTTCTCGACGCCGAGGTCGCGGTAGCGCTCGGCGCTCACGAACGGGTCGAAGGCGAGCACGCGCATCCCGAAGCCGCGGGCACGCTGGGCCACGAGCTGCCCGATCCGCCCGAAGCCGAGGATCCCGAGCGTCTTCTCATATAGCTCCACGCCCGAGAACTTCGAGCGCTCCCAGCGGCCGGCGATCAGCGAGGCGTAGGCCTGGGGCACGTTGCGGGCGAGCGCCAGCAGCAGCGCCATCGTGTGCTCGGCCGCGGTCACGACGTTCGACTCGGGGGCGTTGGCGACGACGATCCCGCGCTTGGTGGCGGCCGGGACGTCGACGTTGTCGACGCCGACCCCCGCGCGCCCGATCGCCTTCAGGTTGCTCGCCTTCTCGATCAGCTCGGCCGTCATTTTGGTGGCGGAGCGAATCACGATGCCGTCGTAGGCGCCGATCCGCTCGGCGAGCTCCTCGTCGCTCCAGTCGATGCCGAGATCGACGTCGAAGTGCTCGCGCAGCAGCTCGATCCCCGAGTCGCCGATCTTCTCCTTGACGAGGACCCTGGGGCGCCCGGCGCCGGCGTTTGTCGCCGCGGTGCTCATCGGCCCTGCCTCTCGACGACCCAATCGATACATGCGGTCAGCGCCTGCACGTCGGCGGTATCGACGGCGGGGAACATCCCGACGCGCAGCTGATTGCGCCCGAGCTTGCGGTAGGGCTCGACGTCGAGGATCCCGTTGGCGCGCAGGGTCGCTGCGACCGCCGCGGCGTCCACCGCGTCGTCGAAGTCGATCGTGCCGACGACGAGCGAGCGCTTGGCCGGATCGGTCACGAACGGGGTCGTGTAGGTGCTCTGCTCGGCCCACCCGTAGAGGTGATCGGAGGACGCCCGCGTGCGCGATACGCACCAGTCCAGCCCGCCCCCGTCGAGCATCCAGCGGATCTGGTCGGCGAGCAGGAACAGCGTGGCGACGGCGGGCGTGTTGTAGGTCTGGTCTTTGAGCGAGTTCTCCAGGGCGGTGTGCAGGGAGAGGAACTCGGGGATCCAGCGCTCGGAGGCGTGCATCTCGGCGATCCGCTCTTGGGCGGCGGGGCTGAGCAGCGCGATCCACAGCCCACCGTCGGCGGCGAAGCTCTTCTGCGGCGCGAAGTAGTAGGCGTCGGCCTCAGAGACGTCCACGGGCAGCCCGCCGGCGCCCGAGGTGGCGTCGATCGCGACGAGCGCACCGTCGGCTCCGGGCGGACGGATCACCGGTGTCATCACTCCGGTCGAGGTCTCGTTGTGCGCCCAGCCGATCAGATCGACCCCGCCCTCGGCCGCGGCTGGACCGACGACGGCAGGGTCGGGCGCGTCGCCGGGGTCGGCGGCGATCGTGACCGGGTCCTTCAAGAAGGGGGCTCCGGTGGTGACGACGGCGAACTTCTGGGAGAACTCGCCGAAGGTGAGGTGCAGCGCGCGCTCGCGCACGAGGCCGAAGGCGGCTGCGTCCCAGAAGGCGGTGGCGCCGCCGTTTCCGAGCGCGACCTCGTAGCCATCGGGCAGCGCGAACAGCTCGCGCAGCCCCGCGCGGATCTCGCCGACGATCGCCTTGACGGGCTTCTGGCGGTGGGAGGTGCCCATCACCGCGGCGCCGTCCCCAGCGAGACGCGCGAGCGCCTGCGGGCGTACCTTCGAGGGCCCGCAGCCGAAGCGACCGTCAGCGGGCTTCAGCTCGTCGGGGATGACCAGTTGCTGGGGCGCTGCGGTGCTCGTCGTCATGTGGGCTCCTCGCTCGGTTCTAATCCGGAGGGGATTGTCGAAGATCTGAGGGTGCCCAGGCGCGCGGCGGCAGCTAGTCGTCACTTCCCGGTGGTGAACTCCACCCGAGCGCCAGTCGCGACGACGAACGCGAGTGTAGCGAACGCCGGGCGCCCCTCGCCGGAATGTCCGCGCGTGTCTCCTACCGCCCGGAGAGCTCCAGCGTCGATCGCGACGTCAACCGCTCCAGAGCGCTTCCCGGTCGAGGATCGTGGAGCTCCAGCCCTCGGGCAGGCGTGTGGGGGCGACGCCGGAGGGGACCTCGGCGGCGAGCAGGCAGAACTCGGGGGCGGGGCCGAACACGAGCTGGCGGCGCCAGAGGCTCGCGTGAGCGGGGTCCATGCCGTCGCCGAGCAGCTCGCCGAGGCCGCGACGCTCGGAGCCGGGCGGGCGGGCGACCCACACGGCGGTCGTGGCCTCGCCGAGCGCCTCGGCGCACGGTTCGCCCTCGATCAGCCCGTAGAGGCCGCCGGTGCCCTCGCCGAAGCGGTGGGCGGCCTCGTCGTGGGAGCTGCGGTGCCCGCGCCCCACGGCCGCCTCGTTGAGGACGCCGAGCGCGGCGAAGTCATCGAGCAGGTACCAGTCCTCATAGCCCCCGCCGCCGGCGAGCCACGGCAGCTCGGCGACGCGGAAGGTGGCCGAGGCGCGCGTGCCCACGGGCAGCGAGCGCGCGAGCGAGCGGTGAAAGGCGAGGAGGGCGTCCTCGTAGGGGCCGGCGGCGCCGGGGTCGCGGGGGCGGTGCCAGAAGAGGTAGGCGAGCACTGGGCCGAGCCGCTCTAAAAGGCGGGCTTGATCCAGTCCATGTGCGAGCGCAGCTCCTGGCCCACGTGCTCGACCTGGGTGTCGGCCTGCTCGGCGCGCATGCGCTTGAAGTTCTCCTGCCCGGCGCGGTTCTCGGCGATCCACTCGCGGGCGAAGTCCCCGGACTGGATCTCCTGCAGGATCTTCTTCATGTTGGCTCTGGTTTCGTCGGTGATGACGCGCTTGCCGCGCGTGTAGTCCCCGTACTCGGCCGTGTTTGAGATCGAGTAGCGCATCCCGGCGAGTCCCTTCTCGTGCATCAGATCGACGATCAGCTTGAGCTCGTGCAGGCACTCGAAGTAGGCCATCTCGGGGTCGTATCCGGCCTCGACGAGCGTCTCGAAGCCGGCCTGGACGAGCTCGGAGGCGCCGCCGCAGAGCACGGCCTGCTCGCCGAAGAGGTCGGTCTCGGTCTCGTCCTTGAAGGTCGTCTCGATCACGCCGCCACGCGTGCAGCCGATGCCCTTGGCGTAGGCCAGAGCCAGCGCGCGGGCATTGCCGGTGGCGTCCTGCTCGATCGCGATCAGCCCGGGCACGCCGCTGCCTTCGGTGAACTGTCGGCGCACGAGGTGCCCGGGCCCCTTCGGAGCGACCATCCCCACATCGACTCCAGCCGGCGGCGTCACCTCTTTGTAGTGGATCGAGAAGCCGTGACCGAACAGCAGCATGTTGCCCTCGGCGATACCGTCGCGAATCTCATCCTCCCAGACCTGGTGGTGGAGCTCGTCTGGAAGCAGGATCATCACGAGATCGCCGCGGCTGGCGGCCTCGACGACGCTCGTCACCTCGAGGCCCTGCTCGCGGGCCTTGGCGACCGAGGAGGAGTCCTCGCGCAGGCCGACGACGACCTTGACGCCGGAGTCCTTCAGGTTGAGGGCGTGGGCGTGGCCCTGGGAGCCGTAGCCGATGATGGCGACGGTCTTGCCGTCGAGGAGCGTGAGGTCTGCGTCGTCGTCGTAGATCATTGCGCGCAGGCTATCCAACTTCGGCTCGCGGCCGAGCGTCTGGCCGGTCGCCTGTCAGGAGCTCGCCCGGGCCACGAGCGTGCGACCGGGAATCTCAAGGGTTCCATCGGCGGAGGTGTAGGGGGCGAAGCGCTCGGCCAGGGACGCCCTGATCCCATCGATCTCGCTCGGTGGGCGCGAGAGGATGGCGTCGTGGAAGTTGCGGGAGAGGTCGAGGGTGCTGTCCCACAGCTCCTCGAAGTCGGGGTGGCGGCGCAGGAGATCGACGGCCTGCACCTCGATCTCGGCGAAGCCGGCCTGCTCGAGCAGCTCGGCGACGCGCTCGGCGCTGCCCAGCACGAACGGTCCGGGCGCGGGCGCGCTGCGGTCGGGCGCAGGCACGACGCCGCGCTCCACGAGCTCGCGGGCGGGCAGGGCGGCCCAGGGGTTGTGCTCGATCGAATCCCACACGGCCAGGGCGAGGACTCCGCCAGGGCGAAGCACGCGCCGGGTCTCGCCCAGCGCGGTGGCCGGATCGGCCATCAGCATGTAGCCCCAGCGGCAGACCACGGCGTCGACGCTCGCGAGCGGCAGGTCGATCCATTCGGCGTTCAGCACCTGGAACTCGACGTTGGCGAGGCCGAGCTCGATCGCCCGGGCGCGGGCGCCGACGAGCATCGCCTCGGCCTGATCTGAGACGACCACGCCGCCCATCGGTGCCACGAGCTCGGCGGCTAGCATCGCCGTCTCCCCCAGTCCGGCCGCGAGCTCGAGCACGCGCTGCCCGGGCTGCGGGGAGATGGCGTCGATCAGCCAGTGCGAGACGGGGGCGGCGAACTCGCGCATGAGCGCCTGGCGGGCGACCCAGCCGGCGGCGGCCTCTTCCCAGTTCTCGAGGCTCGCCTCGCGGTAGGCGTTGGAGTCGAAGCTCACGCGAGCATCGTATTCGCCAGGTGTCCGAGCAGCGCTCGCTGTCAGTAGTACGCGGGGCGGCGAAACGGGCAGTAGAGCGTCGCCTGTTCGGAGGCCGGCGGCGCCCGCAGGACGAACACGCCGGTGCCGTCGCTCAGCGTGACACACGGCGGCCCACCAGCAAAGCTCCTCGCGTGCACGAGGAAGGCATCGCCATTCGACGGGCTCGGTTCACGCCCGTTGGTGACGAAATATTCCAGCCTGGCGATTAGCGCCAGGGGCCGAAGCCCTTCGAAGGAGAAGTCTGGACCCGTGCTCTCTTCCAGATCGGAGGCGATCATGTGCACGCCGTTGCGCCTCAGGGCGACGAGCAGCGCCGGGACGTCACCGTCCCGAGTGGGACCCGACACGAGGAAGCCGCGATGTGAGTAGAAGACCACTTCGCTCGGCAGGAGGTATGTCGAGGCGACCCGACGGCCGATGCTCGGCGCTATGTCCTCGCCCGCGCCGAAGGTGGTGCCCAGGGTGTTGAGCGCCACGCCCAGCACGAGCACAGCGATCGCGGTCCGGCGCGCCGCGAGCGGGACCGTGGTGATCCACCCCGTTGCCATCAGCGCCAGATAGGGAAGCAATGGCATCCCATAGCGAAGGTCGTGATGTGGAGTCAGCGTGATGACGAGCCAGGCAGTGATCGCACCCATGAGGAGCTCGAACTGAGCGCTCCGCCATTCCTGCCGCTGCAGAACCCTCGAGATCGTCCACACGAAGCCCACCACGAAGAGCACGAACAGTGGCATCAGGAGCTGGTAGTTGAGGATGCTCCACAGGTACCACGTCAGGTTGTGTATCGAGATGGTCGTTGGCAGGTTTTCGGCCGTCGCGCCCGACCCGGCGCCGGCGAGAGTGACGATCGTGTGCAGCTCGGAGAGATGGCGGATGTACCAAGGAGCACCGACCAGCGCGGCGACGCAGAGAAAGACGAGGAACCCACGCCAATTGCGCCAGCCGCCGCCTGCGAGCGCGCAGAGGACGATGCCGAGCACGAAGAACGGGAACTGCACCTTGACGAGCAGGCCCGCGCCCACGGCGAGCCCGGCGAAGGCCGACATCCTCACGTCGCTGAATCGTCTGCATGCAAGGATCAGCCAGATGGACAACGCCACGACGGCGGTCTCCGGCGCATCGAGCATGAAGACGTGAAATTGGGCGATCAGCAGCGGCGAGCCCAGCGCGAAGATCGCCGCGAGCAATCCAGCAGACGGCGCGTAGAGCAGCTTCCCGGCCTGGTAGCACCCGAGCGTCAGAGCCGAGACGAATACGAGGTTCTCGCCGATGATCGGCGATGCGACGTTGACGCCGCCCACGAACGCCGCGAGCGCCCCGATGGTGTGACCGAGCGGCGGGTACTGCCATGTGTAGTTGAAGGGACCCAGCAGATCGCCGGAACGGAGCAATTCATGGAAATGCAGGGCCGCCCATAGGTGGTCGCCGGCGTCGAAGATCGGGATGCTCCTGTCCTGCGTCAGCCACCAACAGGTGAGTCCGATGAAGGCGGCGGCCGAGAGGATCGCCCCCCACGCCGATCCGCTCCAGCTCGGTCGCGAGAACTGAAGGCGGCTTCGTGCCGGCATGCCGTGACGCTAGCCGAGGCCAATTCCAAATACCAGCAAAAGTCGCTACACGGACGATGCTGTCTCTGACCCTGGCCCGGCCCGACCTAGCTCTCCTGTCTGGCGCTCAGCCCCCGCCGCAGAAGCTTCCCCGAGCGTGTCCGCGGCAGCGGCTCGTCGGTGAACACGAACTCCTTGGGCACCTTGAAGCGGGCCAAAGCGGCGGCGCAGTGGTCGCGGAGATCGGAGGCCTCCAGGGCGGCCCCCTCACGGGGAACGACGATCGCGACGACGGCCTCGCCCCATTCGGGATCGGGGCGCCCGCGCACGGCGGCCTCGAGCACCAGCGGATGGGCCTCGAGCACGGCCTCGATCTCGGCCGGTGCGATGTTCTCGCCGCCGCTGACGATCGTGTCGGCCTTGCGGCCGCTGACGTGCAGGCGCCCGTGCTCGTCGAGGGACCCTAGATCGCCGGTGTGAAGCCAGCCGTCGGCGCCCGGAGCGCCGGGCGCCACGGTCGGGCCGCGCACGAGGATCTCCTCATCGGCGGCGATGAGCACGCGTGTGCAGAACAGCGGCGGGCCGGCGGTTGCGTTCATGGCGGCTGTCTCTGCGAGCGGCGTGGTCGTCACCTGGGAGCAGCTCTCGGTGAGCCCGTAGGTGAGGCTCACGGGCACACGGGCAGCCTGTGCGCGCGCCACGAGGGCAGCGGGCACGGGGCCGCCGCCGGTGAGGGCGCAGCGCAGCGAGGGCGGATGGGAGAGGCCGGCGTCGAGCAGGCGCGCGAGCGTGGTGGCGACGAGGCTCACCAGCGTGACCTGCTCGTGCTGGAGGCTGTGCAGCGCGCGGTCGGTCTCGAAGCGCTCGTGCACCACGGCGGTGGTCGAGTAGATGGCCGAGCGCAGCAGGATCGAGAGGCCGCCGACATGGGAGAGGGGAAGCGCGCACAGCCAGCGCTCCTCGCGCGGGAGCCCGAGCGCGACGGCGGAGCCGAGGGCGCTCCACAGCAGGTTGGCGTAGGTGAGCTCGACGGGCCGCGGCGCAGAGGTGGTGCCGGATGTGTGAATGACCACAGCGACTGCGTCGAGGTCGTGTCCGCGGCCGACGGCCGCCGGCGGCAGGCCGCCGCGGCCCCAGGCGCTGGGGCGGCCGGACCCCTTCGCCAACGGCCGATCGACGACCAGGTCGCTCCCGGCGGCGATCCGCTCGCGCTCTTCAGGGGCGAGGCGCAGATCGACGGGCACGGCGATGGCGCCGAGCAGCAGGCAGGCGTGCAGAGCCTGGGCGAAGTGCAGGCCACTGGGCAGCGCGATCGCCACGCGCGCGCCGGGGCCGGCGCCGCCGGCGGCAAGCTCGCAGGCGCCGGAGCGGGCGGCGGCGTGCAGGCGGGCATAGGACCAGCTGCCCGCGGGCGTGTCCAGGGCGATGTGCTCGGGCCGTGAGGCAGCGGCGCGGGCGAGCCATCCATCGACCACCATGGCTGCAGGCTATCCACTCGCGAACTACAGATAGCCTTCGCGCGCATGAGCGTCTCCTGGACAGCGGCCCCGGCACCGGGCGGCGATACCTTCACGGACATCCGCTACGAGAAGTCGGGCGCGCCGGACGAGGGGATCGCGAAGATCACGATCGACCGCCCGGAGGTCCGCAACGCCTTTCGCCCGCGCACGATCATCGAGATCTCCCAGGCGCTCGAGGACGCGCGCGAGGACACGCAGATCGGCGTGATAATCCTCACGGGCGAGGGCCCGGAGGCGTTCTGCTCGGGAGGCGACCAGCGTGTGCGCGGGGACTCGGGCTACCTCAACGACGACGAGGCCGGCGATCCGGATCCCACCCGCCCGGGCCGCTTCCACGTGACCGATCTGCACATCCAGATCCGCCGCCTGCCCAAGCCGGTGGTGGCGATGGTGGCGGGGTATGCGATCGGCGGCGGGCACGTGCTGCACCTCGTGTGCGACATGACGATCGCGGCGGACAATGCACGCTTCGGCCAGGTGGGCCCGAAGGTGGGCTCCTTCGACGGCGGCTTCGGCGCGGGCCTCTTGGCGAACCTGGTGGGGCCGAAGAAGGCCAAGGAGATCTGGTTCCTGTGCCGGCAGTACTCGGCCGAGGAGGCGCGGGAGATGGGCATGGTCAACAAGGTCGTGGGACTCGATCGGCTCGAGGACGAGACGGTCCAGTGGTGCCGGGAGATGCTGGCCCTCTCCCCCTTCTCATTGCGTCTCTTGAAGGCGAGTTTCAACGCGGCCGAGGACGGCCTGTCGGGAATCCAGCAGCTGGCACACGACGCCAACCTCCTGTTCTACGGCAGCGAGGAGGCCCAGGAGGGCCGGGACGCATACCGGGAGAAGCGCAGGCCGGACTTCTCGCGCTTCCCCAAGCGGGCCTAGCGGTGAGCGCCGTCCGCATCTGGGTGATGGCGGCACGCGTGCGCACGCTGCCGGCGGCGGTGGCGCCGGTGCTGGTGGGCACCTCGCTCGCCCTCGGAGCCGACCACTTCCACCCGCTGGCGTTCGTGGCGGCGTTGCTGGGCGCCCTCTTCATCCAGGTGGGCACCAACCTCTCAAACGACTACTCGGACGCCCGCCGCGGCGCCGACACGGAGGATCGTCTCGGCCCGGTCCGCGTGACGGCGGGGGGCCTCGTCCCCCCGAGCCAGGTGCTGCTCGCGACGTACGTGAGCTTCGGCCTGGCGGTCGGCTGCGGCGCCTACCTGGTGGCGGTGGCTGGGTGGGAGCTGATAGCTGTCGGCGCAGCCTCGATCCTCGCCGGGGTCCTGTACACGGGCGGTCCGCGTCCGTACGGCTATGAGGGTCTAGGAGAGGTGTTCGTGTTCCTGTTCTTCGGGATCGTGGCAGTGGCCGGGTCGTATTTCGTCCAGGTGCAGCGCCTGCCGTGGCAGGCGTTCGTGTGCGCTGTGCCCGTGGGCCTACTGGCGAGCGCGATCCTGGTGGTCAACAACGTCCGCGACCTGGAGACGGACAGGCGGGCGGGCAAGCGCACGCTGGCTGTCCGCCTCGGCCGGGCACGCACGCGCAGGCTGTACGCGGGGATGGTGACGGGCGCGTTCGTGACGGCACCGCTGCCGTGGGCGTTCGGGTCGATGAGCGCATGGCTCCTGCTCCCGTGGCTCGCGATCCCGCTGGCGCTGCGCCTGGTGGGGGTGGTGCGCACGCGCACGGACGGCCCGGCGCTCAACGGCGCGCTGGCGGGCACGGGCGGCCTGCAGCTCCTCTTCTGCCTGCTGTTCGCGGCGGGCATCCTGGCGGGCGGCGGTGTGGGCTCGTGAAGCTCGAGGTCGAGCGGAGGAGCCTGAAGCTCACCACCCCGCTGGAGACCTCCTACGGCACGCTCAGCGAGCGGGAGCTGTTGAGCGTGGCTCTGACGGGCGAGGACGGCCTCGCCGGATATGGAGAGGCGGCCCCGCTCGAGCCGTATGACGGCGTGAGCGTGGATCGGGTGGAGCGGGCGCTCGAGCGCTACCGCCCGGTGCTGGCGGACTCGCATGAGCTCGGCGGCGCGCAGCTGATCGACGCGTGCCGCCAGGTCGAGGATCTCCCCCAAGCGCTGGCGGCGCTCGACCTGGCGCTGTGGGACCGCGCGGGACGCCGCGAGGGCAAGCCGGTCTCGGCGCTCCTGAGCGACGACAGCGCGAGGCATGTGCCGGTGAACGCGACGCTCTCGGCGTTCGACCGGGCGGGCGTGGCCGAGCAGGCGGCGCGGGCGGTGCAGGAGGGCTATGAGTGCCTCAAGCTGAAGGTGGGTATGGGCGATGACGCCGGACGTGTGGCGGCGGCCCGCGCGGGGGCGGGGCCACGGGCGCAGCTGCGCCTGGACGCCAATGGCGCATGGGAGGTGGAGGAGGCGGTGCGGACGATCGAGGCGCTCTCCCCGGCGGGCCTGGAGCTGGTGGAGGAGCCGACGCATGGCCTCGAGGCGGTGCGGGCGGTGCGGGAGCGTGTGGCGGTGAGGGTGGCGATCGACGAGACGGCCGAACAGGCCGGAGCACTGGCTGCAGGCGTGGCGGACGCGGTGTGCCTGAAGATCTCCCGCTGCGGCGGCATCGCGGGCCTGCTGGTGGCGGCCACGCTCGTGCGCTCGACCGGCGCGGAGGTCTACCTCGCCTCGACGCTCGACGGCCCGCTCGGGATCGCGGCGGCGCTGCACGCTGCGGCGGCGCTGGCCTCGCGCGGGCCGATGCCCCACTGCGGCCTCGCGACCCTCGGCATGTTCGAGGGACTCGATGACCCGCTGCCGGTGCGCGAGGGCGCGATCGCGGTACCGCTCGGTCCGGGCCTCGGCATCGAGCCGCTGTGATCGCGATGAGCCGGCCGGACGGCGCCGCCGGACCAAGGCCTAGCCGTAGAAGCGCGCAACCTCCTGGAGTTGGCTGAAGAGGTCGTGGGCGAGAAACAGGACGATGATCGTGGCGCCCACGGCCGCCCCCCAGCGGCGCCCCGCGCCACGGGCCGCCAATGCAAGCACGGCCGCGAGCAGCGGAATCAGCGCCAGCAGGTAGCGCGTCTGTGCGTATTCGGCGTTCAACGTCGGGAAGACGTTGTATGAGTCGGCGCCGATCAGCGCCAGCAGTCCGACGCCGATGGCGCCGTAGACCGATATCTCCGACAGGCGACCTCGCAGCGCTCCTGCGTTCGCGATCAGCTCGCGAGCGCAGAGCCCCGCGATCAGCGCCGCCGGAAGCAATGCCAGCTCATAGACCCATCCCGGGAACGTCGTGTCGAGCCAACCGTACAGGCCCACATAGCCTTTGAACCACAGGTCCCGCGCGCTCACGAGGCCACCGAAGTCGCTGTGCATCCCGGGGACCTTCGGCAGGTACAGCTCCCAGATATAGCTGATCTCGCTCCACAACGATCCGTGGGCGCCGGCGATCCCGCGCGAGATGATGCCGAAAGCCGGCGCGCCGGAGGCGAGGTGGTGCAGGACGAAGACCGCCCCTGGGCTGAGCGCCACGGCAAGGGAGATGGCGAGCGAGACATACGCGGCCCGACCGAGTGTGCGTGCGGCGCGCACGCTCAGCACGAGCAGGCCGAGCAGCGCGCCCGGAGCGATGCCTACGTAGTTCAGCTTGGTGATGAGGCCGACGGCGATCAGCGCGCCGAGCGTGATCGCCCCCTGTCGCGTGAGCCCACGCCTGAAGCCACGCGCCAGGGCGAAGAACAGAGCGGCGGTCACGGCGAACAGCATCGCGTCGGGGTTGACCGCGCCGGACATGAAGCCGAGGAGGGGCACGAGCGCCACGCCCAGGCCGCCGACGGTCCATGCCCACGGCACACGGGGCAGGGTCTCGCGCAAGAACAGGAAGCTGAACAGCACTGTGAGCCCACCCATGAGGGCTGAGAGCAGCCTCATCAGCTGGATGCGAGCGAGCAGGGTGCCACCCCTCCCGAGGGTGTAGGGGATCGCCTCGAGCGCGTAGTAGAGCGGCGGCTCTGGGGCGGCGACGCCGGCGTAGGCGCCCCCCGCTCCAGCTGAGCGCTCGGCCCGGTGAAGATCGCCTTCGAGCTTTTCCTGCTGCGCTCGCGAGGAGATCGGCTGATGCTCCGGCTTCTCGGCGACGCTCTGAAGTTTCGTGTCGTCCAACGCCAGTTGCTCCTCGAGGGAGAAGCCTCCCGTCGAGGCGGGCAAGCTCCCCCTTTCGGCGAGCTGCTTGACATAGGCGACGTGCTCAGGCTCGTCGGGCACCTGAAACGGTGGAGTGATGAACGACCATGCCGCTGCATTGAGACACGCGACGAGCGCACACATCCATGCAGCGCGGGGAACACGGCGCAACGCGTCGCGTGGCGACCGCGAGGCCCAGCTCAACGGCCTCCGCAGACGTCCGCGGGTGGCTCGGTTCCCGGCGTGCAGCGCCTGCCGTTCGGAGGCTGGCGACCTGAACCCCCGTCCGATCCCGGACCGTCTCCGTGTCGGTGGCCTAGGCGCAGGTGTCTCCGAGCGGCTCATCCGAGCTCCTTGAGGACCAGACGTGAGCACAGTGCGAGCACACCGGTCATCAGCAGCACGACGAGGATCGCGACCCACCCGCCACTCCAAGCGCGGCCCAATCCCATACGCCGCGCGACCTCAGGCGCCAGCGACAGCCACGACGAGCGGCCGGGCCGGAGGTATTCAGCGAGGACGCGACCCGGTAGCGTGCCGCCGTTGGCGCGCGCGGCGAGCGCTTCTGGGGTCGATTCTCCGGTGAGATAGACGGTTTCATGACCGTTCAGGAAAAGCGTGAAGCAGAGGCTCGCCCCGGATCTCGTCGTCGAGAGGGCACTGACCGGCACTGTGACGGCGCCTCCCGTCCACCCCGCTCGCTGCTTCCCGTGGGCGATCTCACGCCCGTTGGCCGACACGGATAGAGCGAGCGGAGGCCCGGCCAAGGCGAACGCCCGCAGTCGAATCGCCGAGGTGCCACGCGGCAGGATCTCCCCGGGTTGACAGACCGTGGTCCGGCGCGTGATCGTCGCCACCGACAGATTCGAGGCGCCGTTTACTCGCGCCACCGTGATCGGAGAGCCGCTGAGGGTGATGCCGAGGATCACCGCGATGAGGACCAGCCCGACGGCGAGCGCTGCCCTCACACGGGACATCAATCCCGCCGCAGACCCAGGATGCTGAGCAGAAAGGAGGTGAACACGACCTGGATCCCGAGCACCGTCAGCGTCGCGGCGAAGATCGCCTCGCGCTCCTGGGAGAGGCTGCCAAGGCCGCGAGCGATCCAATTGGCCGCGATCGACACGAGCATCGCCAGGCCGGCCGTGGCGACGGCGCTGCCAAGCGTTAGGCCATGCTCGAGTCGCAGGCGCTCGCGCGCACGGTCGAACCACTGGTCCCGCTCGCCCATGAAGTACGTGGCGTATGCGTGCGCACACAGACCGAGCCCGACGAGCTGGACGCCAACGATCATCAGCAGAGACCCGCCGATCAAGGCATGAAGGTCCCACTCGCGTTGAAGCAGCTGGATCCGCGTCAGCACCGCAAGCGAGATGACGCCTCCCAGCCCGGTGATCGCCGCCCCGGGGAGGATGAAGAGATGATTCGGGGCGTGGAGCAGCAGAAAGCGCAGGTGACGCCATCCGTCACGCAAGCTCGAGAGCTTGGATTCACCCGTGCGCGGGTGATAGTGAATCGGAATCTCGCGGACCGTCAGATGCTCCTTGGCCGCGCGCACGACCATCTCGGAAGCAAACTCCATACCCGAGGTGCGGAGCGCGAGGGCCGCCAGGCAGGATCGTCGAAATGCCCGCATCCCACAGTGCGCGTCGCTGACGCCCGTTTGGAACAGGAGGTTGAGCAGTCCCGAGAGCAGCGGGTTGCCGATGTAGCGGTGGTGCCAGGACATGGCGCCCGGCTGGATGTTGCGCATGCGGTCCCCCACCACCAAGTCCGCGCCTTCCCGCAGGCAGGCGAGAAACCGGGGTATGTCCTCGAAGTCGTAGGTCTGGTCGGCGTCCGCCATCACGATGTACTCGCCATGCGCCGCCGCGAAGCCGGCGCGATATGCGTTGCCGTAGCCGCGCCGCGGTTCGCGGACCACCAGCGCGCCGGCGAGCCCCGCCAGCTCGGCGCTGCCGTCGTCCGATCCGTTGTCGGCGACGATCACCTCACCGGACAGGCCAGCCCGCGCCAGCGAGCCCAGCGCGGCGGACACGCACACCTCGATGTTCTGCGCCTCGTTGAGGCAGGGAATTACCACGGAGACGGTCGCGGGCGGATGCTCGCCTCGATCGTCATGGACTGCAATGCCCGCCGTCGCGGCATTTGTGGAAAGCAGCGTCATCGGTCCCCAAGCCAGTATCGGACTGCCAGGCTATTCCAGCTTCTCGAACTCGGCGGCACTATGCCGCCGGGGGCGGGATACCGTCAAACCGCAGGCAACGATGCCCGCCATTCGGCCTGGAAGTGCCGAACGGCTGTTTCCCACTACCGTAGGAAGACGAGCCCTCCGCGTGTCTCTCAGTCGAGCGAGCGAGCTACGCCCTTGGGGTTCTCCAGGGGCAGGCCGTGGCCACCCGCCAGGACCTCCAGTCGGGCATCCGGCAGGAGGTTGACCATGCGATGCCCGGCCGCCAGAAACTTCGCATCGCGAACGGGACCGTCTCGAGGTCCTCGGCAAGCTGTCGATCGGTCGACGCCTGCCGCCAGGTCGAGGATCTCCCCCAGGCGCTGGCGGCGCTCGACCTGGCGCTGTGGGACCGCGCGGGACGCCGCGAGGGCAGGCCGGTCTCGGCGCTCTTGAGCGACGACAGCGCGAGGCACGTGCCGGTGAACGCGACGCTCTCGGCGCTCGACCGGGCGGGCGTGGCCGAGCAGGCGGCACGGGCGGTGCGCGAGGGCGCGATCGCTGTGCCGCTCGGTCCGGGCCTGGGTGTGGAGCCGTTTGCGGGTGCGTAGCGGGTGCGTCACAATCGACGCTACGCGCGGGCGTCTGCTCGGCGAGGATGGAAACCATTGGACATGGCAACGGGAACAGGGCCTGGACACGGACGTCGAGCCGGCAGCCGCCGCGCGGGAGCGGCTCGCGCACTGGTGCTCGCACTGACGCTGCTGGCACTGCTGGTCCCCAGCGCGAATGGCCGTCGGGGCGAACCCCGTCCCGGTGAAACCGCACAAGGCGACGCCTCGCCGCTCTCCACGTCGCTCTCGACGCCGCTGCCGGGGCCGATCATCGGCACGAACGACGCCGCCGGCTGGGGGCCAGCGGCGGCACAGACGATCCTGAATGGTCACATCACCTGGAATCGGGTGGAACTCGGCAGCCCCGAGAACACGCTCGCAAGCTCCGAACAGGACGGGTTCCACGCGCTGGCGATCGCGGGGAACGTCGAAGACGGAACACCGCTCAGCCAGGTCGAACCACACCACTGGGGAGCCACGGTCGCGGCCCAGCTGAAAGCGAGTCCCTCGGTGGCAATCGCCGAGGCGGGCAACGAGAGCTACTACAAGGGCGGGGTGGCCAACCCCCAGCAGTACGGGCGGATGTACATGGCGGCGATTGAAGCGACGAAGGCCGCGGGCATCCACATCCCGCTCCTGTTCAACCTGACCGGCGACTATCCCCGCGGAAGCTGGGCCTCGCCGAGCGGCTGGTCAGAAGACTCCAGCGGCGGCGGCTGGCTACGCGACGCCGTGGCGGCCGTCCCGGGCCTCGCCGCCGCGATCGCCGCCAACGGCGTCTCGATCCACCCCTATGGAGCGATCGGCGAGAACCAGCACGACGACATCGGGCTCGGGACCGTTCCCGCCGACGAGTCGCTCATGAGCGCGGTGCTCGGCTCGGTGCCCCCGATCTACGTGACCGAGATCGGCTATGACCTGAGTCGCTGCGGCGAGGACCTGGGCGCCTGCTCGAAGCGCCAACAGGCCACGAGGATGCAGGAAGCCTACGACCAGCTCCTGGCCGATCCACACATCGCCGGGATCTGGTGGTACGAATCCCACGACGACGGCATCTGGCGTTTCGGCTTCATGAACGCCAAGAACAAGGTCCGCCCGTCCTTCAAGACACTGTCGGCGATCGCCCAGTCCGTCGGGCAGTAGCCACGCTCCGCCCGCCGCGCGGGCCGACCGGGCGACGGGGCTTCAGGTAACGAGCAGCGTCTGCACGGGGTACTGGGCAACGGTGGGATCGGCGGTCAGGATGGCGATGTCGAGAATCTTGGCCTGGGCCACGAGCAGCCGGTCGAACGGATCGCCGTGAAGCCGCGGGAGCGCAGCAACGGCGAGTGCGTGCGTATGCTCGATCGGCAGCGCCGTCGCCCCGATCGCGCGGAGACGGTCGGGCACGTAGCGCTCAACCGGCTCGGGAAGCGCAAGCCGTCCCAAACCGCTCTTGATCGCGATCTCCCAAGAGCTGACCGCCGAAACCAGTACCTCGTTGCGCTGGTCTTCCAAGATCGCGAGATGCTCGCCGAGCCGCTCGGGCTCGGTGTGCAGCCAGAGGAACACATGCGTGTCCAGAAGGACCCTCACCGCTCGAAGGCGCTGAGCAGCTCGTCTGGAAGGGGCTCGTCGAAGTCCTCTGGCACGACGAAGCGCCCTCGATCGATCCCAAAGCGCCTCGGGGATGTCCGCTTGACCGGGACGAGGCTTGCCACCTCCTCCCCGCGTCGCGTGATCACGACCTCCTCCCCGGCAGCCACATCCTCCAACAGCCGCGAGAGATGAGTCTTCGCTTCATGGACCCCAACGGACTTAGTCATGAACTTAGTCTACTAGCCTCGCCAGCGCGAGCCTCGCCAGCGCGCCGGGATTCTCCAAAGGCAGCCCATGTCCACCTGATACGACGGCCAGTTCCGCTCGGGACAGCGAATCGACCATCCTTCGCCCCAGCGCGAGGAACTTCTGATCGCGCTCACCGACGATGACCGTGACGGGCATTCGCAGCTCGCCCAGGCGCGACCACAGCGGTTGCATCTCACCCGTTCCGATACCGCGCATGACGGCCGCGAGCGCGTGCGGGTCGTTGCGGCGCATGTCCTCGCGCGCCAGCCGGCCCACCTCGGGCGGCTCCTCGGCGAACAGCCCCTGGGTGCGCCAGCGCTCGATGAACTGCTCGAACGGGATCCGTTCGAGATCATCGGCCAGCCGGCGATCTGCGGCCCGCCGCGCGGCCCGCTCGCCCTGATCCTCGATCCCGGGTGAGCACGACACGAGCACCAGCCGCGAGACACGCTCGGGCGCAGCCAGGGCGACGTGCAGGGCCACACGCCCGCCGAGCGAGTACCCACACAGCGCGAACCGCTCGGGGGCCTGCGCGAGCACGCTCTTCACGCAGCCGGCGAAGGTGATCGGCCCCTCCGCGTCGGCGGCCTCACCGTGGCCAGGGAGGTCGAGGGCGAGCGGCCGATACCGTTCACGGTCGAGTTGCGCCACGACGCCGTCCCACGCCCGGCGGGTCCCGGCGAACCCGTGAAGCAGGACCACGCTCTCCGGCACGCCTCCATCCTATGACCCCGACAACCGACACCTATGTGCTGCTGCGGGCCTTCGTCGACGAGCTCGCCCGCTGTGGCATGCGCGCGGCCTGCACCTCACCTGGCTCCCGCTCGGCTCCGCTGGCGCTGTCGCTCGCGCGCGAGCAGCGCCTGCGCTGCTACTCCCACATCGACGAGCGCTGCGCCGGCTTCTTCGCACTGGGGCTGGCCAAGGCATCAGCACTCCCGGTGGCCGTGACCTGCACCTCGGGCACAGCCGTCGCCGAGCTCGCGCCGGCGGTCATCGAGGCGCGCGAGGCGCGCGTGCCGTTGCTGCTTCTGACAGCAGACAGGCCTCCAGAGCTGCGCGAGAACGGGGCGGGGCAGGCGATCGACCAGGTCAAGATCTTCGGAGACGCCGTCAAGTGGTTCTTCGAGGTGGGAGTGCACGATGCGAGCCCGACCCGCCTGCGCTGGATGCGCACGCTTGCCTGCCGCTCCTACTGGACAGCGCTCGAAGGACGCCCCGGACCGGTGCACCTCAACTTCCCCCTGCGCGAGCCGCTGGTCGAGGAGGAGCCCCTGCCCGAGGACCCGAGCGCCCGCGGCGACGGGCGCCCATACGTCCTGCGCGCGCCGGGAGCCCTGGCCTCGGCCACCGGCACGGTCGAGCCGAGCGCGGAGGCCGGAGAGCTGCGCGCGCTCGTGTCGGGGGCGCGCCGCGGCGTGCTGGTGGCCGGGCGCCACGAGCGGAGCACGCCGCTCGGACGGGCCGCGGCCGCCTTCGCGGAAACGGTCGGCTGGCCGCTGCTGGGCGATCCGCTCTCATGCGCCCGCCGCGGATCGGCCGCGATCGCCCACTACGACGCCTTTCTGCGCGACCCGGGGACGGCCGGCTCGCTATGCCCCGACCTCGTCGTGCGCGTTGGTGACCTACCCGTGTCCAAGCCCCTGCGCAACTGGCTCGCCGCTCTCGACGGCGTGCCCCAGGTGGCGCTCGATCCGGAGGGCGCCTGGCAGGACCCGGATTCCGTGCTCTCGCACTCGATGGCGCTCGAGTCGGCAGGCGCACTGACTGAGCTCACCGAAGCCCGCCTGCAGGACTCCGGTCGGTGGGTTCCGGCCGAGGAGGACTGGCTCGCGAGCTGGCGCAGCGCGGACGAGCTTGCCGCCGAGGCGATCGCCGGAGTCCTCGCCGAGGCCGGACTCTCCGAGCCCACCGTGGCGAGCGAGCTCGGGGTGCTGCTGCCCGGGCAGGCCACACTGTTCGTCGCCTCCTCGATGCCCGTGCGGGACATCGAGACCTTCTGGCCGGCGCGCGAGGACCCGCCCCGTGTGCTCTGCAACCGCGGCGCCAACGGCATCGACGGCACCGTCTCCTCGGCCTTCGGCGTCGCCGCCGCGGACGACGGGCCGGTCGTGCTGCTGATCGGCGACGTGGCCCTCGCCCACGACATCGGCGGCCTGCTCGCCGCCGGCAGGCTCGGCCTGAAGCTCACGATCGTGCTGCTCGACAACGACGGCGGCGGCATCTTCGACTTCCTGCCCCTCTCGCAGGCGAGCATGGCCCGGGCGCCCGACCCCCACGCCGGCGACCACGACGGCGACGGCGACGGCGACGGCGAGAGCATCTACGCGCGTCACGTGAGCACCCCTACGGGCCTTGACTTCGCCAAGGCCGCCGATCTCTACGGCCTCGCCCACGAGCGGGCGGAGGACGTGCCGGCGTTCAGAGCTGCGCTCGAGCGGGCACTCGCGCGTGACAGCTCGAGCATCGTCGAAGTCCGCACCGCGCGCGCCGAGAACGTGCGGCTGCACCGTCACATCTGGAGCGCCGTGTCTGAACAAGCGATGCGATAGAAGCACCGCTGCCAGCTGGTGCTACAGTGTCGCACGTGGATATCGGCGTGCGGGATCTACGCAACAACACCAGCAGAGTCATCGACGCAGTGAAGGCCGGCGAGCGGGTGACCTTGACCGTAAACGGCGAGCCGGTTGCAGACATCGTGCCCCACGGCCGCCGCGCACGCTGGCTCTCCGGGCCAGATCTCCGCAGACAGCTCGTCGACCGCGCCGCCGACCCAGCGCTCCAGCGGGAGCTCGACGAGTTCGTGGGCCAGACCCTCGACGAGCTTTGAGCACGCCCGACATCGGGCTCCTGGACACCTCGGTGTTCATCGCCCGCGAGAGCGGGCGAGCGCTCGAGGAG
Source organism: Solirubrobacteraceae bacterium (assembly GCA_017882455.1). GTDB lineage: Bacteria > Actinomycetota > Thermoleophilia > Solirubrobacterales > Solirubrobacteraceae > Palsa-744. The sequence continues at coordinate 55,989 of JADGPL010000016.1, read as the reverse complement.
CTCCCGGCGCACGTGGCCGTATCCGTGGTCACACTCGGCGAGCTCCAGTTCGGCGTGCTTTCCGCTCAGGAACCCTCCGCGAGGGCGCGGCGCGCCGACACCCTCGCACTCGCCCGGGCCGCCGACCCGATCCCGATCAGCGAGGCCGTGATGATCGCATGGGCGCGGCTGGTGTCCGACTGCCGCAGCGCGGGCATCCACCGGACCGTGAAGCTCACCGACGCCCTGATCGCCGCGACGGCGATCGAGCACGGGCTCCCCGTCATCACCCAGGACGAGGACTACAAGCAGATGTCCGAGGCACACCCCGCTCTGCAGGTCCTCGCGGTCTGATCTCACGGGCCACCGAGCACGCCGCCACGCGCCGCTCAACGGGCCTCAGCCGGCCAGCAGCGGGAGCAGCGCCTGCAGCTTGACCTCCGTCTCGGCCAGCTCGCGGGAGGGATCTGAGCCGGCGACGATGCCGTTGCCCGCATAGCAGCGGGCGACGCTGCCGCGCAGGAGCGCGCAGCGCAGCGCCACGCAGAACTCGCCATCTCCGGCCGCGTCAGTCCAGCCGACCGGGCCCGCATACCAGCCGCGGTCGAGGCCCTCCAGCGCCGGGATCAGGGGGGCGGCGCGATCCAGGGGCTCGCCGCCCACGGCCGGCGTGGGGTGCATCAGCCCGGCCAGCTCGAGCGCGTCCATCGGCGCGGCCAGCTGCGCGCGGATCGGGGTGGCCAGGTGCTGGATGTTGGCCATGCGCACCAGCTCTGGCTCGGCGGCCGCCGTCACCCAGACCGCGTGCGGGCGCAGCGTGCGCTCGATCCGCCGCGCCACGATCGCGTGCTCCTGGCGGTAGCTGGGGTCGCGCAGCAGCTGCTCACCGAGGTGATCGTCCACAGCCGGGTCGGCGCTTCGACGCGTCGAGCCGGCCAGCGCCAGCGTGCTCACGCGCTGGCCCTCGCGGCGCACGAGCAGCTCGGGGCTGGCCGCGATCAGGGTGGCCTCGCCCCGGCCCACACAGAAGACGAAGCACGAGGGGAACTCCCTGCGCAGCACGCCAAAGACCGCCGCCGGGTCATACGCTCGCGGAGCGTGCACCTGGACTTCGCGGGCCAGCACGATCTTCTGCAGGGCCCCCGAGCCGATGATCTCGACCGCGCGGGCCACCGCCTGCTCGTAGTGCTCCGGCGGCATCGCGCTGACGATCTGGAAGCGCCCCGTCGGCGCGGGGTCGAGCAACGGCAGCTCACGGGCGCGCAGCTCAGCCAAACGGCGCTCCAGGTGATCCAGCAGCTCCTCGGGCGTGTCATCCGGGCGGGCCAGCGCCGTGAGCGTCAGGCGCACCCCGCCGTGGGCCGTGCGCGTGAGCAGCACCTCCGGCACGCTCAGCGAGGCCGGCTCGAAGCCCTGCCAGTGCGGCGCCCGCCCCCCTTCCTCGGCGAACGCGAAGCCGCCCAGCGCCACCGGTCCCGAGCCCGGCGGCTGCTCGCTCGGCTCGCTCACGGCCGCCGCCGCCATCGCCCGCCAGCGGTCCGCCACCGCCGCGAAGCGATCCGGACCGTGCGCCTGCAGGCACGCCACCTCGCCCAGCCCCGCCAGCGCCGCCCTCCCCCTGTCCGGCTGCTCGAACAGGAACCACGGCTCATCCGCCCGGCGCGAGGCACACACGACCTCCGAGGGGTCCACCTCCGCGGGCAACGCCATCGAGATGCTCGCCAGCGTCTCCCCGCCGCTGCGCCGCGCGCGCCTCACCGCCAGGGCCAGGCGCGCGGCCAGCTGCCCGCGCTGCTCCGCGCTCAAGGCAAAACTGTGGTGGCCGGCTCCTGCAGGGCTGGACCGGGGACCCGCGAACGTGCCTCCCATCAAATCAGCGTCAGCGGGCATCCCGCCTATGAGCTCGGGACTCGGGACACTAGGTCTCGCTGCGGCCCCGCGAGATCGCGATCTCGCCCGTGCGCATCATCTCGATCAGGCCGAACGGGCGCACCATCGTCTCGAACGCCTCGATCTTGTCCGTCGTGCCCGTCACCTCGATGATGATCGCCCGCTTGGTCACATCCACGACCTTGCCGCGGAAGATCTCCGCGATCTGCATCAGCTCGCCGCGCTGGACGCCGTCCGCCGTGACCTTGAACAGCGCCAGCTCCCGCGCGACCGTGTCCGCCGGCTCCAGATCGCGGATCTTCAGGACGTTGACGAGCTTGTGCAGCTGCTTCGTGACCTGGTCGATCGGGTGAAGCGCCCCGTCCACCGTCAGCGTCACCCGCGAGATCTGCACGTCCTCGGTCGGTCCGACGGTGAGCGTCGAGATGTTGAAGCCGCGCCTCGCGAACAGGCCCGCGATGCGCGTGAGCACGCCCGACTTGTTTTCCACGAGGATCGAGAGCACGTGCTTGCGCCCCGTGCGCATGTCCGTGGACGCCTGCAGCTCCTCGAGGCTGAGCGGCGCCTTGGTTCCCGGTTCACCCATGAGCGCGCTCACCCGACCATCTCGCGAGCGGCCGAGCCGGCGGGGATCATCGGATAGGTGTTCTCCTCGCGCGTCACGCGGACGTCCACCACGACCGGACCGTCGATCGCGATCGCCCGCTTCATGTCCTCCACCAGCGTGCTCTTGTCCGTGAAACGCATCCCCGTCACGCCGTACGCCTCCGCCAGCTTGACGAAGTCCGGGAACTCGCCCATGTCCACGTGGCTGTATTTGCCGTCCCAGAAGAGCTCCTGCCACTGGCGGACCATGCCCAGGTAGCCGTTGTTCATGATGAACACCTTGATCGGGATGTCGTTCTGCGCGCACGTCGCCAGCTCCTGCGCGTTCATCTGCACCGACCCGTCCCCCGCGATGCAGCACACGAGGCGATCCGGGGCGCCCACCGCCGCGCCCATCGCCGCCGGCAACCCGAAGCCCATCGTGCCGAGGCCGCCCGAGTTGATCCAGCGCCGCGGTTGCGGGAAGTCGTAGTACTGCGCCGCCCACATCTGGTGCTGGCCCACGTCGCTCGTGACGATCGCCTCGCCGTTCGTGGCCTGCCACAGCGCCTGGACCATGAACTGCGGCTTGATCTCCGTGTCAGTGCTGTCCTCGTAGCCGAGCGGGTACTTGGCTTTCCAGCCCTCGATCCTGCTCCACCACGGCTCCAGCCGACCCGGATCCGCGCCGATCGCGCGGTACTCCACGAGCAGCTTCCCCAGCACGTGCTTGGCGTCCCCCACGATCGGGATGTGCGCCGGGACGTTCTTGGAGATCTCAGCCGGGTCCACGTCGATGTGGATGAACTTCGCCCGCGGGGCGAACTCCGAGAGCTTGCCCGTGATGCGATCGTCGAAGCGCGCCCCCACCGCGCAGATCAGGTCGGCCTCGTCCATCGCGTAGTTGGCCGCCCGCGTGCCGTGCATGCCGAGCATTCCCAGCCACTGGGGGTGCGGCGCCGGGAACGCCCCCAGGCCCATCAGCGTGCACGTGACCGGGAAGCGGTCCGAGGTCGCGAACTCCCTCAGCTCGGCCGACGCCTCCGCGTTCACCACGCCCCCGCCCGCGTAGATCACCGGGCGCTGCGCCGAGGCCAGCGCCTTGGCCGCCTGGCGGATCTGCTTCTGGTTGCCCTCCACTTTCGGCTGGTATCCGGGCAGGCGGATGTCCGACACCGGCTCGTAGTCGATCTCCGCACGGGAGAGGTCCTGGGGGATGTCCACAAGCACCGGCCCCGGGCGCCCCGTGCTCGCGATGTGGAAGGCCTCGTGGATCGCCCGCGGGATCTCCTGCGGATTGATGATCATGAACGAGTGCTTGACCACCGGCATCGTGATGCCGATCGTGTCCGCCTCCTGGAAGCCGTCCGTGCCCAGCAGCTCCGTGCGCACCTGGCCCGTGATGAACACCACAGGCACCGAGTCCATCATCGCGTCGCAGATCGGCGTGATCAGGTTGGTCGCGCCCGGACCGCTCGTGGCGAAGGCCACGCCCACCTTGCCCGTGGCCTTGGCATAGCCCTCGGCCGCATGCCCGCCGCCGGCCTCGTGGCGCACCAGGATGTGGCGGATGCCGCCGTTGACGAAGGCATCGTAAGTCGGGAGGTTGGCGCCACCCGGCAAGCCGAAGACGACATCCACGCCCTCCGCCTTAAGACATTCCATCAAAGCATCCACAGCTCGCATCTCACCGACCTCCTTTCCTTCATCTTGGTGGAAAAAGCCAGTGTACCAGCGGGTTTGGCTGGCTTTCTGGCATGACTCGCGCGCGTGTGAGTGGCCCTGGCGCGGGTTAGCCTCGGCGCGGGGGCTAGCCTCGGCGCGGGGGCTAGCCTCGGCGGCATGACTCGCGCGCGTGCACGCGCGCGCGAGCGGCCCCGTCGGGGGCTGGCCTCTGCGGCATGACTCGCGCGCGCGTGAGTGGCCCCGTCGCGGACCTCAGTACGCGGCGGCGGCGGCGGTCGCGCGATCGGGGGAGCTTGGGCGGATCCTCAGGAGGAGCCGATCCCGACGCCGATCCCGAGCACGATGATCCCGGCCACCGTCACCACCAGCAGCGACGAGCGCAGCGATACCTCGAGGAAGCGTTTCCTGACCCACGCGATCGCCAGCAGCTCGAACGCCACCACGCAGCCGGCCACGATCAGCGCCTTGTGGACGTCGGAGATGATGAACGGGAGCGTGTGGAAGAGGCCGCCGAGCGTGGTCATCCCGCCGGTGATCGCCCCGCGCACCACCGCCGAGCCGCGCCCCGTCTGCTCGCCCGTGTCCGACAGCGCCTCCGACCAGCCCATGCTGACCCCGGCCCCCAGGGCCGTGGAGAGCCCCACGAGCAGCGCAGTGTGCGAGCTCGAGGCCACGGCCGCCGCAAAGATCGGGGCCAGCGAGGAGACCGTCCCGTCGATCATGCCCACGAGCGCCGGCTGCACCACACGCAGCACGAAGTCGCGCTCGTTGGCGAAGCCCGCCCGGTGGATCCAGCGGGCCAATAGCGACTCGTGCGGCTGCGTGGGGTCTGCCGGCTGGATCGGCTCGGCCGGCTTCGGCGAGGCCTTTGTCTGCGTGCTCATCGCCGCCAAGCGTAGGGCAAGCGGCGGATTAGGTAAGCCGAAATAGGGCTTAGGGAAGCCGAATGCGGGCGCGTGGCGGGCGGCTCCGACCCAGGCTCAGCGCTGTGCAGGGGCGGTGGGCACGCGCTGCCAGGACTCCGGCTGAATCGCCGCCTCGGGAAAGTCCAGCTCGGCTCCGCAGCGCGTGCACAGTGCGTCATAGATCTTGGTGACGCGCCCGCAGTTGGGGCAGGCGCGGCGCAGCTCGTCGCGCTCGAAGCGGTAGGCGATGGCGGCGAGCAGGCCGAAGAACGGCACGAGCCCCGAGATCAGGAACCACAGCCAGAAGGAGCTGCCCTTGATCTTGCCCACGATGCCGCCCGCGACGCCGAAGCTGACCGCGATGACGATGTATGCCATGGGTGCCGCCTGGCCCTACAGGAGGACTTTCAGCGCCCAGATCACGGCCACCACGAGCACCAGGAAGATCAGCGTGCTGAAGATGAAGGAGATGACGTGCACGACCAGGCCCAGCAGCAGCCAGGCGGCCACCAGGAAGACGAGCGCGGCAACGACCGTGCGGCCGAAGGACCTCTTGGGTGACTCGTTCGCGTTCATGAGACCAGCTTAACGGCAACGCGGCCGAGCAGGAAGTACAACCCCTGCCCGGCCGCTTTACCGGGAGCGCCGGCCGAGGGAAGCCGGCACAGTCGTGTTAGAGGGAGACAGAGTCCTACATGCGCCCCAGCCGGTCGAGCTCTTCGGCGATCCTTGCCGTCGATGCATCGATGCCGTTCAGGCCGGCACGCTGGCGACCCGCGCCCGGCCCGACGCTGGTTAGCTTGTAGCGACGGATGCGGCGCCCGTGCGAGGCCCCGCCCGCCGGCTCCTCGGGCAACAGGATGAACCGCCGAGGAGATGAGACGCTTGAGTTGGTTGCCGAACGGTTCATGGTCAGCATATTGGCGCCCCTGGCCGTGGGTTCCATTGGACGGAAGTCCAAAATGTGGCCGCCGAGCGTGTACGGCTGGTGAGTGTCAGCCCGCCGTGGACCGCCGGTCTATGTCGGCGCCGAGCGATCGGACGGAACCGCTCGTAACAATCTGCCGAACGGGGTTGTACAGTGGGGTAGTGGGGGATAGCGTGTCGTTCCCCCAGTTGACCGGCCCTTTGGCCGCTCTTGCGGAGCATTTATGGCCGACCAGCCCCAGCCACAAGTCCAGCTCAACGTCCCGCCGGACAAGATTGCCGGGCACTACGCGAACGTTGTGAGCGTGTGGAACACGCCTTACGACTTCGCCATCGACTTCTGCATCAACCAGCCCTACGCGGCAGGGCCGGGGGCGTTGGCTGCTCAGGTTGTCTCACGAGTGCGCATCCCACCAACACTCGTCTTTGACCTGCTGCAGGCCCTAAACCAAAATCTCGGAGGGCGGCCTGCTCTTTACCGTCTCTGATCCGGTCACCGGGATCTTCGGCACCGGAAGCGCGCCAATCGACGCCGTGCAGGATCTCGCGCGGGCGCAAAAGGAGCACCGAGAGGTACTCGAAGCGCAAGAGAGCCTCTCGCCTGCACTCGAAGAGCAGCTCAGGTACCTGCAGCGTCGATAGCCGGATGGCGATTCGACGGGCGACTACGGTCGCGTCAGCCCTCGAAGCGAAGGGCATGGAGCGCGACGAGAAGCACCACCACATGTTCCGAAAGCAGGTGGGCGGCGTTACCACGCTCGTGACGAGGATCTCCCACAACGCTCGCGAGATCAACGACGGGTTGGGGGCGCTCATGGGAAAACAACTCTGCTTGCGACTCGGAGAGTTCTGGGAACTGATCGACTGCCCGCTAGCTGAGAAAGACTGGGACGACATCGTTGCCGAGCGATGTCACGATGGGCAAAATCCCTTTCTTGGCCGCTAGACCCGGGCGTGGCTGCGCGGCCTCAGATCCCGAGCTGCTCGTGGATCAGGCGCGAGACCTCGGTCCCGTCGGCACGACCCTTGGTCTCGCGCATCACATAGCCGACGATCGGCCCGACCGCCTTGGGGTTTCCCTCCCGAACCCGGGTGGCCGCATCGGCGTTGGCCTCGAGCGCCGCCGCCACGATTCCCGCGAGCTCGTCACCGCCGTCCATCGCCGCGAGACCCTCGGCGGCGACGATCGCCTCGGGGTCTCCCCCATCGGCGACGAGCCGGTCGAGCACCTGGCGGCCCGCTCCCACGCTCACGTGCTTCTCCGCCACCAGGCCCACGAGCGCCGAGATCGCCTCGGGGCGCACCCTCGAGCTGGCCGGGTCCTCCCCCTCGCCCAGGCGTGAGACGAGCTCGCCGGTGACCCAGTTGGCGAGGACCTGGGCCGGAGCCGCGGGATCGGCCGTGGCCGCGAGCGCCGCCTCGAAATAGTCGCCGAGCTCGCCCCGGAAGGCCAACAGCCGGGCGCTCTCAGCGCTGAGGCCCACCTCGACGCGCAGGCGCTCGGCGCGAGCGGCTGGCAGCTCGGTCATGTCCGCGCTGGCCGCGTCGATCATCGCCTGCTCGATCCTCACCGGGAGCAGGTCCGGCTCGGGAAAGTAGCGGTAGTCGTGGGCCTCCTCCTTGGAGCGCAGCGAGGTGATCGCGCCGGAGCCCGGATCGAAGTGGAGCGTCTCCTGGACGACCGTGCCGCCACCCAGGATCAGCTTCTCCTGGCGGGCGATCTCGGCTCTGATCCCGCGCTCGATGAAGCGGAAGGAGTTCATGTTCTTGAGCTCCGTCTTGACGCCCAGCTCGCTCGCCCCGGCCGGGCGCAGCGAGATGTTGGCGTCACAGCGCAGCGAGCCCTCCTCCATGTTCACGTCGCTCACGCCGAGCTGGCGCAGGGTGGTGCGCAACAGCCGCAGCCACTCGCTCGCCTGCTCGGGCGTGCGCAGGTCTGGCTCGGTCACGATCTCCGCCAGCGGGGTGCCGCCGCGGTTGAAGTCCACGATCGAGGCGTCCGAGCCGTGGATGCGCCCGCTGGCCCCCACGTGGATCAGCTTGGCCGCGTCCTCCTCCAGGTGCACGCGATGGATGCGCACCTCCCCGAGCGAGCCGCCGAGACACAGGGGCTCGTCGTACTGGGAGATCTGATAGCCCTTGGGCAGGTCCGGATAGAAGTAGTTCTTGCGATGGAAGATCGAGCGCGGCGCGAGCTCGGAGCCGAGCGCCAGGCCGATCATCAGCCCGAAGTGCACCGCCCGCGCGTTGGCCACGGGCAGGCTCCCCGGCAGGCCCAGACACACCGGGCAGGTGCGCGTGTTGGGCGGCTCGCCAAAGGACAGCTCACAGCCGCAGAACATCTTCGTGCGGGTGGCGAGCTGCACGTGGATCTCCAGGCCGATGACGGCTTCCAGGGCGCCGGGAGGGCCGCCGGCGGGGGTCTCGGTCGAGGATGCGTTCGCAGTGTCAGACACGGGCGGGGCTCCCGTCGAAGGCGAGTGCGCCCTCGAGCGCGTGGGCGACGTCGAGTAGGCGGTTCTCGCTGAATGCAGAGCCCGCGACCTGCAGCCCGACGGGCAGGCCGCGGCTGAGCCCGCAGGGGATCGAGATCGCGGGGATGCCGGCCAGGGACATCGGCACGGTGCAGTAGTCGCTGAGGTACATCGACAGCGGGTCCCCGGTCTTCTCGCCGAGACCGAAGGCCACCGTGGGAGCGGTCGGGGTGAGGATGAAGTCGACCGCGGCGAAGGCCGTGCGGAAGTCCTCGGAGATCTTGGTGCGCACGCGCTGGGCGCGACCGTAGTAGGCGTCGTAGTAGCCCGAGGACAAGGCATAGGTGCCGAGCATGATCCGCCGCCTGACCTCGGCCCCGAAGCCGTCGTGGCGCGTGCGGGTGTACATGTCGAGCAGGTCGCGTGGCTCCTCGGCGCGGTAGCCGTAGCGCACGCCGTCGAAGCGCGCCAGGTTGGAGGAGGCCTCGGCCGGAGCGATCACGTAGTAGGCCGAGAGCGCATGCGGCGCGTGGGCCAGGTGCACCTCGCGCACCTGCGCGCCGAGGTCCCGCGCGCGATCGAGGGCGGCGTGGAAGGACTCGAGCACCCCCGCTTCGATCCCCTCCCCCGTGAGCTCCTCGGGGACGCCGAAGGTGACGCCGTCGAGGCGCTCGGCCGTGGGCAGCTCGATCGGATGGGGAAACTGCAGAGAGGTGGCATCGCGCTCGTCCCGGCCGACCATCTCGCGCAGCAGGAGCGCCGCGTCGCCCACGTCGCGCGTCAGCGGGCCGGCCTGATCGAGCGAGGAGGCGAAGGCGATCATCCCGTAGCGCGAGACCGCCCCATAGGTGGGTTTCAGCCCGACGATTCCACACAGAGCGGCCGGCTGGCGGATCGAGCCACCGGTGTCGGTCCCCAGCGCCCAGGGGGCGAGCCCGGCCGCCACCGCGGCGGCGCTCCCGCCGGAGGAGCCGCCTGGCACCCGTGAGCGGTCCCAGGGGTTGCGCACGGGGCCGTAGGCCGAGTTCTCATTCGAGGAGCCCATCGCGAACTCGTCCTGGTTGGTCTTGGCCAGCAGGCTGGCCCCGGCGGCGCTCAGGCGCGAGACCGCGCTGGCGGTGTAGGGAGGCAGATAGCCCTCGAGGATGCGCGAGCCGGACTGGCTGGGCACGCCCTCGGTGCAGAACAGGTCCTTGACCGCCAGCGGCACGCCGGCGAGCGGGCGCGCCCCGTTGCCGGCGGTCTTGTCCGCGACGACAGCCTCGGGAGCGCTCTCGGCGACCCAGGTGAAGCAGTTCAGGCCGTGATCGCCCGCCGCGCGGTCAGCGGCTGCGCGCTCCTGATAGACGTCGAAGAGCTCAGCGGCAGACAGCGAGCCCGCGGCGATCTCGGCGGCCGCCGCGGAGGCCGTCAGCTCGAGGATGTCGGTCGCGCTCATGCCTGTGGGCTTGGGACCAGGAAGCCGTCGTCGCTCGTGGCTGGAGCCTGCGCGAGCGCGACCTCGCGGGGGAGGCACGGGCGCGGCTCGTCGGGACGCAGAGCGCCCGTGACCTCGACCACATGGGAGGTGGGCGCCACCTCGTCGAGGTCGAGCTCGCCGATCTTCGCAATGTGGTCGAGCACGGCCGAGAGCTCGCGCGCCATCGGCTCGATCTCCTCGTCGCTCAACGCCAGACGCGCCAGGCGGGCAACGTGGAGAACCTCATCGCGTGCGATCACAGTGGCGCATTCTAGGGGGGCGCCCGCAGCGGCGACCGCGGGCGCCAAGGTGCAGCCGCCGAGATGCGCCCAGGCGCAGGGCGGCGGCTATGGCCTCGGGCGAACCTCGGGGGTGGCCGGCTCGTACAGCGAGGGGCGTTCGTCGCGCAGCACCTGCCAGGCGCCCACGAGGATGCCGAGCGCCCCGACGAGCCCCAGCCATCCCCCGATCGCGAGCGAGCTGGCGTTGTCGGGGCGCTCGACGAAGCGCACCACCGCCGCGATCGTGCCGGCGAGCCCGAGGGCGACGCACCAGACGGCCGTGGCCACGGGCAGCGCCGGACTGCGCTCGGTGACGGCGCTCACGACCATCGCCAGCGCCGCGCACACGGCCGCCAGCATCAGGGCCACCCCCGGGCCGAACGTGTTCCAGGCGCTCAGGTGCCCGATCGGGCTGTCGTAGTAGGGGACGAACAGCGACACGACCACGCACACGGCACCCGCGAGGCCGAGCAGCTCGCCTGCTCGCAGCTGTCTGAGGTTCATCGCATCTCCTTCTGGACTTCGGCGAACATCGTCTCGAGCTCGGACTGGTAGCGGGCGGCCTGCAGCGTGTTGCGCAACAGGAAGGCGATCGTCATCGGCCCGACGCCGCCCGGGACCGGCGTGATCGCCGAGGCGACCTCGACAGCGGCGGCGAAGTCGACGTCGCCGACGAGTCCGCTCTTGTTTCCCGCCTGCTCGGGGGTGAGCCGGTTCATGCCGACGTCGATCACGACGGCGCCCGGCTTGATGAAGTCGCGCTCGATCAGCCGCGGGCGCCCGACCGCCGCGATCAGCACGTCCGCGCGTGCACAGACCTCGCGCAGGTCGCGGGTGCGCGAGTGGCAGACGGTCACGGTTGCGTTCTCGGCGAGCAGCAGCTGGGCCATCGGCTTGCCGAACAGGTTGGAGCGCCCGACCACCACGGCCTCCGCTCCTTCGAGCTCGACGCCAGTCTCGGCCAGCAGCTCGAGGACGCCCGAGGGTGTGCACGGACGCAGCCCCGGGCGACCGAGCGCGAGCAGCCCGGCGTTGACTGGTGTGAGCCCGTCGACGTCCTTGTCCGGCGAGATCAGGGCTGTGAGGGCGGGGCCGTCGAGGTGCGCCGGCACGGGCAGCTGCAGCAGGATGCCGCTGACGGCGCTGTCCGCGCCCAGGCTCTCGAGCTCGGCGGCCACGTCCTCGAATGAGGAGTCCGCGGGCAGGCGCCGGTCGAAGGGCACCATCCCCACCTCCAGGCACGCGCGCTGCTTGCCGCCCACGTACACGGCCGAGGCGGGGTCATCGCCGACGAGCACCGTTGCCAGGCCCGGCGCACGGCCGGTGTGCGCGGTGAAGGCCTCGACCTCGCTCGCCACCTCGGCGCGGACGCGTGCGGCGATCGCCTTGCCGTCGATCAGGGTGGCGCTCATGGCTCAGATGCTATGGGTTGGGGCCGGAAAGGCCCGCCTTCGCTCAACGTCGGCTGACCGGCGCGTACTCGGCCATCAGCTTGCGTTCCGATCCATCTCCTGCGAAGCGCACCACGATCACGCCGCCCGGCTCCACGCCGGTGATCACCCCGTCGCCGAAGGCCGCGTGCACGACGTCCTCGCCCAGGCGGAACCGCACGCCCGCCGCCGGCGCCCCCTCCACCTCTCGCCGCACGCTCGCGGCCTGTCCCCACCTGCCCGCGCCGCCACCGCCGCCGCGGTCGCTGCGGTCGCTGCTCGCGCTCGTCGTGGGGGCTCGATCCCACCGCGTGGAGAGCGCGCCGGGCCGGAAGACCATCTCCTTGGGCTCCTCGAGCAGGTCGGCCGGGATCTCATCGAGGAAGCGGCTGGGCATGCCGAACGTCTGGGCGCCGAAGACGGCCCGGCGGCGCGCATAGGTCAGATACAGCTGGCGCATCGCCCGCGTGATGCCGACGTAGAAGAGCCGTCGCTCCTCCTCCAGGGCGCCTTCGTCGATCGCGCGCGAGTGCGGGAAGACCCCCTCCTCGCAGCCCGCGATGAACACGATCGGATACTCGAGGCCCTTGGCGTTGTGCAGAGTCATCAGCGTGACCAGACCCTCCTCGTCGCTGCGGGAGTCCGCGTCGGCGACCAGCGCGATCCCCTGCAGGAAGACGTCGAGCGTCCCCCCGTCCTCGTTTCCCCCCGCTCCTGCCGCCACGTCGAACTCGCGGCCCACCTCCACCAGCTGCTCGAGGTTCTCGATCCGTCCCTGAGCCTCGATCGAGCGCTCGGCCTCGAGCGCCTCGATGTAGCCGCTCTGGGAGAGCACCGCCTCGACGAGCTCCCCGATCGCCACGCCGGGGCGGTCCGCCATGTCGCGCAGCTCCTGCATCGTGTCCATGAAGCGCCGCAGCGCCTTGACCGCGGCGGCGCCCAGACCCGGCACCTGATCGGGGGAGGCGGCCGCGTCCCACACCGAGACGTCGATCGTGGCCGCGTAGTTGGTCACGCGCGCGAGCGAGGTCTGCCCGATCCCCCGCCGGGGCGAGTTGGCCACGCGCGTGAAGCTCACCACGTCGAACGGGTTGGCCAGCAGCTGGAGGTAGGCGATCGCGTCCTTGATCTCGGCGCGCTCGTAGAACTTGGTGCCGCCGATCACCTGGTAGGCGACCTCACGGCGAACAAGCGTGTCCTCGATCACCCGCGACATCGCGTTCGTTCGATAGAGAACCGCGATCTCCGCGCGCGAGGCCCCCTCGTCGACCAGGCGCTCGATCTCCCCCACGACGTAGCGCGCCTCCGCGTGCTCGTCGTCGAGCGGGCGCAGCTGGATCTGATCGCCCTGCCCCAGCTCGCTCCACAGCCGCTTGGCGATGCCGCCGCGGTTGTTCGCGATCACAGCGTTGGCCGCCTGCAGGATCGTCTCGGTCGAGCGGTAGTTCTGCTCGAGCTTGACCACGCGCGCGTCGGGGAAGTCGTCCTGGAAGTCGAGGATGTTGCGGATGTCGGCTTGCCTGAAGCTGTAGATCGATTGAGCATCGTCACCCACTACCGCCAGATTCCGATGCCCCACCGGCCCGCTGTAGGTGGGACGATCGCCTCGTTGCGCCTCTCCGCTGGTCGGCGGGCGGCCTCCACCGACGAGCAGCTGCAGCAGCCGATATTGGGCGTGGTTGGTGTCCTGGTACTCGTCCACCAGCACGTGGCGGAAGGTGCTCGTGAAGCGCTCGCGCACCTCCTCGAAGAGCTCCAGCAGGTTGACCGTGCGGAACAGCAGGTCGTCGAAGTCCATCGCGTTCATGCGGTGCAGGTCACGCTGGTAGATGTCGTAGACCTCGGCGATCATCTCCTCATACGGCGAGCCCACCTGCTGGCGAAACGCGTCCGCGTCGATCAATCGGTTCTTGGCGGCCGAGATCTGGTTGAGGATCGAGGCGGGCGTGTAGCGCTTGGGGTCCACGCCCACGGCATCGGCCGAGCGCTTGGCCAGACGCCGCGAGTCGGCCTGGTCGTAGATCGTGAACTGGCGCGTGTAGCCGAGGCGATCGGACTCGGCGCGAAGGATCCGCGCGCAGGCAGCGTGGAAGGTCATCAGCCACATGCCCCGCGTGCCGCGCCCCAGCAGCTGCTCGACGCGCTCGCGCATCTCCTTGGCGGCCTTGTTGGTGAAGGTGATCGCCAGGATCTCGCCGGCCTGCGCCTGGTCTGTGTAGATCAGGAACGCGATCCGATGTGTGAGCACGCGGGTCTTGCCGCTGCCCGCGCCCGCCAGGATCAGCAGCGGCCCCTCACCGTGCGTCACAGCCTCCCGCTGGGGCTCGTTCAGCCCTTCCAACAGCTCCTGGAGATGCTCTGCATGGGGGTTTGCGGCCACCTGTCCAGCATAGATGCGCGACCGGAGGGCCAACGGGCTCCGCATTGTGGTCAGTGCGGAGCTGGGCGATCCCCATCCGGACTCGCACCTCGCGGCACTCTCCACCGTCTGAGTATCCTGACAGGATGACAATTGTCAGCATCAAGGACCTATGCGACGACACCGAAGGCATCGTCACTCGGGCAGCAGATGGAGAGCCGATAACGATCACACGCTTCGGGAAGCCCGTGGCCGAGCTACGAGCGGTATCGCGCCGCCCAGGGCCCGGTGAGGTGCTCCGCGCGCGACACCGCGTGCTTCCTGCAGTCGACGCCGCCGCCATGCGCGCTGACATCGGTCGCGTATTCGATCCATACCGCTAGCCTCCGGCCAGACCTGCCCTCTTGACGATGCGCTCCAGCGGCCAGACCTGAGCGGAGACCTGGGTCAGCGAGGCTGCTTCTTTCGCGCGCTACGGCCCACCGGTCGCCCGTGCCAGCAGGCCCTTGACGCGTCCCAGAGCGCGGTGGAAGAGCCTGCTTCGACGTATCGTGGCCTCGCGCCGAGAGCGCCGGGCATGGCGAGACTCGCGGGACTCTCTCCCTCGTGGTCCAGAGACCCAGGAGTTGCGTCCCGGCCAGAGATTGCGGCTCAGGCCCATCGTTGCCTAACCCCCCGCCGGGTTGGGGCCCTTGACGGTGCGCAGCGGCCGGACCTCAGCCAGTGGCTGGGCGTCGCCATCGGCTTGCTCTGCCAGCATCCGTTCGAGCGTGACGATGCGGCTGGAGAGCGCCTGGATCGCCTCTGCGATCGGGTCGGGCAGGTGGATCCAGTCGGCGTCCGGGCCCTCCACGCGGCGCCCGTCCACGCGCACCGGGTGCCCGGGATTGCCCACCACGGTCGAGTTGGGCGGCACGTCCGTGATGACCACGCTGTTCGCGCCGATCTTGGCGCCGTGCCCGACGGTGATCGGGCCCAGCAGCTTGGCGCCCGAGCCGATCGTCACGTTGTCCTGCACCGTGGGGTGGCGCTTGCCCGTGGCGAAGCCCGTGCCCCCGAGCGTCACCCCCTGATAGAGGGTCACATCGTTTCCGATGTCGGCCGTCTCGCCGATCACCACGCCGGTGCCGTGGTCGATGAACAGCCCTTCGCCGATCCGGGCCGACGGATGTATCTCGATGCCTGTGAGCGTGCGCGTGAACATCGAGATCAGGCGCGGCAGCAGCGGCATGCCCGCCTGTTGGAGCGCATGAGCGACGCGATAGGCCAGCAACGCGTGGATTCCGGGCCAGGTCGTGAGGATCTCGATCCGCCCCACGCCCCGCGCCGCCGGATCCCGGTCACGGGCCGCCAGGACGTCGCGGCGAACCTCTTTGGCGACTCGTGCAAAGGCATCGAAACCGGCCATGGCAACAGCGTAGCGCTCGAGCTAGGGTGCGAAGAAGGCCTGGCTCACGTAGCGCTCGCCGGAGTCGGGCATGATCACGACAATCCGCTTCCCCTTGGACTCGGGACGCTCGGCCACCTGCAACGCCGCCCACATCGCCGCCCCACACGAGATCCCTGCGAGCAGGCCCACCCGTTTGGCGCACTCCCAGGCCGTGTGGATCGCGTCATCGTCGCTGACCGGGATCACCTCGTCGATCAGCTCGCGGTTGAGCACCGGTGGCACGAACCCGGCGCCTATGCCCTGGATGCGGTGGGGCCCGGGACGCCCGCCCGAGAGCACAGCAGATCCGCGCGGCTCGACCGCCACCACACGCAGCTTCGGATTGACGCGCTCGCGCAGGTACTCGCCCACGCCGGTGATGGTGCCGCCCGTCCCCACCCCGGCCACGAGCACATCGACGTCGCTCTCCAGCGCCCTGGCTATCTCCGGGCCGGTCGCGCGCCTGTGGGCCTCGGGGTTGGCGGGGTTGGAGAACTGATCGGGGAGGAACACGTCATCGTGCTCCGCCATCGCGCGCGCGGCCGCCACCGCCTCGCCCATGCCGCCCATCGACTCCGTGATGTCCACTCGCGCGCCATACAGGCGCAGCAGGCTCTCGCGCTCGCGGCTCATCCCCTGCGGGAGCGTCAGCACGAGGTCATAGCCCTTGGCCGCGCACACGAACGCCAGCGCTATGCCCGTGTTGCCGCTCGTGGCCTCCACGATCGTCGTGCGTCCCGGCTCGATCCTGCCCTCTGCCTCCGCCGCCTCGATCATGGCCACCCCGATGCGATCCTTGACGCTTCCGCCGGGGTTGAAGGCCTCGAGCTTGGCGAACAGCTGCACTCCGCCGTCCGCCGCAGCCGTGCCCTCCAGCATCCGCGGGAGACCGACCAAGGGGGTGTCCCCCACGAAGTCCGCAATGTTGATCGGGATTCGGGGCATAGAGGCACGACAATAGTGGGGCGGCCGGCTCCGTGGCCGCCCCACCTGTGTCCCTCGCCCGCGACGTCCATCACCCGCGAGGCCCCTCGCCCGCGAGCGCCGGCCTGCGGCTCAGCGTCCGGTCGTCGTCATTTCTTGGCCTTCTTCGGCTTCTTGTAGGTGAAGTGGCGTTTTGAGGAGACAACGCTCGCCCCGTTGGGTGTCGTAACGCTCACGTCAACCTTGCCCGGCACCCCCGGCGGGGATTCTGCCGTGAGCGATGTGGCCGAGCTCACCGTCACGTTCTTGGCCTCCGTCGAGCCGAACTCGACCGTGGTGCCGCCCGTGAAGCCCGTGCCCGTGATCGTCACCTGCGTGCCGCCTTCCGCCGGCCCCTTCGTCGGCGTGAGCCTGCTGAGCCTGGGCGCCGGCCCCGGCTGATAGACCGGGATCAGCGGATCCTGGATCACCCCGGGCGTCGGGTCTTCATCCCACGGCCCGTTGTCTGCGATCTTCAGCGCGACTTCGGTGCCGTGGATCTGCGCTTCGCTGAAGGGAACCTGGACGTACTGTCCGCCCACGTACTTGTAGACCGTCGTCGGGGTGCTGCCGATCGGCAACTTGAGGATCACTTCGATCGTCGTGCCGGGCGCCACGTTCGTGACTTCATAGGAGAGCGCGCCCACCGGCGCCACGCCACCCGACGGCAACCCCGGTGGGGCCGGCGCAGCAGAGAGCGACGTGGCGAGCGTACCCGCGGGGTTGATCAGCTCGACCGTCCCCTGCTGGGAGCCCTGCGATTGCGCCGCCGCGTACAGCGTCCCAGACCACGTCCCTGCTTCGTGGTAGGGAGGCGGGAGATGGTTTTCCCACGTGCCCGACGCTTCCGTGTCGTTCGCATGACCGAGGTAGCTCACGTAGACGCTGTAGTGGTTGGAGCCGATGGTGCCCGTCCACGGCACCGCGAGAGACTCGTTGCCGTTGCATTCCACGATCCCGTTGACGATGTCGCCCGTGAACGCCTCGGGCAGGCCTTCGAATTGACCGATGTATTCGGCGTGGCCTTCCACAGCCATGACGCCGCTGCCAGGAGGCGATTCGGGTGACACGGTCACGTAGTCTTCCCAGGTTCCGGACTGCCGCGGCCCCACCGCGGTGCCCGTCCAGATCGCGTTCGGTGGCCCCGTGCACGATGCCCCTGCCGGCGCTGCAGCCGCCATGCTCAGCGCGAGCGCGACGGCGAGGCACAGCCCCACCGTCCTGCGCGCCGTCCGCGAGCGCCGTCCACGCACCCCGTGAGCGCCCGACGCGCTCCCATCTCCCGGCCGACACGGTCCCGTCGGCCCACCATACCCACCATAGGTTCTCCTAAGCATCATGGCCCCCCTGCGTTGATTGCTCGTGATTCAGGTGAGCCACGATCCCAGCCGAATCCCGAGGGTCGAGACACACCGTTTGCGCATGTCTACCCGCGCGCGCCAACGCTGTCAAGACGGGCGCTGTTTGTTCACACCTCTCAGATGTGGTAGATGCTGGCGCCCGCGTCGCGCAGCTCGCGCTCGATCACATCCGCGATCGTGGTCTCCCTGAGCACCTTGCGGGTCGCCTCCGCCGCGTCCGCAAACGGGCCCTGTGCGTCCGGGCCGACCGGGCCGTCCAGGAGCTCGACGATCTCCAGCACGGTCACGGTGGAGGGATCACGGGCAAAGCGGTAGCCGCCCTTCACCCCGCGCTGGGAGCTGATGATCCCCGCCCGCCTGAGCACCGCGAAGAGCTGCTCGAGGAACTGCACCGGAACATCGCGCTTGCGCGCGAGCTCCCCGATCGGGACGGGATCGGAGCCCGGACTGCGCCCGAGCTCTGCGAGGGCCTGCACCGCGTAGGGTGACTTGCTCGTGATCGAGATCATCGCGGGAGCCATGTTTACACGGCGACCGGCGACGGGACTCGCTGCATGTCGCGAGGCCGGGTGGGCGTAGTCACCCCGTACGCGGTGTACCGCAATGGTTATACAGCGTGTGCGTCCGAACACGTGCAGGGCAGCGCTGCAGGCGACAGTCTGTCGGCCCCCTACAGCCAGCCGCGCTCGTTGGCGATCAGGACCGCCTGGGCGCGATCGACTGCCCCGAGCTTGCCGTAGATGTTGTGCAGGTGGGTGCGCACCGTGCTCGTCGAGAGCGTCAGCTCGTGGGCGATCTGCTTGTAGACCTTGCCTTCGGCGAGCCGCTGCAGCACGCCGAGCTCGCGCCCGGAGAGCGGACAGGGGTCCACGTGGCGCTGGCGCTGGCTGGTGGAGCTCGGCAGCTCGTACATCACTCGCCTGAGCTCCTGCGGGCCGAGCCCGACGCTGCGGGCGGTCTGGAGCATCTCGGTCGGGGATACACGGGCGCCCTGCTCGTAGTGGGCGAGCATGTCGGCCAGGCGGATGAAGGCGGCCTCGCCCTCGACCTCGGGGTTGTGGTGGCGCTCGATCGGGCCTGCAACGCTCGCGGGCAGTCCCCAGCGGCGAACCAGGACGCCGCCGACGAGAGCGTGGTCCACTCCGAGCTCGCGCCGCTCCTGGTGGATGCGCTCCTCGGGCGTGCGCGCTCCGCGGTGGACCTGAGAGGGATAGCCGGGGTAGGCGTGGAGCAGGACGAGCTTGCCGACGTCGTGCAGCAGGCTCGTGACCGTCAGACGGTCGCGGTTCTCATAGCCGACCTCCGCGGCCAGGCGATCGGCGGCGTGCTGGGTGGCCAGGGCGTGCAGACGAAAGCGCTCGGGCGCTGCGTCCCACACGCTGGCGCGCTCGAAGAAGTCGAAGGTGCGCACCTTGCTCGCCACGGCCTGGACGGTCTGCGGTGTCAGTGCCTCCACGGCGCCCACCACGGTGTCCACTTTGATGCGACCGTCGTTGACGCGGTTGGCGAGGCGCAGCACGGCGATGATCAGCGCTACATCGGACTCGACCGCCGAGACCACATCCGCGGTGGCGACGTGATCCTTGGAGATGACCATCAACAGGCGGTCGCGCGACTCGGCCAGGGCCGGAAAGGCCTCGAGGGCTTCGAAGGCCATCGTAAGGCGGCGACCGTGTCCCTCGTTCTGGTGGCGCTCGCCCGGCGCCTGGTTGGAGGCGCCCGTACGCGGCGCGGGCTGGCTCGCCCGACGCGTCGTGGTCTCTTTGGGCTTTACGCCCGTGTTCTTCTTGGCCGCAACCGTTGCCTGCATACCGTCAAACCCCTTCCTTGGGTTCCCGGCCATCGGGGCCGGTGATTCCGCGATGGGGTCCTATCGGCAGCTACGGACGAATGGTTGAGCGGTATCTCCCGAGTCAGCTGCGGGCCGCGAGGGCACCGTCGATGCGCCGCAGCGCCTCCTCGCGCCCGAGCAGGACGAGGCTCTCGAAGATGCCGGGAGAGATCGTGGTGCCGGTGAGGGCCACGCGCAGCGGCTGATAGACCTCGCGGGGCTTGGCGCCGCGCCGCTCGATCACGGCGCCCAGCGCCTGCTCGAGCGACCCTTCGTCGAAGGTGGGCGCCTGCTCCAAAGCGCCTCGGGCCTCGGCGAGCGCCGCGCGGCCGTCGTCACCGAGCCAGCGCTCCCGCGCCTTGGGATCCTCTGCTGGACCGTCGAGCAGAGGGCCTGCCAGCGGCAGGAAGTCGGCCAGCGTGTGGATCTTCTCCTGGCTGATGCGCGCAGCCTGCTCGAGCCCCGTGCGGCCCGTGAACTCCTCGAGGCGCTGTGTGAGCTCGCTCAGGGGCAGGTTGCGGATGTAGAGGCCGTTGAGCCACTTGAGCTTGGTCTCGTCGAAGCGGGCCGGGTTGCGGCTCACGCGCTCGAGCGTGAAGCGCTCGATGAGCTCGTCGGTCGAGAGGACCGTCGCGTCGTCGCCGGCCCCCCAGCCGAGCAGCGCGAGGTAGTTGCGCACCGCCGCCGGCAGGTAGCCGGCGTCGCGCAGCTCCTGCACCGAGGCGGCGCCGTGGCGCTTTGAGAGCTTCTTGCCGTCGGGACCGTGCAGCAGCGGCAGGTGGGCGTAGATCGGCAGTGGCGAGGGCGGGCGGCCACCCGATCGGTCCAAGCCCACGGCGCGAGCGGCCTCCAGCACGAGCAGCTGCTTGGGCGTGTTCGACAGGTGGTCCTCGCCGCGGACCACATGGGTGATGCCCGCGTCCAGATCGTCGATCGCGACAGCGAAGTTGTAGAGCACCGAGCCGTCCGCGCGGGCGATCACGGGATCGTCGAGGTGCACGTTCTCAAAGGTCGTCTCGCCGCGGATCACGTCGTGGACGACAGTGGCGCCCTCGTTGGGCACGTGCAGCCGCACAGCGCCGTCGGGCTCCTCGGCTCCGCGGAACCCGCGGTTGGCGCCGTGCAGCAGCTTGAACGCCTTGACGTCATCGGCGGTCGCGCCAGAGCGGTATGCGTGGCCGGCATCGAGCAGCGCCTGCAACGCCTCGCCGTGGCGCTGTGAGCGCGCGGTCTGCAGGATCGGCCCCACATCCCAGTCGATCTCGAGCCAGCGCAGCGCGTCGAGGATCTGCTCCACGTTCTCCACGGTCGAGCGCTCGCGGTCGGTGTCCTCGATGCGCAGCAGCAGCTCGCCACCCTCGTGGCGGGCCAGCAGCCAGTTGAACAGCGCGGTGCGCGCGCCACCGATGTGGAGCGCGCCTGTGGGCGACGGCGCGAAGCGGACTCTCATAATCTGCGCCGCATGCTAATCGGCGCGCACGTCTCGCCTGCCGGCGGCCTGCCCAAGGCGGTCGAGCGAGGTCTCGAGCGCGGCTGTCGCGCGATCCAGATCTTCAACCAGTCGCCACGCATGTGGAAGGCCACGCCCTACCGCGACGAGGACGTGGCGGCCTTCCGCGAGGCGATGGCCTCGAGCGCGATCGATGCCGTGCTGATCCACGCCGTCTACCTCCTGAACTGCGCCAGCGACGACCCCGACATCCGCGCCAAATCGCTGGCGTCGCTGACCAACTCGCTGCGTGTCGGGCAGGCGATCGGCTCGAGCGGCGTGGTGCTGCACCCCGGCTCGGCCAAGACCGGACACGTGGGTGAGGCGATCGCCCGCGCCGGTGAGACCATCCGTGAGGCCCTCGCCGACAGCGAGGGGTGCCCGCTGCACCTCGAGAACACGGCCGGCGCGGGCGGGACGCTCGGCCGCTCGGTCGAGGAGCTCGCCGGTCTGATCGAGGCCAGCGGCGGCGACGAGCGAATCGGGTTGTGCCTGGACTCCTGCCACCTGTTCGCCTCGGGCTATGACATCCGCACGCCCGCCGGGATGGATGCCACGATCGCCGAGATCGCGAGCAAGATCGGGCTCGAGCGACTGGGCTCGCTGCACCTCAACGACTCCCAGACCGCGCTCGGCTCGAATCGCGACCGCCACGCGGACATCGGCGAGGGCGAGCTCGGCGAGGATGGCTGTGCGGCGTTTCTCTCTACCCCCGAGTTCGAGGGCCTGGCCTGCGTGCTCGAGACACTGGGTCCCGATCGCAAGGGGGCAACGGCCGAGGAAGTGGCGCGGGCGGTGGCTCTGCGCGAGCGTGGCGTGACGATGCGCACGAAGACGAAGAAGGCGAGGGCGACCACCTCGCGCCGGTAGTCCGTCGCTGCACGCGTTCTCGCGCTACGCCGTGGCTACGCGGTCGCGCTCGCAGCCGAGGCGAGCGGCGCGAGGGCGTGTTCGAGCTCGGCCAGCAGCGTGGGCGTGTGCTGCACGCGGTATTGCTCGCCGAGACGCAGGCGGCGGGTGCCCGAGCTCGTGTGGATGTCGAGCAGCACCTCGGCCGGACCAGGAAAGTCCTCGATCGCCTGCCTGAGATCGTCGATCGTCGCGGGTGAGAGCTCAGCCGCATCGACGTTCAAGACCACGGGGCGCGACATCGCGGTTGCGGCCGCCGTGGCCGCACGCGCCTGGGCACCGGCCCGCTCTATCTCCTCCTGCGTTGGTGCGAATCGCTCCACGCTCTGCACGACCAGGCACGTCTTGCCGGCTTCCTTGTGGTCGACGCGACCCTTGACGAGCACCACCTCGTCGACCGCCAGCGCCACCTCGTGCTCGGCCAGCGCCTTCCCGAACACGAGGATCTCCACCGCTCCGGCGAGATCGTCGAGCGTGGCGAACATCATGTGATCGCCACTGCGAGTGCGGATCTTCTTGGCCTCCGTGATGATCCCGCCAACCGTGACCCAATCCTTGTCGCGACGGTCCGCCAAGGCGGAGATCGGGCAGTCCACCTTGGCGCGCATCACATCGCGCAGCGGCTTGAGCGGATGCGCTGAGACGAACAGCCCGATCGCTTCCTTCTCCGCTGCCAGCAGCTGTGGCTGCTCGAACTCCTCCACCGGAATCGGCGGGTGGACCGGGCGCCCGAGCCCGAGCGCTGCGACGTTCTGCCCGGCCGTTGCCGTGCCCGTGGCGGGCGCCGCGTCGGCGGATCCCTCTTCCTGGAGGTCGAAGATCGAGCCCTGGCCGATCTGGGCGTCCTGCTGGATCTGCTGGCCGTTGGCCTGCGCTTTCTCGAGGACCTCCAGCATCCCCTTGCGGCTGGCACCGGTCGAGCCGAGCGCGCCACACTTGATCAGCGCCTCGATCGCCTTCTTGTTGACCGTGCGGTT
The DNA here is from genome assembly GCA_017882455.1 of Solirubrobacteraceae bacterium. Lineage (GTDB taxonomy): Bacteria > Actinomycetota > Thermoleophilia > Solirubrobacterales > Solirubrobacteraceae > Palsa-744. The sequence continues at coordinate 33,055 of JADGPL010000016.1, read as the reverse complement.
GTCCACGCGCTCGCAGAAGTCCCAGATCGAGGTGAACTCGCCGCCCTCGGCGCGTGCCCGCTTGATCGCCTCGACAGCCTGGTAGCCGACGCCCTTGACCGCATCCAGGCCGAAGCGGATGTTGCCGACCAAGCTCTCCGAGCTCGGTGCCCCGACCGTGAACTCGTGATCTGAGAGGTTCACGTCCGGGGGCAGGATCTCGATGCCCATCTCCTCGCAACGCGCCACGAAGAACGGCACCTTGTCCTTGGTCGACATCACCGAGGAGATCAGCGCCGCCATGTACTCGGCGGTGTAGTTGGCCTTCAGCCAGGCGGTGCGATAGGCGATCAGCCCGTAGCAGGCGGCGTGGCTCTTGTTGAACGAGTAATCGGCGGACTTTTCGTTTGTCTGCCAGAGGAACTCGATCACCTCGGGCTTCGTGCCGGATGCACGGCAGCCCTCCACGAACTCCGGCTTGAGCGCGGCCATCGCGGCGCGGTTCTTCTTGCCGATCGCCTTGCGCAGGTCGTCGGCCTTGGCGCCCGAGAAGCCGGCGAGCTCCTTGGAGATCTGCATCGCCTGCTCCTGGTAGAGGATCACCCCGTTGGAGGATTCGAGGATCGGTCGCAGGCGCTCATCCGGATAGGAGATCGACTGTGGATTGTGCTTGCCTTTGGCATACACCGGGATCTGGTCCATCGCGCCGGGGCGGTAGAGCGCGTTCAGCGCGACGAGGTCGTTGAACTCGTCCGGGCGCACCTTCTTCAGCGCCTCGCGCATGCCCTCGGACTCGAACTGGAAGACCCCCGTGGAGTCGCCACGCGCGAGCATCTCGTAGGTCGCCGGGTCATCCAGCGGCAGCGTCGTCATGTCCGGCCGGGCGACGGCGCCGCCGTCGGTCCCCTTGGAGGAGCGCTCGATTATGTCCAGCGCGTCCTCGATCACATCGAGGTTGCGCAGTCCGAGGAAGTCCATCTTGAGGATGCCGATTTCCTCGATCGGCTTCATCGAGAACTGGGTGACGGTGCGATAGGCACGCTCGCCGTTCTCGTCGGTGCCCGCATCGGCGAGCTGCAACGGGACGATGTCCGTCAGCGGGCGGTCGGCGATCACGACGGCAGCGGCGTGGATCGAGGAGTTGCGCACGATCCCCTCGAGGCCCTGGGCCACGTCGATGATCGCCTTGGCCGTGGGGTCCTCGTCACAGGCCTTGCGCAGCGGCTGTCCCGTCTTCAGGCAGTCCTCGAAGGAGGGCGAGCGCCCCATGATCGGGTCGGGGATCAGCTTCGCCAGGCGGTCGCCCGCGCCGTAGTCGTAGCCGAGCACCCGCGCCGCGTCGCGCGTGGCCGCGCGCGGGAACATCTTGCCGAAGGTCACGATCTGGGCGACCGACGCGCGGCCGTACTTCTCGGTCACGTAGCGCATGACCTGCTCGCGTCCGCGCACCGAGAAATCGATGTCGATATCCGGCATCGACACGCGCTCGGGGTTCAGGAAGCGCTCGAACAGCAGGTCATAGCTCAGCGGGTCCACGTCGGTGATGGCGAGGCAGTAGGAGACGATCGAGCCGGCCGCCGAGCCGCGCCCCGGACCAACCGCGATGCCATGCTCCTTGGCGTACTTGACGAAGTCCCAGACGATCAGGAAGTAGGCGTTGAAGCCCATCCGGTCGATCACGTCGAGCTCCGTCTCCATGCGCTCGAGCGCCGCGGCCGGCGGCGGGTCGCCGTAGCGCAGGCGCAGTCCCTCCTGCACCCGTGCGCGCAGGTACTCGCGCTCGCTGCTGCCGTCCGGGGTCTGGAAGCTCGGGATCAGCTGCTTGCCGAGCTCGATCTCCACCGAGCAGCGCTCGGCGATCTCCAGGGTGCTGGCGATCGCCTCCGGCCACTCGGCGAAGGCGGCGATCATTTCCTCGCTGTCGCGCAGGTAGAACTCGTTGGTGTCGAAGGTCAGCTTGGGTGCGGCGATCGTGCTCTTGGTCTGAACGCACAGCAGCGCCGTGTGGTGTTCGTAGTCCTGGCGGCGCAGGTAGTGCACGTCTCCGGTGCCCACGAGCCTCCCCCCGAGCTCGCCGGCGATGCGCACGATTCCCTCGTTGCACTTGTCCTGCGGTGCCAGGCCGTTCTTCTGCACCTCGAAGTAGACGTTCTCGCTGCCGAACACCCGCAGCAGGTCATCGGCGTGGGCGCGGGCCTCCTGCGGTCGATCCTCGAGCAGGCGCTGGCAGAAGCGCGAGGCCAGGCAGCCGGTGAGGGCGATGACGCCCTCGGAATGGCGCTCGACCTGGGCGAGGTCCACCGTCGGCTTGCCCCGGTTCAGGCCCTCGAGGAAGCCCGCCGAGGAGAGCTTGACGAGGTTGCGGTAACCCGCATCGCTCGAAGCGAGGAGCGTGAGGTGGTTGCGCTCGACCCGCGTGCCCGTGGAGCTCGCCGTGTGGTCGTCGACGAGGTAGATCTCACAGCCGATGATCGGCTTGACGTCGTGCGCCTTGCAGGCCTTGTACATCTCCACCGCGCCGTTCATGACGCCGTGGTCCGTCAGCCCCAGGGCCGGTTGGCCGAACTCCGCGGCACGCTTCGCGAGCGCCTCGATCTTGCACGCGCCGTCGAGCAGCGAGTACTCGGAGTGCACGTGGAGATGGGCGCAGGAGGGAGTGCTCACGTGGACTGCATGCTAGGCATCCGGGCGGCGGAGCCTCAGCGGCCGCGTCGCTGTTTGCGCCGAATCCGCCAGCGCCCGATCAGCGACATGCTGTGCTTGTGCGCTGGGAGCTGCAGCTGCGGGCGGACGGGCGGCGGCTGTGGCGCAGGAGTCGCCTCGGCGCGAGCGCGCAGGCGCTCGACGGCCGCCGCCAGAGCATCGGCCATCTCCGTGCCGCGCTCCTGGGCTGAGACCTCGAGCGCGGAAGCGCTCGGCGGCCCGACGCGCTGCCCAGGCGGGGCGAGGCCCTCCGCGGGGGGCATTGACGGCCCACCGGGCACGGGCTGCGGCGGCGTACCCGTGGGCGGCTTGCGCGCGGCGGAGGCGATCGCCGCGCTGAGACGCTCGACGATCCCCTTCATCTCGCCCACGAGCCCCTCCATCTGGCGATGGCCCTTGCGCACGTCCTCGAGCATGGCCTCGGTGCGCTCGCGCGCGGCGCGCTCGTCCTGCAGGCCCTGCTGCATCCTGTTGGCCCGGCTCTCCAGCTCGCCGAGGCGCGTCTGCAGCGCCTCCTCGGCCCGGCGCACCGCGGCGCGCTCGGCGGCTGCCGCGTGCTCGGCTTCGGCCAGCTGGCGCTGCAGGCTCTCCAGCCGCTCGGCCACCTCGCGCGCCTCCTGCTCGCTGGCGCTCAGGCGCCGGGCCAGGCGCTCGCTCTCGGCCCTGCTCTCGCGATCCAGGCGGGCTCCCGCCTCGGAGGCGTGCGTCAGGCGCTCCTCCGTCTCGACTCGCAGCTGCTGCTCGGCGTACTCGCGCTGCTTGACCCGTCGCAGCTCGTGCTCGCGCTCGAGCGCGGCCGTGCGCTCGACCTCGAGCAGCTCGGCCGTACGGTGCAGGTCGTCTTCGGCGTCGAGCAGTCGCTGCTGGAGACTCGCCACGTGGCTTTCCAGGGTCTGCACGGTGGCTTCTGCCGCCTCGGCGCGGCGCATCAGGATCACCTCGCCGCTCTCGGCGGCGCGGCGCGCGCGGCGCTCGGCCAGCAGATCGCCCTCGCTGCGCCTGCCGGGGAGCTCTGGACCCAGCCCGCCGGGGGGCCCGCCCCTTCCGAGCTCTCCTCCCTGGCTCTCGTTTCCCTCGGCCATCACCTTGCCCGGGAAGCTAAGGGGAGCGCCGGACGATGCCCGGCGCCCGCTCAGCTGCCGAGACGGCGAGCCAGCAGCGCAGCCACGCTGATCGCGGCCACGGCGCCCACCGCCGAGAGCGCCAGCGCCCGCGTGGAGGGCAGGCGGCGGGCGAGATACCACTTGCCGCCGTGCCACACCGCGTAGCCGAGGATCCTGTAGCCGGTTCCGTTCATGCACCCGATGCTACCCGCACGGGCCATTCGTCACGCAGGGCCCGCGTCGGCTACTCGTTATGCAATCGCCAGGCCATCCGCGACTGCAGCGACCACAGCTCGATGAAGCCGGGCGAGGCCGCCTGGGAGAACAGCCCGCCGGACTCCGAGAAGGAGGCCAGCGCGGCGTCGTAGACGGCGTTCGGCGAGGAGCGCGTGATGACGCGGGCGTGACCCTTGTAGAGCTTCAGGCCGATCTTGCCCGTGACCTGCTCGTTGACCCGATCCATGTAGGCGTCCAGGTCCCCGCGCAGCGGCTCCCACCACAGCCCCGCGTATACGAGGTATGCCCACTGGCGGTCGAGCTCGGGCTTGAACTGGTTCTGGTGGATCGTGCACACCAGGCGCTCGAGCTCCTGGTGGGCGGGCAACAAGAGCGCCGCGGCCGGCGCCTCGTAGATGTCCCGGACCTTCAGCCCGACGATCCGATCCTCGATGTGGTCGACGATGCCCACGCCGTGGCGAGCCGCGATCTCGGCCGCGGCTTCGATCAGCTCCACCAAGGGCAGGCGCTCGCCGTTCAACGCCACCGGGATGCCGCGCTCGAAGGAGAGCACGACCGTCTCAGGCTCGTCCGGCGCCTCCTCGGGACGCGTGATCAGCTGGAAGACGTCGTCCTCGGGGGCGTGGTCGAGATCCTCGATCCAGCGCCCCTCCGAGGAGCGCCCCCAGAGGTTGTCGTCGATCGAGTAGGGCGTCGCCTCGGATCCGCCTTTGATGGGGATGCCGTGCTCGCGGGCGTAGGCGATCTCCTCCTCGCGGCCCATCTGCCAGGAGCGCACCGGAGCGATCACCTTCAGCTCTGGAGCCAGCGTGGCGACCGTGGCCTCGATGCGGACCTGGTCGTTGCCCTTGCCGGTGCAGCCGTGGGCGATCGTGTCACAGCCACTCCTGCGTGCGTACTCGACGGCGAGCTTTGCGATCAGCGGGCGCCCCAGCGCCGTGAACAGCGGGTAGCCGCCGCCATAGAGGGCGTTGGCCTTGATCGCCGGCGCGATGAACTCGCGGGCGAACTCCTCGCGGGCGTCCACCACGTGGCAGTCGAGCGCGCCGAGCTTCAGCGCCTTGCCCTTGATGACCTCGTAGTCCTCGCCGGGCTGGCCGAGGTTGACGGTCAGGCAGACGACCTCCGCTCCGTAGGAGTCCTGGATCCACTTGAGCATCACGCTCGTGTCGAGGCCCCCTGAGTAGAGCAGCAGCACGCGGTGGACCTGGGCGGGATCGGCCTCGTAGGAGGCCGTCCTGGTCGTGGGGATCTCGATCTCGCTGCTCACCGGCTGGAATCGTAGCCGCGCGGGCGTTCCATCAACGGATAGCGCGCCGGGCCGTCGACGAAGCCGAGCCGCGAGTACAGCCCCGCGGCATCGGCCGTGTGCAACAGCCAGTGGATCTCCGACGGGCCCGCGCCCCCTCCGCCGTCGAGCGTCTCGCGCACCAGCTCGATGCCCAGGCCGCGCCCGCGATAGGGCTCGAGGACATAGACGTCGGCGAGGTAGGCGACGGTGGTGCCATCGGTTACGGCCCGCGCGAAGCCGACCTGATCCTCGCCGCGATAGAGGCCCACGACGCGCTGAGAGCCCTCCACCGCGCGCTTGACGAGCTCGCGCGAGCGACCTCTGCCCCAGTAGGACTGGCCGCTGATGAAGGCGTGCACGGCCTGGAGGTCGATCCGGCCCGGATCATCGTCGAGCTCGAACCCGTCGGCAAGCTCGCGACGCATCCGCCTAGCCCTCCAGGGCGCCCGCCAGCCGCGCCAGGGCCTCGCTGATCTCCTCCGCGCCGACGGTCAACGGCGGCAGCAGGCGCAGCGTGGTGGGCCCGGTGGCGTTGAGGATGAGGCGCTGCTCGAGCAGCGCACGGCGCGCCACCGCCGGCGCCTGCACGTCCAGCTCGCAGGCGAGCATCAGCCCGCGCCCGCGCACAGAGACCACGTGCGGGAGCCGCTCGAGCTCGGCCGCGAGCACGCCGCCCTGCTCGCGCACGTGCGCGAGCAGCGCCTCGTCGTCGGTCAGATCGAGCGCTGTGAGCGCCGCCGCGGCGACGACCGGGCCGCCCGCGAAGGTCGAGCCGTGATCGCCCGGCTGGAGCACGTCCGAGAGGCGCTCGCCCGTTACCAGCGCGCCGATCGGGAGTCCTCCGCCGAGTGCCTTGGCCGAGGTGATCGCGTCGGGCGTGACCCCGGTCTGCTCGTAGGCCCACAGCGTGCCCGTGCGCCCCATCCCCGTCTGCACCTCGTCGAACACCAGGGCCGCGCCGTGCTCGTCGCAGGCCGCCCGGGCGGCCCGCAGAGCCTCGTCGGACAGCAGGTGAACGCCGCTCTCGCCCTGGATCACCTCGAGTATCACCGCGGCGGTGTGCTCGTCGACAGCGGCCGCGAGCGCCTCGGGCTCCGGGGCGACCGCGCGAAACCCCGGCACGAGCGGCGCGAACGGAGCCTGCTTGGCCTCCTGGGGGGTGGCCGAGAGGGCGCCGTAGGTGCGCCCGTGGAAGGCTCCGTGCACGACCACCACATCGCCGCCCCGCCTGGCCTTGCGCACGAGCTTGATCGCCGCCTCGTTGGCCTCGGCGCCGGAGTTGCAGAAGAAGACCTTGCCGCCGAGGCTCGAGGATGACAGCCGCTCGGCCAGGCGCATGGCCGGCTCGGTGTAGAAGAGGTTGCTCGTGTGCATCAGGCGTCCGGCCTGCTCTCGCACCGCAGCCACCACGCGGGGGTGGCAGTGGCCGAGGTTCGTGACCGAGATCCCGCACAGGAAGTCCAGGTACTCGTTGCCCTGCTCGTCCCACAGATGCGAGCCCTCGCCGCGGACGAACTCGACCGGCTGGCGCGCGTAGGAGGCGATCACGCTCGAGCGCTCGAGCGCCTGCAGCTCGGCCAGGCTCATGGCGCAGCCTCGATCTTCGTGCCGATCCCTGCGTCGGTGAAGAGCTCGAGCAGCAGCGAGTGCGCGATCCGCCCGTCGAGGATGTGCGCGGCGCTGACGCCGTGGTCGATCGCCTCCACGCAGGCTTCGAGCTTGGGTCGCATGCCGCCATCGAGCCCTGCGAGCGCCTCCGTGACCTGCTCGGCCGTGGCCTGGCCGATCAGGCTCTCGGGCTTCGCCGCGTCCTCCAGCCAGCCCGCGATGTCGGTGAGGAAGACCACCTTGTAGGCGCCGAGCGCGCCCGCCACGGCACCGGCGGCCTCGTCGGCGTTGACGTTGTAGGAATTGCCCTCGCGATCGGCGCCGACCGAGGCGATCACCGGGATGTAGTCGGTTGCGATGTGCTCGATCACGCCGACGTTGACGCGCTCGATCCGCCCCACGAAGCCGATGTCCTCGCCTCCCGGGGCAGCACGACGGACAACCCTGAACAGCGAGCCGTCATCGCCACACAGGCCCACGGCAGGCTGGCCATGGCGGTTGATCCGCAACACGATCTCCTTATTGACCTTCCCCACCAGCACCATCTTGGCGACCTCGACCGTGTCCCTGTCGGAGACGCGCAGGCCGCCCACGAACTCGACGGGCAGGCCCAGGCGCTCCATGTAGCCGGTGATCTCAGGGCCCCCCCCGTGGACCACGATCGGGTTCAGGCCGACGTACTTGAGCAGCACCACGTCGCGCGCGAACTCCTCGCGCAGCGCCGCGTCCTCCATGGCGGCGCCGCCGTACTTGATGACCACGGTCTTGCCGTGGAACTCCCTGATGTATGGGAGCGCCTCGAGGAGTGTTCCTACATCGCGCATGGCGTCCTCACGTTGTGTAGTCGGCGTTGATGGTGACGTACTCGTGCGAGAGGTCGGAGAAGAAGACCTCGGTCTCGGCGCCCTCGCCGGGCAGCACGATCTCGTACTCGACCTCATCGCGCTGGACCGCCTGCGCGAGCGCCTCCTCGTCGTGGGGGATCGCGGCGCCGCCCGAGCAGACCTGGACGCCCTCGATCGAGATGTCAACGGCGAGCGGAGCCGTTCCCGGCATTGCCGCCCCGACGGCCTGCACGATCCGCCCCCAGTTGGGGTCTCCCCCGTGCAGCGCGGCCTTCACCAGCGGCGAGTTGGCCACGGCACGAGCGACCGCCTCGACGCCGTCGGCGTGCCCGCCGCGCACGAGCACCCGCGCGATCCTTCTCGCGCCCTCGCCGTCGGCGACCATCATGATCGCGAGCGCCCGCAGCAGCGCGTCGAGGGCCTCGCCGAGACGCAGCTCGTCCTCGCTCTCGCTCTCCACGACCACGCCGCTGGCCCCCGAGCACATGAGGATGGCGGTGTCGTTGGTCGAGAGCTGCCCGTCGACCGACGCGCGGTCGAAGGAGCGCTTGACGCAGACCCCGAGCAGCAGCTCGGCCGTCTCGGGAGTGAGGACGGCGTCGGTCTCGACGAAGCAGAGCAGGGTGGCGAAGCGGGGTGAGATCATCCCCGCGCCCTTGCACTGGGCGCTCAAGCGCACGACGCCGGAGGGCAGCGTGACCTCGAGGTTGGCGCGCTTCTCGAAGGCGTCTGTCGTCTGGATCGCCTGCTGGAAGGCGCTGTCCCCCTCGCGGCTCAGCTGGGTGCGCGCCTCGAGCAGGCCCTTCAGCACCAGCTCGACGGGGAGCAGGTGGCTGATCGCGCCGGTGGAGGCGAGCGCCACCTCGGCCGGGTCGACAGCGGTCGCCATCGCGGCCGCTCCCTGGGTCTTGGCCGCGTCGTCGAGGCCACGGCCGCCGGTCGCCGCGTTGGCGCAGCCGGAGTTTGCGAGCACCACGCGCAGGGACTGCAGGCGGCAGCGCTCGCGGGTGACGAGCACGGGCGCGGCGAGCGTGCCCGAGGATGTGAAGCGGGCGGCGCTGACCGGATCGTCGGCGTCGCACACGAGCAGGCCCACGTCGGGGTTGCCGCTGGGCTTGATGCCGGCCGCGACGCCTGCGGCGCGAAAGCCCTGCGGCAGCCCCGCCTGCAGGCCGAGCTCGCGCACGTGCGGCGGCGCGGGCACCCAGCGCGAGCGGAAGAAGGGCAGCGAATCGGCGGGATGCTCTTTCACGGTGCTCACTCCAATCCACTTGTCTCGGGCAGGCCGAACATCAGGTTGAGGTTCTGCACGGCCTGCGAGGAGGTGCCCTTCCAGAGGTTGTCGATCGCCGAGAACACGAGCACCTTGCCCGTGTGCTCGTCAGGCGCGGCGAAGATCCGACAGAAGTTGGTCTCCTGGACCTCGCGGGTACCAGGCGGCCCGCCCATCACCTCGACGAAGGGCTCGTCGGAGTACGCGTCGGTGTAGAGCTCGCGCAGCTCGACGGCGCTCGGAAGGCGCGAGACGGTCACGTAGCAGCTGGCCATCTCCCCCTGGTCGAGCGGGACCAGGTGCGCCTGGAACTGGACCTTCAGGCCCGGGTGGGCGGGATCCAGCTCGTTCAGCTGCTCCTCGATCTCGGGCGTGTGACGGTGGGCGGCGACCTTGTACGGGAGGATGTTCTCGCCGGCCATGGACAGGTGGGTGGTCTCGTCGAACGCCCTCCCGGCCCCCGAGATGCCCTGCTTGGCGTCGATCACGACGTCGGTGATCAACCCGGCGCGCGCGAGCGGGGCGAGCGCGAGCAGCGAGGCGGTGGGGTAGCAGCCGGGGTTGGCGACGATCGACGCGGAGGCTATTTGCGAGCGGTGGAGCTCGGTCAGGCCGTATACCGCCTCGGAGAGCAGATCCGGCCGCGGGTGCGCCCCATACCAGCGCTCATAGGTGGCCTGCGAGCGCAGGCGGAAGTCGGCGCTCAGATCGATCACGCGCACGTCCTGCTCGCGCAGCGCCGCGACGGTTGGGGCGGCGGCGGCGTGGGGGTAGGCGACGACCGCCGCGGCGATCCCGTCCAGCCGGTCGAGGTCGAGCTGCTCGATCCTCAGCGGCACTCGATAGCGGGGATAGAGCTCGTCCAGGCTGCGACCCTGCTCGGAGCGCCCGGTCACCGCCACGAGCTCGAAGTCAGGGTGGCGCCAGAGCAGCCGGGCGGCGAGCGCGCCGGCGAACCCGGTGGCGCCGGCCACGATCACTCGCGGCGCGTCCCGCACGTGCCGCTGAGGCGCGAGGCTAGCCACGCAGCTCGCCCCCGATCTCACCCAGGGCGGCGACGATCCGCTCGCGCACGGGCGCTATGTCCTCGTCCGTGAGCGTGGCCTGCAGGGAGCGGAAGGTCAGGGCCAGCGCCAGCGAGCGTCGGCCCTTCCCCACCTGCTCACCGGTGTAGACGTCGAACACCTCCACGTCGGCGAGCTCAGAACCCGCCTGCTCGCGCACGCGCGCGAGCGCCTCCTCCGCGGACACGGACACCGGCAGGGTGACCGCGAGGTCCTGGCGCAGCGAGGGGAAGGAGCCGAAGGCCTCGAAGGACACGAGCGGCCGTGCCGCCGCGGCGAGCTTGCCGAGGTCGATGGCGAAGGCGGCCGTGCGCTCGAGATCCCACTCGGCGGCCACGAGCGGGTGGACCTCGCCGAGGAAGCCGAGCACGACCTCCTGCGAGTCCTCACCCCCCGGAGCGCGCGCGGCTCCCGTGGCTCCCGTGGTGTTGGCCAGCACCACGGCGCTGCGCCCTGGATGCAGGAAGGGCCAGCTCTGCGGCTGTACAGACCAGTCGAGGTGGAAATGCTCGAGCAGGGCTCCGAGCAGCGCCTTGGCGGCGAAGAAGTCCGCCTGGGCGGGCGCCCCACGCCACGAGCGTGGCGCCATGGCGCCGCTCAGGAGCACCCCGAGCGCGTGGTGCTCGTCAGCGAGCGGGCCTTCGTCCGCCGCGCGGTAGACGGTTCCGGACTCGAAGATGGCCACGTCGGGGCCGTTGCGGGCGACGTTGTGGCGGGCGGCGTCCATGAGCGAGCCGAGCAGCGTGGGGCGCATGATCGACTGCCCGTCCGACAGCGGGTTCTCGATGCTCACGACCTTGCGCATCTCGTGCTCGGAGGGCAGGCGCAGGCGATCGAGCAGGCCGGGCTCGGTGAAGCTCCAGCCGACGATCTCGTGCAGCCCGCGCCCGACCATCGTGTCCTCGGCACGGCGGCGAACGCGCTGGGCGTGGGTGAGCCTGCCGGCCGCCCCACGACGGGCGGGCAGCGTGGCGGGCAGGCGCTCGAGGCCGTCGATGCGGGCGACCTCCTCGATCAGGTCGATCTCGCGGGTGACGTCCTCGCGCCTCAGCGCGGGCACCGTCACGCTCAGCCCGCCCTCGGCGGGAGACGTGGCGAAGTCGAGCGCTGCAAGGATCTCGGCCTGGCGCTCGAGCGGGACCTCGACGCCGAGGATGGCGCGCACGCGCGCCTCGCGCAGCCCGATCTCCTGCAGCACCGGGGGCGGTGCTCCCACGTCGATAGTGCCCGCAGCCACGCGCGCGCCGCAGAGCTCGATCATCAGTTGGGTGGCGATCGCCTGGGCGTGGATGCACTGCTCGGGCTGCAGGCCCTTCTCGAAGCGCCCCGAGGCCTCGCTGCGCAGCCCCAGCGCCCAGGATGTGCGGTGGATGTTGGGCCCGTTCCAGGTTGCCACCTCCATCAGCACGCGCGTGGTGTCCTGCTGGACCTCCGAGCGCGCGCCGCCCATCACGCCGGCGATCGAGGTGGGCCCGCTCCCGTCCTCGATCACGACCATCTCGGAGTCGAGCGTGCGGGTCTGCCCGTCGAGTGTCTCCACGCGCTCGCCCTCACGCGCCCGGCGCACCGTCAGGCGTGCGCCGGCCACACGGTCGAGGTCGAAGGCGTGCAACGGCTGGCCGCTGAGCAGCATCGCGTAGTTGGTGATGTCGACGACGTTGTTGATCGTGCGCTGGCCGGCCGCCACGAGCCGCGCTTTCAGCCATGGCGGGGACGGTGCGATCGTGACGTTCTCGAAGACCCTCGCGGTGAAGCGCGGGCACAGATCGGGGCACTCGACGCTCACCTCGGCACCGGCCAACTCGCCGGCCGAGCCCGGGTCATCGCTCCACGGCGCGAGCGCCAGCGGAGCGCCGGTGGCGGCATGAAGCTCGCGGGCGACGCCGTACACGCCCAGGCAGTCCGGCCGGTTTGGCGTTATCTCCAGCTCGATCACCTCCATCGAGATCGGCAGGATCTCCGCGAGCGGCGTCCCCGGGGCGAGCTCGCCTGCCTGCCCCCCGCGATGGGGGGTGCCCCCAGAGGGGGCAGCGTCGAGCATGCGCTCGCCTGTGCCCCCAGAGGGGGTATCCAACACCAGGATGCCCTCGCCGCCAGAGCCGATCTCGAGCTCTGACTCGGAGAGGATCATGCCCTCGGAGGCCACGCCGCGGAGCTTTGCCTTGCGCAGCTTCGTCCCATCCGGCATGACCGCGCCGGGGCGCGCCACCGCCACGGTCTGCCCGGCCGCCACGTTGGGCGCTCCGCACACGATCGTGGCCGGGTGGGCGGGACCTTCATCACCACCCAGGTCGACCGTGCACACCCTCAGGCGGTCGGCGTCCGGATGCTGGACAGCCTCGAGCACCCGTCCCACGACGAAGCCCTCGGTCGAGGCCACGCCGTGGTGATGGATCGCCTCGACCTTGGTCCCGGTCATCGTCAAGCGCTCCTCGATCGCGCCCACGTCGAGGTCCGGGTCGCAGTATTCGCGCAGCCATGGAAGGGGGACTCTCATTGCGGACCCCTACCCGTCCTTGTAAGCAGGGTCGCATGCGACCCTGCTCGGGGCCGTGCATGCACGGCCCCGCAGGTCGGCGCATGCGCCGATCTGAACCGCTCGCCAGAGCATGGCCCGCCAACGACGCGTCCAGGAGTTCGCAGGCCAAGCTGTACAAGGACGCAGGGAGCGTGGCGTGCCGGCCGAAACGGGGATGCGAGCGGAGCGAGTGTCTCCCGGCTTCGGCACGCGAGCGACCGAGGACGCAGTACAGCGCCGGCATGCGGGCTCCTGGTCATCAGAACTGCTCCAGGAAGCGCAGGTCGTTCTCGTAGTAGAGCCGCAGGTCCGGGATGCCGTGCTTGAGCATCGCGATCCGCTCGACGCCGAGGCCCCAGGCGAAGCCCTGGATCTTCTCGGGGTCATAGCCGGGGGCGTTGGCCTCGGTGGTGGGCACGTGGGCGTAGACGTTGGGATCGACCTCGCCGGCGCCGAGGACCTCGAGCCAGCCCTCGCCCTTGCACAGGTAGCAGCGCGCGCCGTCCTTGAGGAAGCCCTGGCCGCCACAGTTGAAGCAGGAGACATCGACCTCGACGCTCGGCTCGGTGAAGGGAAAGAAGTGCGGGCGCAGGCGCACGTCGCGCTCCTCGCCGAAGACCGCCCGCGCGAACTCGAGCAACGTGCCCTTGAGGTCGGCCAGCGTGATGTCCTCATCGACGGCCAGGCCCTCGATCTGGTGGAACTGCGGGGTGTGGGTGGCGTCCGAATCGGGTCGGTAGACGCGCCCGGGGATAGCCACGTAGAGCGGCGGCGGATGCGCCTCCATCGCGCGCACCTGCATCGGCGAGGTGTGGGTGCGAAGCACCGCCTCCGCTGAGACGTAGAAGGTGTCTGTGCGCGCCCGTGCAGGATGCGTGAGGCTGTGGTTGAGGGCGTCGAAGTTGTAGTGGACCGTCTCCACCTCCGGGCCCTCCATCACAGTGAAGCCGAGACCCAGGAAGATGTCTTCGAGCTCGCGACGGGTGGCGGTGAGGACATGCAGACGCCCGACCGGCTGCGGCGGGGCGCCAGGCAGGGTCACATCGATGCGGTCGGCCTGCAGCCTCTGCTCGAGCTCCTCGCCGGCCAGCCCCTGCGAGCGCCCCGCGATCAGCGCCTCGAGCGCCTGGCGGGCCTGATTTGCGGCCTTGCCCACCGCGCCGCGCTGCTCGGGGGGCAGGCTTGCCACCTCGCGCAGCATCTGCGGCAGCTCGGCCTTGCGCCCGAGATAGCGCACCCGCAGCTCCTCGAGCGCCTCGCTGGTGGAGGCGCTCGATATCTCGCTCTCGGCCTCCCCACGCAACTGCTCGATGCGATCGATCATGACGCCGGGAAGGTATCGATGTCCCGCCCACCCCGGCGGGTCATCTCGTACAGCGCCACCGTGGCAGCCATGGCCGCGTTGAGCGACTCGGATGCGATCGGGATGCAGGCGCGCCGGTCGCTGGCGTCGAGCAGCTCAGGCGGGAGACCGTCGCGCTCGGCACCGATCAGCAAGGTGACCGCGCCCGCGGTCCGGTCCATGGGCCCCCTCAGGGCCTCCTCCGCGGCGGCGTCCAGCGCGATGCGCTCTCCGGGGAGCTCCTCGATGCCCCGCACGCGCGCGAGCGCCACGGCGAAGATGGCGCCCATGCTCGCCCGCACGGCCTTGGGCGAGTGGGGATCGGCGCAGTTGGGACCGAGTGCCACGCACGAGGCGCCGAAGGCCACGGCCGAGCGCAGCACCGTGCCCACGTTCCCCGGGTCGCCGACGCCGTGCAGATACACACACAGCGGGCCCGACGCCGCGGCCCAGCGCTGCTCGTAGACCGCGATCGCGCGCGTGCTGGACCCGAGCGTGGAGACGGTTGCGAGCGCCGAGCGCTCGACCTCGTGGAAATCCTCCTCCCCGACGTCGGCTCCCGCGAGGCGGTAGCCCTCCACGGGCGCCCGACCGGCCGCGCGGGCGGCCGCGAGGAGATCCTCGCCCTCGACGACGAAGCGGCCCTCGGCGGCGCGCCCGCGCTTGGTCTGCAGGCGGCGCAGGGCCTTCAGTCTGGGGTTGTGGGTCGAGGCGATCGTGGTCATGTGCTGTGGATGCTGGTGGGTGTGTGTCGTGTGTGGGGGGGGTCAGTGCAACAAAAAGGGCGCCGTCCTTTTCAGGAGCGACGCCCGGGAGGCTGTCAGGTCGGTTTGCCGGGACTCCCGGCCAAGCCGGAGGTCAGGCAGCCGACGCCTCGCGGGCGACCTCTGCGAAACGTCGGAAGGTCTCGGCGTCGCGCACGGCGATGTCGGCCAGGACCTTGCGGTCGAGCTCGACTCCGGCCAGCTTGAGGCCGTGCATGAGCTGCGAGTAGCTCATGCCGTTGATACGGGCGGCCGCGTTGATGCGGGTGATCCACAGCCGGCGAAAGTCGCGCTTGCGGTTGCGCCGGTCGCGGTAGGCGTATTTGTCGGCCTTCAGCAACGCCTCCTTGGCGCGCTTGTAGTTCGAGTGCGCCTCGCCGCGGAAGCCCTTGGTCAGCTCGAGCGTCGCGCGACGCTTCTTGCGGGCGTTGACAGACCGCTTGACACGCGTCATTTGCCGACCCCCAGCATGCGCTTGATCCGCGGGACCTCAGCGTCGTTCATGATCGCCGGACGGCCCAGGGCGCGCTTCTTTTTGGGCGACTTCTTCTCGAGGATGTGGCTCGTGAAGGGGTGGCGTCCGCGCACCTTGCCGGTGCCGGTTACCTTGAAGCGCTTCTTGGCGCCGGAATGTGTCTTCATCTTTGGCATGGTGCTCGGCCGGGGATTATGACACGGCCGAGCCCGCGGCCGCGGCCCCGCCACTCCGGGGCTCTGCGTCCTCGGGTTCTGCCGGCGCCTCGGGCGAGGTCTCCGAGGATGCCCCGGCTGACGTCGCGGGCGCCTCAGCGACTCCGTCGGGCGCGGCTGGAGCACTGTCCGGTGAGGTGGGGGCGCTGTCCGGTGAGGCGGGGGCGGCGGCCTGCGCCTGCGGCGGGGCGGCCGTGGCGGCTGCTCCGTCGGGCGAGCTCGCGGGCCGAGCGTCATCGGAGCCCTCCTCGCCCTCCTCGCCGACGCGTCCCGTGAGCACGGCTTTGGAGGGCGCCATCATCATCGTCATGTTGCGTCCTTCCTGCATCGGACGCTGCTCCACGACGCCGAGCTCTGAGAGCTCTTCGGCGAGACGATCGAGGATCATCGTGCCGCGCTCGGGGTGCGTTACCTCGCGACCGCGGAACATGATCGTCACCTTGACCTTGTCCTTGTGCTTGAGAAAGCGCTCGACGTGGTGCTTCTTGGTGTCGTAGTCGTGCTCGGCGATCTTCGGGCGGAACTTGATCTCGCGGACGGTTATCTGCTGCTGGTGCTTGCGCGCCTGCTTGATCTTCTGGGCCTGCTCGTACTTGTACTTGGAGTAGTCGAGCACCCTGCAGACCGGAGGGCGGGCCTCGGGGGCCACCTCGACGAGGTCGAGATCGCGTTCCTGGGCGAAGACGAGCGCGTCGGGCGTCTTGAGCACGCCGATCTGGTTGCCCTCGTCATCGATCAGGCGCACCTCGGGCACGCGAATGCGCTCGTTGATCCTCGTGGTGTCCCGCTCGGGCGGGCGCCGGTCGAACCTGCGGGGAACCGGCACTAGCTTCTCTTGCCGCGCGTCAAGTGAATGCTAGGCGTGGCGCTCTGAGGATTTGCGTGGCTTCAATGCCGATGAGTATAGCTCTCCCAGCAAGCGCTCGGAGAACTGCTCGACGGACACGCCCTCGCCCTCGCCACCGCCACGCTCGCCGGCGGCCCCGTGGGTGCGCACCGCCACGGTCCCCTCCCCCGCCTCGCGCTCGCCGACCACCAGCATGTACGGGATCTTGCGCAGCTCGGCCTCGCGGATCTTGCGCCCGATCGACTCGTTGCGATCGTCGAGCTCGACGCGGGCCTGCTCGTCGAGCAGCCTGTCTCTGACCGAGGCCGCGTAGTCGTTGAAGCGGTCGGAGACCGGCAGCACGATCGCCTGCACGGGCGCGAGCCACACGGGGAACTCGCCCGCATAGTGCTCGATCAGGATCCCGATGAAGCGCTCGAAGGAGCCCATCAGGGCACGGTGGATCATCACCGGCCGGTGCTCGCCGTTGTCGGCCCCGGTGTAGAGCAGATCGAAGCGCTCGGGCATCGAGTAGTCGAGCTGCACGGTGCCCAGCTGCCAGGAGCGCCCGATCGAGTCGGTCATGTGCAGGTCGATCTTCGGCCCGTAGAAGGCGCCGTCTCCGGGATTCAGTTCGTAGTTTAGGCCCTCCGCCTCGAGTGCGCCGGCAAGCGCGCCCTCGGCGCGATCCCACATCTCTTCTGAGCCGATGCGCTTCTCCGGGCGTGTGGAGAGCTCCAGCCGCGGCTCGAAGCCGAACAGCTCATACAGGAAGAAGCCGAAGCGCAGGCACTGCACGACCTCCTGCTGGACCTGCTCCTCGGTGCAGAAGATGTGGGCGTCGTCCTGGGTGATGTGACGCACGCGCATCAGCCCGTGCAGCGTCCCGCTGGGCTCGTGGCGGTGGACCAGGCCCGCCTCCGAGTAGCGGATCGGCAGGTCGCGATAGGAGCGCCGGGCGTCCTTGTAGATCTGGATGTGCGCCGGGCAGTTCATCGGCTTCAGGCCCATCGGGCGATCCTCGACGTCGGTGAAGTACATGTGGTCGCGATAGGTGTCCCAGTGACCGGACTGCTTGAAGAGCTCGACGTCGAACAGGATCGGCGTCTTCACCTCGCGGTAGCCGCGGCGGCGGTTCTCGCTGCGCCACAGCTCGCTGAGGGCGTTCCAGATGGCCAGGCCCGCGGGCTTCCAGAAGGGGCTGCCGGGCGAGAGCTCGGAGAACATGAACAGGTCCAGCTCACGCCCCAGCTTGCGGTGATCGCGCGCGCGGGCCTGCTCGAGGCGCTCCTCGTGCTCGGCCAGCTCCTTCTTGGAGAAGAAGGCCGTGCCGTAGATGCGCGTGAGCATCGTGCGATCGGAGTCCCCGCGCCAGTAGGCGCCCGCGACCGAGCCGAGCTTGAAGGCGCTGACCGTCTGCGTGGTGGGCGCGTGGGGTCCACGACAGAGGTCCGTGAAGGGCCCGTTGGTGTAGAGCGAGACCGTCTTCAGCGGATGGGCCGGATCCGCTGAAGCGACGAGGTCGTCGATCAGCTCGACCTTGTAGTCCTGGCGCTCGGCCACGAAGCGCTCGCGCGCCTCGGCGGGCGAGACGTCGCGACGCTGGAAGGTCTCGGCGGCCTTGATGTGCTCACGCATCCGCTCTTCGATGCGCGGGAAGTCGGCCTCGGAGACGGCCGTGCCGTCGGGGAACTCGAAGTCGTAGTAGAAGCCCTCGGCGATCGCCGGGCCGATCGAGATCTTGACGCCGTCGTAGAGGTCCATCACGGCGGCGGCCAGCACGTGCGCGGCGTCGTGGCGGATCAGCTCGAGCGCCTTCTCGCCGCTCTTCGCCGTGATGATCGACACGCGCGCCCCGTCGGGGAGGGCGCGGGCGAGGTCGCGCACCTCGCCCTCTTCCCCGGCCTCGGGGTGGCTCACCTCGATCGCGAGGGCGGCGCGGGCGAGTCCCGGGCCGATGGCCGCGGCCGCATCAGCGCCGGTGGCGCCGTCCGGGAGCTCCAGGGGCTTGCCGTCGGGGAGTGTGACCGTGATGGACATGCGCGCTGGAGGCTACCCGGCCAGCGCAGGATCTCGCATGCGAGAGGCGATCAGGCGAGCTGCCAGAGGGCGTCGTCGCCCAGCGGCGTGCGGCGCACCGCGCTCTCGCCCAGCAGCTCGATCAGGGCTCGCTCGGCCGCCGGGCGGTCAGGCTGCTGGTTGTTCTGAGCCATGATCGCGGCGAGCTCCTGGGTCACGAGGCCGCCGGGGAACAGGCGCAAAGCCTCGAGCGGCTCGTCCGGCGGCGCGTGGCGCTCGAGCGTCGGGTCGAGGTTGGCGACGAGCACGTCGTAGGCACCGATCGACTGAAAGCCGCCGGCCTCCAGCCGCCGCCCGTCCTCGCTCTCGAACACCAGGGACGGCGCTGAGAAGCGAACCGGCCCGTCGGTCTGGCGCGCCTTGCCCTGGAAGTGGGTGGGTCCGCCCTCCGCGGTTCGCGTCTCGACCTTGTCCCGCTCGTAGGCAGCGATCGTGCGCTCGTCGTCGATCCCGGCGACGATCGCCTCGACGTCCAGGCCGGCCACGCCCTGCAGCGACTGGGCGATGTCCGCGTCCTCGTCGAGCACGAGCGTGGTCGTGAACCATCCGAGCTGCAGGGCGCGCAGCACGTCGTACTCGCGAGCCGGTTCGATCAGGCGCGTGGCCACGATCGCGCGGCAGGCGCGTGTCGTGGCGGCGACCCGCGCGCGTGGCTCGCTCAGGAACGGCATGCCGTAGCGGCGGCGAAACTCGAGGTTGCCAAGGACGCTGCGCGTGGGCGTGTAGCCGGCGTCGAGGTAGCGCTGGGGATCCTCGGCCAGCCCGATCGTGACGATCCGCCAGCTCAGCTGCTCGCGGTAGCGCCAGCGCAGAACCGCCAGATCCGGGCTGGCGCAGTAGGCGAAGGGGCAACCAGGGTCGGTGAACTCCGTGACCGCGATCTGATTCACATGACAATGATTGCACACGCAAGTACATCCTCCGACGCCGCTTCGCCCAGGGTTCCGACGCCGTTTCGCCCGGGGTTCCGACGCCGCTTCGTCCAGGGCTCCGAGGCCGCTTCGCCGCAGCGCTACCAACAGGCAACAGGCTTCGAGCCAGGCCAATGAAAAACACCCCCTGCGGACAGTCGTCTGCATATGCGATCATCGCGGGCATGAGCAACGAGGCGTCCCTGAGCATCTCCATCACCCTCTCCCCCGCGCAGATCGACGAGGTGGTCAGAGCGGCCACGAACAGCCGCTCTCCGAGCCTGGCCACGCTGATCGCCGACTCGCTGCGGGCCCCGATCGACGGCGAGCGAGCCACCGCGGCGAGAACGGCGCTCGCGGGCGATGGCTCTGGCCGGCCCCACCCGCCGCCTGGGTACCTCCCGAGCGACACCTCCGATTCGCGCCTCTCGCGCTCGCTGCTGCGAGGCCTGTCGATCCTGACCTGCTTCGGGCCGGGAGGCGATCCACGGGGGATCGTGGAACTGGCCGGCGACCTCGGCATGAGCCCGAGCACCGCCCATCGCTACGCGCTCACGCTCGTGGAGCTGGGACTGCTCGAGCGCTGCCCCAAGACGCGCAAGTACCGCCTGCCGGGAACCCCGCTCTAGCGAGCGTATCCACCACGGTCGGGAGCGCATCCGCCGCGGGTAGCGAGCGCATCCACGGCGATCGGCTCGCGCGCGAGCCGACGAAATGGTGCGCCGGGCATGAACAAGGTGGGCCGGCACCGGCGCGACGCTCGCACCGATGCCGACCGGCCAGCGCCTTCTGTGGGGATGGCGTGACAACAGCACGATACCAGCAGCCAGCTGACTGGATCTTGCTACTCGCGAACTGCGATGTTTCTTATTATGTCGGCACCCACGAAGGCGGATGCGGCCCTCGCGGCAACCGTTCGACGCCTGCGCACGGAGCGCGGCGAGACGCAGGAGGATCTCGCACACAGAGCGGGCCTGACAGTAGCCGCATTCGCGCGCATCGAGCGCGGTCACGCCAACCCCACGTGGACGACCGTGAGGCGCATCGCGGACGCGCTCGAGGTGACGCTGGCACGCCTCGGAGAGGACGTCGAACGCTCGCGGCCCTAAGGCCGGCGACCTGCAGCCCCACCGTGCAGCACCACCGCCTGCGGCCCCCGCTTACTGTCAAGCCGATGACCTCCGGCGGGCGTCAGGTTCCCGCCACGTCGATGCTCGCCACGTTCCAGCCGGAGACGGAGATGACCGGCGTGCCGCCGTGCAGCTCAGCGGCACGGTAGGCGACGCTCAGCGTCTCCGATTCGCCCGGCCACAGGGTCGTGTCGTCCGCGCTCCAGAAGGCCGGCAGCACCTCGTTGTCTCCCGGGGCAAGCGCTCCGGAGGGATCTCCCCGGCGCAGGTCGGCGCGCAGGAAGAGCGCTACGGTCGGGGTCGGGGAGGTGTTGGTGACGGTCAGCGACGTGAGCGTGTCCGAGCCGGCCGGTCCGGCCTGCGGGCGCGTGCTCGCGCTGAGATGCAGCTGCCCCGGCGGCAGTTGGCGCAACTCGGTGAGGTCCGCCTCCTGGGCCATGCTCGCGTGGGGATCGCCGACGGTGGCGGGCCAGTTCACGCGGTCCTGCTGGGTGGAGAGCCAGTAGGTGTTGCGATCGATGACCGCGCCGCCCTGCCTGAGCAGCAGCTCGACGAAGTAGGTGCTCGCCGGTTCGGGCGGGCTGGTCTCGCCCGGGATCCTCGGCGTGAGCACAGAGCTCGCCACCTGCTGCGGGCTCAGGGTCAGACCGTCGCTGCTCCGGTCGTCGAGCAGTCGGCCCTGGAGGTCATAGACCCTGGACTCAACCGACAGCCCGGATTGGGTGGCGCCGGTGAGGTTGTCGAGCGTGACCGTGTGACTGTCGTAGGCGTAGAGGGCGTGGACCGGCGCATTGGCCTCCTTTGCGCCGAAGTAGCTTCCGGCCTGGTCGAATTCCCGGTTGTAGAGGTCCCACAGCAGCGTCGGCGCGCCCTTGTTGAGCTGCCAGTAGACGACGCCCGTGAAGGGGTCGGGGTGGCGTTCACACGGCGACATGAAGCGTGCAGCCCGCCACCGCGTCGGAGCGGGCAGCCCCTCCCCCCTCTCCGATCCCGTCCTCACGAGGAGAAGGCTAGCGCCGGGAGCACACACGGTTGAACGTTTGCGCGTCGGCTCGCGCCAGATGTCAGGCCGGCTCGGGAGCCTCGAGCGCCGCCAGGTGCTGGTGCACGCGGCGCACCCAGTCCTCGGAGACCTCGTCGGCCTGCACCGAGAGGCGCGGCTCCACCGATGCCAGACCCTCTGGCACGGGAATTCCCAGGTGCTCGAGCACGCGGCGCACGACGCCGTCGGTGTCCTCCGCGAGCTCCTCGTAGGTGAGCTTCAAGGGCTCATAGCCGAGGCCGAGGAAGTAGGCGTCCCAGGAGGCGTCGTGGGCGGTGAGCAGGCGCACCAGGTAGTTGATGGCGCGGAAGGAGAAGACGAGCTCGACGTCGCGTCTGACCTCCTCGCCGGCCTCCCGCTTCCAGGCCTGCGTCTGCACGGCCTTCCACAGCGAGACCGCCTGGCGGACCTTGTCCCGGCGGGTGATCTGGACGTAGCGCAACCCCGGAAAGGCACGTGTCAACAGCTCGGGCAGGGGTCGGGCGCCCATCCCTTCGATGCCGCGCAGCAGCTGGGCGAAGTCGCCGAGATAACCCCACATCAGCTTTGCCCCGAAGACCCCATTGGGGGTGGTGCCCTCGCGCAGGGCCCAAGCCAGGTACTGGTCGTAGGTGTCGGGGTGCCACAGCGGGCTCGGCTGCGTGGCTGCGCCGTCGGGCATCTCGCGGAAGGCCAGCCGCTCGACGATGTTGGCATGGCGCTCGGAATCGAAGTACTCGTGCGGACGACGGGGAAGCCCCGACCTTCGCAGCGCCTCGAAGTACTCCTCTGGGTGCCCGGCGACGCCGGTCCGGTCGAGCTCGTGGCAGAGTAGGGTGCTGCCGCTGCGCGGCGTGGCGCAGACGAGATAGGAGAGCATCGGCGTCACCGTCTCTGAGACTACTCCATCTATTACATTGACTTAGTGGACAACGATGGCTCTACCTAACATCCTCTACCTGCACTCGCACGACACTGGACGTTACGCCCAGCCCTATGGCGAGCAGGTGCCGATGCCCAACGTCCAGGCGCTGGCAGACCAGGGAGTGCTCTTTCGCAAGGCGTTCTGTGCGGCTCCCACGTGCTCGGCCAGCCGCGCCTGCCTGCTGACGGGCCAGTACGGACAGAGCAACGGCATGCTCGGCCTGGCCCACCGCGGCTGGTCCCTGCGCGATTACAGCCATCACATCGTGCACACCCTGCGCGAGGTGGGCTACACCTCGGTGCTGATCGGCGAGCAGCACATCTCCAAGGAGCCCGACGTGATCGGCTACGACGAGGTGATGAAGATCCCGACGACGCGCGTGGAGAGCGTGGCGCCGCTGGCGATGGAGGTCCTGCGCCGCCCGCGCGAGCGCCCGCTGTTCCTGTCGGTCGGGTTCTTCGAGACCCACCGCGAATTCCTGGGACCGGGCTCGCTGCGCGACGTGCAGTACTCAAAGCCACCGGCCAACCTCCCGGACACGCCCGAGGTGCGCGCGGACATCGCAGCCTTCAAGGCCAGCGCGCGCTCGCTCGACCATGGCGTGGGCGTGGTGCTCAACGAGCTCGACGCCTCGGGTATGGCCGAGGAGACGCTGATCATCTTCACGACCGATCACGGCATGCCGTTCCCGGGCGCCAAGGCGACGCTGTATGACCGCGGCCTTGGCGTGATGCTGATCCTGCGCGGCCCCGACCCGTTCGGCGGCGGACGCGTCATGGACGAGATGGTCTCGCACATCGACATCTACCCCACGCTCTGCGAGTACCTGGGCATCCGCCGACCCGACTTCCTCCAGGGCGTCTCGCTGATGGGCCTGCTGCGCGGCGAGCGCAAGCGCGTGCGCGAGGAGATATTCGCCGGCTCCACCTGGCACGCCGCCTACGAGCCCCAGCGCGCCATCCGCACGGAGCGCCACAAGTACATCCGCCGCTGGGGCGATCGCCGCACGCCGGTCCTCCCCAACACCGATGACGGGCCGAGCAAGGAGCTGCTGCTGGCCGGCGGCTGGGCCGAGCGTGAGATCCCCAAAGAGCAACTCTATGACCTGCTGTTCGATCCCAACGAGGCCGACAACCTCGCCGAGGACCCGGCCAATCGCGAGCTGCTAGACGAGCTGCGGGGGCGCCTGGAGCGCTGGATGCGCGACACCGAGGATCCGCTGCTGGCCGGGCACGTGGACCCTCCCCCGGGGGTCGAGATCAACCTCCCGGACCAGCGCTCGGCGAGCGAGCCGACGACGCGGGTGAGCTAGCGCTTCAGCTTGGCGGTGAAGGTGAGCGTGCCGGTGGACAGCAGGCACGAGGTGGGCGTTTCACCGCTGGTGAAGTAGTTGTCGGTCGAGTGGGCCACGAACGAGCCCACGACCTTTCCGCCATTCGCATCGACAGTGAGCGTCGCGCCGCTGGCTTCGGCGCCCTTGAACTTGAACGTGGCCCTTCCGCTCGCGGGTATGTAGGCGCCCTCCACGAGGTCGAGCGGTTCCAGGAGGTTGCTGCTCTGAAACTGGAGATAGGCATTCGGGTCGGTCGCGCATCTCTCTTCGAGCTTCTGGGCCGGACCGCTTCGCCCGACGAGGCAGAGCCCCTTGCGGATCCTGCGGCGCGTGGGGTCATAGCAACTGGACCTCACGATCGAGAACGGCCAAACAAAGCCCTTGCTCACCACATACTTGCCCGGCGTCACCGTCGCCTGGGCCGAGGCTCCCCCGAGCAGCGCGAGCCCCACCAGGACCAGCAGGCCGAGAAGCGCACAGCGGCGAGACATGGACGGGCATTCAACCACAGCGCCTCGGGCCTGCGAGGCCTGGTGCGCTCAGCTCACACGCCGCGCGAGGAAGTCGACAAGCAGACCGGCGGCCCGCTCGGGCTCGTCATCCCACGCGAAGTGCCCGGCCTCGGACAGGACGGTCAGCTCCGAGCCGCCCAGCTCGGCGTGGAAGCGCTCTGCCATCTTCACCCCCGCGAAGCGGTCCTGCTCGCCCCACAGGATCAGCGCGGGCAGCCGCAGCGAGGCGAGCCGGCCCTCGTACGGGAGGAGCTTGTCGAAGTCGCCCGAGCGATACAGCTCCAGGTGGCCGAGCCGGCGCGTGTCGTCGGCGAAGCCCTTCCAGTACTCGACGATCGCCTGATAGCTCATCGACGAAGCGCGCGAGCGCCTCGACGTGGCGCTCCCACGTCCCGGGCGGGTCCGGCTCGGAGTCGCCGTAGCCGGGGAGGTCGGGTGCGATCGCATGCCAGCCCGCCGAGGCCAGGGCCGGGAGCACGGCGTGCCACATGTAGGAGGACTCGGGATAGCCGTGCACCAGCAGCGCCACCCGATCGGAGGAGTCCCCGGCCGAGCGATATGCCAGTCCCGCTGCACACCGCAGACCGCTCACCGGCCGCATCATACGTAGTCGTCCCCGAGGAGCCTGCGGAGTTCTCGGGAGCCGGCGCCACAGCCGCTCGCATAGGTTTCGAGCAGATGCTGCTCGCCTTCACAGCAATAGTTTGGATCGTGCTCGTGGCGGTGGTGCTCGGCGCGTGTCGAAGCGCGGCGGCAGGCGATGCCGCGGCGAGACCCGCGATCAGGCGAGCATCCGCTGCGAGGCGGTGGCGCTCCTTGCCGGAGCTGCGATCGGGCTCACGTGAGCGGCGAGGATCGCGATGTCATCGAGCACCGGCCGGTTGAGGTCGATCAGCCCCAGCAGGGCGTCGATCGACTCCTGGGCGCAGGCGGGTGTGCTCCGCTGAAGCTCCCCGATCATCTCCTGCACGGTCACGATCCGACGCGGGGCATGCGCCTCGGAGAGCCCGTCGGTGTAGAGAGCGAGGCCGTCGCCCGGCTCGAGCACCGTCGAGACCTCCTCGATGGAAGGCTCGGAGAAGATCCCGAGCAGCGTCCCGCGGCCGCCCAGCTCGCAGACCGTTCCGTCGGCACGCGCGAGCAGCGCGGCCGGGTGCCCCGCCGTAGCGATCCTCAGCTCGGCATGGAAAGGCCCAAAGCCAAGATGGGCGAGGATCACGGTCGCGAAGCGTCCGTCGAAGTCCTGGTCGAGCATCGCTCGGTTGACCTGTTCGAGCACCCGCGCGGGATGGCTCTCCTCGCGCGCATAGGCGGCGGTGGTGTGGCGCAGGAACCCGGTCAGAGCGGCGGCCTCGGCGCCCTTGCCACAGACGTCTCCGACGACCAGCCAACAGCTGTCGCGATCGCCGAAGGCGTCATAGAAGTCCCCGCCGACCTCCTCTCCGGCGCCCATCGGGCGGAAGTAGCTGGCGAGCTCGAGACCCGGGATGGAAGGAAGCACGGCCGGAATCAGACCGCGCCTGAGCGTACGCGCGACGCGGGCCCGCTCGGCGTAGAGGCGGGCGTTGTCCAACGCCATGGCCGCGCGTCCGGTGAGGTCTTCCAGCACCGCGCTCAGCCCACCGTCATAGCGCCCGGCGCCCGCTCGAGTCCAAAACGAGATCACACCGATGGTGCGCCCGCGCGCGAGCATCGGAAAGACGGCCGCCGCGCCGTGGCCGGACTCGCGCAGGAAGCCCTCAGGCTTGGCTGAGCGCTCGAGCGCGGCCGCCATCTCGGGCTGTGAGGCAACGGCGAGCGTGCTGTCGATCGAGCCGCCCTCGTCGAGCAGGTCGATCACGCAGGCCGCGGCCAGATCGGGGACCGCCATGTGCGCGATCGTTCTCAAGGTCTCGGCGGGATCGAGCGATTTGTCAAGCCCGGCGGTGGCCGCGATCAGGATTTCGAGCCTTCCACGCTGCTCACGCATCCGATTGAGCGCCAGGTGCACCACCGCGGAGGTGAGCAGCGCGAGCACGATCCCGACACAGGCAACCGCCCCGAAGACCTCCGATACGTGCGCTTCGTAGAGCAGCGGCGCGAGATAGGCGGCCAGGCCGGCGGCGCAGACGAGCACGAACCGAGCTCGTGGCTGAAAGGCCGCGGCGTGGCCGATGGCGAAGAAGTAGATGAGCGCAAAGGGACTCTCCGCGCCTCCACCCGAAGCACACAGCACGGCGATCACGAGCACGCCCCACAGGTCCGCGGCGAAGGCCAGCCTCAGCCCGCCACATCCCCGCTCGGCGGCATAGAACAGCAGGGCCGCGGTGAGCAGCGCGTCGAGGGCCACCGCCACCACCCCCGCCGGGGAGCCCACGTGCGGAAGCAGCAGGGCACACGCCGTGAGCAGCGCACCCACCAGGTAGAGGCCCGCGGCGATGGCCACGGCAGCGGGCGCTTCGCGCTCGAGCTCCTGCTCGTCGAAAGTGGCTACGGCGAGGCGCTCCGCGAGAGCCATCTTCCCTCCTGCCCGCTCATCCTCCGACGAGCAAGGTTCCCGTCCCCCAAGCACCTAGACATATGCGTACATTGTCGTCTCTCAGATCAGTCTGCGCCAACTCCTGATCAGAAACCCTCGAGATTCAGGTTCAGCAGCTCGCAGGTCCCGCAGAACCGGTCGCGGCGGGCCTCCACCCTGCCCGACTAGCGATCGACCCTGAGCACGATCTTGCCGCGGGTGTGCCCGGATTCGCTCAGCTCGTGCGCGCGGCTCACCTGCGAGAGCGCAAGGACCTCGGCGATCTCGACGTGCAGCTCCCCTGCGGCCACGAGCCCTCCGATCTCGCTCAGCTGCCCGGGGTTGGGAGTCATGCTGAACAGAACCGCGCGCGCCCCGCGAGCAGCCGCCTCCTGCTCGGGCGGCGCGTTGGCGATGGTGACGAGCACGCCGCCCGTGCGCACGGTCGCGAGCAGGCTCTGCGTGATCTCAGCGCCGACCGCGTCGAAGGCGAGATCCACGTCGCTGAGCGCTGTGGCGACGTCTTCCCGGGTGTAGTCGATGTAGCGCTCGGCGCCCAGGCCGAGCACGAAGTCGCGGTTGCGGGACGAGCCGATCCCGACCGCGCTGGCGCCGGCTCGCCTGGCGAGCTGCACGGCGAGGTGACCCACGCCGCCGGCCGCGCCGGCGATCAGGGCCGTCTGCCCCGCCTGCAGGCCGCCGTGGTCGAACAGTGCCTGCCAGGCGGTCATGCCGGCCACGGGCAGCGCCGCCGCCTGCTCGTGGCTGACCCCGGCGGGCTTGATCGCGATGGCCGCGGCAGGCGCGGTGGCGAACTCGGCGTAACCGCCGCTGAGCGCGATCCCGAAGACCTCATCGCCCTCGGCAAAGCCCTCGGCGCGGGATGAGACGACCTTCCCTGAGACGTCGTTGCCGAGGACGGCCGGCAGTTGCTTGGGCATCAGCCCGCGGCGGTACTTCCAGTCGATCGGATTGACCGACGCGGCGTGAACATCGACCAGGACCTGACCATCGCCGGGCTCCGGCCGCTCGACCTCCTCGAGGCCCAGCACCCGCGGCCCTCCGGTTTCGCGCATCAGCACTGCCTGCATGGTCTCCTCCACGGTGGCGGCGGTGTGAGGAGCAGTCTAGGCCGGGCCGGCCGTGCTCCCCGGCTGGGCGCAGGAGCGAATCCACGGCGGCTCAGGCGCTCATGCACACACGGTCGCGCCCCGAGGCCTTGGCTTCGTAGAGCGCCGTGTCGGCACGCGCTATCACCGCCTCGGCTGACTCTCCAGGGCGACGTGCGGCGAATCCGGCTGAGCAGGTGCGATTGCCGTAGACGAGCTTGCGCAGGCGCTCGATCACATCGGTCGCCCGGTCGGTGCTGCAGTCGAGCAGGAGCAAACCGAACTCCTCGCCACCGAGGCGCGCCAGCAGATCGCCGGTGCGCAGCTGATCGCGCCACAGGGCCGCGGTCTCCTTGAGCAGGCGATCGCCGGCCGGGTGGCCGTAGGTGTCGTTGAACTCCTTGAAGAGATCGAAGTCGAGCATGGCGATCGTGAACTGTTGCCCGGCGTTCAAGGCGTGGTAGACGCGGGCATCCCATGCGCGGCGATTGGGCAGCCCGGTGAGCGGGTCGCTGCTGGCCATGTCGGTGAGCTCGCTGACGGTGTCTGCCCGGGCGATCATGGCGGCGGCCTCGTGGGCAAGCAGTGCGACGACCGTGGCCCGTGGGCCGTCGACCCTGACCCCGTCCTTCCAGCCCACGACGAGCACGCCCACGGGTTCTGAGCCACGCAGCAGCGGCTCGTAGAGCAGCGAATCAGGGCGCCCGGAGGCTTCCCACAGCTCGTGGCCTCCCAGCTCGCCCTCAACGTCCTCGCTGACGACGATGGCGCTTCTGGAGGCAACGCATTCGCCCATCGCGCTGGGCACGAGCAGCGAGATCTCGATCGGGTCGGCGTCCGCCCCGGCGATGGCGGTGGAGCGCATCGTGCTGGTTGTGGGCACGGGCTCATACAGGATCGCGATGGTGGCCTCGCCGATGCTCCGCGCGGCCTCACAGACATCGAGTCGCGCCTGAGAGCTGTTGATCAGCTCGTGGACGACCTGGTTGACCCGGCCCAGCATGCGCTCGCGGCTAAGCGCCTCGCCGGCCTGGTCGCGCACGTCGGCCACGAGGCGCTGTGTGGCGAGCCCGATGATCGCGCTGACAGCCACCGTCAGTGCCGCGGCGCGGTACTGGGAGTGCGGATAGTCCGGCGGGCCGACGAGGATGATGGGCGCGAGGTAGAAGACGGTGACGCCGGCCAGGACCACATAGAGCTCGTGGCGCCTCTGGCTGTACAGAGCGGTGTAGAAGACGGGGATCAGCGAGACCACGGCCGCTCCTGAGTTGATGCCGCCGGCCGAGCTCCGCAAGATCGCCACGGCGGCGAGAAACACCAGCGATGAGAGCGTTCCGCCGTAGCGGGCGCTCCAACGTGTGCGGGAGCGCACGGCTGCAAGCCCTCCCGCGAGCGCCAGCAGGGCCACGGCGAGCGCGTACAGGGTCCAGTCGATCGAGCTGCCGACGATCACCGCGCCCCAGGCGAGCGCAGCGGCGCCCGCGAACGGCAGCAGGCTCAGGGCATGGGGCGTCCGCTTTGCGGGATCGAGGTCCACGTGTGCTATTCGGCATGTCGGGAGGATCACTGAAGCCCTTGGACCGTCTCAGCCCCTTGACGGGCCGCGGCTCGGCCGACTACGTTTGCGCCACAGGGCTCGCGGGCGGGGGGAGCGCGGTTGCTCGACCCTGCGACCTGCGCGGGCAAGAGCAGCTGAGTGGGGAGGTAGAGAATGGGGAGATGGCGTCGGATCGTCGGTGCCGGTGTGGTGTGCCTGGGCGTGCTCGTCCCAGCCGCGGCGGCCAGCGCGCTGCCGCAATATGTGGCGCTCGGGGACTCGTACTCCTCGGGAGTCGGAACGCGGGTGTTCTACAGCGAAGAAGGCGGCTGCTCGCGCAGCCCTGATGCATACGGCCCGAAGATCGCGGCGGCGCGCGGATACACGCTGAGCTTCCAGGCGTGCAGCGGCGCCAAGACCACCGAAGTGAACAGCAACCAGCTCGGCACGCTGTCGAGCACGACGAGCCTGGTCACGATCACCATCGGTGGAAACGACGCCGGCTTCAGCAATGTGATCCTCAACTGCGCCCTCTACTACTTCACCTGTGGAAGCGCGATCAGCGAAGCCAACAGCTTCATCGCGAACAAGCTGCCGGGGCTGCTCGATACGACCTACAACGGCATCCGCTCACGTGCCACGAGCGCGCACGTGGTGGTCCTGGGCTATCCACACCTGTTCACCGCGGAAGGCACCACGTGCAACGTCAACCTGCTGACGTCGTCCAACGAGAAGAAACTGAATGAAACGGGCGACAAGCTCGACGGTGTGATCAAAGCGCGCACCGAAACCCACAAATTCACGTTCGTGGATCCCCGAAATGCGTTCCTTCCGCACGAGGTCTGCTCGTCCTCGGAGTGGCTGAACGGCCAGTCGAACCCGCTTTCGGAATCCTACCATCCGAATGTGTCGGGCCAGGCCTCGCTCACCACCCTGGTGGAAGCCGTACTGCCCTAGCGGCGGTCCCGTGGCTGCCCGCTCGCGTCAGCACGCGCGAGCGGGCACAGCCAGCACAGGGCACGACCGGCGTTTCAGACCGCGCAGGGACGCGAGCGGCAGTCGGTGCCGACTTCGGTGATCCCCGCGGATGTGATCTTGATCCGGGTCGGGACATCGCCGCGCTCGAGCAGCTTCAGGAGCACCGACTCGCCCTTCGACTCGATTCCCGAGCGGACGGGGTCGTCGAACTCGTCAGCTCTGAGCGCAGCAGCGATCTGGACGTACACGTGCTTTTCGGAAGGACCGTGCTGGACCTTCCAGCGGTAGGTCTCACCGGCGAGGGGAACCCGCATGCGAGTGGGTCCTCCGATGATCTCGAGATTGCCAACCATGTGATCAAAGATGGCGGGCCGAAGGGCAGCCGGATAGGGCCGCCTGGCCAGGATGCCCAGGCGATCCTTTGGACAGCTGATCAGATGCACGCTCACGGACAGTCGCCGGCGAAGACGTTGGCTGGAGCGCCGCCGCCCTCACGATCACGACATGGAAACAGCTGGATCACAGTACGGCAACGAGTAGGCGCGGTGCCCGGGAAAGGCTAGGGGCACGCGGCGCAGGAGGCAGTTTTGGGCCGCCGACCAACAACTACTCAAGGAGAGACGCATGCGACACAAGCGTGCTGTTCCAACGCTTCTGGCAGCGCTGGCAGTCTCAGCGGGAAGCGTGATCGCTGCCCAATCGGCCACGGCGGGCGCATCGACGCAGGCCACCCATAGCCAAGCGAAGACCAAGAGCGTCGAACCATCGAGCTCGACCCCGATCAAGCACGTGGTGGTGATCTTCCAGGAGAACGTGTCCTTCGACCACTACTTCGGGACCTACCCGCACGCGGCAAACACCGACGGCCAGCCGTTCAAGGCCGCCAAGAACACCCCTGCCGTCGACGGGTTGGCACCGGCGACGAGCGCGTCTCTCCCGGCGAGCCTGCAGCACGCCACGAACCTGCTCTACAGCAACCCGAACGCCTCGCAGCCCCAGCGGCTCGACAGCAGCCAGACCGGGCTCTCCGGGAACGCCGGCGGTCAGCTGACCTGCGACCAGGACCACAACTACAGCGACGAGCAGCAGTCTTTCGACAACGGCAACATGGACCGCTTCGTCCAGAGCGTCGGCACCGCCAGCGGAAACACGCCATTCGGCACACCGTGCAACCCGAACACCGTCATGGACTACTACGACGGCAACACGGTCCCGGCGCTGTGGAACTACGCACAGCACTACTCGATGAGCGACAACTCGCTCGGAACCACGTTCGGACCGTCGGCGCCGGGTGCGATCAACCTCGTGGCCG
This sequence comes from Solirubrobacteraceae bacterium, assembly GCA_017882455.1. Lineage (GTDB taxonomy): Bacteria > Actinomycetota > Thermoleophilia > Solirubrobacterales > Solirubrobacteraceae > Palsa-744. The sequence continues at coordinate 1,468 of JADGPL010000016.1, read as the reverse complement.
GCGACACCGGCAACGTCGACACCTCGCACGAGGCCAACAACCCGTCGATCTCGACCCCGACCTCGCCCAACGCCGACCTGACCGCCGACGGCCTCGGCGGCTACTCGCTGACGAGCGACGCTCAGCCCTACTGGGACGACTGCTCCACGCGCGATGCCGTGGCGCTGTCGGGAACCAACGTCGGCGACGAGCTGAACTCCGCCGGGCTGTCCTGGGGCTGGTTTGAGGGTGGGATGCGGCCGAGCACGACCTACCAGGAAGCGCTCACGGCCACCGGCAAACCAGGCCAGCCGACCAGCACGTTCACCCCTGACCAGTTCTCCTCGTACTTCTCGAACGCCGCCAACCGGCCGGCGCACTCGAGCAACCAGAACCTGTGCAGCAGCGTGCACCCGGTTGGCGTCGCCCTCGGTGGCAGCGGCCAGTGGGGCTACAAGGACGACTACATCCCCCACCACGAGCCGTTCCAGTACTACGCCTCGACGGCCAACCCGCACCACCTGACCATCCCCACCAACTCCAGCGGCCAGGACACCACCGCGGGGCTGCAGGAGATCGGCCACGACACGCAGGCCTACGTGAACGGCCAGCCGCAGTTCAACACGCCAAATCACCAGTACGACAGCAGCGACTTCACCCAGCTGGTGGAAGCGATCAACCGCCACGAACTGCCGCCCTCGGCGCTCCCGGCCGTGAGCTTCCTCAAGGCTCCCGGCTACCAGGACGGGCACGCCGCCTACTCAAACCCGGCCGACGAGCAGCAGTTCATCACCAACCAGATCAACGCGTTGATGCGCTCACCGGACTGGAAGAGCACGGTCGTGATGGTCAACTGGGACGACTCGGACGGCTGGTATGACCACGTCTACAGCGGGGTCACCAACCCGTCGCTGTCGCCGGCCGACAACCTGACCAACACGTCCTTGACGGTGCCGAGCACGGGCACATCGGGTCAGTGCGGGGGCAGCCCGCAGGGCACACCGGAAACTCCGGCCCCGCTCGCGGGCGAGCAGGGCCGCTGTGGCTTCGGTCCGCGACTGCCGATGCTCGTGATCTCGCCGTTCGCCAAGAAGAACGCCGTGGATCACAACCTCAGCGACCAGGCCTCGATGATCAACTTCATCGAGTACAACTGGGGCCTCTCCGGGATCCCCGGCTCGTTCGACCAGGCGCTCGCCGCGAAGGACGCGGGTGAGGGCATTCCCTTCGATCTCGCAGGCATGCTCGAATTCGCCGGCAAGAAAGACGGGAAGCTGTACCTGAACCCGGTCACCGGGCAGAAGCAGGGGTGAACCTGGGCCACTCCCAATAGCAGCTCACAGGTAGGACTCTCCAGGTCCGCGGCTCGGTTCGAGTCGCGGACCTGGCGCTAAGGGCTCACGACCTGATTAGTGTAGGAGTTGTGGGTGGGGTGTTGAATAGGGTGGTGTGATTGATGAGGCGGCGATCGCGGAGCGCTACCGGCTGT
>JADGPL010000041.1 GCA_017882455.1 Solirubrobacteraceae bacterium | reverse complement strand
CCCGCCGACCAAACCCCCACAACCCCCGAGAACCAGCCAACGACGACCCAGCAACCCAAGGGACACCACCCTCAACCCCACTACCAGCCTCAACACTCACGGTGCTCCCGCCTCCTTGCTCGCAACACGGGCCTGGATGCTGACCCTGCCGAATCCAACAGCTGTCGAGATTCGGCATCCCCTCTGACGCCCGGCATCATAAACATCATGCGTACGTAAAGCAAGACCCCATGCGAATCCCACCGCGATCAACAGCAAGGCCCCGGGCGAATCCCACCGCGATCCCAAGAAAGCCCCATTTCGACGCGGCGGCTGTCTATGGTGTGCCCCGAACAACGGCGCCGGAGGGAGCCCGCTGGATGGATAGGCCCTGCCGCCGGCCATCGCGATCATGCACATCGACCCATACATAGTCCTGGGGAGCGCCGTCGTCGGATTCCTGGTCGGCATGACCGGCGCGGGCGGCGGCGCCCTGATGACGCCGATGCTGATCCTGCTGTTCGGAGTCAAACCCTCCTCGGCGATCTCGAGCGATCTGGTGGCGGCCGTGGTCATGCGCCCCGTGGGCGCCGGCGTGCACCTGCGCAAAGGCACGGTCAACCGCCGCCTGGTCGGGTGGATGGTGCTCGGCTCGGTGCCGATGGCCTTCCTGGGCGCCTACCTGCTGCACCTGATGGGCCACGCCAAGGCGGCCCAGCAGAACATCGAGACGGCGCTCGGCGCCGCGCTCCTGCTGGGCGCCTCCGCGATGGTCCTGCGCTACGTGCTCGACCGGCGGGCGGGGGAGAACAGAACCTCAGCGGTCCACGAGATCGTCCCCCACCCCGTGCGCACGGTGGCGATCGGGATGACCGGCGGGATCATCGTCGGGATGACCTCCGTCGGGTCGGGGTCGCTGATGATCATCCTGCTGCTGTTCCTCTATCCCACCCTCGGCGCCAAGCAGCTCGTGGGCACCGACCTCAGCCAGGCGGTGCCGCTCACGGTCGCCGCCGCGCTCGGCGCATTCGCCTTCGGCCACATCGAATTCGGGGTGACCACGTCGCTGATCCTGGGCAGCGTGCCCGCCGTGCTGGTCGGCTCGCTGCTCTCCTCGAGCGCTCCCGACCGCTACATACGGCCGGTCATCACCTTCGTGGTGGCCGCCTCGGGGCTGAAGTACGTCGGCGTGGGCACCACGGCCCTCGGCTGGATCCTGTGCGCCGTGCTGCTGACCGGGGCCTCGAGCTGGCTGATCCTGAAGCGCCCCTGGCAGGGCTCGAAGGACCTCGGGGAAGCGGCGGACATCGCGCCGCAGCTCGACATCCTCGACATCGAGTAGCGAGGCGGCGCTGGACGCCTGCTGGAGGGGCTTGATCCCGCGCTCAAGCCATGTCTGGCGCCATCCGATAGGAGGATTAAGCCCGCGTCCCTCTAACACGGAAACCGGGTCACCTCGAGAAGGCAAGGGTTCATGCTCCTCATCCTCATCCCAGCCGCCTGGATCGCGATCGCGTCGTTCTTCGTGCTGCTCTGCCGCATGGCGGCCTGCGGCGATGCGTCGCTCACGCTGAGCATGGAGGGCGGCACACCGTCGCGGCCCCTGCCCGGTCTCGTGCTGTTCGAGGACCGCGCCGATCGCGCTATGCACGACGAACGCCTCGGCCGCAGGCCGGTCAGGCCCGCCGGCGCGCCCGTGCGTGGCCGGCGCGCCCGCTGCGTATCGCACTAGGCGCTCGGCGTACCTCCGAGGTCGCGGGAACCACGACTGACATTTAGGGCCCTGCTCTAGCCTCAGGCGTCGAGCGATGCCGGCGTCGATTCCCAGCCCGTCGATCAACGGGTTCCATCTCGGCCCGCTGTTCGTGCACTTCTACGGGCTGTGCTACCTGGTCGGGATCACCGCCGCCATCCTGCTGACGCGCAGGCTGTGGCGAGCAAAGGGAGGCGATCCCGATCTCGTCTACACGGTCGCGCTGTGGGGAGTTCCCGCGGGGATCCTGGGCGGCCGCCTCTACCACGACGTCACGAGCTGGAACGAAGTGCCGCACAACTGGTGGGGATGGCTGGCCGTCTGGCAGGGTGGCCTCGGGATCTGGGGCGGGATCCTCGGCGGGGTGATCGGCGGGGTGATCCCGTTGCGAGCGGCCGGTGTGAGCATCGCCCGGTTCATGGACGCCGCCGCCCCCGGCCTGCTCGTCGCGCAGGCGATCGGGCGCGTGGGCAACTACTTCAACCAGGAGCTCTTCGGAGGCCCGACCGGTCTCCCCTGGGCCCTGCAGATCAGCCCGGCGCACCGCCCGGCGGGCTACCTCGGCTACACCACCTTTCAGCCGACGTTCCTGTATGAGCTGATCTGGGATCTGGCGCTCGCCGCCATTCTCGTCTGGGTGATCGGCGACAGGCGGATCCGAGCCCCCGGGATCTTCGCGCTGTATGTCGCCGGCTACTCCGCGTTTCGCGTCTTCGAGGAGCTCTTGCGCGTCGATCCGGCCCATCACATCCTCGGCGAGCGCCTGAACTTCTGGGTGGCCGGGCTGCTGGCCATCGCCGGGGCCGCGTGGTTCCTCTACGTCCAGCGTGCCGGGGGCGGCGACATCAGTGCCCGAAGCGGACGTCGGGTAGCAGTCGCCGGGCCCACCGCGGCAGGTACCACGCTCGAGCGCCCATCAGACGCAGCAGCACGGGCAGGAGCAGCAGCCGCACGAGCGCGGCGTCGAGCAGCACGGCGACGCCGAGGATGATCCCCATCTCCTTGGGCGGCAGCGGGCCGGAGATGGCGAAGGTGAAGAACACCGCGACCATCACGGCCGCGGCCGCGAAGACCACCCGCCCGGAGTGCGCCATCGCGTTGACCATGGCGTCCTTGGCGTCGTGGCTGCGGTCCCAGTGCTCCTTGGCCGAGGACAGCAGGAACATCGTGTAGTCCATCGAGATCGCGAAGATCATCGCGAAGAAGAACACGGGCCCCCAGGCGTCGAGGAATCCCTGGGGCTGGAAGCCGAGCAGCGAGTGCAGATCGCCGTCCTGGAAGATCCACTTGGACACCCCGAAGGCGGCGCCCGTCGCCAGCAGGTTGGTCAGCACGCCGGCCGCGGCGAGCAGTGGCGCCTGCAGGGCGAACAGCAGCAACAGGAACCCGAGCACCAGCACGACCCCGATCACGAGCGAGGTCTTGGAGGCGAGCAGGCTCTGCAGGTCGTGGTTTTCCGCGACCGCTCCGCCGAGCAGCGCACCCGCCGGAAGCTCGCCCCGGAGGCGCTCGATCGTTGCCCCGACCGCGGGGTTGGAGGGATCCTGGCGGGGGATGGCGGTGACGAGCGCGAGGCCACCGGACCCGGGCTGGGTCGGCATGACCTGGGCGATGCCGGGATCGCCCTTGGCGAGCCTCGCCACCGCGGCCGCGTCGGCCGCGGGCGCGACGATCTGCAGCGGTCCGGTTGCGCCCGGTCCCATCGCGGCCTGGACCTGGTTGTAGCCGATACGCGAGGAGTCGCTGCTCGGCACGACCTTGATCGATGGCATCGAGGTCTTCAGCTGCGTGACCGGATAGGCGAGCACGAGCAGGACGATGAGCGCCGCGAGGCCGTAGCGCAGCGGGTGACGCCAGAGGCGCTCGCCCCAGGCGGCGAACCGGGTGGAGCGGTGCAGGGCGGGCGGGTTCGACTTCACCCACGGAAGCGACAGCTTGTCGACTTTGGGCCCCAGCTTCGTCAACACCGCCGGAAGCAGCGTCAGCGTGGCGGCGAGCACGAAGATGACAGCGAGCATGATCCCGAGGCTCATGCTGCGAAATGCGGGGCTCGGAACCAGCATCACGGCGGTGAGGGAGATCAGCACCGTGACGCCGCTGAAGAGGACGGCCTTGCCGGCAGTGTCCATCGTCACGGCCGTGGCCTGCTCGGCGTCGAGGTCCGACCCGAAGAACGCTCCGCGGAAGCGCATCACCAGGAACAGCGCGTAGTCGATCCCGAGCGCCAGCGCGAACATCAGCGCGAAGTTCATCGCCCAGATCGAGATCGGCGTGATCAGGGTGCCCAGGTAGAGCGAACCCGCGGCAGCGAGCAGGCCGACCATCGTCAGCATCAACGGCAGCCCTGCGGCCACCAGCGAGCCGAACGCGAGCAGCATGATCCCGAGCGTCACCGGCCAGGAGATGACCTCCGATTTGAGCATCGCCGAGCGGTTGGCCGCGTTGAAGTCAGACCACATCCCCGCCGCCCCGGTGAGGTTGACGACCACGCCTCCCGAGGAGAGCTTGTGCAAGGTGCCCTTCAGGCTGTCGGCGGCGGCGACCATCCCATTCGGATCCCGCGCGGCACCGGCCTGCACGATCGCCGTGTGGCCGTCCGCGGAGATCGACAGGCCCGGCGCGGGAGCGAGGACCGTACGGACCGCCCTATTGCTGCGAAGCGTCTGCTCGACACCTGCGATCGCCGATCGGAACGCGGGCGAGCCGATGGTCTGCGTGGGGGAATACACGACCGTCATCAGTCCGTAGCTGCCAAGACCCACGAAGTCGCGTTCCACGAGCTTGCGCGCCTGTGCCGACTGCGACCCGCTCGCTTCCCAGCCCGCTCCGGAGAGGGCCTTCTCGACTTTCGGCGCGAAGAAGCCCAGCACCAGCGCGACGAGCAGCCAGCCCACGAGCACGGTGCGGAAATGCGTCGCCGTGTAGCGCCCGAGGCGGCCGATCGGCCCCACATGGACCTCGCCGTCGACGGCCTCAGGGACGGGCTGCGAGGAGCGCGGCGCGACGGTGGTGCTCACGAGCTCGCCTCCTGACGGGGGTAGAGAACCGAACGGAGCGAGAACAGGCGGCGCAGCACCAGCGAGGCCGGGCAGGCGCCGAAGAGCACGTAGAGCCATTGGTTGACGCCGACGAACGCGGTCAGCAGCAGGAACCACGGGGATATGAGCGCCGCCAGCCCAGCGCTGAGCAGCGTCATCGTCCCCGCGAGCGCAAACAGGACACGCTCGAGGGGCCAGCGCCCACCGCGAGCGCCGCGAGCGCCGCGAGCGCCGCGAGCGCCGAGCTCGTCATCGAAGCGGGAGCAGCTCCTCGCGGTCGTCATTCGCCCGCTCCCGGGACCAGCGCATCGAGCTCGTCCAGCTGGCGGCGCAGCCCGCCGCAGACCTGCTCACAGAGATCGAACACGCCCTCGTCGGCGATCGAGTAGAGCGAGAAGTTGCCCTCCTTGCTGCGACTCACCAGCCCGCTGCGCAGCAGCATGCCGAGGTGCTTGGAGACGTTCTGCTGCGAGGCGCCCGTCGCCTGCTGGAGCTCCTGGACGGTCGCCGGAGCCTCCCGCAGCGCGTCCAGCAGGCGGATGCGCATCGGCTCGCCCAGCACGCGGAAGCGCTCCGCGATCAACTCCACGAGCGGCGCCGGCAGCGGGTGCGGGACATTCGTGACCGTGTTCATGCCGGGCACACTAGCACAACTGCATCGTTGTTTGCTACTTGAGTTGTATAGGTAACCGCCACGGATCGCTTCCGGTAGTTGCGGCGGATGAGCTTCCCCGCGGAATCGGCGACGCTCCAGACATGACCCGCCACGGCAAAGAGACCGCGGTCCCGTGATGAGCATGACCGCGACAGCCCGCCGCGTCGGCGACAGCCTCGAGCACGAGGTCGATGTCAACCGGCGCCACACGATCGTGACCGACGAGCCCGAGCGCCTTGGTGGCTCAGATCTCGGGCCCGCGCCCCATGAGCTGCTCGCCGCCACGCTCGCCTCGTGCGTCGCCACGATGGTCGCCATGTACGCGCAGAATCGCGGCTGGGACATCGGTGAGACGATTGTCGACGTCGACTATGACCCCGACAGCACCCCCAGACGCTTCGAGATCGATCTGTGCCTGCCGGACGGCCTCACATCCGAGCAACGGCGCAGACTCGAGCGCGTGGCCGAGACCTGCCCCGTGCGCCGCGCGCTCGAAGCCGGCTTCACCTTCGAGGAGCGCACACGCATAGGCGGACCGGCCGTCAGCGGCCGCGCCTAGGCGAGCCGGCTCATCTCCTGCTCCCCGGCGAGCCCGCCCGGAAGCAGCAGCGACAGCAGGCCGGCCGCGAGCACGAAGGCCGAGGAGGTCCACAGGCAGGCGCTGAGACCGCGCCATTCGTAGATCACGCCCGACAGCACCGTTCCGGCGAGGCGCCCGCCGGCGTTGGCCATGTAGTAGAAGCCGACGTTCATCGCCACCTTGGCGCTGTCTGCGTAGGCGAGGATCAGGTAGGAGTGGACAGCCGAGTTCATCGCGAAGGTCACCCCGAACGGGATCAGACCGACGACGATCGCGACCGTGGCGTCGACGTGCGCGGCCAGCGCCAACGCGATCGCAGCCGGGCACAGAGCCAGTCCGAGCGCGAGCCAGATCGCTGTCCTCCCGTCTGGCTCGCCGCCCCCGCGGCGGCGCACGAAGCGCGGCGCGGCCGCCTGGACGGCCCCGTAGCCGATGACCCACACCGCCAGCAGCGTGCCCACCTGCCAGAACGACCAGCCGAGCACGGAGTAGAGGAAGAAGGGCAGGCCGACCACGAACCAGACGTCGCGGGCCGCGAACAGGAATATGCGAGCGGCGGCCAAGACGTTCACGGCGCGGTTGTTGGAGAACATCTGGGTGAAGCGGGCGCCCTTGTCGGCGCCGCCGAGCTGACCGTGCATCAGGCCCACGGCAGCGGCGAGCGCGATCGCCACGATCGCCGCCATCGCCAGCGACGCGGCCTGGAAGCCGAACAGCGTCAACAGCAGGCCGCCGAGGAAGAAGCCGACGCCCTTCAGCGCGTTCTTCGACCCCGTCAGGATCGCCACCCACCGATACAGCGAGGACTGATCGCCCTCGGCGACGACGAGCTTCACGGCGCTCTTGGAGCTCATCTTGCTCAGATCCTTGGCCACGCCCGAGAGCGCCTGAGAGGCCATCACATAGGGGACCACCAGCAGCGACGCCGGAGCGAATCCGAGCATGCAGAGCGCCACGATCTGGAAGGCGAGACCCAGCGAGAGCGTGACCTTCAACCCGAGGCGCGCCGCCAGCCAGCCTCCGACGAGGTTGGTGAGGACACCCGCGATCTCGTAGAGCACGAACAGCGAGGCGACCTGGAGCGGGCTGTAGCCGAGCCGGTCGAAGTAGAAGAGCACGAGCGTTCGCGTCGCCCCGTCGACAAGCGTCTCGGTCCAGTAGGCCGCTGTTCCGAGGGCGTAGTTGCGAAGGTCATCGCGCCGCTGGCGCTCGCTCGTCTCGACCTTCGTCGCGAGACCGCTAGCCATCTGCGCCATCCTCGACGTCCGTCGTGGCGTGCTCGAGCGGCAGGCCGCGGGCAACCGTGCGCGCGAGCGGCAGGCCGCGGGCAACCGTGCGCGCGAGCTCGACGAGGCGATTTGCGTAGCCCCACTCGTTGTCGTACCAGGCGAGGATCTTCACGTGTGTCCCGTCGGTCACCATCGTGGAGGGCCCATCGACGACCGCCGAGCGCGGGTCGTCCCTGTAGTCGACAGACACGAGCGGGCGGCGCTCGAACCCGAGGATGCCCTCGAGCGGACCGCGGGCCGCGGCCTCCAGCAACCCGTTGACCTCCTCCACGGTGGTGGAGCGGGCGACCTCGAAGACGCAGTCGGTCAACGACGCGTTGAGCAGGGGCACGCGCACCGCCAGGCCGTTCAGCTTGCCCTCGAGCTCCGGGAAGATCAGGCCGATCGCCGTGGCCGATCCCGTCGTCGTGGGGATCAGAGAGATGCTCGCGGCCCGCGCCCTGCGCAGATCCTTGTGGGGGGCGTCCACGACCGTCTGGGTGTTGGTCATGTCGTGCAGCGTGGTGATCAGGCCGTGGCGGATCCCGATGCCCTCGTGGATGACCTTGACCACGGGCGCGAGGCAGTTGGTGGTGCAGGAGGCCGCCGTCAGGAGGTGGTGGCGGTGCGGGTCATAGAGGTGATCGTTGACGCCGACCACGACGTTCAGCGCGCCCTGCTTGACGGGGGCCGCGACTATGACCTTGCGCACGCCACGCCGGAAGTACGCCTCCAGAGCATCCGCGGTGCGAAACCTTCCAGAGCACTCGAGCACGAGCTCCACGCCGAGATCTCCCCACGGGACCTCGCCCGGCCCCGATGCGCCGCTGTAGCCGATCTCCGTCCCCTGGACGCGCAGAGCCTCGCCCTCGCCCTGAACGTCCTCGGACCACCTCCCGTGAACCGAGTCGAACGTCAGCAGGTGAGCAGCCGTGCTCGCGTCGGCTCCCAGCTCGTTGATATGGACGAACGAGAGCTCGGGCCAGCTCCACGCCGCCCGCAGCGCCAGCCTGCCCATGCGCCCGAAACCGTTGATGCCGACGCGCGCCATCGATAGCGCCCTACGCCGCCGTCGGGTGACCGAGCTGGACAGGCGCGATGGGCCCAGCAGGGAATACGCGTGTTCGCAGCCACAGCGACACGTAGACGAGGCCGACGAGAACAGGCACCTCGATCAAAGGGCCGACGACGCCGGCCAGGGCCTCGCCGGAGGTGGCGCCGAATACACCGATCGCGACGGCGATCGCAAGCTCGAAGTTGTTGGACGCGGCGGTGAACGCGAGGGTGGCCGTGCGCTCATATCCCAACCTCAGCGCCCGGCCCCACGCGAAGGCGATACCGAACATGGTCGCGAAGTAGATCAGCAGCGGCGCGGCTATACGCACGACATCCAAGGGCTTCTCGGTGATCTGGTGGCCCTGCAACGCGAACAGCAGGACAATCGTGAACAGCAGCCCGTAGAGCGCGATCGGACCGATGCGGGGCAGGAAGCGCTCCTCATACCACCGCACGCCCCGCGCCCGCAGCCCCGCCAGACGCGTCAGGTAACCCGCGACGAGAGGGATGCCGAGGAAAATGAGCACGGTCCGGGCGACGGGCCACAGTCCGATCTGAAATCCCGCGGCCTGCAGGCCGAGCCATTTGGGCAGCAACGTGATGTAGAAGTAGCCGAGAAAGCTGTAGGCGACGATCTGGAAGACAGAGTTGATCGCCACCAGCACAGCGGTTGCCTCGCGGTCCGCACATGCCAGCTCGCTCCAGATGAGCACCATCGCGATGCACCTGGCCAGCCCGACGATGATCAGCCCGGTGCGGTAGGCCGGCTGATCGGGCAGCAGGAGCCATGCCAGCGCGAACATGAGCGCCGGGCCCACGAGCCAGTTGAGCACCAACGAGGAGAGGAACAAGCCTCGCTCTCCCCGTAGCCGTCCGAGATCCTCATAGCGAACCCGGGCGAGGACGGGGTACATCATCAGCAGCAACCCGATCGCGATCGGCAGCGAAGTGCCGGCGATCTGGACCGAGCTCAGCGCACCGTTCAGGCCGGAGACCAGCGAGCCCAGGCACAGGCCCGCCGCCATCGCCATGACTATCCACACCGGGAGGAAGCGATTCAGCGTGGACAGCCGCTCGACCACCGCGGGCTCCTTCGCAGGAAGCGCGGGAGTCATGATCTAGGCGGTGTTCAAGGCGTCGCAGTGCTCCCGGCGCAGGCACTCCCGGGTTTGACGGTGAGCGAGGGTGATGATGTGCGAGCGCACGCGAGCCCCCTCGAAGCGCGTCAGGACCGCGTCGAGGCACGCACGGATCTCCGCGTCGGACCTGGTGGCCGCAAATTCCTCCGCGAGCTTCGGCAGCAGCCGCGTGAGACGCAGCTCGTGTGCGGTGCGGTCGCTGCGGATCGCGTCGAGACGCTGGGCGATCAGCTCGCGGACGTTCGCGTCGACTTCGTCGCGAATCGTTCGCACGTCCTCCAACGACCTGCCGGCCGGGTCCGGGATATCCCACGCCTCAACCTTGGTCGCGACGTACGGACATGCGTCGCCGCAGCCCATGGTCACCGCCCAATCGGCGTGTAGCTGCATCTCGAGCGTGAGTCGCTTGGGCTTGCGCCCGGCGAGATCGAGATCGACCTCGCGCATCGCCTCGACGACGGCCGGCCAAACCTCGCTCGCGGGTTCGGTTCCGGCGGACTCGGCGCGCACGTCGGGAGGGCCGTAACGCTCGAAGAACGCTTGGGCCATCTGCGAGCGCCCGGCGTTGTGGTTACAGACGAACAGCAAGTACCGAATAGGCCGCACGCCCGGCCGCTGCTCGGGGGTGGACGCCCTGCTCGCGTTCATGACCGGATCATATTACATCGACAACCGTGATTGTTATTGATATACGTATATAGATGCTCGTCGATCTGGAGCTCTCCCCCAAGCAGAAGCGCGCGGCAGGCGAGCGCTGCTGCGAGCCGGTGGTCTATCCGGACGTGCAGCGCGAGCACGCGCTGCGCATGGCCGAGGTCGCCAAGGCCCTCGGCGACCCGATCCGCCTGCAGCTCGTGGACGTGCTGCGCAGGCACGCCGGCAAGGTCTGCGTGTGCGAGCTCGTGCCGCTTTTCGACATCTCACAGCCCACCCTCTCCCACCATCTCAAGAAGCTGCGAGACGCCGGGATCGTGGACTCGGAGCGACAGGGTCTGTGGGCCTACTACTACGTGATCCCCGACGCGCTGAAGGAGCTATCCGCATGGCTGAGCTGACCGCCGCCGAGACACCCACCGATTCCTGTTGTGCCCCTGACGTGCGCGAGCAGGTCCGGGGCACACCTGACGTGCGCGAGCAGGTCCGCGAGCGCTACGCCGCCGCCGCCATCCAGGTCACGAGCAGCGATCCCGGCGCCGGATGCTGCGCCCCGAGCGAGACGTTCGACGGGGGCAGCGAGGTCTTCGGCGCCGCGCTCTACGCCCTCGGCGACCGCGAGCAGCTGCCCGACACCGCGACCCTCGCCTCGCTCGGCTGCGGCAATCCGACGGCCGTCGCCGAACTGCACGAGGGCGAGACGGTGCTCGACCTCGGATCGGGCGGCGGCATCGACGTGCTGCTCTCCGCCAGGCGCGTCGGTCCGACGGGCAGGGCGCACGGCCTCGACATGACCGACGAGATGCTCGCCCTCGCACGCGAGAACGCCCAAAAGGCCGGGGTCGAGAACGTCGAGTTCCACAAGGGCTACATCGAGCAGATCCCGCTGCCCGACGCCAGCATCGACGTCGTGATCTCCAACTGCGTGCTCAACCTCTCCCCGGACAAGCCCGAGGTCCTGCGGGAGGTCGCACGGGTCCTGCGACCCGGCGGACGCTTCGCCATCTCCGACATCATCGCCGACGAGGACATGGACGATGCGACCCGCGCGGACATGCAGGCATATACGGGCTGCATCGCCGGGGCGCTCACCCGGCGGGAGCTCACCCAGGCGCTTCTCGACGCGGGCCTGGTTGACGTCGAGATCCGGGAGACGCATCGCGTGCACCCACAGGCGGCTTCTGCGATCGTGCGCGCCCGCAAGCCGACCCCGCCCCAAGCATGAGCTCCACCGGGCACGAGCTCCACCTGCACGACCCGCAGACGCTCTACCGTCACTGGGAGGAGAGCCAGTGGAATCCCTGGGACATCGACCTGTCCACCGACCGATCGCAGTGGAGCGAGATGCAGGACCGCTCGCTGATGGCGTTCGTGCTCGGCTCGCTGATGGTCGCCGAGGAGCGCATCACGACGAAGTTCTCCGGACTGCTCGGCGCAGACGCGAGCGAGGAGGAGGTCGCGTTCCTGGCCACCCAGCAGGTCGACGAGGCCAGGCACATGCAGTTCTATGCACGCTTCCAGGACGAGGTCGTCTCCGAGCCGGCGCTCATCGCGGTGCATGTCGAGCGCGCCCGCGAGCAGATCTCGCCCGCGTTCAGGACGATCTTCGACGAGCGGCTCGTGGCGGCCCACGAGCGCCTGGTCGCCAAACCCGGCGATCGCGCCGCGAAGGTCGCCTTCGTGACCGTCTACCACCTGACCCTCGAGGCCACGCTCGGGTTGACCACCTTCGAGTTCTCGACCGGCTTCCTGAACCGCGAGGGTCTGCTGCCGGGGTTCGTGGCGGGCTACACCAGGATCCACCACGACGAGCAGCGGCACATCGGCTACGGCGTCTGGTTCCTGCGCGAGGCGCTCGCCACAGACGAGGCGTTGGGCGATGTGGTGCGCCAGACCCTGCGCGAGCTGCTTCCCGCCGTGGCGGAGTCCCTGACGCCGCCCGCAGGCGCCGAGGCTTCGGCGCTTGGCGCCTCAGCCGACGATCTGCGCGGATTCGCCCTCGACGGCCTGACCCGCAGGCTGAAGATCATCGGCGTGCCCCTCGACACCCTTTGATCGAGCTTTAGAGTCCGCGGCGTCCGAGGACGTGGGGGATGGTGCGTAGGAGGATCTTGATGTCGCTCCAGAGGGACCAGTTGGCGACGTAGAGGTAGTCGATGGCG
>JADGPL010000015.1 GCA_017882455.1 Solirubrobacteraceae bacterium | reverse complement strand
TTGCATGAAGTCAGTCTGAACAAACCCGCTCGCGAGCGCGGCTGATCGACTGCGAGACGTCGCTGGCCGCCGATCCGAACGCGATGTCGCAGGTGCATCTACCGGGCGGATTCGCACCTGCGACCTTCGGATTATGAGAAGCGGCCCCATCCACGCCTATAAGGCATCTGGGGGACATATTTTGGGGACACGAGCCAGATTCCTAGCATCCGGCGACATTCATCCTGCGGAGCTAAAACCACAGATTTGCAGGCTGTTTTGTGTCAATGCGGGCGGGGAGACTCGAACTCCCAAGGGCTTGCGCCCACCGGCTCCTAAAGCCGGCGTGTCTACCAATTCCACCACGCCCGCGCGACCCTTCGCAGCGTACCGGGCGCGAGCCGAACGCTCCAGGCCCTCTGCCCCCTCGCACACGGGCCACACGAGCTTGTATGGTCATGGCTGTTATGTCCTCGGTTCCGGAGGCGCAGCCCGGCGTGATCGTCACGCATCCCAATCGCGACAAGCCCGTCGTGCAGGCGACACGCGTCACCGTCATCCTCCTGCTGCTGGCCAGCGCCGCCCTCGTGCTGATCGTGACCGTGGGCGGGTGGAGCGTGCTGGAGGGCGCCATTCCGGTGCAGATCGGCTACGTCGTCGTGGACCTGACGCTGGCGTTCTTCGCGGCTCGCTGGAACCGGGGCGTGCTTCCGGTCGCGGCCGCGCTCGCGGTTCTGCTCGCCATCTTCGCGCTCGTCGCCGGTCCGGCCTGGTTCGACCGGGACAAATCGGGCTTCGCCCAGCCCGCCCTGAACGCCGGCCTGCTCGGCCTGCTCACGCTTCTGATCGTGCCCGTGCAGATGCTGCTCGTGGCCTTCGCCATGCGCGGCTTCAAACAGGGCTGGAACGTCGAGCTCGAGCGCCGCGATCCGGGCATGCGAGGCGAACGCTTCACCGACGCGCCTCCCCACCCGGCCTGACCCGCCCTATATCCTCGTCTGTGGCGACCATCTTGCGGCGGTGGCGGAACGGTAGACGCGGGGGCCTCAAAAGCCCCTGTCCGAAAGGGCGTGTGGGTTCGACTCCCACCCGCCGCACCAGACGGCCCTTCTGAAGCGCGGCCTCAGGGGACCAGCGCAGCCTCAGGGACCGTTGACGAGCTCGAGCAGTCCCTCGGCCAGCCCGGGGCGCGCGGCCAGGATTCCCCACGGCAGGTTCTCGTGCACGGGCAACTCGAGCACTCGCAGCCCGGCCCGTTCGCAGATCAGCGCCCCGGCGGCGATGTCCCACTGTTTGACCGAGCGCTCGAAGTAGGCGTCGTAGCGGCCCGCCGCCGTCCACGTCAGATCGAGGGCCGCGCTGCCGAAGCGGCGGATGTCGCGCACGCGCGGCGCCAGCCGCGCCAGGACCTTCGCCTGCGCCCCGCGCACCCGCGCGTCGTAGGCGAGGCCCGTCGCCACCATCGCTGTGGCCAGGGCCTCCTCGGCGTCCCCGTCGCGCTCGCCATCGAGCCGGCCCGCCGGCCCGGCCGCCGCCTCATGCCTCAGATCGAGCGAGCCCGCGGGACCGAGCAGCTCTGCCCCGCCATCCCTGATCGCCGTGAAGAGCTCCTCGCGGTTTGGGTCATAGACCGCGCCCGCCAGCGTCCCCTGCTCGTCTCCCACAGCCACGCTCACGCACCACTGCGGGATCCCGAACAGGAAGTTGACGGTGCCGTCGAGCGGATCCACCACCCAGCGCAGGCCGCTGGTTCCACCCTCTCGGCCGCCCTCCTCGCCCACGAAGCCGTCGTCCGGACGCCGCCCGGCGAGCAGCTCGCGGATCGCCCGCTCAGAGGCGAGATCGGCTTCCGAGACAAGGTCGGTCGGCGTGCTCTTGCTGCTGACGGTTCGCTCCGCGCCGTGGTGAACGCGCTCGAGCAGCAGCGCGCCCGCCATCCGGGCCGCGTCCACCGCCACCTCCAGCAGCTCTGCCTGCTCACCCGCGCTCGAGCCCAGGATCGCGCTCACGCGAACTCTGGCGGGCGCCGCTGCGCCCACGGGCGCTCGCTCTCGAGCTGGGCGGCCAGCGAGAGCAGGGTGCCCTCGTCTCCGGCGCGCCCCACCAGCTGCACCGCCCTTGGCAGCCCATCCGCGCCGAACCCCGCCGGGACCGAGGCGGCGGGCTGGCCCGTCACGTTCCAGATGCCGTTGTAGGGGACCCAGCCCGCCACCACGTTCAGCGTCCACAGCGCCCCGCGGCCCTGCAGCTGGCCGATCCGCGGCGGCGGCGCGGCGGTGGCCGGGGTGATCAGCACCTCGTGATCCTCGAGGGCCAGGTTCAGCCTGCGCGCGAGCTGCGCCTCGCCGGCCAGCGAGCGCTCGAGCAGCGCGGGTGGTATCAGCCCGCCCAGGCGAGCCATCCCCCGTGTCCGCCGTTCCAGGCGCTCCGGGTGAGGCAGCGCCGCCGCGTCGTCATGGGCGCCCCGCAGGTAGCGCACCAGCAGCGCCGGGATCGAGCCGATGCCGTAGTCGGGGTCGTGCTCGCTCACCTCGTGTCCCAGGGAGCGCAGCAGCTCGACCATCTCCTGCAGCGCCCGAGCCGCGTCGCCGTCGAGCTTCGAGACCACGCCCACGGGCACGCGCGTGGAGTAGGCGATGCGCAGCCGTCCCGGCGCCGTCGCCGCGGCCTGGACGAACGGCACCGCCGGCGGTGGCGCGCTGTCGCTGTCACTGTCGATCGCGCCCGATGCCACGTCGTAGAAGAGCGCCGAGTCGGCCACGCTGCGCGTGAGCACGCCGTTGACCGACAGACCGTGCCAGGGACGCGGCCGCGGAGCCATCGAGACCCGGCCGCGCTGGGGCTTCAACCCGAACAGGCCACACCACGCCGCTGGAATCCTGATCGAGCCCGCCCCATCAGAGCCGAGCGCCGCGCCCACCAGTCCCGCCGCCACCGCCGCGCCGCTTCCGCCGCTGGAGCCCCCGGGCGCGCGCTGCAGATCCCAGGGGTTGCGGGTCGCTCCGAACGTCGCCGTCTCGGTGAACGGCCACAGCGTCAGCTCGGGCACGTTCGTCTTGCCGATGATCACCGCCCCCGCCTCGCGCAGCCTGCGCACCACCTCCGCGTCCGCCCGCGCGGGGCCGCCGTGGGCGTTGGTGCCGTAGGCCGTCACCTCCCCGGCCACATCCACGTCGTCCTTGATCGCGATCGGCACGCCCAGCAGCGGGCGCTCGCCGCCGGCGCCGCGACGGGCATCGGCCTGGCTCGCCTCCATGCGGGCGCGCTCGCCCAGCACCACGCGGAACGCGTTCAGGGGCTGGGCGATCCCCGATCGGTCATAGCGGGCGATCCGCTCCAGGTACACCTCCACGAGCTCGCTCGAGGAGATCTCCCCCGCGGCGATCAGCTCGGCCTGGCGGGCGATTCCGGCGTAGGCGATCTCGGCGGCGTCCATCCGCTCTGCAATCTATTGAAAACCCCAGCGCTTCCGCCTTCCACCTGCTTAGGATGCGCGAAACGCGCTCTGCGCGAGAGGGAGAGCGCTCCGGCGCCGAAAAGGGGGAAGCACCGTGCCCTATCCAGTGACGTTCGAAGCCGACTACGTCGAGCAGCGCAGCAGGCTCACGACCTTCTTCAGGCTGATCCTCGCGATCCCGCTTGCAATCTGGCTCTACATATACGGGATCGTTGCCTCGATCGCGCTCGTGATCGCCTGGTTTGCGATCGTCTTCACGGCCAGATATCCGCAGGGCCTGTACGACTTCGTCGCCGGATTCACGCGGTTTCTGACGCGCTTCACCGCCTATGCCGCCCTCCTGAGCGATCCCTATCCACCGTTCGGTGGCGCCGACGATCCGGCCTACCCGGTGCGGATGCACTTCGCCGGTCCGCTCGAGCGCTACAGCCGCGCCAAGACCTTCTTCCGGATGATCCTCGCGATTCCGATCCTGTTCGTGCGCTACGCCATGAACATCCTGCTCGAGATCGGCGCGTTCGGCGCGTGGTTCGTGATCCTCTTCACCGGCAAGATGCCGCGCGGCCTGTTCGATCTGATGGTGCTCGCCAACTCCTATATGGCCCGCAGCGACGCCTACATCTACCTCCTGACCGAGACCTATCCGCCATTCCAGGACGAGCAGACCCGCGCCGCCGGCATCGGCGAGACGACCTAACGAGACGACCTGGTGTCCTGAGTCGAGTCGGGACGCCTGGCCGCCCAGGAGCCTCAGACGGGAGTCACGGCGTTGTGCTTGGCCGGCCAGCGGCGCTGCTTGGAGGCCGCGTGGGCGAAGCGCCTGACGAGCTCGGCCCGCAGCTGCTCGGGCTCGATCACGGCGTCGATCACAAGCTCGGAGGCCAGGTGCAGGATGTCGATGTCGGCGCTGTAGGCCGTCCGGAGCTCCTCGACCTTCGCCGCGCGCTCGTCCTCGTCGGCGATCGCCTGCAGCTGGTTGTAGTAGACGGCGTTGATCGCCGCCTGCGGGCCCATCACCGCGATCGAGGCGCCCGGCAGCGCCAGACAGCAGTCGGGGTCGAACGCGGGGCCCGCCATCGCATACAGCCCGGCGCCGTAGGCCTTGCGCACGATCACCGAGATCTTCGGCACGGTCGCCTCGCTGACCGCGCTGATCATCTTGGCGCCGTGCCTGATGATCCCGGCGCGCTCCACCTGGGTGCCGATCATGAAGCCCGGCACGTCGGCCAGGAACAGCAGCGGCACGTTGAACGCGTTGCAGCTCCAGATGAAGCGCGCGGCCTTGTCGGCCGAGTCCGAGAACAGCACCCCGCCCTTGTGCTTGGGCTGGTTGGCCACGATCCCGATCGCCCTGCCCTCCAGCCGGGCGAAGCCGACCACGAGCTCCTTGGCCCAGCGGGGATGGATCTCCATCAGCGAGCCCTCGTCCACGAGCGCAGCGATCAGCGTCTTGACGTCGAACGGCTTGTTCTCATCGCTCGGGATCAGCTCCGCGATGCCACCACCGTCAGCCGGCGCCGGCGCTGCCGTCGGCTCGGTGGCGGGCGGCGCCTGCTGCCAGTTGGTGGGAAGGTAGGAGAGGTAGCGCCGCGCCGTCTCGATGCCCTCCTCGTCGCTCTTGACGAGCTGGTGGCCGCAACCGGATACTCCGGTGTGCATGCGCGCGCCGCCCATCTCCTCGAGGCTCACCTTCTCGCCGATCACCATCTCGGCCATCCGCGGCGAGCCCAGGTACATCGACGCGTTGCCATCGCGCATGATCACGATGTCGCAGAACGCCGGGATGTAGGCGCCGCCCGCCGCGCTCGGGCCGAACAGCACACACACCTGCGGCACCGTGCCCGAGAGCTTGACCTGGTTGTGGAAGATCCGCCCCGCGCCGCGCCTGCCCGGGAACATCTGCACCTGCTCGGTGATCCGCGCACCGGCTGAGTCCACGAGGTAGACCATCGGGATCTGAAGCTCGAGCGCGCGCTCCTGGACGCGCAGGATCTTCTCCACCGTCTTCGGCCCCCAAGAGCCCGCCTTGACGGTCGGGTCGTTGGCCATCAGCGCCACCGGACGCCCGCCGATCTCCCCCACGCCGGTCACGACGCCGTCCGCGCCCAGCCCGTCCTCGAGCCAGTTGGCCAGCAGCGCCTCCTCGGCGAACGATCCCTCGTCCAGCAGCAGCGCCACGCGCTCGCGCACCGCCAGCTTGCCCTGCTCTCGCGCCTTCTCGCGGTGGCGCGCCGGGCCTCCCTGCAGCGCCCGCTCGACAGCCTCGTCCAGGCGGCTCATTGCGGAAGCCCCGGCGGCCGCGGAGGACGGGGCGGGCCGTGGCGGCGAGAGCCGCCGCGGTGCTCGCGCCGCCGGTGCTCGCGGCGCGAGTCCAGATGCCTTTCCACCGCCTCGAGGTCCGGAGCCGGGCCCAGCAGCCGCCACGTGTTGCGCAGCAGCGGCAGCAACGTCACCACGATCACCCAGACCGGCCAGAAGCTGCCGTTGGCGCCGCTCGCCAGCCAGATGGCCACGCACAGCGCCGAGATCCCCACCGCGCCCCCCGTCTCCTGGACCAGGCGGCGTTGCAGGGTTGCCTTGCGCTTGGCCAGCGCCGTGTCCAGGGCCATCGGGCTCAGCGGCAGGTCGGCCTTGAGCGCGTCCAGCTCACCCCTGGTCGAGGCCGCGTAGGTCCGCCCCAGACGCTGCTCGAACTCCTCCGAGCTCAGGCGCCCCGCGAGCATGTGCTCGCGCAGCTCCTGCGCGAGCTGCTCGCGGTCGGCGTCCGCGACGCGCAGGCTGGAGGAGTCGCTCACCTCGCCACGCTCAGAACGCCGGATTGGGCTTGGGGGCCTCTCCGGAGTAGTCATAGAAGCCGATCCCCGACTTGCGCCCGAACCAGCCGGCGCTGAGCATCTTGCGCAGGGTCGGCGGACGCGCGAAGCGCCGCTCGCGGAACTCCTCGAAGAGCACGTCGCAGATCGAACCCAGCGTGTCCAACCCGACGAAGTCCGCCAGCGTGAGCGGCCCCATCGGATGCCCCGCGCCGGCCTTCATCGCCTCGTCGATCTCCTCGACCGAGCCCACGCCCTCTTCGTAGGCCCGAATCGCGTCGAGCATGTAGGGGACGAGCAACCGGTTCACGATGAAGCCGGCCTTGTCCTTGGTGGGGATCGCCAGCTTGTGCTCCGAACGCGCGAACTCCAGCGCGGTCGTGAACGCCTCCTCGGAGGTGGTCACGCAGCGGACCACCTCCACCAGCTTCATGACCTGGGCCGGGTTGAAGTAGTGCAGGCCCACGAACTGCTGCGGGCGGCTTGTGGCGGCGGCCTGGTCGATCACGGCCAGCGAAGAGGTGTTGGTTGCGAAGACCGCACCCGGCTTGACGATCTCGTCGACCTCGCGCCACATCTCGAGCTTCAGCGGCAGGCTCTCGGTGATCGCCTCGATCACCAGGTCGCAGTCGGCCAGGTCGCGGTAGTGGACGGTTCCCTGGATGCGCGCGCGCACCTCGCCCGCCTCGGTCTCGTCCATCTTGCCCTTCTCCACCGCCCGCGCCAGCTGCTTCTCGATCTTGGCGATGCCCTTCTGCAGAGTCGCCTCGTCGAGCTCCCGCAACACCACCTGATAGCCGGACTGGGCCGCCACCTGGGCGATGCCGTGGCCCATCAGTCCCGCGCCCAGCACTCCCACCTTCTCGATCTGCTGCGCCATTGGACTCCTCGGTTGATCTTCGCGTGGGAGGCGACCGCGGCCCGCCTCCCGCATAACGGTCCCTGTCGCCGGCTTCACAGCCGGACAGGTCAAGAGCCTATTACGTCGGGAAGGTTCAGCTCCTCGCGGAGTCTGCTGGTGCAAAGGCCATCTACTCGTGGAGGCGCAGCATGTCCAAGTTTCTTCGCCCGCTGGGAGTGCTCGTCGCGCTGATCGCCTGTGCGCTCGCCACCGCCGCTGGCGCCCAGGCATTCGAACGCCCGTTCATCGGCTCGCTCCAGAAGATCAGCTCGATCGGCAGCACGGTGCCGACGAACGGCGACCAGAACCCCTACGGGATCGTCAACGTCCAGGCGAGCACCGGCTCGCTCATGGCCGGCGACATCCTCATCAGCAACTTCAACGACGCCGGCAGCCCCCCGACTGGGAACCTCCAGGGCACGGGCACGACGATCGTGCAGATGAGCCCGAGCGGACACCTCTCGCTGTTCGCCCAGATCGACCCTACGAGCCTCCCCGGCCCATGCCCGGGTGGCGTGGGGCTCACGACCGCCCTGGCGATCCTGCCCCCGGGATATGTGGTGGTCGGGAGCCTTCCAACGAGTAACGGCCTGGCCGCGACCGCTCAGGCGGGATGCCTGATCGTGCTCGACAGCAGAGGACACGTCGTCGAGACGATCTCCGGTCCGCCGAAACCGCATCGCCGCGGTCACGGGCGCGCTCAGCCGGCACATCCCGCTGGGCGGCGGCGGGGTGACGATCGCCAAGGGCGGCTATCTCAACAACCCGCTGGGCCTGACCATCGCGCCGAACGGGGACGTGCTCACGGCCAACGCCAATGACGGCAACATCGTCGAGACCACGCCAGCCGGAGCTGAGTATCAGCCGTTGGAAACCGAAGCCGGCAGCGGCGGGCTGTTCGGCCTCACGGTGACGCCGAACCGCAAGGGCCTCTACTTCGTGGACGACGCCAACAACACGCTGGGGCTCGCGCACTGACGAGCTCGAAGCCCTGAGAGGCCGTCGAGGGGTTGGCCCGTGGTTCGCCGGGGCCAACCCCTCCGCCTCCAGGTAGCCTGGATCGGGTGAGCTCCGAGGACACCTTCGATCTGGTGGCGGCCGGTCTGCGCAGCGACGGCGCCGATCTCCTGTCCGCGGTCGAGGTGCTGGCAGCCAAGCTCGAGCAGGCGCTTCCCGGACGCACGCGCGTCGAGCGGCGCGGCGGCGGCCTGCTCGGTCGCGGCGAGAAGCGCGTGCGCCAGGTGCTCGTCGAGCTCGGCGCCGCGAGCGCCGGGGTCCGCTATCAGCTCGCCGTCGAGCACGATCGCGTCGAGGGCTTTCGCGAGCGTCAGGTCGGCGGAATCGCCATCAAGCGCGAGCCCCTGGGCGCCGGCGAGTGGATCGCCGCGCTCACCGAGGAGCTGCGCGCCGAGGCCGAGCGCAGCTCCGAGGCGCGGGCGGCCCTGGACAGGTTGCTGCTGTGAGATGAGCGCCTCCGGGCCCGAAGAGGGCGATCCCGCAGCGGATCTCGACCGCGAGCAGCAGGAGTCGCTCGCGCGCATCGAAGCCGGCGGCATCCCCCTGTCGGCCGAGCGCCGCCTGGGCGAGCTGCGCGAGCACGGCGGATCCTTCACCTCCGACCTCTCGGTCAGCGGTTTCGCGCTCTGCCACCAGCTCGGGCTGCAGCCGCTCTCGCAGGTGATGGGCAGCTCGATCTATCAGGTCGGCTATCAGGGGGTCGGCTACCAGGGCGGGGGCTGGCCGATGATGATGGGCGGCAGCGTGCTGATGGAGATGGAGACCCTCTCCGAAGCATGGAACGAGGTGCGCAGGCACGCGCTCAACCGCCTCGCGCTCGAGGCCACCCACGCGGGCGCCGACGCGGTGATCGGCGTGCAGCTGCGCACCGGCGCGCACGACTGGGCCGCCGGATCGATCGAGTACGTGGTGGTGGGAACGGCCGTCCGCCGCCGTGACGCGCCGGCGAGCGCCGAGCCCGTCCTGACCGAGCTGTCGGTGAGCGACTACGCCAACCTCGCCAGGGCAGGTATCGCACCGGCCGGCATCGTTGCGTGGACGTCGGTGTTCTTCGCCGCCTACGAAAACAACTGGCTCACGCAGTCCAACCGACTCAGCCCGGTGCAGAACTACGAGCTGCGCGAGTTCACGCAGGGCGTCTACAGCGCCCGCGAGCAGGTGATGGGACGCCTTGGCCTCCAGGCCCAGCAACTCGGGGCGTCGGGGATAGTGGGAGTGCGCATCGGCCACACGGTCCAACGCCAGGACGTGGGCGCGGGCTCCGGCCAGCGCGGCGGCGTGCTCATCACCTTCGACGCCATCGGCACCGCCGTGCGCGAGACCGCCGGCGCTCGAGTGACCCCGCCGAAGACAACCGTCGACCTATCGATCTAGAGGAGCCGAGCATGATGAGCGATGAGACGAGCTATGACCCAACCTCGCTTGAGGGCGTTCCCGAGGCGGGCCGCGCCCGACTTCAGCAGAACCGCCAGGGGCTCTTCACCTCGGATCTGTCGGTCAACGAGTTCCTGCTCGTGAAGGAGGCCGGCTTCGAGCCGCTGGGCCTAGTGGTGGGCAGCTCGATCTACCACATCGGCATCCAGATGGCCGGGTGGAAGAAAAGCCAGGAGATGACGGTCCTGTCCGAGGCCATGTACGGCGCACGCCAGCTCGCAATGACGCGGATGGAGGAGGAGGCCGACCAGCTCGGCGCCGACGGCGTGGTGGGCGTACGCCTGGACATCGGCCGCTACGAGTGGGGCCAGGACATGGCCGAGTTCATCGCCATCGGCACCGCGGTCAAGCACCGCGACGGCGTGCTGCACCGCGCCGCCAACGGCAGGCCGTTCACGAGCGACCTCTCCGGCCAGGACTTCTGGACGCTCCTGCGCACAGGACACCGGCCGGTGGGCATGGTGATGGGCAGCTGCGTCTACCACGTGGCCCACCGCGGGATGCTGCAGTCGATGGCCCAGACCGGGCGCAACGTAGAGCTCTCCAACTTCACCCAGGCCCTCTATGACGCGCGCGAGCTCGCCATGGAGCGGATGCAGAGCGAGGCACAGGAGCTCGCCGCCGAGGGGATCGTGGGCGTCCAGCTGCAGGAGAAGAGCCACGGCTGGGGCAGCCACACGATCGAGTTCTTCGCCGTCGGCACCGCGATCGTGCCGCGCGAGGGTCATGATGAGGCGATCGAGCCGCCCACGCCCGTGCTGGACCTCAGCTGAGGGCCACGCCGGCAATCAATCGCGGCGCACCGGCCGTCCGCCACAGACAGGAGGATCAGCTCATGAGCATCGTCTTCACCGAGGATCGCGGCGCAGTCCGCCATGTCGTGCTCAATCGCCCCGAGAAGCGCAATGCGATGAACCAGGAGCTGCTGCTGGCGCTCGGGCGGGCGCTGCGCGAGGCCGCCGCCGAGACGTCCGTGCACTGCGTCGTGCTGCGCGGCGAAGGCCCCGTCTTCTCCGCCGGCGTGGACCTCGGCGAGCTGGCGGCGTCCGCTGGAACTCCAGGGATGCTTCGCCCCTTCCGCCAAGTCTTCCTCGACTGCGCCAACATCTGCGAAGAGATGGCCAAGCCGGTGGTCTGCCAGATCCATCGCACCTGCGTTGGAGGCGCCCTCGAGGTTGCCCTGGGCTGCGATCTGCGGGTCGCCTCGAGCGACGCTCAGCTGGGCCTGCCGGAGGTCAAGTTCGGGATCATTCCCGATGTCGGCGGCTCCACCCGCCTGCCGGCCGTCGTCGGCCTGGGACGAGCCAAGGAGCTGATCATGACCGCCCGCACGATCGACGCGGCCGAGGCCGAGCGCATCGGCCTGCTCAACCGCGTGGTCGCCCCCGAGGATCTCGAGCAGGCCACCCAGCAGCTGGTGGACGAGCTGCTGGCCAACTCCCACGTGGCGGTCGGTCGCGCCAAGCGGGTGATCGATGCATCGGCCCGTCCGGCGCTCGCCCAGACCCTCGAGATGGAGGTGGCGGTGCAGGAGTACTGCGTGGCGGTCGCGCGGGAGGCCGGCCGCGAGGCCGCCGAGGCCGAGGCGCAGCCGGCGACCCTGGCCGGCTAGCGGCACCCCGCCGCGCCGCGTGCTGCTAAACGCGCCCGGCCTCCCAGTCCACCGGCCCCGCCACCAGCGTGTGGCTGCCCAGGGGGCGGCCCAGGATCTCCTGGACGCGGCGGGCGCACGCGAGCAGCGCGGGCAGGTCGATGCCCGTCTCGATGCCCATCTCGTGGAGCATCGAGACGAGATCCTCGGTGGCGATGTTGCCGGTGGCGCCCGCCGGCACCGGACAGCCGCCGAGCTCGCCGAAGCTCGACTCGAAGCTGTCCACCCCGGCCTCCATCGCCGCCAGCACGTTCGCCAGGCCCTGACCGCGGGTGTTGTGGAAGTGCGCCGTCAGCTGCAC
This sequence comes from Solirubrobacteraceae bacterium, assembly GCA_017882455.1. Taxonomy (GTDB): domain Bacteria; phylum Actinomycetota; class Thermoleophilia; order Solirubrobacterales; family Solirubrobacteraceae; genus Palsa-744. The sequence continues at coordinate 76,478 of JADGPL010000015.1, read as the reverse complement.
CTCGTCTCCCAGCTCGGCGCGGGCGATCGCGAAGAACTCGCGCACCTGGCGCGGGTTGGCCATCCCGGTGGTGTCGCCGAAGCCGATCTCCTGGGCGCCCGCGTCGCGCAGGCGCGCCGCGATCTCGAGCACGCGCTCCGGCGGGACGTGACCCTCGTAGGGACAGCCGAAGGAGGTCGAGATCACGCCCTCGCAGCGCAGTCCCACCTCGCGTGAGCGGCCGAGCACAGCCTCCAGGCCCTCCAGCGACTCGGCGATCGAGCGGTTGACGTTCTTGCGGTTGTGCGTCTCGGAGGCCGACAGGAAGACGTTGACCTCGTCGAAGACCTCCACGCGGGCGTCCGCGTCCGCGTCGGCGCCCGGCGCCCGGCGCGCCCGCTCGCGCAGCGCCAGGGCCGCGTCCAAACCGCGCTCGTTGGGGATGAGCACCGAGACGCTCACCGCCCGTGGCACATCCACGCGCGCGAGCACCTCGGCGGCGTCGGCGAGCTGCGGGACCACATCGGCGCGCACGAAGCTGGTCACCTCCAGGCGCCGCAGGCCGGTACGCGCGAGCGCCTCGATCAGCTCGACCTTGCTCTCGGTGGGGATCACCTCGGGCTCGTTCTGGAAGCCGTCGCGGGGACCGACCTCGCGAATGCTCACCCGCCCTGGCAGCCCGTCCGACGGGGCGCTCACAGGGGCCGCTTGGCGTCGAGCATCATTGCCTGAAGCCTATACTCGGCCGCCGTGGCCTCCCCCGCTCCAGATCCGGTCGCCGTCATCGGCGCCTCCGGCGCCCTCGGCTTCGGAGTTGCAATCCGCCTCGCCCGCGCCGGCGTGCCGATCGCAATCGGCTCCCGCGAGCAGGCTCGCGCCGAGGAGACCGCCGAGCGCGCCCGCACGACGGTGCCAGACGGCACGTTCTCGGCCCACGACAACGCCGGCGCGGTCGCTGCCGCGGGCGCGGTCATCCTCAGCGTGCCCTTCCGCAACCAGTCCGAGACCCTCGCCAACCTCAAGGACGCCCTCGTCCCGGGCCAGCTGCTGATCGACGCGACCGTGCCGCTGGCGGCCGCGGTCGGCGGCAAGGCCACGCGCATGCTCGGCGTGTGGCAGGGATCGGCCGCCCAGCAGACCCTGGAGATGGTGCCCGAGGGAGTGCGCGTGGTCTCTGCGCTGCACACCGTCAGCGCCGCCTCGCTCGCCGACCTCGAGCATTCTCTGGAACAGGACGTGCTCATCTGCGGCGAAGCACGCGCCGACAAGCGGGAGGCCGCCGCGATCATCGAGCGCATCGATGGCCTGCGCTGCGTGGACTGCGGACGCTTGGAGATGGCGCGCACGACCGAGGCGCTGACGGCGCTGCTCATCTCGGTCAACGCCCGCTACAAGATCCACGCCGGGATCCGCCTCACGAGACTGCCCGAGCGCCTGTGGGAATGAGCCAGCCGGACATCATCGTCCTCGCTGGGGGCACCGGAGGCGCCAAGCTGGCGCGTGGCATGGCCGACGCGGCGGGGGCGCAGCGGGTGGCGGTCATCGCCAACACCGGCGATGACATCGAGATCTACGGCGCCCACGTCTCGCCGGACCCCGACCTGGTGTCCTTCTGGCTGGCGGATGCCATCGACGATCGCGGCTGGGGGCTGCAGGGCGACAGCTTCGCCGTGATGGACGCCCTGCGCGAGCTCGGGGTCGACGTCTGGTTCAACCTCGGCGACCGTGACCTCGCCTGGTGCCTGGAGCGTGCTCGCATGCTCGCCGAGGGTCTCTCCGTCACCGAGGCGCTCGCCTGCCTCAACCTCGCGCTGGGCGTGCGGGCACGGGTACTGCCGATGAGCGATGACCCGGTGCGCACCTGGATCCGCATCGGGGAGACCGGCTGGGCCGGATTTCAGGAGTTCATGATCCGTGATCGCGCCACCGGCCTGATCGAGGGGCTCGAGTACCGCGGAGCCGAGCAGGCGGCCCCGAGCGCCGAGGTGCTGGGCGCGATCGCGGGTGCCACGGCGATCGTGATCGGACCGTCGAACCCGCTGGCCTCGATCGGCCCGATCCTCGCCGTGCCGGGGATCCGCGAGGCTCTGATCGCCGCCGCTGCGCCCGTCGTGGCCGTCAGCCCGATCGTGGGCGGCAAGGTGCTCAAGGGGCCCACCGCGCAGTTCATGGCCTTCGCCGCCCTCGAGCTGAGCGCCGCCGGCGTGGCCGACTTCTACGGCGAGCTCCTGGATGGCATGGTGGCCGACGAGAACGTGGCCGGGCTGGCAACGCTGCAGACCGACACGCGCATGGACGACCCACTCGCGCGCGCGCGCGTGGCCTCTGAGACGCTGTCGTTCGCCGAGGGGCTGCGCGGGTAGCGCTCAGCCGACGAGCGAGGTGTTGCTCTCGCGCCAGGACTCCAGCGAGTCCAGAGCGCCCCCGATCACACGCTGCACGAAGGTACCGCGGTCGTTGGCGTGCGGGAGAGGGCCGTCGGGAACCGGGACCTCGAGAAACTCGCACAACGGCTCCCATCCTTCGGCCACGTCCCAGACGAGCAGCCGCCCAGCCGGAACCGTCCGCTTGACCTCCTCGCTGTGGCGAAGCATCTGCTCGATCAGCATCTCCGGGTCGGCGTGGCCCGCCGAGAAGGTGCCCTGCGGACCCCAGAACATGCGATCGACCAACGCCAGGTACCTGCGCCAGCGGGGGTCGACCTCGGCGCGGGCTCGGGCCAGCAGGGGCATCAGCGAATCGCCGTGGCTCATCGTCCAGATCGTGTCCCTGAAGCTGCGCTCCCACGACTCGGGGTCGCGCACGCTCAACAGCACCTTGGCCCGCGGATAGAAGTCCATCAGCTCGCGGTAGAAGTAGCCACCGGGCCAGTCGACCGTCGCCCGCGAATCGCCGAAGACCTCCTCCCACGGCGCCGCACCGCTCATCGCGCCGTCCCACAGCTCGACCTCGTCGAGATCGGCCAGCACATTGACCCAGTGGTAGCAGGGCGTGAAGCCGAGCTCTTCCAGCGCCAGCTTCTGCGTGAGGGTGCCCGTGCGTGGCAGGCCCGCTCCTATCACCTCAATCGGGGCCATCGCCTTTCACCTGTCTTTCACACAGCATCGACCTGACCCGGTCATCGAGCCCATTCCCTCCGCGGAGATCTCATCAGACGGGCGAAGCGGCGCGCGAAGAAGTGGATAAGAACCTCTCCCCTCGTGCCTGAGACCCTAGCGCGCTCGCCTATCGTCTGTTTCTGACCTCACGGCCCGAGGCGCCGGCCCAGTCCACCAAGGAGCTCCCACTTGCAGAGCAGCCTGCACCACAGCGGTCGTGGATCGCTTCTCACCTATCCGGCGACCGGCGCAAGGGTTCCGATCGCGCGCCGCGGAGCGAGGATCGCGGCGCTGTCGACGTCGGACTCGGAGACCGTCTTCACACAGCAAGAGACGCTGCAGCGCCTTGGCCTCGAGGGCAACGCATTCGCCGAAGGCATCTTTGAGCGGTGCGGCGTCAAGCGACGCCATCTCGAGCTCGGCGAGGATTTCATGGCACAGACGCTTCAAGGACGCACGGCCGAGGTCGAGCGCACGCTGCTGCATCATGCGATCCGCGCGGTCGACGCACTCGGGATCGACCCCGACACCGTCGGCACGGTCGTGAGCTCGAGCCTGTACTCGCTCGGGTGTCCCACGCTCGCCCACCGCCTGGTCGACCACTACGAGATGGACCCCACGACCGACAAGTACCACGTGACCGGCGTGGGCTGTGCCAGCGGCGTCCCGCTGATGCGCCTCGCCGCACAGGCGCTGCGGGAGCACCCCAGCAAGCAGGCGCTGGTGGTGGCCGCCGAGAGCATGAGCGGGATCCTGATGCGCTCGACGCCGGAGGACTCCAAGGCCAAGATCGTCGGCTCGGCGATCTTCGGCGATGGCTGTGCCGCCGCCCTGCTCAGCGGCGATCCCGACGCCGAGGGACCAACGATCCTCGCCTCGCAGGTGCACCAGATCTCAAGGACGCTCGATGCGGTCAGCTTGGAGGCGACCCAAGAGGACAGCCACCTGCACCTGGCCCGCGAGCTTCCTGCCCTCGCAGGTGCCGAGCTGCGCGAGATCGTCGATGGGTTCCTTCGCCGCCGGCGCCTGCTCGACTCGGACATCGATCACTGGATCGTGCACCCGGGCGGACGACGCATCATCGAGAACGTGCAAACGGCGCTCGACCTCTCCGACGAGGATGTCGAGGTCAGCTGGCGGGCACTCGCCGAGCACGGGAACGTGGGCACCCCCTCGATTCTGTACGTGCTCGGCGACACCATCGAGCACCGCCGCCCGCAGGCGGGCGAGCGCGGCCTGCTGGTGACGATCGGCCCAGGAGTGACGATCGGACTGATGCTCCTGCAGTGGTGAGCGGGCAGCGCACCTGACCGATCGCGCGTTGCCTCACTATCGTCTGCGCTCAGATGCGGACCGCGGCGATCCTGCCTGTCAAGAGCTTCGCCCGCGCCAAGCAGCGACTGGGCGCAAGCATCGATGACACCCTGCGGCTACAGCTGGCGGGGGCGATGGTCAGCGATGTCCTGCTCGCGCTCTCCCAAACGGAGGCGATCGAGCTCACGATCGTGGTGACCCGCGAGGAGGGCGTGGCGCGAGCGGCGCGCTCCCAGGGAGCGGTCGTGGTCGAGGATCGAGCTGAGAGCGGACAGTCGGCGGCTGTGACGCTCGGCGTGGCCCGCGCGCTGGCGGCGGGGATCGAGCGGGTGCTGTGCATACCCGGGGATTGCCCCGCCCTGGACCCGACGGAGCTCGACGCGCTGCTCGCCGGCCCCCACCGCTCCGCCACGCAGCCGCAGGTCGTGATCGTGCCCGATCGCCACGGCACCGGCACCAACGGCCTGCTGCTCACGCCACCGGACGCGATCGAGCCGAGCTTCGGGCCGGGAAGCTGCGAGCGCCACCGCGGCCTCGCGGGCGAGGCGGGTGCGGCGTGCCGCCTCGAGCAGCCCTCCTCGCTGCTGCTCGACATCGACACGGGGGCCGACCTGGAGGCGCTGCGCCAACGCCTCGAGGGAGCGCGCTCGCGCGCATCGAGGACGCGGGCCGCGCTCGGCAAACCGCAGCACGGCGATCTCCTGTCCCGCTCCTGCGGCGGCTGAGGCGCGCGTGGGTAGTCTCAGCGCCCGCGGTCTTGGGCCATTGCCTGAGGTCCTCGCCGGCGAAGACCTCGCCACGTTCATAGCCGAAACCCCCGCGGGCGCCGCGCTGCGCAACGACCAGGTGCTCGCGATCGCGCAGAAGGTGGTCTCCAAGGCCGAGGGCGCGGTCGTGGCGCTCGCGGACGTCGTGCCGGGCGAGCGCGCCCGCAGGCTGGGCGAGGAGCAGGACAAGGATCCACGGGCCGTGCAGGTGGTGCTCGACGAGTCCGTGGAGATCCTGCGCGCCGAGCGCGGCGTGCTGATCTGCCGCACGCGCCACGGCTTCGTGTGTGCCAACGCGGGGGTGGACGCCTCCAATGCCGCCGATCCGGACACGCTGATCCTGCTCCCGCGCGACCCCGACGCCTCGGCGCGGCGCATCCGCGCCCGCCTGCGCGAGCTGATGGGCACGGCGCCGGCGGTGCTGATCACCGACAGCTTCGGGCGCTCCTGGCGCAACGGCCAGCTCGATGTGGCGATCGGGATCGCCGGCATGCAGCCGCTCGATGACTGGCGCGGGCGCAACGACGCCCACGGGCTGAAGCTCAGGGCGACCTGGCTGGCGGTCGGCGACGCAGCCGCAGCTTGCGCGGATCTCGCCCGCGCCAAGGACTCGCGCGAACCGGTCGTAGTCGTGGACGGCCTGGAGCGCTATGTCACCGACGATGACGGTCCGGGCGCGGCCGAGCTGCTGCGCCCGATCGAGGAGGACCTCTTTCGCTGAGCGGCCTCAGGCAGCTACCGGCACGCCGCCGGCCGCGAGCGGATAGCTGCGCCTGATCTCATAGAGCGTCGTGCGCTCGGCGGCTGGGCGCCCCGCCGCATGGGCGGCCGCGACCAGCTGGTCGGGATCGAGCTTGGTGCCGTGATAGCTGCCGGCGAGGCGGCTGATGGACTCCTCCATGAGCGTGCCCCCGAGGTCGTTGACGCCCCAGCGAAGCGCCTCCGTGGCGGCCTCGAGGCCCATCTTCACCCAGCTTGCCTGCAGGCTCGGAACGGTGCGCCCGAGCGCGAGGCGAAAGACGGCAGTGTGCTTGAGGTTCTCCTCGCGCGAGATCTCCTCGACGCCGTGGGTGCGCCCGAGCAGGGTCTGGAAGGGGATGAAGGAGAGCGGCACGAACTCGGTCAGGCCTCCCGTGCGTTCCTGCAGCTCGCGGATCACGCGCATGTGCTCGGCCAGCTCCCACGGCTCCTCGATGTGGCCGAACATGACCGTGGAGGTCGAGCGCAGCCCGGCGTCGTGGGAGGCCTCGATGATCTCCACCCAGCGGGCGACGGGGAGCTTGTTGGGCGAGATGCGCTCGCGCACCCCGTCGTGGAGCACCTCGGCGGCGGTCCCCGGCGTGGAGCCGAGGCCGGCCTCGCGCAGCTGCGCGAAGACCTCGCTCGGCGGGAGCCCGGAGATGTCGCACATGTGGGCGATCTCCATCGGGCTGTAGGCGTGCAGGTGCAGATCCGTCCCCGCCTCGGCGGCGGTCCGCTTGGCCAGGCGCAGCCAGCCCAGATAGTCCTCGAGCGTCCAATCGGGGTGGATGCCCGACTGGATGCACAGCTCGGTGGCGCCATAGTCGATCGCGTCGTGGATGCGGGTCACGAACTCCCGCTCGTCGTGCTCGTAGGCGTCGGGCGAGCGCTTGCCCTGCCCGAAGCCGCAGAAGGCGCAGCCGACCACGCAGACATTGGACACGTTGATGTTGCGGTTGACCACGAAGGTGACCGTCTCCCCCGCGAGCTCCGCCCGCAGCTCGTCGGCGGCCTGGCGCATCTCCTCGATGACCCCCGGTCGTGTCTCGGCGAACATCGCCGTGAGCTCATCCGCGCTGAGCGCAAGGCCGTCACGCCCCTTCTCGATCGCGCCGGCAACGAGCTCGGGGCGGATCGGCGCGGGCGGATCGGTGCGCCCCGAGCCGCGCCGCGGAATGAAGCTCCAGTACTTGACCTTGATCGTGTCCATCACCGCGGGCGCCACCCACTCGGGGTCGATGTATTCGGGATAGACGCACAGGCGCTCCGTCAGTGCCACGCCGTCGGCCTGCAGCTGCTTGCGCACCTGATGGGGTGAGGGGAAGGGGTGCTTGGGGGAGATGTGATCGCCGTTGGAACTCAGGCCGCCGAGGTCGGTGGCGCCGGCGGCCACGAGCTCGCCCCACCAGTCGGCCAGGTTGGGCGGGATCTGGATGCCCACATCGGGCATCAGGCGGCGGGTCTCCGCGATCAGGCGCTTCATGTCCTCGATCTCCACGGGACACGCCCATGGGGGCAGCGGCAGATCGGGCCGGTGGTCGGCAACCCCCGTGCGCCAGTACTCGCGCGCGGCCGCGTCTGCGATCTGCGCGGGCTCCTGACCGTAGTAGCGCTGGTGGGGCACGAAGTTCTGGAGGATGATCTCCTGGATGTGGCCGTGGCGAATGTGCAGCTCGGCGAGCGCTGCCAGCGATTCCATCCGCTCCTGCTCGGTCTCGCCGATCCCCACGAGGATGCCGCTGGTGAAGGGAATCCGCAGCTCGCCGGCCGCGCGGATCGTCTCCAGGCGCCTGGCCGGATGCTTGGTGGGCGAGCCCGCGTGCACGGTCTCCATCAGCCGCTCGGCCACCGACTCGAGCATCAGCCCCTGCGAGGCCGTGACCTCGCGCAGCCGGGCCAGGTCCTCGCGTGAGAGCACGCCGAGGTTGGTGTGCGGCAGCAGGCCCCGCTCGAGGGCGCGCTCGGAGACCCACACCACGTAGGCGGTGAAGTCCGCGTGGCCGTGCTCGGCGAGTTTGGCGGCCACCTCTGGGTTGACCTCTGGTTTCTCGCCCGTGAGGACGAGCAGCTCCTTGACCTGGCGCTTGGCGGCGCCGTCGAGGATCTCGATGACCTCCTCAGGGGAGTACAGGTGCGCCTGGTGCGTGGCGAAGGCGCAGTACTTGCAGTAGCAGCGGCAGGTCCGCGAGAGCGACAGCGTCAGGTTGCGCGAGAAGGTGACGCGGCGGCGCATGGGCATGAGTCTATGACGGGCCGCCCAACCCTTCACGGGGCCCCAACAACTGGCGCCACGGCTTGCTGTACCTTGGCGGTCGTGTATCAGCGCAAACGCGCTCCGATCCGTGGGGGCTTTCGCAGCAGAGCCTCACTCCTCGTGCTGGCTCTCGCGCTGACGAGCGCTGCCATGCCTTCCGCCGCCGTGGCACATGCCGCCAGCGGCTCGGTCGAGACGACTGGGCACACAGCAGCGTCCGGTGGGAGCACGTCGTGGAGCCTGTCGAAGGCCCTGAGGAGGTGCGCCCGCGAGCACGAAGGGAAGCGGCGCGCGAGATGCGTGGCCCGGGCAAGGCGCATTGCCTGGGCCAGGCGCCACGCGGCTCCCACGACGTCCTCTGGAGCGGGTGGCGCCACCACCGTCGGGACGAGTACCGCCACCAGCACGCCCGCGTCCGGAGCTGACCAGAGCCCACGTCAGAACCCGATCCCCGTGGACGGTCCGATCTGCCCGGGGGTGAGCTCGCTGCCGTGTCCATGCCCGCCCGGCACCACATCGGGAGTGGTGAGCGAACCGAGCCTCCCCGCCGGGGATGGATGGGTCGCCGTGCGTGTCTACCCGCAGCTGGCCAAGGCGCCGGATTGGTGTCCGGGCATACAGCTCTCCGTCGACGCTGCGGGTGGGGCGCCGTTCGCAAGCGCGGAAGACTTGCCAGAGGGCGGCACCGCGGTGTTTGCCCTCCCGCCCGGCAGCTATACGGCAGCGACCGCGGTGGCACAAGCGCCGGCGCTGGACGCGTCGGCACCGTTCAGCATCCTCGCGGGACAGCGCACCGACGTCGCCCTGGAAGACCCGCTCGGATAATCGGGAGCTTCTCGCTGGTCCGCCGGCGAGGGGACGAATCCGCGATTGCCCATCTCCTGCACGAGCCGCTCGGCGACGCCGCCTGCGTCGCGCCCATCGGTGTCGATCAGCAGGTCGATGCCCTCGCGCTGGATCTGCAGGACCGCCGCAAGCCAGCGCCTCCAAGGCCGAGGACTTCCCCGAGCCGGGTGGCCCTATGAGGACAAGCGCAGAGACATTTGCAGCGGACAATGCGATTCGGGGTGAGATCATCGCAAGGCAGGCGATGATCGCGAGGACACGACCCAAGGAGATGACATGAGAGCAGTGCGGTTCGACGAGTACGGCGGGGTCGACGTGCTGGAGGTGCGCGAGGTCGAGGATCCAGTGGCGGGTCCGGGCGAGGTGCTGGTGGCGGTCAAGGCGGCCGGGATCAATCCCGGCGAGATCGCGATCCGCGAGGGGCGCCTCCACGAGCGCTGGCCGGCGACGTTCCCATCCGGCGAGGGCACCGATCTTGCCGGCGTGGTGCAGGCGCTCGGCGCGGACGTGAGCGGGTTCGCCGTCGGGGAGGAGGTGCTCGGCTGGACCGAGCAGCGCGCGAGCCACGCAGAGCTCGTGGTGGTGCCGAGCGATCAGCTGATCCCCAAGCCGGCTTCGCTCTCTTGGGAGGTGGCGGGGTCGCTGTTCGTCGCGGGACTCGCCGCCTACGCCTCGGTTGACGCGGTCGCTCCGCGGGCAGGTGAGACGGTCGTGGTCTCGGGCGCGGCGGGCGGTGTGGGGTCGATCGCCGTCCAGCTCGCGCAGCGCACCGGCGCGAGCGTGATCGGCCTGGCGGGCGAGAGCAACCACGACTGGCTGCGCCGCCACGGCATCGTTCCGGTGACCTACGGCGAGGGACAGGCCGAGCGGATTCGCGATGCGACCGGCGGCTCGATCGACGCGTTCATCGACACCTTCGGCGGCGGCTACGTCGATCTGGCGATCGAGCTGGGTGTCGCCCCGCAGAGGATCAACACGATCATCGACTACGGGGCGGTGGAGCGACTCGGCGTGCACGCGCAGGGCACACACGCGATCGCCACCGCGCCGCTGCTCGCCCAGATCGCGGATCTCGCAGCCGACGGAAGCCTCGAGATCCCCATCGCGCGCACCTTCCCGCTGGATGAGGTTCGCGACGCCTACCGCGAGCTGGCCGAGCGCCATACCCACGGAAAGATCGTGCTGCTGCCCTGAGCCGCGAAGCTCCAGCTCCCGAGCCCAGGAGCTGGAGACTCATCGCTCCCGGCTGAAGAGCGCAGCTCGCCGGCTGGACTCCGGGAGCCGCCGGATGATGCCGTTCCGGTAGGCGCATGCGCCTACCGGCCAGGGCCGCATGCAGCCCTGGCTCACCGCGATAAAAGTCCAGAGGTCACTCCGGGATTACGCCTCGATCCTGCTTGCATCAGTACCCTCGTTGCTTGCCGAGGGCGCCGGTCCCCCGGCCGTCCGCAGGGGCTCTGGAGCAGAGCGGCCAACGCGACGAGAAACCGACCAGCGTGACCAGAAAAGGACAGGAGCCACATGACTGAGAGTGTCAGCGAGAGCGAGAACCCGGCGATCCCGAGCCCGACTCCCGAGGTGCCCCGTCCCAGGACGAATCACGACTGGTGGCCGAACCAGCTCGACCTGAGCGTGCTGCACCGGCACTCCCCCCTGTCGGACCCGATGGGCGAGGACTTCGACTACGCGAAGGAGCTCGCCACCCTCGACCTCGACGCGCTGCGGCGCGATCTGATCGAGCTGATGAGCGCCTCGCAGGAGTGGTGGCCGGCCGACTACGGCCACTACGGCCCGCTCTTCATCCGCATGAGCTGGCATGCCGCCGGCACCTACCGCATCGCCGACGGGAGGGGTGGCGGCGGCAGCGGCGCTCAGCGCTTCGCCCCGCTCAACAGCTGGCCCGACAACGCGAGCCTCGACAAGGCCCGCCGGCTGCTGTGGCCGATCAAGCGGAAGTACGGCCGCAAGATCTCGTGGGCCGACCTGCTCGTCTTCACGGGCAACGTGGCGATGGAGTCGATGGGCTTTCAGACCTTCGGCTTCGGCTTCGGGCGCGAGGACATCTGGGAGCCCGAGGAGATCTTCTGGGGCTCGGAGGACACGTGGCTGGGGGAAGAGCGCTACGGCGGAGAGCGCGAGCTGGCCAAGCCCCTCGGCGCCGTGCAGATGGGCCTCATCTACGTCAACCCCGAGGGCCCGGGCGGCAACCCCGATCCGCTGGCGGCCGCCAGGGACATCCGCGAGACGTTCGGCCGGATGGCGATGAACGACGAGGAGACGGTCGCGCTGATCGTAGGGGGGCACACCTTCGGCAAGACCCACGGCGCGGTCGATCCGAGCAACCTCGGCCCCGAGCCCGAGGCCGCCCCCCTGGAGGAGCAGGGCCTCGGGTGGAAGAACGCCGCGGGTAACGGCAACGGCGCCGACACCCTCACGAGCGGTCTGGAGGGCGCGTGGACGAAGGAGCCGACGCGCTGGGACAACGGCTTCCTCGAGAACCTCTTCAGCTACGAGTGGGAGCTGACCAAGAGCCCGGCCGGAGCGCAGCAGTGGACCCCCAGGAACCCCGAGGCGCAGGGCACCGTGCCGGACGCCCACGACGCGTCCAAGCGGCACGCGCCGATGATGCTGACGACGGATCTGGCGCTGAAGCTCGACCCGCTCTACGGTCCGATCTCGAAACGCTTCTACGAGAACCCCGACCAGCTCGCGGAGGCCTTTGCCAAGGCCTGGTACAAGCTCCTCCACCGCGACATGGGACCCGTCTCGCGCTACCTCGGCCCATGGGTCCCGGCAGCGCAACTGTGGCAGGACCCCGTCCCCGCCGTCGACCACGAGCTGATCGGCGAGGCCGAGATCGCGTCGCTGAAGGAGAAGATCCTCGCCTCGGGGCTCTCCATCTCACGGCTCGTCTCCACCGCCTGGTCCGCGGCGGCCTCGTTCCGCGGCACCGACAAGCGCGGTGGAGCGAACGGGGCGCGGATTCGCCTCGCGCCCCAGAAGGACTGGGAGGCGAACGAACCGGCCGAGCTCGCCACCGCGCTTCAAGCACTCGAGCAGATCCAGCAGGACTTCAACTCGCAGGCCGGCGCGAAGCAGGTCTCGCTGGCCGACCTGATCGTCCTCGGGGGGTGCGCAGCCGTCGAGCAGGCCGCCAAGAACGCCGGGCACGACGTATCGGTCCCCTTTGCGCCTGGGCGCACCGACGCCACCCAGGAGCAGACCGACGCGGAGTCCTTCGCCGTGCTCGAGCCGACCGTCGACGGCTTCCGCAACTACCTCCGCCCGGGAGAGGCCCTTCCGCTGGAGCACGGGCTCCTCGAACGCGCTTACATGCTGAGGCTGACCGCTCCCGAGATGACCGTGCTGATCGGCGGCATGCGGGCGCTGAACGCCAACCACGGGCAATCCCGGCACGGCGTCTTCACCGACCGGCCCGAGACGCTGAGCAACGACTTCTTCACCAGCCTGCTCGACATGAGCACCGAGTGGAAGCCGTCGGGCTCGGCCGAGAACGTCTACGAGGGGCACGATCGCCGGACCGGCGAGCTCAGGTGGACCGCCACCCCGGTCGACCTCGTGTTCGGCTCCAACTCAGAGCTCCGGGCGCTGGCCGAGGTCCACGCCTGCGACGACGCCGAGGAGAGGTTCGTGCACGACTTCGTCGCCGTTTGGGAGAAGGTCATGAACCTCGACCGCTTCGATCTGTCCTGACCGAGCACACCGCCAACCTGCGCCCCGCCATGGGGTGCGGCGTGTACCTCGCGCGCCACGGCGAGACCGCCTACAACCACGAGGGCCGCTTCCAGGGTCAGCAGCAGATACCCCTGAATGACACCGGCCGAGCCCAGGCGGGCGAGCTCGCCGAGCGGGCCGCAGGCTACGACTTCCGCGCGCTGTGGTGCAGCCCCCTGCTGAGGGCCCGGGAAACGGCCGACGTCGTCGCGCGCAGGATCGGCCTGCAGCCAGTCGAGGATGCGCGGCTGATGGAGACCGACGCGGGCGACTGGACCGATCGCACGTTCGCCGACGTGCGCGGCGAAGCCCCCGGGCTGTTCGACGCCTTCGCCGCCGCGCAGCCAGGCTTCGCCTTCCCCGGCGGCGAGTCCTTCGCCCAGCAGGAGGTGCGGGTGGGCGCGGCCCTGGAGGAGATCGAACGCCACGAGCTGCCCGCGCTCGTCGTCTGCCACGGGATGGCCATCCGCGCCGCCTTCGCCGTTCGCGGAGCCGTGCGCTTCGAGCGCCTGCCCAACGCCGCGCTCGTGCCACTCGATCCACTCGAGGCGAGCCGCGCCGAGCTCGGCGGGGGCGCGGCCACCATGCCGAGCTGATCAACTCAAAGGGGCGACCCGCGCGCGCGCGTGTGCGCACGCGGGACAGCGCTTTCGCTGGCATGGTGCCTCATCGCCCCTCCTCGCTGGTCGCCCGCTCAGCGAAAGATGATGCAGCCCGTACTGCCGTGCGCGATCAGCGTCTCGTCCGACTCCACGAACAGACGTCCCTCGGCCGTGGCCGTGCGCCGGCCCCCGTGCACGACCCGGCCCTCCGCCAGCACCCTGCCGGTGGTGGCGCCCATCGCGCGGATGTAGCGGGCCTGCAGATCGGCCGTGGTGTAGGCCACGCCGGCCTCGAGCGTGGTGTGCACCGCGCAGCCCATGCAGGAGTCCAGCAGCGTCGCCGCGATGCCGCATTCGTTCAGGTCATGCTCGGAAACCAGTACACAAGCCAAACCTGCTCCATCGCCGGCGCCCTCGAGGTGGTGGGCGAGCGCTGGTCGCTGCTGATCGTGCGCGACGTCTTCCTCGGGCTGCGCCGCTTCGACGAGATCCAGGAGGACCTGGGAATCGCCCGAAACGTCCTGCAGACGCGCCTCATCCGGCTGCTCGATCACGGCGTGCTCGAGCGCCGGCTCTACCACGAGCGTCCCCAGCGCTACGAATACCGCCTGACCGAGAAGGGGCTCGACCTGTGGCCCACAGTGGTGGCCCTGATGAAGTGGGGCGACAAGCACGCCCAGCCGCCCGCCGGGCCGCCGGTGCTGCTCGAACACCGCGACTGCGGCGGGGCCGTCGACGAGCACCGCATTTGCGAGCGCTGCGGCGCGCCGCTGTCGGTCCGGGACGTGCGCGCCCAACCCGGCCCGGGCGCCAGCGCAGACCATCCGCTGCTGTGCAGACAGGCCGTCGAGCGCCGGCCTGGCGCGGCCTCCGCCTCGGCCTGACTCAGGCCAGCCGCGCTACCAGCTCAGCGCCCTCCCGCGCCATGCGCGAGCGGGGCACGATCAGCTCGAAGCCCGCCGCCTCGCCCCGTTCGCGGGCGGCCACGTCGACATGGGAGTAGAAGGCCAGCGTGCGCACGTGCTCCAGCTCACCGGCCGCGGCGAGCGCGGCGACGATCGCCGCAGCGTCGAGACGCTCATCGGTGAGGTCCGCTACCAGCACCTCCGCCCGCGGCGCGTCCGCATCCGCCAGGCGCGCGCTCAGCCGATCGCCGTCGCCGAGCAGCTCCACCTCGTTGCCCGCCGCCGCCAAGTCGCCCTGGACCCTCGAGCCGAACAACAGGTCGGCGGTGAGCACCAGCACCCGCGCCATCTACTGGGCCCGCAGGCGGCGAAGCTCCTCGCGCACGGACTGCGGGCGCCCCCACATCTGGGTGACCTCCACGCGACCGCTGCGGGTCTCGCGCAGCGCCATCTCCCCCTCGACGCCGGCTTCGTCCAGCAGGCGCAGGGCGGCGTGAACCGCTTGGGGAGCTGCCGCATGGCCGAAGTTGTGGGCCACCAGCAGCCGCCAGTGCCAGTCGTGGTGGGAGTAGGGACGCGCGTTGCATGTGGCCAGGTACAGCGCCGTCTCCACGTAGCGCGACTCGTCGGCGATCCTCAGGTCGAGCTCCAGATCGGTCCAGTCCTCGGGCAGCGAATCCACGATCCGCTCAAACGTGTCGGCGAGGCCCATGGACCGAAGCCTAGCGTGGCTATTCTCGAAACAGTGGCCAGCACCGACACCCACACGCTCCAGGCCGAGCACGACGCGCTGAGCAGGGGCTGCGGGCTGCTGGATCGCTCCGAGCGGGGGAAGCTCGCCCTCACAGGCGCCGGCGCCGTCGAGTTCCTCAACGGCCAGGTCACCAACGAGCTGGCCACGCTCCAGCCCGGGGAAGGCCGCTATGCGGCGTTCCTGACCCACAAGGGCAAGATGCTCGGCGACCTGCGCATCCTCGCCGTCGGCTCCGAGGCACAGGGAGCCCCCACCGAGCTGCTGCTCGACACCGAGCGCTCGACCCTGCAGGCGCTGTTCGACATGATCCGCCGCTTCAAGGTCGGCTACGACGTCGAGCTGCACAAGCGCACGCTCGAGTGCGGGCTGCTGTCGCTGATCGGGCCCGACGCCGCCGCCGTCGCCGGCGTCGAGGAGCTGCCCGCGAGCGAGCACGCCCACACCGAGACCGCGATCGACGGGATCGCTGCGCGCGCCGTCCGCACAGATGTCGGAGTCGACCTGATCTGCGAAGCCGCCGACACCGAGCAGCTCGCCGCCGCCCTGCGCGAGCGCGGGGCGGCGGACGTGAGCGAGGAGGCAGCCGAGTGCCTGCGCCTCGAACGCGGGCGCCCGCGCTACGGATTCGAGCTCGACGACAGCGTCATCCCCCAGGAGGCCGGCCTCAACGAGCGCGCAGTCAGCTTCACCAAGGGCTGCTACGTCGGACAGGAGACCGTCGCGCGCCTCTTCTACAAGGGCAAGCCCAACCGCCATCTGCGCGGGCTGCGCCTGTCGGGTCCGGCTGCGACGGGCGAGACGCTGCGGCTCGGCGAGCGCGAGGTCGGCCGGATCGGGAGCAGCGCCATCTCCCCCGCCTTCGGCCCGATCGCGTTGGCCCTCGTGCGTCGCGAGGCCGAGCCCGGGAGCGTGCTCGAGGTCGGCGAGGACGGCGCGAGCGCCGAGGTCCTCCAGCTGCCGTTCGCGGCCGGCTGAGCGCGGACGCTGAGGAGGCCTAGCTACTGCGGTGGGTCGCAGCGAGCAAATCGCTCACAGAGAAGAAACGCTCGAAGCCCTCCTCGCGCGTACTGAAATAGCTCGAGTGGGTCTTCTTGATCGTCTCGATCGAATCAGCGCCCAAGAGCACGACCTCTATGTCGTCGCGACCTCTATACGTCTCCTCGGCTGCCGCATAGGCGGCCAAAGCCGCGTCGTAGTCCTCGCCAAAGCGATCATCGACGTTCGCCTCACGGGCAGGGATGTCGTGTAGTGACGCAAGTTGGCGCTTACGGAAGTCAAGGGCCTGGCATGCAGCCCTCTCCACCAGTCGATCATCTCAAACTCCTGGTTGATCTCCCCCGCCGGCGTAGCCTCAAAGATGCCCGCCCGCTCGCGCTCTGGAAGACGCCGGTCCACGAGCAGATCGGCGATTAGGCGACCACTCCGATTGACAGCTTCCTTGGACGGTCCTTGGGGTCGGGCCTGTGAGGGTGCGGGCACCGGACTATGTTGGCAGCATGGGACCGAACCGTCCCTAGGCGCTCACCCAAGCATCGCCCTGAAACCGAGATGGCCGGCTACTCGAAGACACCTCTGTGGAAGAAGCTCGGCTTGCGCGAGGAAGCGCGGCTGCTGCTCGTCGACCCGCCTGACGGATGGAGCGTCCCCGATCTCCCACGGGGGGTCAGGAGCGGGAGCCAGCGCGGTCCCCATGCTGCAGAGACGGCCGACATCATCGTGGCTTTCTTCCGTGATGGGGCGGGGATGGCCGAGGGCGTCCAGGCGCTCGCCCCGCGGATCTTCCCCGCGGGCGCGATCTGGGTCGCCTGGCCTCGCCGGGCAGGCGGACACACCAGCGATATCCGCGAGCAGGACATTCGCGACGTGGCGCTGCCGCTCGGGCTGGTGGACGTGAAGGTCGCGGCTCTCGACGAGGACTGGTCGGGGCTGCGGCTCGTGTGGCGCCGCGAGCATCGCGGGATCCCGTGAGCCAGCACGCGCGCGCCACCCCCGGGTAGAATTGGGACTCCCTTTCCTGATCCCGACAGACGAGGTTCCAGAGCACGTGGCAATCGATCTCCAACAAGTCTCAGCGGTCGACGTCGAGCCCGGCGAGCTGCCCAGGACGATGGCCGCCTGGGTGATCCGCGAGGAGCGCTACGGCGAACCGAAGGACGCCTTCCAGCTCGAGGAGATCGAGGTGCCCGAGCCGGGCGCCTTCGAGGTGATCGTGCGGGTGATGGCAGCGGGCGTGAACTACAACAACGTGTGGGCCGCCCTGGGCAAGCCGGTGTCGGTGATGCGCTACGGCGACCATCCCGAGTTCGGCCACCACATCGGCGGCTCCGATGCCTCGGGCATTGTCTGGAAGGTCGGCCCGGGCGTGACGCGCTGGAAGCCGGGCGACGAGGTCGTGGTGCACTGCAACCAGGCTTCCTACGAGGATCCCGAGGTCCACGGCCTCGACCCGATGGCCGCGCCCTCCCAGAAGATCTGGGGCTATGAGACCACGTGGGGCTCCTTCGCCCAGTTCACCAAGGTGCAGGCCCAGCAGCTGCTGCCAAAGCCGCATGCGCTGACGTGGGAGGAGGCCGCCTCCTACGGTCTCGTCTACTTCACCGCCTACCGCATGCTGATCACCCGCTGCAAGCTCCAGGCAGGGCAGAAGGTCCTGATCTGGGGCGCCGCCGGCGGGCTCGGCGTGTTCGCCACCCAGATCTGTGCCGCTGCCGGAGCCCACAGCGTGGGTGTGGTCTCCTCGCCCGAGAAGGGCGAGCTGGTCAAGCGCCTGGGGGCCGTGGACTACATCGACCGCGGCGAGTTCGCGGGCATGATGCGCACCGGCAAGGAGACCCCCGATGAGGAGAAGGAGCGCTTCGGCGTGACGCGGCAGTTCGCCAAGCGCGTCAAAGAGCTCCTCGGCGACGCGCCGGACATCGTCTTCGAGCACGTCGGCAAAGCGACGTTTCCGACCTCGGTGTTCACGGTCAAGTCGTTCGGCAAAGTCGTCATCTGCGCCGGCACCACCGGACTCGACCTCGACTTCAACGTGGCCTACCTGTGGATGCGCCAGAAGGAGATCCTCGGCTCGCACTTCGCCAACGCGTATGAGTGCACGAAGGCCAACGAGCTGATCGAGAGCGGGCAGATCCGTCCGGTGCTGTGGCGCACGCTCGGCTTCGACGGCGTCGCCGAGGCCCATCAGCTGATGCTCGAAAACAAGCACCTGGGCAAGATCTCGATCCTCGTGGGCGCCGACTCCGAGGGTCAGGGCAAGACCGCGGAGGGCCCCGGCGCGATCCACGCCGAGGTTGGCGCCTGATGGCCGGAACCGTGATCGTCCCCTGGTACGCCACCGGCTTTCGTGCCGAGGACTTCGAGCGGGAGCTCGGCGAGGTGGCCGCCGTGGCGCTGCGCTACGGCGCGAGCTCCTACGACGTCTACCGAGCGCGCGACGACCGCTACAGGTTCCAGCAGCTGGCCGCCTTCGAGGAGTACCTCGACTGGGAACGCTACTGGGAGAGCCAGGAGATGACCTACTTCCGCGCGAGCCACTCCAGCTGGTACCAGGTGCCCGTGCTCTACGGCTGGTGGGACCTGACGGCCCACGGCGCCGTGACCCCCGAGCCGGTGGCCAACGGGCATGGCAACGGCGTCGCGGCCGGCGAGAGCGCCTGAGCACGGTGCCCTCGCCCGCGGACTTCAACGCCCAGATCATCGAGGAGTTCCGCGCCAACGCAGGCCGGGTCGGCGGCATGTTCGAGGGCATGCCCTTGCTGCTGCTGCACCACATCGGCGCAAGATCGGGCGAGAGCCGTGTCAACCCACTCGCCTACCAGGACGACGACGGGCGCTTCGTGGTGTTCGCCTCGAAGGCCGGGGCGCCGACCAACCCAGACTGGTATCACAACCTCAAGGCCCAGCCGAACGTCAAGATCGAGGTAGGGAGCGGGACCATCGAGGTCCTCGCCAGTGAGGCGAGCGGCGAGGAGCGCGAGCGCCTCTACCGCACGCAGGCCGAGCGCGTGCCGCAGTTCGCCGAGTACGAGCAGAAGACCGAGCGCGTCATCCCCGTGATCATCCTGACGCCCACCGGCGCGACCGCGCCCGGCGAGAGCGCCTAGCTCAAGCCGCGACCGAGGACGCCGGCAGCCGCCGTGTCCACGCGTCTCTCAGCCCTGCTCGAGGGGGGCCATCGTGAGCCCCGCGGACTTCAGCTGCTCCCAGTAATGCTCGGCCGGCTCCTGATGCCCGCTGTAGACGACTGCCCTCCCGGAGCTGTGGATCACGTTGGCGATCTCCATGCCGCGCTTGAGCGTGACGCCGGGAATGAAGCGCGCGAGCGTGCGCGCGACGTGGTCGAAGGTGTTGTGGTCGTCGTTGCAGACGATCACACGCCACGAGCCGCCGAGGCCGCTTCCCGGGCCTCCCGCGCGGGGAATCTCGATCGTTTGATGCATTGCCGGCAGGATAAAGCTCTCGGCGCGACCGTACAATGGCGAGCATGAGCGGCGATCACACCCCGCGCCTGCCCGAGCCCGACCGGCCCTGGATGATGCGCACCTACGCCGGTCACTCCACGGCCAAGGCGTCCAACGAGCTGTACAGACGCAACCTGCAGAAGGGCCAGACGGGGCTGTCGGTCGCCTTCGACCTTCCCACGCAGACCGGGTATGACCCCGACGACGAGCTCGCCAGGGGCGAGGTCGGCAAGGTCGGCGTCCCGATCTCCCACCGTGGCGACATGGCGGCCCTGATGGACGGCATACCGCTCGGGGAGATGAACACCTCGATGACGATCAACGCCACCGCGGCATGGCTGCTGGCGCTCTACATCGTGGCCGCCGAAAATCAGAACCCACCCACCCCCCAGGAGCAGCTCCAGGGCACCACCCAGAACGACATCATCAAGGAGTTCCTCGCGCGCGGCACCTACGCCTTCCCCCCCGCCCCCTCGATGCGCCTGATCGCCGACATGATCGCCTACACGGTCGAGCACGTGCCCAAGTGGAACCCGATCAACATCTGCTCCTACCACCTGCAGGAGGCAGGGGCCACGCCCGTCCAGGAGATCGCCTACGCGATGAGCAACGCGATCGCCGTGCTCGACGCGGCCCGCGAGCGCGTCGGCCCGGACGTCATGGAACAGGTCTTCGGGCGCATCTCCTTCTTCGTCAACGCCGGTGTGCGCTTCGTCGAGGAGCACGCCAAGCTGCGCGCCATGTCGATCCTGTGGGAGGAGCTCGGCCGCGAGCGCTACGGCGTCTCCGATCCCCGCCACCTGCGCTTCCGCTACGGCGTCCAGGTCAACTCGCTCGGCCTGACAGAGGCGCAGCCCGAGAACAACGTCCAGCGGATCGTGCTCGAGGCGCTCGCCGTGACGCTCGGGCGCGACGCCCGCGCCCGCGCGATCCAGCTGCCCGCCTGGAACGAGGCCCTCGGTCTGCCGCGCCCGTGGGATCAGCAGTGGTCGCTGCGCATCCAGCAGATCCTGGCCTACGAGACCGACATCCTCGAGTACCCCGACATCTTCGAGGGCTCCAGGGTGATGGAGGGCCTCGTCGAGGAGCTGCTCGAGGGGGCGCGCGCGGAGATGGCGGTGGTCGCAGAGCACGGCGGCGCCGTCGAAGCGGTCCCCTACATGAAGGGCGCGCTCGTCGACTCCCACCGCGAGCGGATCCGCAGGATCGAGGCCGGCGAGCAGATCGTGGTGGGGCAGAACAGGTTCACCGAGTCGGAGGAGTCGCCGCTGACGGCCGACGCCGAGGGCGGCATCCTCGTCGTCGACCCCGCCCTCGAAGCCGAGCAGATCGAGGCGCTGCGAAGCTGGCGCGCCGAGCGCGACCAGGCGGCCGTCGAGGAGGCGCTGGCCCGTCTGGCGCAGGTCGCGGGCGATGAGAGCGCGAGCGAGAACCTGATGACGGCCACGATCGACGCGGCCCGCGCCGGCGCGACTACCGGCGAGTGGTCGCGCACGCTGCGCGAGGTGTTCGGCAGCTACCGCGCCCCCACCGGCGTCGGCGAGGCCGCCGCCGCGCCCGGGCCGGGGGGAGCCGACTCCGACCTGGGCGAGCTGCGCGCGGAGGTCGCACGCCTGCAGGAGAAGCTCGGGCGCCGCCCCAAGATCCTCGTCGGCAAGCCCGGCCTGGACGGCCACTCCAACGGCGCCGAGCAGATCGCCGTGCGGGCCCGCGACGCAGGCATGGACGTGGTCTATGAAGGCATCCGCCTGACCCCCGCCCAAATCGCGGCCTCGGCGCTGCAGGAGGGGGTGCACGTGATCGGCCTGTCGATCCTCTCGGGATCCCACCGCGACCTGATCCCGGCGGTCATGGACGCGCTTCGGGATGCCGGCGTGGAGGCCCCGGTGGTGGTCGGCGGGATCATCCCCGAGCAGGACGTCGCCGGCCTGGAACGGGCCGGCGTCGCGGCCGTCTACACCCCCAAGGACTTCGACATCACCCGGATCATGCGCGACATCGTGGCGCTCGTCGGAGCCGGCGCCGAGCGGTCCCTGCTCACCGCGGGCGGCCCCTCCGTCAACGGCTCCGCGTGAGCGCAGACGGGGCCGCCATCGGGGCGCGCCTGCGCGAGCGAGACCTGACGGCCGCTCCGAGCGCGCTGAACCTGCTCGAGAGCACCACGACCGCCGACCGCGAGCAGGCGGCCGCCCTGCTCGCCGAGGTCTCCCCAGCCGCCCTCGGCGGGGAGGCTCCCGGTCATGTGATCGGGGTCACAGGCCCCCCCGGCGCAGGCAAGTCGACGCTGCTCTCGGCGCTTCTGCAGGCGTGGCGCGCGCAGGGGCGCACGGTGGCGATGCTCGCCGTGGACCCCAGCTCGCGCCACTCTGGCGGCTCGCTGCTCGGCGATCGGGCGCGCATCGACTTCGACCCGGCCGACCGCGGCGTGCTGATCCGCTCGACCGCCGCCGGCGAGCGCCTCGGAGGCATCGCATGGGCGACCAGGGCGGCCGCGCACGCGCTCGCGGCCGCCTTCGACATCGTGGTGATCGAGACCGTGGGCGTGGGACAGGCAGAGACCGAGATCGCCGACGTCGCAGACGCCGTCGCCGTGGTCGTCCAGCCGGGCGGCGGCGACGTGCTCCAGTTCCTGAAGTCGGGCATCATGGAGATCCCTGACGTGCTCGTCGTGACCAAGTCCGACCTCGGCCAGATCGCCACGGGCACGCGGCGCGACTTGAGCGCCGCGCTGCGCTCGCTCGGCTCGCGCACGCGCGTCGTGGGGGTCTCCTCGATCGCGCCGACCAGCGGCATCGAGGACCTCGTCGCAGCGATCGAGGAGCACCGCGCGGGCCTCGACCCCGGCGAGCGGCGGCTGCACGCGCGCCGCGCGGGAGCGCTCAGGGAGTTCACGGTCGAGCACGGCGAGCGAGGCGTACGCGCTCTCGGCGGGCGCGCGGCGGCCGAGGCGCTGCTCGCCTCCCAGGACCCGGGGCTCGAGGTCCCGGCGCTCGTGAGCGCTCTCGAGCGGAAGATGGGCTAGGGGTGGCCCGCGACCTGCTGATCATGTTCGGCGCCTTCGTGCTCGCCAGCGCGCTCGCGGGCGCCCTCGGCGCCGCCAACCTCGGCACGGCTCTCGCCTTCGGGCAGATGGCCTTCGCGCTCAGCGCCGTCTACGTGCTGCTCAAGCGTTGAGCGGCGTGTAACGGGCCTGCTTCCCGGCAGACTGAAGCTGTAGGCAGATGATCGTCCTCCTCAGCTTCGCCATCCTTGCCGGGGCGGGCACGGCGCTTTCGCCGTGCGTCCTGCCCGTACTCCCGGCGCTGCTCTCGGCTGGGGGCGTGGGCGGCAGGCGCCGCCCGCTGGGCATCGTGCTCGGACTGTCGGTCACCTTCACCGTCACGATCGTGGGGATCGCCAACGTGGTCGACGGGGTCGGGCTGGGGAGCGATCCGCTGCGCGACGTGGCGATCGTGGTCCTGCTCGCGTTCGGCGTCGCCCTGCTGCTCCCCGGGCTGGCCGCGCGCCTGGAGGCGCCGCTGTCGCGCCTGGCTCGATTCGGCCCGCGCTCAACGGGAGATGGCTTTGCCTCCGGCCTGCTCGTCGGCGGCGCCCTCGGCTTCGTCTACACGCCGTGTGCCAGCCCGATCCTGGCGGCCGTGATCTCGGTCAGCGCCGCTTCGGGGCGCACGATCACGATCGCCCTCGCGTATGCGGCGGGCTCGGCGATCGTGCTGCTCGCGCTCACCCTCGGCGGGCGCAGGCTCTTCGACCGCGTGCGCAGGGCCGGACGCGGTCCGACCCTGCAGCGCGCGCTCGGCGCGATCATGATCCTCACGGCGGTCGCGATCCTGGCCAACCTCGACGTCAACTTCGACCAGTTCGTCGCCCAGCACATCCCCGACGTCAACCTCACCGCGTCGCTCGAGTGCTCCAAGACCGTGACCGAACGCCTCAGCCAGATCACCGGTCGCCATGCCAGGTTCGCGCCCGCCAACGGCTCCTCCGCCTGCGGCGGCTCGGCGAGCGCGGTCCACACCGCCTCGGCCAACGCCAGCCAGGCGACCCTGCTCGCCGACGCGAGCGCCCTGCCGAGGCTCGGCCCGGCGCCCGAATTCACCGAAACGCAGCGGTGGTTCAACACGGGGGTGGGCGGGCACTCAAACCGCCCGCTGTCGCTGCGCTCGCTGCGCGGGCACGTGGTGCTGGTCGACTTCTGGACCTATACGTGCATCAACTGCATTCGCACCCTCCCCTACCTGAAGGCCTGGGATACGGCCTACAGGCGCGACGGCCTCACGATCGTCGGCGTCGAGACGCCGGAGTTCGCCTTCGAGCACGACGCCTCCAACGTCGCCAACGCGATCCAGCAGTTCGGGCTGCGCTATCCGGTCGTACAGGACAACAGGATGGGTACGTGGAACGCCTACGGCAACGAGTACTGGCCCGCCGACTACCTGATCGACGCCAGCGGCCAGGTCCGCTACGCGGCATTCGGCGAGGGCGACTACGACAAGACTGAAACGGCCATTCGCGCGCTGCTCGCCGAAGCGGGCGCCCCCGTGGGCGGCAAGGGGCACCCGCAGGGCGTGATCGTGCCCTCGCCGCAAGCCACCCCCGAGACCTATCTCGGGACCGCCCGCGCGCAGGGCTGGATCGACGGGCCCAAGGCCGGATCGCATGACTACGGCCCGCCGCCCAACGGACGCCTGGCGGTCAACGACTTCGCCTTCAGCGGCACCTGGAACATCTCCGAACAGCCCGCGCTGGCGCAATCGAGTGCCCACCCGCCCGGCATCGACGTCGAGTTCCAGGCCAAGGACGTCTATCTCGTGCTGAGCTCTCCCGGCGAACGCCCGCTGCCCGTGCAGGTGCTGCTTGACGGGCGGCCCATCTCCGCCCGCGACGCCGGCGCGGACGTCCACGGCGGTGTGCTCACCGTGCGACGCCAGCGCCTGTACTCGCTCGTCTCGCTCGCCCGGGGCGAGCGCCATCGGCTTTCGCTGCGCTTCTCCCCGGGCATCAGCGGCTATGCCTTCACGTTCGGCTGATCGCCGCCGCAGCGCGGCGCCGCCCCCCTCGAGAGCAGCGCCGGCCAAGCAGGATCATTTCTTTTTCTTGTGGTGCCCCGCCACGCAGGTGTGGAAGGTGCGCGTGTCGTCATAGAGCGTCCCCGTCGAGGACTTGGTGATCAGCGACACCTTGAACGTCCCCTTCGGCAGGCCGCGCAGGCTGACGAACGTGTGGTGGTGGTTGAGCGGGCCGGAGGAGACCAGCTTGCCGTTGATCAGCACCTCGACGTGGACGAGCTTGACTCGGTGCGGTGCCCGCGGATGGACGATGAAGGCCCGTTTGCTCAGGCACAGCTTGCTGGAGGGTAGGCCGAGGCTCGCCTTGTGGGCCACGATCAGCGTCTCGCTCCCACAGGGGCTGACCGACCCTTGGTTGTTGACATCGCCCGAGTAGCTGGCCTGCCAGTAGTAGGTGCCGGGCGCCAACCTGGTCTGCGGCGTCGAGGGCCCGGCGACGCCGTTGGTCACCGCGGCAGAACCCGCCTGGGCTGCGAGGGAGGTGCATTTTGCGTCCTTGTAGACCGCGTAGCTGACTTCTCCCGAGGCCGTCGGCGCTCCCACGCCTCCGACCGTGGCCGTGTCGATAACCGGAGTGCCCTGTGCGGCCGTGACCGACGCGCCTGTCTGCCCTGCCGCCGAGAGGGTCGTCGCCAGGGTCGTGGGCGTGCCAACCGTGATCGTCTTGCCGGTCGGCGGGGACTCGAGCGAGAAGTAGCTCGAGGCGCCGGGCGCCAGCGCCGGCGAGAAGTTGAGCACGCCGCTGTTGTTCGTGGGCGCAATGCCGCTGAACCACGATGTCGGGCCCTCGTAGCCGGTCACCGCCTGGCCGCCGGCGCCGTAGCCATTGATGGCGCTCGTGAAGGCCACGCCGGCAGGCTCGCCCGCCGGCGGCGGGTAGCCGCACGCTTCGGCTTCGGGCGGACACGCGGCGCCTGGATGTTCGGTCGGGTTCCCCGAGCTGTTCTTGGTCAGCACCACACAACCCGGTGCGACCGGAGCTGAGCCCGGACTGCAGATGCCGTCCTGCTCGAAGCCGAAGAGACCGTTTTCGGCCGACAGCGGAATCGAGGAGATCGCCCTCGAGGAGCTGTTCTGTATGCCGATCAGCGCGTCGTCTTCGCCGTCATATGGGCCTTGCGAGGGGTCCTGCGCGACCTGCACCCCTTTGTCTGTGACGGTGATCAGGAACTGGCAGCTCGTGTCGTGATCCACGGCCGGGCATTGGGGGAAGGCGCCATCCGCGATGGACGGAGCCAGCGATGCGGCGCCCAGCGCCGCCACCGAGACGATCAGGACCATGAAACGCCGCATGTCTACCCCCGTAGCCGATTGTGAGCTCCGCGCCGAGCACAGGCGAAGCCAGATGAGGAGACTCAAGCTACATCGTTCAGGGGCGGATGTGCAGCGCCGGGGGGCGCAGATGGACATGTGTGCGGCGGCACGCCGGGAACGGCCGGCGAGGACGCCTACAATGAGCTGCATGGAGGGCTCGATGGCCGAGACGAGCGCACGCAGCTGGCTACGCTGCTACCGCTGCTGGTCGCAGGACCTGGAGGTGCAGGTCCACTACGAGGGCATCCACAAGATCGACCCCGACACCGGCGAGCGCGCCGAAGTGGTCGACGAGCTCCAGGAGGCGGTCGTGCAGTGCCTGGACTGCATGCACGACCAGCCGCATCTCGGCTTCAACAACGGGCGCGTCGAGCCGATCGAGGACCGTTGGGAACGGATGATCGCCGGCACCCCCTGGGTCGCCTCGTGCACCGTCACGGTGGACTCCGAAGACGTCGAGAGCTGCTCCGGGCCGGAGGCGGGTGACGCGCTCTCCTACGCCGCCTTCGGCGACCACGGCGTCCGCGAGTTCTTCACCCACGTTCGCTTCCACAAGCACGAAGACGACGCCCGCATCATCGTGCACCTGCTCGTCGAGCTCTACGCCCGCTCGCTCGAGGAGGCCACCGACGTGCTCGAGTCCTCCGCTCGCGGCTCGCTCACGATCACCTCGCTCGCCGAGGAGTCACGCCCGCCGGCTGCAGCCGGCGAGACCCACGGCCACGACTAGCTGAGGCGCCGCTCGAGCGCCTTCAGCTGGGCGTGGAGCTCGTCGGGGAGGTTGTCGAACTTGGCGAAGTGCTCGTGGAACTGGGGCAGCTGCGCCTTCCACTCCTCGGTCTCGACACGCAGCAGCTCGGCCATGTCCTCGTCTGAGACGTCCAGGCCGCGGGTGTCGATGCCCTCGGGGCCGACCGGAGGGATCACGCCGATCGGGGTCTCTCGACCGGCGCCGTGTCCAGCGCAGCGGGCGAACACCCAGGAGAGCACGCGCGAGTTCTCGCCGTAGCCCGGCCACAGGAAGCGGCCCTGCTGGTCCTTGCGGAACCAGTTGACGTAGAAGATCTTCGGGAGCTTCGCCCCGCCCCGGCGTCCGATCTCCAGCCAGTGGGCGAAGTAGTCGGCCATGTTGTAGCCGCAGAAGGGCAGCATGGCAAAGGGGTCGAAGCGCAGTTCGCCCACGGTGCCGGCCGCCGCGGCGGTCTTCTCCGAGCTCATAACCGAGCCGAGGAACACGCCGTGCTCCCAGTCCAGCGCCTCGGTCACGAGCGGCACCACGGTCGAGCGGCGACCGCCGAACAGCATCGCGTCGATCGGCACGCCCGCCGGGTCCTCCCACTCGGGCGCGATCGCCGGGTCCTGCGCCGCCGGGGTGGTGAAGCGCGCGTTGGGGTGCGCCGCCGGCGTCCCAGAATCAGGCGTCCAGTCGTTGCCGTGCCAATCGATCAGATGCCCGGGGACCTCCTTCGTGAGGCCCTCCCACCAGATGTCGCCGTCGTCGGTCCTGGCGCAGTTGGTGAAGATCGTGTTGCGCTCGATCGTGCGCACGGCGTTGGGGTTGGTCTCCTCGCCCGTGCCCGGCGCCACGCCGAAGAAGCCCGCCTCGGGGTTGATCGCGTAGAGGCGGCCGTCCTCGCCGAACTTCATCCACGCGATGTCGTCGCCGATGGTCTCCACGGTCCAGCCCTCGAGCGTGGGGATCAGCATTGCGAGGTTCGTCTTGCCGCAGGCGCTCGGGAACGCTCCGGCTATGTACTTGACCTCGCCCTCGGGAGAGGTCAGCTTGAGGATCAGCATGTGCTCGGCCATCCAACCCTCGTCACGGGCCATCACCGAGGCGATGCGCAGCGCGAAGCACTTCTTGCCGAGCAGCGCGTTGCCGCCGTAGCCGGAGCCGTAGGACCAGATCTCGCGGGTGTCCGGGAAGTGCACGATGTACTTGTTCTCGGCGTTGCAGGGCCACGGCACGTCCTCGACCGGGTGGGTGGGGTCCGAATCAAGGGGCATGCCGACAGAGTGCAGGCAGGGCACGAACTGGCCGTCGCCGAGCGCGTCGAGGGCGCCCTGGCCCATGCGCGTCATGATCCGCATGCTCACGGCGACATAGGTCGAGTCGGTCAGCTGCACGCCGACGTGGCTCTTGTCGGAGCCGAGCGGTCCCATCGAGAACGGCACCACGTACATCGTCCGTCCCCGCATCGCCCCTGCGAACAGCTCGTTCAGGGCTTCGCGCATCTCGGCGGGATCGCGCCAGTTGTTGGTCGGTCCGGCCTCTGCCTCGGTGGCCGAGCAGATGAACGTGCGGTCCTCTACGCGCGCCACGTCTCCGGGATCGGAGAGCGCCAGATAGGAGTTGGGGCGCTTGGCGTCGGACAGCCGCTCGAACGTGCCCGCGTCGACGAGGTCCTGGCAGAGTCGGTCGTACTCCTCGGCTGAGCCATCGCACCAGTAGACCTGGTCCGGTTCGGTGAGCGTCTCGACCTCCTTCACCCAGGCCAGCAGACGCTCGTTCTTGGTGGGGGCGGGAACGGTTGTGTTCATCGTCTCAGGCGGCTCCTCGGTTGGCGGCAAGATCGGCGCGCGCCATGCGGCGCTGCTGCCGGGGCAAGGCTCTGGGCCCCGGGAAACAGAAAAACGCCCTCTGCGGACGGTCGGGAAAGCGTACCGTACGTCTCTCGCTTCGACATTGCCGATCTCTACGGATCTACTCGATCTACTCGACGTTACCCTCGGCCGAGCCCTCGCCGGGGTGCTTGCGGGGAACGAGCACCAGGCGCTTGAACTCCGCCACCAGCACGCCGTCCTGGTTCAGCACTCGGGTGTGGACCTTGACCGTGCCGCGATCCGGCTTGGACTTCGACTCCTTCTTCTCGAGCACCTCCGACTCGCAGAACAGCGTGTCGCCGTGAAACACCGGCGCGGGGTGCTTGAGCTCTTCTGTCGCCAGGTTGGCGATCGCCTTGCCGCTGACGTCGCTCACCGACATGCCCAGCGCCAGCGAGTAGACGAGCGGACCGACCACCACGTTGCGCCCCTGCTGGGATTTGGCCGCATAGACGTCGTTCAGGTGCAGCGGGTGGTGGTTCATCGTGATCAGGCAGAACAGGTGGTCATCGGACTCGGTGACCGTCTTGGCGGGCCAGTGCTTGTAGACGGCGCCGACCTCGAACTCCTCCAGGTAGCGGCCATAGGGATGGGCGCCGCTCGCCTCGCGGGCGGCCTGGTCGGTCTCGACGAAATCGGTCTCGCTCATGGGGTCTGGAAGGTCTCCTGTGGCAGCTGATCGGATGGAGCCGCAGCCTCGATCGACCACGGCCGGCCGGCGCCCAATCGGCGCCGGGCTCGTGCGCGGGCGGAGTGCTCCAGCCGCGGCACGCGGAGAGGAACTCTAGTCGGAGCCTGTCGTGAGGCGCCTCGTGCCGTCCGCCGCTGGGGCGATGCAGACGCTCGGCGCCGCCAGCGGGCAGGCCTGTCCTGGGGGCGGCTTGCAGGGTGTGCAGGCAGGCGGCGCAGGTCCCGGCGGAGCCGGAGCCGGGGCCGGCGGAGCGGGCGTCGGCGCGCCGGGAGGCCTCGCACAGATCGCGTTGGGAGGGCAACAGAGCGCCCGGACCGGCGTGCACGCGCCGGCTCCCGCCTGTCCGATCGCGTGTGCGAATGCCGGCTGATACGGCAGACCACAGGCCACGTCGTAGGCCTGCGCCACCGCTGAGGCCATGCTGAAGCCGGTGAGCGCCGCGCCGCGGGAGCGAACCGGCACCAGCATCGAGGCGGGCAACCCTTTCGCACCGTGGAGCGGGATGTTGCAAAGGGCGGGGGTCTGGCCCGGGCGCGGGCGCGTGAAGGGGTCGAGGAGCCTGCGCGCCACCGCCGACCCGAGCGCACGCGTGCTCCTCAGCCGCACCAGCACGCTCGCCGGGTCGAGCAGCGCAGAGGGTCGATTGACGACCAGCACGAGCGCACGAGGAGAGCGCGACGGCGCGGAGCCGACGCCGACGACGGCGAGGTAATCGTCGCCCAGCGGAGAGCCCACGGCGAACGTGAGGTCAGCCTTGGATATCCGCTGACGCCCCGCGGTCCCGCGGAACCCGACCTCGACGAGCGCAACGTCGCTCGGCGCCGGCGAGACGCTCAGCGTCAGGGTGCGCCAGTTCGCTGTCGAGCTGCTCGTCGTGGCCCGTGCGCCACTTGTCGAAGCGGCGCCCAGCAGCAGCGACGCACAGGCTGCCAACGCCACCAACCAGGACACATGAAGGCGCATCATCAATACTTCCTAGCAGCAAACAGGAATGCCGCTGTCCCCCAGCTGACCCAGGAGAGCCCTTGCGCAACCCCCGCGACTTCTTCAAGCCCCTTGCCATCGACGCGCCCGAGCCGGTGCGGGAGATCCCCTTCAAGCCTTCCCGGATGATCCACTTCCTGGACTTCTCGAACGAGAAGATGGTCGCCAAGGTCCCCGACATCGCACCGACGGTTGACATCCTGCTGGGCAACCTCGAGGACGCGGTGCCGGTGGACCGCAAGCTCGCCGCCCGCGCGGGCCTGATCAAGGTGGGACGCGAGATGGAGCTCGGCGACACCGCGCTGTGGACACGGGTCAACGAGCTCGCCTCGCCGTGGGTGCTCGACGACCTGACCGAACTGGTGGGCGAGATCGGGGACAAGCTCGAGGTGGTCATGATCCCCAAGGTGGAGGGTCCCTGGGACATCCACTACGTCGACCGTCTGCTCGCCCAGCTCGAGGCCAAGGCGGGGCTGGAGCGGCCGATCCTAATCCACGCGCTGCTCGAGACCGCCCAGGGCGTGGCCAACCTCGAGGACATCGCCTGCGCCAGCCCCCGCATCCAGGGGATGAGCTTCGGACCCGCCGACCTCGCGGCCTCACGCCGCATGAAGACCACGCGGGTCGGAGGCGGGCACCCCGGCTATCGCACGATCGCCGACCCCGATCCCGAGAACCCGGACGCGCCGCGCCCCAGCTACCAGCAGGACCCGTGGCACTACTCGATCGCGCGCATGGTCGACGCGTGCACCTCCGTCGGCGCCCTGCCCTTCTACGGCCCCTACGGCGACATCAAGGACGTGGAGGGCTGCGAGGCCCAGTTCCGTGCGGCCTTCCTGCTCGGCTGCGTCGGCGCCTGGTCGCTGCACCCCGTCCAGATCGCGATCGCCAAGAAGGTGTTCTCGCCCGAACCGTCCGAGGTCGCGTTCGCCAAACGCGTGATCGAGGCCATCCCCGACGGGCGCGGGGTGCACATGCTCGACGGCAAGATGCAGGACGACGCCACCTGGAAGCAGTGCAAGGTGATGGTCAACCTCGCCGAGATGCTCGCCAAGAAGGACCCCGAGCTGGCCGAGGCCTACGGCTTCTGACGGGGGCTCAGGGCGAGAAGGGAAGCTCGACCGTGCGCGCCAGCCAGGCGGCGCGGTCGGGTCCCGTCTTCAGGTGGCGGCTGCGTTCCTCGTAGAAGGCGTACCACCACCAGATCCCCGCGCCCTCGATGCGACTGCCGCTCGCCAGGGCCGATTCCAGGGCGCTCGTGGCGTTGGCGATGTCCTCGACCTTTGGGTCGTGCCACGGATCGGGCGCGTAGGAGGGGATCACGGGGACGATCGCGGCGTGCGCCGAGACGTTGGCGCTGTAGTAGGCCAGGCCCTGCACGACCCATTCCTCGTAGGCGGGGATGCTCTCGATTTCGCTGTCGTAGAAGGTCGGATCGACCTGGTCGACAAGTTCGGAGACGCGTCGCAGGTAGGAGGGCGACCAGGTCGATGTCTCGGCGGGCGCCACGACCGACAGGCGCCCGTGGAAGCCCAGCCGCGCGAAGGCCCCGTCGAGCGCTTCGAGCAGCACGAGGAAGCCGTGCCCGGTCGGGTAGGGCTCGATGTCCAGCTGCACCCCGGAGACCCCTGTCGCGAGCACCGATTCGACCGCGGCGAGCACGTTGGCCCTGGTCTGCGGCAGCTCGAGGTTCAACCGCTTCCCCTTCGGCTGGCCGTTGAAGACGGCGGTGACCGTCACGGCGGTCCCGTGGGCCGCGTCGTAGGAGGCCGCCGCGCCAGCCCACACGCCGAGCATCTGGCTCTCGACCGGCGGTAGCGACAGCGTCCCCTTCGCCTTGAACCTCGGCATCTGCAGCAGCGCCTGGCCGATGTCGTATTCCCCGAGCCCGGCGATGAAGCCTTCCACCTGCGCCTGCGTCCAGCTCGAATGGACCATTTCGGTGGGCATGTAGGTCAGCGTGTCCGCCGGGTTCGCCACCGCGAGCGCCGAACCTGGCGCCGCGAGCGCCGGCAGCGCCCCGAGCAGGAGCACCGCCGCGATGGCCTTCCTGCGCAGCGCAGCGCGAGCGCGACCTGACAGCTGGATCGAGCAGCGTGGTCCACTCATCACCCCCCGGACGGTAGCGGGGAGCACGCGGCATCCGTCGCGCGCCTGCGTATAGGCTTCCGCGCCGCAATGAGATTCTTCGAGTACGAGGCCCGCGAGGTCGTAAAGCGCGCCGGCATCCCCGTGACGGACTACGGCTTCACGACCGATGCCGCCGAGGCGAGGACGATCGCGGAGCGGATCGGCGGCCCGACGGTGATCAAGTCCCAGGTCCTCACCGGCGGGCGGATGAAGGCCGGCGGCGTCAAGTTCGCGGACACCCCCGAGGAGGCCGAGGCCCACGCCCGCGACATCCTGGCGCTGGAGATCAACGGCCACATGCCGCGCGGAGTGCTCGTCGACCCCAAGGCGGAGGTCGAGCAGGAGTACTACGCGGGCGTCGTCTGGGACGGGACCGCGAAGAGACCGCTGATGCTCTTCAGCGACATGGGCGGCATCGACATCGAGCAGGTCGCCGAGGAGCACCCCGACCACGTCGGTCGCGGACACTTCTCCACGATCGAGCCCTTCTCAGACTTCCAGGCCAAGCAGGTCATCGCCGCGGCCGGCGTCACCGGGAGGGCCCTGCAGCGCGCCACCCCGGTGCTTGCCCGCCTCGCCCAGTTGTTCCTCGACAACGACATGACGCTCGCCGAGATCAATCCACTGGCCGAGCTGAAGGACGGCTCGTTCGTCGCACTCGATGCGCACATGGAGATGGAGAACGAGGGCATGCCGCGCCAGAAGAACCTGATCGAGGCGCTGGGCATCGGCGCGGAGGAGGGCACTCGCGAGGACCACACGCCGACCGCCTTCGAAGAGGCCGTCAAGGCGATCGACGCCGCCGACCACCGTGGCGTCATCCAGGGCAAGGACACCGGCTTCAACGGCAACATCGGCCTCGTCATCGGTGCTGGGGGCGGCTCGCTGACACTGACGGACGCCGTGCGCCAACAGGGCGGCAAGCCCGCCAACTACTCCGAGATCGGCGGCAACCCGTCGGTCGCCAAGGCCTGCGGCCTGGCCAAGCAGGTCCTCCAGAAAGACGGCGTCGAGAAGATCGCCGTGATGATGTCGATCGTCTCGAACACACGCGTGGACATCGTCGCGCGTGGCGTGATCAAGGCCTGTCTGGAGCTCGGCAGGGACCCCGGCGAGACGATCGCGATCTTCCGCATCCCGGGCGCCTGGGAGGAGGAGGGCTTCAAGATCCTCGACAAGTACGGGATCGAGTACTGCGATCGGTCGGTGTCGCTGTGGGAGGCCGCCGGTCGAGCGGTCGCCAAGATCGAAGGAGCCTCCTAGTCATGTCCATCCTGATCAACCAGGACACGACCTTCATCATCCAGGGCATCACCGGGCGCGAGGCCGTCAACCTCACGCGCGAGTGCCTCGACTACGGCTCGAAGATCGTCGGCGGCGTGACCCCCGGCCGCAAGGGCCGTGAGGTCCACGGCGTTCCCGTCTTCGACACCGTCGAGCAGGTCGTCGAGCACAACGGTGGCGTCATCCCCGACGGCTCGGTCGTCACCGTCCCCCCGGCAGGCACGCGCGACGCCGTCTTCGAGGCGCTGCATGCAGGCATCAA
The DNA here is from genome assembly GCA_017882455.1 of Solirubrobacteraceae bacterium. Lineage (GTDB taxonomy): Bacteria > Actinomycetota > Thermoleophilia > Solirubrobacterales > Solirubrobacteraceae > Palsa-744. Next base: position 42,685 of record JADGPL010000015.1, on the reverse strand, counting down.
GACGATCGTGATCGTCACCGAGCGGATCCCGCGCCGCGACGTCGCGATGATGGTCGAGCTCGCCGACGCCAAGGGCGCCCGGATCATCGGTCCCAACTGCCTTGGCGTGATCGTTCCCGGCGTCGCCAAGATGGGCGGCATCGGCGGCCCGGCCCGCAACGCCGCTGTGGCCTACCAGCCCGGCGCAGTCGGTGTGATGAGCCGCTCCGGCGGCATGACCACGGAGATCTCCTCCACGCTGACGGCTGCCGGACTCGGGGTCTCCACGGCGGTCTCGATCGGCGGCGATGCGATCATCGGCTCCACCTATGCCGAGCTGATGCCGTACTTCGAGGCCGACGAGCAGACCCAGGCGATCGTGATCTACACCGAGCCCGGCGGCCGCATGGAGGCCCAACTGGCTCAGTGGGTCAAGGAGCACGACTCGCGCCTGCCGATCATCGCCTTCATGGCCGGCAAGTTCATGGACGACGAGGAGATGCAGGGCATGTCCTTCGGGCACGCCGGCACGATCGTCGAGGGCAAGGAGGACAGCGCGACGGAGAAGATCGCGCGGCTGGAGGCGGCCGGCATCCCTGTCGTGCAGCGGATCGACGAGATCCCCGACCTCGTCAAGGCCAAGCTCGCCGAGCGGAGCCCGGCATGAGGAAGGACGGTATCTTCATCGCCGTCGAGGTCGACGATCAGGTGGCAGCCGACACCGAGCTCGCCCGCAAGCTGACCGAGGCGTGTCCGGTGGACATCTTCGCGCAGAGCGCCGACGGCAGCCTGGAGATAGTCGAGAAGAACCTCGACGAGTGCGTCCTCTGCCGCCTGTGCCTCGACGCAGCTGCCGCCGCCGGCGCGGATGGGGCGGTGAAGATCGTCAAGCTCTACGACGGCGACGCGGTCCTCGCCTAGAGCTCACCGCCGTGGGGGCGCCCCCTTGGCGCCCCCGTCGGCCCCGGCCCGGCATCGTTTGCATCCCGCGGCCCGGGAGCTCTCCCACCTGCCCGCCGTGTTCCCTATCCTGTAGCCCGGAGGCCAGACAGAGCGTGAACGAAAACTTCTCCCTGATCGTCATGTGCGTCTTCCTGCTGGGATCGCTCGCGTTCCTGGCACAGCAGCTCACCTCCTACCACTGAGCTGCCCTGCGCCCCTGAGCAGCCCTGCTCTGCAGGAGACCGACGGGGCGCGGGAACCGAGGAAGCCCTCAGGCCGGCCGGTGCGTCTTGCGCGTGCGTTCGCGCTCCTGCTGGCGCTCGACCACGTTGACGATCAGGCGGATGAACTGCTCGGGCCCCGAGGCCTTGGCCTGGCCGTAGGTGAAAGCCTCGACCCAGTCGGCGACCTTGGCTTCGCGCGCCATCACGTTGAAGAACTCGCGGCGCATGTCCACGCGCACGCGGGCGTCGGCCGCCGGGCCCTTCGTGACCTTCAGGCCGGGCATCTCGAGGCGAAAGTGCTGGACGTCCCCCCTGCCCTTGAGCTCGACGCCGACCACCAGCTTGATCGGCTCGAGCGCAGGCACTTCGCCGATGAAGCGGCGGGTTGCAAGCTCGATCAGAGCCTTGGCGTCATCGGCCATATGGCAGGTTCTTCCCTTCCGGGGCGCGTAACGGCCCGTAGCTGTCTTGTCAGATCTTATGACGCTGCAGGAGCTTGCGGCCGATCACCATGCGCTGGATCTCCGAGGTGCCCTCGCCGATCAGCAGCAGCGGCGCGTCGCGGTAGAGGCGCTCGATCTCATACTCCTTCGAATAGCCGTAGCCGCCGTGTATGCGGAACGATTCTTCGACGCAGAAACGGCCGGCCTCGGAGGCGAACAGCTTGGCCATCCCCGCCTCCAGGTCCGAGCGCTCGCCGGCGTCCTTCAGGCGTGCGGCGCGCAGCGTCAAGAGGCGCGCCGCGTCCACCTGCGTGGCCATGTCGGCGAGCTTGAACTGGATCGCCTGGTGCTCGGCGATCGGCTTGCCGAAGGTCTTGCGCTCCTGCGAGTAGCGCAGGCCGAGCTCGAGCGCCCGCTGGGCGATGCCCACGCCGCGCGCGGCCACGTTGACGCGGCCGACCTCGAGCGCGTCCATCATCTGAGGGAAGCCCTTGTTCAGCCCGGCGTCCTCGCCGCCGAGGATGTTCTCGGCCGGACAGCGGTAGCCATCGAAGACGAGCTCGGTGGACTCGACGCCCTTGTAACCCATCTTGCGCAGCTGCGGCGGCACCGTGAGGCCGGCATAGGCGCCGGTGTTCTCGCCGACGCCGCCCTCCTTCTCGGCGATGAAGCAGGTCATGCCCTTGTAGGCCTTCTCGGCGTTCGGGTCTGTCTTGACGAGCACGAACACGAGGTCCGAGCGCAGGCCGTTGGTGACCCACATCTTCTGGCCGTTGATCTCGTAGGCGCCGTCATGCGTCTTCTTGGCCGCCGTTTTGATCGCCTGCACGTCCGAGCCGAGCTCGGGCTCAGAGAGGGAGAAGGCCGCACGGATCTCGCCCGTTGACATCCGCGGCAGGTACTTCTGCTTCTGCTCCTCGTTGCCGAACTTCATCAGCAGGTAGGAGCCGATGAAGTGCGTGTTGATGACGCCCGAGATCGAGATCCACCCGCGTGAGAGCTCCTCCACGATCATCGCGTAGGTCGTGAGGTCGAGACCCATCCCGCCGTACTCCTCCGGGATCGTGACCCCGAACAGCCCCAGCTCCTTCATCTGCTCGACGATCGGCCCGGGGAACTCGTCCTCGTGGTCGTAGTGCTCGGCGTTGGGCAGGATCTGCTCGTCGACGAACTGGTGCACCATCTCGGTGATCGCCTTCTGCTCATCGGTCTTCTCGGTGTACGGGGTGGCAGCTACGGCCATCTGATCAAGGCTCCAAGGTCGAATTAAGCGTGTTCAGGGAGAATACCGGCGTGAACTTCGCCCGCGACGTGGTCGATCAGGCGCCGGCGGGAGACCTCGCCCTGCTGGAGCTCTCGCGTGAGGGCGCGAGGCGCGAGTGGAGCTTCGCCGTGGTGGCCGATCGCTCCGCGCGGATGGCGGGGGCGCTGCGGGAGCACGGGATCGGCCGGGGCGATGTGGTGATGACGCTGATCGGCAACCGCCCCGAGTGGGTGCTCACGATGCTGGCCTGCTTTCGCATCGGCGCAGTGGTGCTGCCGTGCACCGAGCAGCTCCGCGCCAAGGACCTGCGCCTGCGCCTCACCGTGGCCGGACCCGCTCTGATCGTGGCCGACGAGCGCAATCGCCTCGAGCTGGAGGCGGCCGCGCCGACCCAGCCCGTCATCTACATCCACGACGAGGCGCTGTTCGCCTCCGCACCCGCACCGGCCGTCGAGCTGGGCGAGCAGGACCCGTGCCTGATCACGTTCACCAGTGGCACCGCGGGTGAGCCCAAGGCGGTCGTCCACGCCCAGCGCTACCTCGACGGTCAGCGCGTCCAGGCCGGCTACTGGCTCGGGGCCCGCCGGGGAGATCTCGTGTGGTGCACCGCCGCCAGCGGCTGGTCGAAGTCCGCCCGCAACGTGTTCATCGCGCCCTGGCTGTCGGGCGCCGCGGCGCTCTTGCACGACGCGCGCTTCGACCCGCGCGAGCGCTTGGAGCTGATGGAGCGCGAGCACGTGGACGTGCTGTGCATGGCCCCCACCGAGTACCGCGTGATCGCCAAGCGCGTGGCGCTGCGCCCGCTGGCTCATCTGCGCGGCGCGGTCGCGGCGGGCGAGGCGCTCAACCCAGAGGTCCTGCGCGCCTGGGAGCAGGCGACGGGCCTGCAGATTCGCGACGGCTACGGCCAGACCGAGACCGGCCAGCTGACCGGCATACCCCACGACGTCCCCGCCAGGCCAGGCTCGATGGGCAGGGCGCTCCCTGGGATGCGGCTGTCGGTCGTCGATGGCGAGCTGACCGTCGATCCCGCGAGCGTCCCCACTTTCTTCCTCGGCTATCTCGGCGAGCAGGTGCACCGCGACGCGAGCGGCGCCTGGAGCGCCGAGGACCGCCGCGCGGGGGGGCCGTGGAGGACCGGGGATCGGGTCAGCGAAGACGGTGAGGGCTGGCTCTACTTCGAGGGCCGCGAAGACGACGTGATCGTCTCGGCCGGCTACCGCATCGGCCCCTTCGAGGTCGAGTCGGCGCTCGTCGCCCACCCGGCCGTCGCCGAAGCGGCGGCGGTGGCCGCGCCGGATGAGGAGCGCGGCGCGGTCGTGCGCGCCGTGGTCGTGTTGCGCGAGGGCCTCGCCACCGCCTCGCCGGAGCTCGTGCGCGAGCTCCAGGAGCACGTCAAGAGCCAGACGGCCCCCTACAAGTACCCCCGCATCGTGGACTTCGCCGAGGAGCTGCCGAAGACGCCCTCGGGGAAGATCAAGCGGGCAGAGCTGCGCGCGGGCTGACCCGCCACGCGCCAGGCTGCGCGCGCGGCGGGTCTCCAGAGCCCGTCTCAGGCGGCCTGCGCCACCGGCTGGGCGGAGCCGACGCCTTCGGCGAGACGCCGCTCCTCCTCCTCGATCAGCTGGCCGACCGAGGCCGACGGCGGGCGCAGCACGACGAACGCGGCCACGATCCCGACGGCCACGCACACGGCCGCGACGAGGTAGGCGAGGTGGTAGCCGCCGGTCAGGGCCTGCGACAGCGTGTGCCCGCTGGCGCTCAACGCCCTGGCGTGGTCGGTGGCGATCGTGCCCAGCGAGGCCAGGCCGATCGCACCGAACAGCTGCACCGAGACGTTGATGATGCCCGAGGCCAGGCCCGCGTCGCGCGCGGGAGCGTCCGACATCCCGATCGTCAGCAGGGGCAGGAAGGAGGCGCCGGCCCCCAAGCCGAGCAGCAGGAAGGCGAAGAACAGCCCCGGGAAGTAGGCCGGGTGCAGCCCCTGGGCGGTGAGCAGCAACAGGCCCGCCACGATGCCGAGCAGGCCGACCGCGAGCAGGTTGAGCGGACCGAAGCGCTGCGCGACTCGCGCAGAGACGCCCGCCGACATCACGCCGATCGAGATCGTCAGCGGCATGAACGCGAGGCCGGTGTCGATCGCGTTGTAGCCAAGCACCCGCTCGAGGTAGAGCGAGCCGAGGAAGAACGCCGAGAACATCCCGGTGATCAGCAGCCCGCGCACGAGGCTCGAGCCCATCAACATCCGCAGCCGCAGGATCCGCAGCGGCATGATCGGATTGGCCAAGCGGTTCTCGAGCGCCAGGAACGCCCCGAGCAGCGCCAGCGAGGTGCCTGCGGCGCCGAGCGTGCGAGCCGAGAGCAGGCCGAATTCACTGGACTTGACGATCGCGAAGGCGCCGATCATGGTCGCCACCGTGATCAGGATCGAGCCGAGGACGTCGACCCCTCCCGCCAGCCCGATGCCCTCGTTCTCCTCGATCAGGCGTGAGCCGAGCAGCAGGGCGAGGACCCCGATCGGCACGTTGACGAAGAAGATCCAGTGCCAGTCCAGCGACTGCGTGAGCGCGCCACCCGCGAGCAGCCCGATCGAGCCGCCGCCGGCGGAGACGAATGCATAGACGCCCATCGCCCTGGCGCGGTCGGCCGCGCTCGTGAACTCGGTGACGATGATCGCCAGGATCACGCTCGAGGCGACCGCCCCGCCCACTCCCTGCAGCAGGCGCGCGCCGATCAGCATCGCCTGGCTGGAGGCCACTCCGCACAGGACCGATGCGGCCGTGAACATGACCAGGCCCGTCAGGAACACTTTCTTGCGCCCCACGAGATCGCCGAGCCTGCCCGCGAGCAGCAGAAAGCCTCCGAAGGTGATCAGGTAGCCGTTCATCACCCACGTGAGGTTGCCCTGGCTGAAGCTCAGGTCGTGTTGGATCGAGGGCAGCGCCACGTTGACGATGGTCGAGTCGAGAACCATCATCAGCTGACCGAGGCACAGCACCGCCAAGGCCAACCACCGCCGGCGGTCGCGTTTGCGCTCCGAGTCGCCTGTGGCGGCGTTGATCTGTGGTCTGGGAATGGCTCTTGTGACGCTCATGGTGCTCCTTCCGAGTTGCGCGAAAGGAACACCATAGCAAGGATCATCCCTGTTTCAAGTATTATCTATCTATACATGATGGTTGCTACGCCGTGGTATAATCCGACGGCTATGAGCGATGAGAACTGTGTCTCCTGTCCACCCGGATCGATGGTGCTGCTCACGCGCCTGGCAAAGCAGGTCTACCGGCGCAGCAACGAGGAGCTGCTGGGAATGCACATGCGCCTGCTGATGGCGCTCAGCTACCTGCGCGACCACGACGGCGCGCCCCAGCAGGAGCTCGCAGACGCGCTGTGCATGGACGCCAACAACGTGGTGCTCCTGCTCAACGAGCTCGAGGCTCTCGGACACGTGGCGCGCCGGCGCGATCCCCAGGACCGCAGACGTCATCTGGTCGACATCACAGATCAGGGTCGCCGCGCCCTGGCGAGGGCCGAGCACGAACAGGAGAGCATCGAGGACGAGGTGCTCGCGCCGCTCGACCCCGAGGAGCGGGCCACCCTGTGGCGGCTGCTGTCACGCGCGCTCTACGGCGTCGAGCCCACCAAAGGCGAGGACTACAGCGCCACGACGGCGTCGATCTCGACGTAGGCGCCCTTCGGCAGCTGGGCCACGCCGACCGTGACCCTGGCCGGCGGCTGCTCGCCGAAGAAGGATCCGTACACCTCGTTGACCGTGGCGAACTCGCCGAGATCGGTCATGTAGATCGTCAGCCGCACAGCACGCTCGAGCGAGGTCGCAGCTGCGGCGCAGACCGCCTGCAGGTTCTCCAGGCAGCGGCCCGCCTGCTCAGCCGCGGTCTCGCCCACGAGCTCGCCGGTTGCCGGATCGAGCGGGATCTGTCCCGAGCAGAACAGCAGTCCTCCGACCCGCACCGCGTGACTGTAGGGCCCGATCGCCGGCGGCGCGCCCGTGGCATCGATGATCTCGCGCTCCTGGGCCATCGCGTGCAACCCTAGCGCCCGGTGGCGAATCCCAGGGCGGCGGCAGCTATTGTCGGAGGGGATGCGCAGGAGAGCTCCCACTTCCGTGCTGGTGGCTCTGCTACCGGTGCTGGCACTCCTGAGCTGGCCGGCCGCCTCGACGGCATCCAGCCTTCCCTTCGGGCCATGCGCCAAAGGCACCGTGTTCTCGTGCACGACCCTCGCCGTTCCGCTTGACCGAACGGAAAGGCTTCCCGGAACGATCTCGCTCAGCGTCGAGCGCCGCCTGGCGGGGAGCACCCCCAGCCGGGACGCGGTGGTGGCGCTGGCTGGCGGCCCGGGGCAGGCGGCGACCCCGCTGGCCGAATTCATCGCACAGGCGATCGCACCAGCCCTGAGCACGCGCGATCTGCTCGTGTTCGACCAGCGCGGCACGGGCGCGTCGGGGGCGCTCAGATGCGACGCGCTCACGAGCAACTCGCGCCTCAGCCTCGGCGAAGCGATGGAACGATGCGCAGGTGAACTGGGGCCGGCGCGCGGCAGCTACACGACCAGTGAATCGGTCGCCGACATCGAGGCGCTGCGGCAGGCCGGCGGATACGAAAAGCTCGTGCTCTACGGAACCTCCTACGGCACCAAGGTCGCGCTCGAGTACGCCGAGCGCTACCCCCAGAACGTGGAGGCGCTCGTACTCGACTCGACCGAGACCCCCGCCGGACCGGAAGCCTTCCGGGTGAGCACCTTCAAGGCTATGACGCCGGCTCTGCTCGAACTGTGCAGCCACGGAGCGTGCAACGGCGTGACCACCTCGCCGGTCGCCGACGTCGCGCGGCTGGTGAATCGCCTGGATGTCAGGCGCCTGACGGGGGTCGTGTACGACCCGCAGGGCAAGCCGGTCAAGCTCTCACTCACCTCACCAGTGCTCTACAAGCTGCTGCTGGCGGGCGATCTGGACCCGGCGCTGCGCGCCGAGATGCCCGCAGCCGTGCATGCGGCGCTCGCCGGCGACCCGTCGCCCCTACTGCGCATCGAGGCTCTGGGGGCCAGCGCGCCGTCGACGCGCCCCAACGAAGAAAGCAACACGGTCGATGAAGCCCTGTACTTCGCCACCTCCTGCGAGGAGACGCCGTTCCCGTGGGGGCGCACAGCGCCCGTGAGCACCCGTGAGAACGAAGTGGAAGCCGCGTTGAGCGCCGTTCCCGCATCGTCGTTCTATCCGTTCTCCCCCGCCTCCGGGCTGCTCTACGAAAGCATCCCCGCGTGCATATCCTGGCCGGACGCCGCTCCCGCGCCGCCCGCCGAAGCGCCGCTGCCCGACGTCCCCACGCTGATCCTCTCGGGCGGACAGGACCTGCGGACCCCGACCGAAAACGCCCGCACGGTCGCCAAGCTGATCCCCGATGCCCAGCTGCTGGTGGTTCCCTACACGGGGCACTCGGTCATCGGCAGCGACCTCAGCGAATGCTCGCACGTGGCGCTCGTGGCGTTCTTCGCCGCCACCCCCGTCGGCTCGTGCCGTTCGAGCGCAAACGACTTCGCGCCCACGCCGTCGGCTCCGCGTTCGCTCGCCAATGTGCCCTCGACCCCTGGCGTAGCGGGCGCCCCGGGGCGAACGCTCACGGCGGCCGTCGACTCGATCCGCGATCTCGAGCACGCGATCGTCCTGATCGGCATCAACGTCGGGGGGGTGCCCGTCGGTGCCCACTTCGGCGGCCTGCGCGGAGGTGACGTGAGGATCACCAAGACCACGGCCGTCCTCAGCCGCTACTCCTACATCCCAGGGGTGCAGATCAGCGGCACGATCTCGACCAGCCTGCTGCTCAGGTCGAAGGGGTCCACGGCCACCATCACCGTCTCGGGATCGGCTGCGGCCGCGGGCCAGCTGCGCGTCAGCAGCGCCCATCACTTCAGCGGGGTGCTCGGCGGCCATGCCTTCTCCGTGCACCTCACCGCCACGACCGCACGTGCGGCGCAGAGCCGGGGCGAAGGCGAATGGCCGGCGCCGAGCTCGTTCCCGCTGCCCGGGCTCGCTCGCCTGCGTTGACCAACGCGCTCGCTTCAGAGACCTCGCCGTACCTGCGCCAGCACGCCGAGAATCCCGTCGACTGGCTGCCCTGGGGTCCCGAGGCCTTCGCCCGCGCCCGCGCACAGGACAAGCCGGTGCTCGTCTCCATCGGCTACTCCGCCTGCCACTGGTGTCACGTGATGGCCCACGAGTCCTTCGAGGACCGGCGCACGGCGGAGCTGATGAACGAGAGCTTCGTCTGCGTGAAGGTCGACCGCGAGGAGCGCCCGGACGTGGACGCCATCTACATGGAGGCCGTCCAGGGCATGACCGGGCACGGCGGCTGGCCGTTGAACGTCTTTCTCACGCCCGAGCAGCATCCGTTCTACGGAGGCACCTACTTCCCGCCAGATCCGCGCCACGGCATGCCCGCATGGACGCAGGTGCTGCAGGCGATCGCCGAGGCGTGGGAGGCCAGCGGCGAGGAGATACGCGCCCAGGGCTCCGGCGTGGCCGAGCGGCTCTCTGGCGGCGCGCGCCTCGTCCCCTCCGCCGAGCCGCTCCAGGAGAGCGCGCTCGAGGAAGCCGTGAGAAGGCTGGGCGACTCCTTCGATGCCCGCCACGGCGGCTTCGGAGGAGCGCCGAAGTTCCCACACGCCTCGGCCATCGAGTTCCTGCTCCTGCGCGGCGAGCTGGAGATGGCGAGCAAGACGCTGCACGCGATGGCTTGCGGGGGGATCCACGATCAGCTCGGCGGTGGCTTCGCCCGCTACAGCGTCGATGCGACCTGGACGGTGCCCCACTTCGAGAAGATGCTCTACGACAACGCGCTGCTCGCCCGCGCCTATCTCCATGGCTGGCAGGCCACCGCCGACCCTGACCTGCGAACGGTCTGCGTGGACACGCTCGAGTGGGCCCTGCGGGAGATGCGCGGCCCGGAGGGCGCCTTCTACAGCGCCCTTGACGCAGACTCCGAGGGAGTTGAGGGCCGCTTCTACGTGTGGACGCAGGCCCAGCTGCGCGAGCTTCTGGGCGAGGATGCCGACGCGGCGATCGCATGGCTGACGGTCACGCCGGAGGGCAACTTCCAGGACGGGTCGGGTGGGTCTCGATTCCCCGAGCCCGGGCTCAACGTGCTCCAGGAGCTGGGCCCACGACCCGAGCAGGCCGTGCGCGAGCGCATCCGCGAGACGCTGCTGCGGGCGCGCGAGGAGCGGACGCGCCCGGAGCTCGACGACAAGCGCCTGACGAGCTGGAACGCCCTGATGATCGCCGCGCTCGCCGACGCGGGTGCGGGTCTCTCAGAGCCGCGCTATCTCCAGGCGGCCGGCGCCTGCGCCGAGTTCCTGCTGAGCGAGATGCGTGACGAGCGCGGACGCCTGCTGCGCAGCTACAACGCCGGAGCGGCCAGGATCGATGCCTACCTCGAGGACCACGCCTTCCTGATCGAGGGGCTGATCGCACTGTTCGAAGCCACATGCGAGGAGCGGTGGTACCTGGAGGCGATCGGATTGGCCGACGAGATGATCGCCCGCTTCGCCGATCCCGAGCATGGCGGCTTCTTCTCCACGCCCGCCGACGGCGAAGCGCTGATAGCGCGGCGCAAGGACCTCGAGGACTCCCCCATCCCCGCGGGCGCCTCCAGCGCCGCGCTCGGCCTGCTGCGACTCGCACAGCTCAGCGGCTCGGAGGAGTACGAACGCCAGGCTGTGTCGGTGATGCGCCTCGTGTATGAGATCGCCCCACGCCACCCCGCCGCGTTCGCCCACCTGCTGCAGGCCATGCACTGGTACTTCGCGCCCGCCCGCCCGATCGCCTGCGAGGTGCCGGGCGGCGGCCGCACGAGGCAAGCGGCCCGTTAGGATCGCACCGAGGCCGCCCGGGGCGGGCGCCCCATCCAAACGACGAGGAGGCTCTCTTGATCTGCGCACTCACAGTTCGCAAGCTGCGAGCAGGCACCTTCGATCAGTTCAGGGAGGCATTCATGCGCCCTGTGCGCGCCGGACAGATGCCCGCAGGCTGGCGGCGCTTCAACATGCTCCGCGGCACGGATGACCCGGACGAGGTCATCTGCTTCGGCATCTTCGAGGGAACCCTCGATGAGCTGCGGGCAAGCGCCGCGCTCGTCGGCTACGAGGACCAGCAGGCGGCGATCGCCCCCTACGTCGAGTCCGTCGGTACCGACGGCTTCTTCGAGATCGTCGAGGACCTCACGCCCCAGAGCTGACGCCTCGCCGGGGAGGCAATCGGCCCGGCCTGCCCACGCCTACAGGATCGACAGGTAGCGGTCGAGCTCCCACTGGGTGACCTGCACGCGGTAGTCGTCCCACTCCTGGCGCTTGATCTCGACGTAGCGGTTGAACATGTGCTCGCCGAGCGTCCGCAGCACGAGCTCTGACTCTGCCGTGATCTCGATCGCTTCGCCGAGGCTCTCCGGCAGCTGCTCGACGCCCAGCCGCCGGCGCTCCTCGCCGGAGAGGTGGTAGAGGTTCTTCTCCATCGGCTCGGGCAGCTCGTAGCCCTTCTCGATGCCCTCCAGCCCCGCCTGCAGCAGGGCCGCGAAGGTCAGGTAGGGGTTGCAGGCCGGATCCGGGCAGCGCAGCTCCATGCGTGTGGCCTGCTCTCTGCCGGGGTGGTACATCGGCACGCGCACGAGCGCTGAGCGGTTGCGGCGGGACCAGGCCACGTAGGTGGGCGCCTCGAAGCCGGGGACCAGGCGCTTGTAGGAGTTGACCCACTGGGCGAAGATCGAGCAGATCTCGCGCGCGTGCTTGAGCTGGCCGGCGATGAACGCCTTGCCGACGTCCGAGAGGAAGTACTGGTCGTCGGGGTCGTAGAAGGCGTTCTTGCCAGCGCTGAAGAGCGACTGGTGCGTGTGCATGCCCGACCCGTTCTCGCCGAACAGCGGCTTGGGCATGAAGGTCGCGTGCCAGCCGTACTTCATCGCGTACTCCTTGACCGTGATCCGGTAGGTCATGCAGTCGTCGGCCATCTTCAGCGCGTCGGCGTAGCGCATGTCGATCTCGTGCTGGGAGGGGCCCACCTCGTGGTGGGTGTACTCCACGTGGATCCCCAGCTGCTCCATCGCGAGCACCGTCTCGCGACGGACGTCCGAGCCGGCGTCGAGAGTGGTGAGGTCGAAGTAGCCGCCTTCGTCGAGCACCTCCGTGGAGCGCGAGTCCTTGAACAGGAAGTACTCGAGCTCGGGGCCGACGTTGAACGTGTCGAAGCCCATCGCCTGCGCGCGCTGGATGGCGCAGCGCAGCACGTGGCGCGGATCGCCCTCATAGGGGGTGCGCTCGGGCGTGACCACGTCGCAGAACATCCGCCCCACGCCCTGCTCCTCCGGTCGCCACGGCAGCACCGAGAAGGTGCTGGGATCGGGCATCGCGATCATGTCCGACTCCTCGATCGCGTTGAAGCCCGTGATCGAGGACCCATCGAAGCCCATCCCGGCCTCGAACGCGTCGTCGAGCTCGGCGGCGTTGATCGAGAAGGACTTCAACTGTCCCAGGATGTCGGTGAACCAGAAGCGGATGAAGCGGATGTCGCGCTCCTGTACGAGGGCCTTGACGTCCTCCGCGGTCTTCGGCTGGTCTGACATCCAGGCGGACCTTAACCGATGGGCCGCGCGGTCCGGTATCGACGAATGGCCAAACCGGCGCGGTCTAGTGACCCGCTACGGCGGCCACGAAGCTGGCCACGTCCTGCGCTTCCTTGCCCTGGTAGAGCAGGGCGGGCATCTGTCCGAGGCCACGCGCCCGTCCTTCGGCGATCGCGCTTTCCACGAGGGCCTTGCGTCCGGATGGGGTCGCGATGTCCACACCGACGCGGACGTCCAGGTTGGGGCCGACGCGCCCGACGGACCTGGTGGCGGCCAGCGTGTGGCAGACGGCGCACGACTTGGCGAACAGTTCGCGGCCCTTCTGCTGTTCGCTGTTGAGCTTCACCCCGCCGACGGCCACGCCGGCCTTGTGCTCGCCGTTGAACGCGAGCACGATCGCGGGGACGGCCAGCCCGAAGGCGAACAGGACCACGACCCCGAGCGTGATCAGACGGTTGCCGGTCCTGGATTCGGTGTGCAGAGACTCACGCGCGCCGCGGGCACCGCCGCGCATCGCCACGAAGAAGACCCCGAGGCCGAGAAGGATCCAGAAGATCAGGAACGCGATGAGCATGCGCGCGAGAAGATATCGGGTAGGGCAACAGAACGGTCCATCGACCGCGCCCCGAGCGTCGGAGCGCCGACGGGGCCATCCGACGGGGGCCATGAGAGCTCTCACAGATTTAGCGGGGCAATAGGCACCGCGCTACTGTGGATGGGTAGGCAATCGCAAGGAAGTGCAAGCGCCGTGAACATCCTTCGCCGCATCTCGCTCGCCCGCCTTCTGCTCGTGTCCGGCCTGGTGGTCGTGATCGGCGTGTCCGCAACGGCGCTCGCCCTGGCCCTCGGCTCCGGGCCCAAGCCTCCGGCCAAGCCCCTGGCCCAGGCGGTGCAGGACGCGCTCAGCGGAGCGGGCGCAGAACCGGTCCAAGGGGTCAGCGCGAACATCAAGCTGACCAACCACCTGCTCGAAGGGGCCAACCTGGCGAGCGGCTCCGAACATGGCGGCGGCCTGACGTCGAGCCCGCTGGTGACCGGTGCCACCGGGAGGCTGTGGATCGCCAAGGACGGGCGCGCCCGCCTTGAGCTGCAGGCCGAAAAAGGCGACACGCAGGTGATCTACGACGGGCACACGGTCACGATCTACGACGCGGCCTCCAACACGGTCTACCGCTACACCCCGCCCGCGGCGGGGACGAGCACGACGACACCGAAGCCTGACAGCCACCAGGCGCCGAGCCTCGCGAAGATCGAAGAAGCGATCTCCCACATCGAGAAACACGCGACTCTCTCGGGCGCGACACCGGAGGACGTTGCAGGCCAGGCCGCATACACGGTGCGTGTCTCGCCCAACGAAGGCGGCAGCCTGCTCGGTGGCGCCGAGCTCTCCTTCGACGCCGCAAACGGCGCCCCGCTGCGCGCAGCCATCTACTCCTCGACCACCTCCACTCCCGTGATCGAACTGGCCGCCACGGAAGTCTCCTTTGGAGCGGTGCCCGACTCCGTGTTCCAGCTGACACCGCCCGCGGGCGCCAAGGTCGAAGAACTGACCCTCCCCTCCCAGAGCGCACAAAGCAGCACGCACAAGCAGGCGGGCGCCACAGAGGAAAAGCCCAAGCTGACCGCGCACGGTCACGGCCTGTCCTCGATCGCTGTGCTCGAAGGCAAGACCAAGGCGGGCAGCAGGACCGGCGAAGCACTCGAAGGCCTGCCCAAGGTGAGCATCAACGGAGCCAGCGCAAGCGAGCTGCGCACGGAGCTCGGGACGCTGCTCACGTTCGAGCGCTCGGGCGTGCGCTACCTCTTGGCTGGCTCGGTCTCGCCGAGCGCGATCGAGGCGCTCGCCCGAGGCCTCTAGCGTGGTCGAGGAGGCGCCGCCGGTCAAGGCTCGCGGGCTGGTCAAGCGCTACGAGGAGGTACTCGCGGTCGACCACATCGACCTGAACGTCCGCGCCGGGGACGTATACGGCTTCCTCGGGCCCAACGGCGCCGGAAAGACGACCACGCTGCGCATGGCCCTTGGGCTGATCACGCCGAGCGAGGGCGTCATCGAGCTGTTCGGCCGGGATCCGATGCGCGAGGGTGCCCGTGCCCTCGAGGGCGTGGCCGGTTTCGTGGAGGCGCCCCGCTTCTACCCCTACATGAGCGCCCGCAAGAACCTCGACCTGCTGGCGGCGCTGGACGGGGACGGCGCCTCCTCGCGCATCGAGGAGGTGCTCGAGATCGTGGAGCTGGCCCCGCGCGCAAAGCACCGCGTGGGCGGCTATTCGCACGGAATGCGCCAGCGCCTGGGCATCGCGGCGGCGCTGCTGCGCCGTCCACGGCTGCTGATCCTCGACGAGCCCGCCACCGGCCTGGATCCGGCGGGAATGCGCGACATGCGGCTGCTGATCCGCCGCCTCGCCGGCGAGGGCATCACGGTGCTGCTCTCGAGCCACCAGCTGCCGGAGGTGCAGGACCTGTGCGACCGGGTCGCGATCGTGGACTCCGGCCGCGTGGTCTACGAGGGCGCGCTCAGCGAGCTTCGCCGCCAGGGTGGCGCGGGCTACAGGCTGCGCACCACCGACGACGAGCGCGCGCTCGCGATCGTGCGCGCCCAGGCGGGCATCGAGCATGCGATCACGGGCGCCCACGGACTCGGCTTCCAGGCACAGGAGAGCGACGTCGGCCCGCTGACGCTCGCCCTCGCCGGCGCGGGCATCGGGATTCTCGCCCTCACGCCCGAGCTGGCGACGCTCGAGGATCTCTTCTTCAGGCTCACAGAGAACGACCACGCGGGGACGCCCCCCTCCGCCGGGCCAGACGAGGGCGCGCCTACCACGGCGGGTGCACCCGCGAGCCCTCCGGCGGTCGCAGCCGCTACCCAGAGGACGGTCGAGATCGGATGAGCGCCGTCGCTGCCTCCCCTCCGGCGGGTGTCCAGGCCAGGGCGCACCCGCGGCGCCCCTCGACGCTGACGGTGTGGCGCTGGGAGCTGCGCAAGCTCGCGGCGCAGAAGCGCACCTACCTGGGCTTCGTGCTCGCCTCGATCATGCCGGTGATCTTCGTGGTGGTCGAAAACATCCACCAGCGCGGCGGACACCGCGACAACATCTTCGCGGCGCAGATCACGCAGTCCGGTCTCGCCACCCCGGTCCTGATGCTGCTGTTCCTGTCGGTCTTCATGCTGCCGCTGGTCGCTTCGCTGGTGGCCGGCGACATCGTGGCCAACGAGGACGGCAACGGCACGCTGAAGACGATCCTCACGCGCTCGGTCGACCGCGGGCAGGTGTTCGCGGCCAAGGCGCTCGCCGCGATGACCTATGCGGTGGCCGCCGTGTTCCTGTCGGCGGCCGTCGCCACCGTCGCGGGGGTTGCCTCGTGGGGCTTCAACAGCATCCGGACCTTCTCGGGCACGGTTGTCTCGGCGCCGGAAGGGCTGCTGCTCGTGTTTGCCGCCAACGCCTGCTATCTGATCCCGCTGCTGACCGTGACGAGCATCGGGGTGCTGCTCTCGACCGCCACCCGCAACAGCGCGGCCGCGGTGGTCGGCACGGTGGGATTCGTGATCATGCTGCTGATAATCGGGCAGATCCCCGGCCTCGCGGGCATCCACCCGTATCTGCTCAACGAACAGTTCGAGAACTGGCACGGCCTGCTGCGCACTCCCACCGACTGGGCCCCGATCGCCCACTCCGCCTGGGTCTGCGCCCTCTACGCCGTCCCGGCGCTGCTGGGCGGCTATCTGGTCTTCCTGCGCCGAGACGTGGCCGGGGGCTAGCAGCGCAGGGCCGACCCTCCGGCCCGGAGATGTGGCTCAGGAGACCTCGGCCGGTAGGTCCACGACGGACAGCTCGACGTCGCCCATCAGTCGTCGCGCCTCGCGCGGGTCGATCAGGCCGGCGCCGAAGCGGGCGGTGGACTCGGCGCCGCAGGCCACGCCGAAGCGCAGGCACTGGTCGGGCGCGCGACCTTCGTATCGAGCGGCGAGATACCCGGCGAGGAAGGCGTCGCCCGAGCCGCGCTTGGCGATCGGCTCGCGCGGATCGACCCGCGCGCGCTTGAGCCGCCGCTGGCCGTCCACGAACACCTGCGCATAGCATCCGTCGGGCAGCGTCATGATCGCTTCCTTGGGGCCGAGCGCCACGATCTCGCCGACGGCCAGCGAGCGCTCCTCCTCGTTGGCGAACTCGTGGCCCACGAGCTCCTCGGCCTCGAGCACGTTGGGTGAGACGACGTCCGGCTCCGCGCGGACGGCCTGGCGCAGGGGCTCTCCGTCGGTGTCGATGACCGTGATCACGTCGAGTCGCTCGAGGTCGCGGACGAGCGAGGCGTAGATGTCAGCGTCCACGCCGCGGGGAAGGGAGCCGGCGAAGACCACGATCGCGGCTCCGCGGGCGAGGTATAGGAGCTTGTCGCGGAACAGCTCGACCTCGCGCGCGGACACGGCTGGCCCGCGTTCGTTGATCTCGGTCTGTTCGCCGGTGGTCGGGTCGAGCACGGAGGTGTTCGTGCGCGACTCCTCGCGAATGCGGACGAAGTCGTTGAGGATCGACTCCTCGGTGAGCTGCTCGACGATGTGGGTGCCCGTGGCCCCGCCCGCGAACCCGGTGGCGATCACGGGCTGGCCGAGGGCCTTGAGGGTGCGCGCGATGTTGACGCCCTTGCCGCCGGCCATGGTCCGCTGGTCGACGGTGCGGTGACGCCGCCCGAGCCTGAAGTTCGGAACGGCGAGCGACTTGTCGATCGCCGCGTTGAGCGTGACCGTGATGATCATCGTGGCTCTGTACCCATCTTCCGGCGCGCCCGAACGGCTAACGGTGCCCTGGCGTGCACGACACACAGGCTAGCGGAACCCCTCCGCCGCGCATCACATCCAACTCCGGCCCCGTGGCCCCGGGGCCCGGAGGCGCTACCCGGCTCTGACGATCCGATCGGAGAGCGTCCAGGCGGCCTCGCGCAGGCGCTCGGCCTCCGCCCGCGCCGCCGCCGCAGGCTCGCCGCCGGCCGTGCGATGGGCGGCGGCGATGCTGCGCGACGCCGTGACCAGGCCGCCGGCACGACCGGGCTCGAAGGCGGGAGCGAGATCCTCGATCCGCCCGCCCTGGGCGCCCACCCCGGGCAGCAGGAAGGTGGCCGAGCTCATCAGCTCCCGGGCCCGAGCGAGGTGCGCGGGCACGGTGGCTCCGACGACCGCCCCCACGTCGCTCAGGCCCTGCTCCCCCACGTTCGCGCGCCCTAGCTCGTCCACCATCTCTGCGATCCGCTCCCACAGCGTCCCGGAGCCGACGAGCTCGAGATCCTCGAAGTCGGAAGCTCCGGGGTTCGAGGTGCGCACGAGCACCAGCACCCCGGCCCCCGTCTGGCGGGCGGCGCGCACGAACGGCTCGATCGCATCGGCCCCCATCAGCGGGTTGACCGTGACCATGTCCGCGCCCAGTCCCTGCACGTGCCCGTACGGCGTGTCGATCCCGGCGAACAGCGCGCCCGCATAGGCGCCCGCTGTCACGTCGATGTCACCGCGCTTGCCGTCCGCGATCACCAGCAGGCCCGCCTGCTGCGCGTGCGCGATCACCTCCGCGAGGGTGGCCCATCCCGCCGCCCCGAGCACCTCGAAGCGCGCGAGCTGGGGCTTGATCGCCACGCACGCGTGGGCCGTGGCGTCGATCAGCGAGCGACAGTGTGCGAGCACGGCGCGGCCGGCGGCCTCCCGCGGCGTGAGCCCGTCCGGGATCTCCTCAGCGCCGGTCCACAGGTCGGCCGGGTCGGGGTCGAGCCCGAGCACGAGTTGCGACTCGCGCTCCGCGACGCGCGCGGCCAGGGTGTCGCCGAAGGGCCGCGCAGCCGTCAGCGGCCCTTCACCGCGCTCTTCAGGCCACTGCCGGCCGTGAACCGGGGCACGCGCGAGGCGGCGATCTGGATGCGCTCGCCCGTACGGGGGTTCACCCCAGCGCGCGCGCCGCGCTCGCTCACGTGGAACTTGCCGAATCCGGACACCGTCACCTCGCTGCCTCGGCGCAGCGCGTCCTCGACAGTGGCGAGCACCGCGTCCACCGCCCGTGCGGCATCCTGCTTGGTCAGGTCGGCGCGATCTGCCACCTGGTCAACCAGCTCGGACTTCGTCACTTCGCCCTCCTCGTTCGTGAAACCGTTGCGCCGAAGCTAACACCGCGTGCGGACGGGCGCATCCGCCACAATGAAGCGATGGCCATCACCCGCATCGCGTGGATCGTGACCGTGCTCGTGGCGCTCCTGACCGCCGTGCTGCTGCTCATCTCAGGCTACACCGGCTACGCCGGCCTGGGGGTGGCCGTGGCCGCCTCGGCCGCCATCAACCTGTTCTAGCGGCGAGTAGACCCGCGGCATCCCGCTGCGCGGGGGAGACGCTGCGCCTCGCCCGCCTGCAGCCAGGCGAGCAGCGACCGCACCGCCCGCCCCCGGTGGCTGATGGCGTCCTTCTGCCCGTCCGAGAGCTCCGCCATCGTCATGCCTGCAGGACCGTCGTCGGGGAGGAACGCGGGGTCGTAGCCGAAGCCGCGCTCACCCCGGGGCTCACGCGCCAGACGTCCGGCGCAGCGACCCTCGAACAGCTGCTCCACCCCGCGCGCGGGGTCGACGTAGGCGAGCGCGCAGACGTACTCCAAGGGGCTTCCGGCGGGCGCCTCGCGCAGCAGCTTGGCGAGGTTCTCGCCGTCGCTTGCATGCTCGCCGGCGTAGCGCGCCGAGCGAACTCCCGGCGCGCCCCCCAACGCCGCGGCCGCGATCCCGGAATCGTCGGCGATGCTCACCCTGCCGGTGCTTCGAGCGGCCGCCCTGGCCTTGCCGAGCGCGTTCTCGGCGAACGTCTGTCCGTTCTCCGGCGGAAGCCCGACGTCGTCGCCCAGCACGTCCACCCCCCAGTCCCCGGCCGCCGCGGCGCCGAGCAGCCGCTCGAACTCCCGCCGCTTGTGCTCGTTGTGCGTGGCCAGCAGCAGCCTCAACCGCGCCCAGCCTCGGCGATGGTCCGTTCCTGCAGCGAGCGAAGCTGCTCGATGCCGGCCCCGGCCAGGGCGAGCAGCTCGTCCAGGTGGGCTCGGGAGAGCGGCGTGCGCTCGGCCGTCGCCTGGACCTCCACGAGGCCGCCCTCGCCCGTCATGACCACGTTGGCGTCGACCTCGGCCGTGGAGTCCTCGGGGTAGTCGAGGTCGAGCATGGCCACGCCCTCGATCATGCCGCAGGAGACAGCGGCCACCGATCCGCTCAGCGGCGAGCGCTCGAGCAGCCCCGAGGACCGAAGCGAGTCGCAGGCGAGCGCCAGCGCCACATAGGCGCCGGTGATCGAGGCGCAGCGCGTCCCGCCGTCGGCCTGCAGCACGTCGCAGTCGAGGTAGATCGTGCGTTCGCCGAGCACCTCGAAGTCGACCACCCCGCGCAGCGAACGACCGATCAGTCGCTGGATCTCGACCGTCCTTCCGTCCTGGCGCCCGCGGGTGGCGTCGCGCTGCTTGCGCTCGCCGGTGGAGGCGGGGAGCATCCCGTACTCGGCCGTCACCCAGCCGCGTCCCTTGCCGGCCATCCAGCGCGGAACGCTCTCCTGCGCGGAGGCCGTGCAGATGACGCGGGTCTCGCCGACCGAGATCAGCGCCGAGCCGGTGGCCGTGCGCATGAAGCCGGGCTCGATCTCCGTCGGGCGCATCTGATCCGGGCCGCGCCCGTAGCTGCGCGTGGGGGTGGAGCTCATGCGACCATCATTCCAGAGCGCTACCGTCGGGGACCTTGCGCGCGCTGGTGGTCTCCAACATGCTTCCCGACGCCCCCCACCCCGAGCGCGGGAGCTTCGTCCGCGATCAGGTCTCGGCGCTGCGCGGTCTCGAGGACGTGGAGGTGGAGCTGTTCGAGTTTCCGCCCGGCCCGCGCGCGCTCGCGGGCGCCGCGCTCGAGCTCCGCCGCCGCTACGGCGGCCCGTCCACGTTCTCTCGCCGTCCCTCCTCGCCGCCGCTGGACGTCGTGCACGCCCACTTCGGCCTGACCGCCTGGGCGACGCTGGGCGTCGCTGCGCGCGTGCGCGGGCTGACCGTGCACGGAACCGATCTGAGCCATCCGCGCACCCGCCTGGCGACGGCCGCGTTGCTGCCGGCGATCGACCTGCTGGGCGCCGTCTCCGCCTCGCTCGTATCCGAGCTCCCGGGCGCCGCGGCGCGCCGGCGCGCCCGCGTGCTTCCCTGCGGGGTGGATCTCGCGCGCTTCGGCATGATGCCGCGCGCACAGGCCCGCCGCGAGCTGGGACTCGACCCCGACCGGCCCTACCTGCTGTTCGCGGCCGACCCCGCCCGCCCGGAGAAGGGCTACGAGCGCGCCGCGGCGCTCGCGCGCGATGCGGGCGTCGAGCTGCTCGCGCTCGGGGGCGTCCAGCCGGCCCGCGTGCCGCTGTGGATCAACGCCGCGAACGCCGTGCTGGTGCCCTCCGAGCGCGAGGGCTTCGGCCTGGCCGTGCTCGAGGCGCTCGCCTGCGACGTGCCGGTGCTGGCCACGCCGGTGGGAATCCATCGCGAGGCCCTCGCGGATGTGCCCGGCACGCTGTGCGCGCCGTTCGAGATCGCGGGCTGGCGCGCCGCGCTCGAGCCGCACCTCGCCGCCCGCGATCCGCGCGTGACCGGACGCGCGAGCGCCATGCGCTTCTCCGCCGAGGCGATGGCCGAGCGCGTCCGGGACGCCTGGTCACTGACGCTGGAGCAGTCCGGGCAACGGTCCGGATAGCATGGATCCAGCGTGAATCAGATATCTGGCACGACTCCAACGGACGCCTCCGCGCAGGCGCAGGACGAAAGCCAGGCCGCATACCTGGCGGGCCCTGGCGAGCGATCGCAGATCGGCGAGGCCGGCTTCGGCTCGCGCGGGCGTGCCCGTCGCAGGGCCCGGTTCCTGCGCAAGGCACGCGAGCTCGCCTATCGCGACCTCGGCGGGCTGGTCTTCAACCTGCATCGCTTCGGGCAGCGAAACGACGCGCTCGTGCTCGCCAAGCTGACGACGCTCGGTCACATCGACACCGAGCTGCGCAGCATCGAGGCGGCGCTCGGAGAGCGCGAGCCCGTGACCGTCCTGCGCGAGGCCGGCATCACCGCCTGTCCCCGCTGCGCGGCAATTCACAGCAGCGAAGACCGCTTCTGCCCCAACTGCGGGCTCTCGATGAGCCGCCACGTCGACCTGCCGGTCGCCGGCGCGACTGCCGTGCCCGCGCCGGCCGCGCCCGCGGCGCCGATCCCCGAGCCCGCTGCCCCGGGCCCACCCGCAGAGCCGACGGCCGCGGCAGCCGCTCCGCCCCCCGTAGCGCCGCCCCCGGTCGAGGACGCCCACACGCCCGTGCCGGCTCACCAGCCGACGTCGCCGCCCTCGGCGGGGCGCTCGCCGACACCGCCGGCGGACAGCGATGAAGCCACCGAGATCATCCGCCCGGGAGCGCCCGGCTCGTGAGCGCGGCGACGTCCTCGCCCGCGGGCACGACCGGCGAGAGCACTGTTCCGCCGCCGCCCGCGAGCAACCCGGGCGGCGAGGCCTGCCCGTTGTGCGGCAGCCCGCTCCATCCCGAGCAGGAGTGGTGCCTCAGCTGCGGCGCGGCCGCCCGCACCCGCCTCGCCGCGTCTCCCAACTGGAGGGCGCCGCTGGTGACCGCCGTGGTCGTGGTCGTGCTCTCGCTGGGCGTTCTCGCTGCCGCCCTGGTCAAGTTGGCGGGCGACACGGGACCCGCGCCGCCGGTCAGCACGAAGACCATCACGACCGCCGCGGCCACGGTCGCGCCGGCGGCCACGAGCATCACCCCGACGCTCCCCTCGCAGAGCACGCCCGGAGCGGCCACCACGCCGGGGACGAGCACGGGCACAGGCGCCGCGGGGGGCGTCGGCGCTCCAGGGGCATCGACGACGACCACGCCCGCCACCGCCGGGACCGGCTCCAAACGGGCCAACGCCAAAGCGCTCGAACTCCTGCGCAAAGCTGGCCTGCTACCGAAGAAGTAGCCTCGATCCCCGCGCCAGATACGGTTCCCCCGATGCCTCTCCCCTCGTCGAGGACACATGGGGCCGACGTCGCAGTGGTGGGCGCGGGGGCGGCCGGGCTGTATGCGGCGCTGTGCGCTGCACGCGAGCGGGCCAGGGTCGTGCTGATATCGGCCACACCCCTGGCTCAGACCGCCAGCTACTGGGCGCAGGGCGGACTCGCCGCGGCGCTGGCCGCCGATGACAGCTTCGAGCTCCACCTTCGCGACACCGAGACCGCCGGACGAGCCCTGGTCAGGCGCTCGGCCGCCGAGATCCTCGTGCGGGAGGCGCCGGACTGCGTTCGCGACCTCCAGGCGCTCGGAGTGCGCTTCGATGCCGATCGCTTCGGACAGCTCGCGCTCGGCCTCGAGGGTGGGCATTCGGTCAGGCGCGTGGTGCATGCGGGGGGCAGCGCGACGGGTCGGCGCGTGGTGCGCCAGCTGTCTGCGCTCGTGGCCGAAGAGCCCCTCATCAGCGTGCTCGAGGGCGCCCGCGCGCAGGCGCTGTGGCGCTCTGAGGATCGCTGTCGCGGGCTCATCTGCGACGACGGGCGCGTGATCGGGGCGCGCGCCGTCGTGATCGCGACGGGCGGGGCGGCGGCGCTGTGGGCGCGAACCACCAACCCGCCCGGCTCCCAGGGGCTCGGCATGCTGCTCGCCCACGCGGCCGGGGCGGCGCTCGCCGACCTCGAGCTGCTGCAGTTCCATCCCACGGCCGTGATCGGCGTCCGCGGGCGCGAGGGCTTCCTGGTGACCGAGGCGATCCGGGGCGAGGGCGCAACCCTGCACGACGCCACAGGGGAGCGGTTCGTCGACGAGCTCGCCCCACGCGACGAGGTCTCGCGGGCGATCCAGGCGCGTCTGCAGGAGACCGGCGCGCGCTCGGTCGGCCTGGACATGCGCGCGATCGACCCGGCCCATTTCCCAAACGTCGTGGCGGCGTTGCGCGACGCCGGCCTCGATCCGGCGCGCGAGCTGATCCCGGTGGCGCCGGCGGCCCATTACATGATGGGCGGGATCGTCACCGACCTCGATGCGCGCTCAACCGTCCAAGGTCTCTACGCGGTCGGGGAGGCCTCGTGCACGGGGTTGCATGGTGCCAATCGACTTGCCTCCAACTCGCTCAGCGAGTGCTTCGTCTTCGCCCGCAGGTCGGTGACAGACGCGCTCTCGCGCCCTCGGATACGGACGGCGCCGCCAACCCCGGGCGAGATCGAGGCCCTGAGCGAGCTGCCCGCCCCGGCGCGTGCCGACGCGGCCACCCGAGAGGCGCTGTGGCGGGACGCGGGGATCGTGCGTTCGCGCGAGGGGCTGAGCAGGCTGCTCAAAGCCCCCCACCTGCTGGCGCGTCTGATCGCACGCTGCGCGCTCGAGCGCACCGAGAGCCGCGGCGCGCACCTGCGCATAGAACATCCAGACCGTGACCCCTCGCTCGACCATCGCCACGTGATCGTCGAGGACGCGGAATCGATCTCCTGGCAGACCTGGAGCTGAGCGCCGTCCAGCCGATCGCGCCTGCGAACGATCGGCGCGGGGCATGGAGTTCATAAGAAAACCGGCTCGTGATCTTTATCTCGATCTTTTGTGGTCGTGCTTGTGTTGTGGGTGATGCAAGGTCTTTGGGGTGTCGGAGTCTCTGAGGATGGCGGGTGTGCTCCCAAACCACAGATCCAGCAACAGAGGGTGAGGAGCATCACCATGTACCAGTTCAGTCGGGCTATCTATCGGGAGCTCGCTCCCGAGATCCTGGAGCCGCCGAGGGGAGCTCCGGCCACCAGCAACCAGACCGCGGTTCTGCGCGCGTGCGAGGACGTGATCACGCGCCTGGCCACCGACCGCCACTACTTCGCGCGGCCTGCGCGCACGCTGTTCTGCGACATCCGCAGCTACTTCCCGATGTGGGCGCAGGGCCACGTGCACAATGTCGTCACGACCTACGTGACCTACGCGCAGCAGTTCCTGATCGCAAACCCCCACGAGGGCTACACCTCGGTGAGCGGCGCCCCGCCGCAGTGCCGCGCGACGACTCGCAAGGGCTCGGCATGCCAGCGGACCCCGCTGCCCCACAACGGCTACTGCCCCTCCCACCAGCATCTCGCGGACACCGAGGATCGAGAGCTCGTAGCGGCCTGATCGACCGGCTATCTACAGCGGTTCTCGGGAGACGAGGGCGGTGAGCCTGCCGTAGTCTGAGCCGATGCTCCTCGGCGTGGATGTCGGCGGGACGTTCACGGACGCCGTGCTCGTGGGCGAGGATGGCGCCGTGCACACGGGCAAGGTCCCCTCGACGCCGTCCCGCGAGTCCGAGGGCGTGCTCGCCGCCGTGCGACTGGTCCTCGCCCGTGCCGGCGCCCGCCCACAGGACGTAACGCGCTTCTCCCACGGGATGACGGTGGCCACGAACGCCCTGCTCGAGGGTCGCACCGCCCGCACCGCTCTGATCGCCACGGCGGGCTTCACCGACGTGCTCGAGCTCGCCCGCCAGGCTCGCGCGCGCCTGTACCGGCTGTGCGCCGCGGCGCCCGAGCCGCTGGTCCCCGCCGAGCTGCGCTTCGCGGCGCAGGAGCGGATCGGTCCCGACGGGCCCCTGCAGGCGCTCGACCCCGCCGCGGCACGCGCGCTGGTGGGAGAGATCGCCCGCGCCGAGCCGCAGGCCGTGGCCGTCTCGCTGCTGCACTCCTACGCCGACCCGAGCCACGAGCGGCTCCTGGGCGAGATCCTCGCCGAGCTGCTCCCGGGTGTTCACGTCTCGCTCTCCAGCGAGCTCGTGGGAACGTTCCGCGAGTACGAGCGCACGGCCACGACGGTGCTCGACGCGGCCCTCTCGCCGCTGCTCGCCGACTACCTGGGGGACCTCGGCCGCCAGACCGCGGCGATCGGGCTGGCCGAGCCGCAGGTCATGCAGTCCTCGGGCGGGCTCACCGACGCCGCGCAGGCCGGGGCGCACGCGGCGTTGACGGTGCTCTCCGGTCCGGCGGGCGGCGTCGGCGGAGCGCTGCTGCTGGCCGAGCTGGCGCAGGAGCCGCAGGTGCTCTGCTTCGACATGGGCGGAACCTCCTGCGATGTGTGCCTGATCGACGACCTGCACGTGCCCGAGACCGCCGAGCGCGTGATCGCGGGGCGCCCGCTGTCGCTGCCGGCGCTCGACATCCACACGGTGGGCGCGGGCGGAGGTTCGATCGCCTGGCGCGACGCCGGGGGCGCCCTGCGTGTCGGACCGGCCTCGGCGGGAGCCGCCCCGGGACCCGCCTGCTACGGCCATGGCGGCGTCGCGCCGACCGTGACCGACGCCAACCTGATCCTGGGGCGGCTGCTCGAGGACTCTCCGCTGGCCGGTGGGCTGAAGCTCGACCGGCCGGCCGCCGAGCAGGCGGTCTCACGCCTCGCCCGGGAGCTCGACCTCGACCTGATGGCCTGCGCCGAGGGGATCGTGCGGGTGGCCGAGGCCGAGATGCTGGGCGCTCTGCGGCTGATGACGGTCGAGCGCGGGATCGACCCGCGCGGGTTCGCCCTGATGCCCTTCGGCGGGGCCGGGCCGCTGCACGCGGCGGCGCTGGCCCGCGAGCTGGGCATCTCGCGCGTGCTGTGCCCCCGCGCGTCGGGGGTGCTGTGCGCGCTCGGGCTGGCCGCCGCCGCCCCGCGCCGCGATGTCGCGCGGACGGTGATCCTCGCTGGCGAGGCGCTGTCGGCCGAGCGCTTGCGAGACGAGCGCGCCGCGCTGATCTCCGAGGCGCTCGAGGCGCTTCCGGGCTCACCTGCGCTCGTGCGGGTCCGCCACGAGCTCCGCTACGGCGGCCAGGCCTTCGAGCTGCCCGTCGAGGAGTCACTCGATCCATCCGGGCCGGCAGCGTGGCTGGATCCCGAGCAGCTGCGGAGCGCCTTCGCGCGCGCCCACGAGCAGCGCTATGGCTATCGCGACGAGACGGCACAGGTGGAGCTGGTGAACATGCGGGTGTCCGCCTGGGGTGAAGCGCCCGCGCTACGCCCGCGAGCCGCGTCCGCAACCGTGGCGGCGACCGAGACGCGCCCGGTCGTGTTCGCCGGCGAGCCCGTGCCAGCCGCGGTCCTGCGCGGCGAGCCGGCGCCGGGGACGCAGCTGGCGGGCCCGGCGCTGTGTGCGCTGCCCGACGCCACCCTGCTGATCCCGCCGGGCTGGTCGGGAGAGGTGGACGCCCACGGCACCGTCCACCTGCGCGACTGGAAGGCGGCCTAGAGCGATGCTCGACGCGATCGAGCTCCAGGTGCTCACGGGCGCGCTGCGCTCGGCCTGCCAGGAGATGGGCGTCGTGCTGATCCGCTCGGCGCACTCGTCGAACATCAAGGAGCGCCGCGACGCCTCCACCGCGCTGTTCGACTCAGACGGGCAGATGATCATGCAGGCCGAGCACATACCGGTGCACCTCGGGGCGATGCCGGCCGCGGTGGCAGCGGTGCTCGACGAGGATCACAGCGCGGGCGCCTCGTGGATCCTCAACGATCCCTTCGCCGGCGGGACCCATCTTCCCGACATCACCGTGATCAGCCCGGTGTTCGCGTCCGCTCGTCAGCTGATCGGCTTCGCGGCCAGCCGCGCGCACCACGCAGACGTGGGCGCCAGGCTGCCGGGCTCGATGCCGGCCGACAGCCACAGCCTCGAGGAGGAGGGCGTGGTGATCTCGCCGCGTCCGCTGGACGAGGCCACGATCGAGGAGCTGGCCGGGCGGATGCGCCAGCCGGAGGAGCGGCGCGCCGACCTGCGCGCCCAGCTCGCCGCCAACCGAACCGGCGCGCTGCGCCTGGCTGCGCTGGCCGAGCGGCTGGGGGCGGCTCGCCTGCGCGAGGCCACCGACGCGGTGCTCGACTACTCCGAGCGGCGCACGCGTGCGTGCCTGGCTGCGCTGGCGGACGGAGAGCGCCACTGCGAGGACGTGCTCGAGGCGCCGGCCGGCGATCTAGTCCTGCGCGTGCGCGCGGAGGTGGTCGGGGAGCGGCTGATCCTCGACTTCAGCGGAAGCGCGGCCCAGCACGAGGGCAACCTCAACTGCCCGCTGGCGGTCACCCGGTCGGCCTGCCTGTTCGCCGTGCGGGTGCTCACGGATCCCGACATCCCGCCGACGGCCGGCGCCTACCGTCCGATCGAGGTGCGCGCGCCGTCCGGGAGCATCCTCAACGCGCTGCCCGGCGCGGCGGTGGCGGCCGGCAACGTGGAGACCTCCTCGCGGGTGGCCGACCTCGTGCTGAGCGCCTTCGGGTACGCTCAGGGTCAGGGCACCATGAACAACCTGACGCTCGGGAACGCGGACTTCTCCTATTACGAGACGCTCGGAGGTGGCCAGGGGGCGTGCGCCGACGCCGACGGTCCGAGCGGGGTGCACGTGGCGATGAGCAACACGCTCAACACCCCGATCGAGGCGCTCGAGCGCGAATTCCCGCTGCGAGTGGTCGAGTACGCGCTGCGCCGGGGCTCGGGTGGCGAGGGACGCCACCGCGGCGGCGATGGCGTGGTGCGCGAGCTCGAAGCGCTGTCGGAGATGACCTTCTCGCTGATCGCCGAGCGCCGCCGCCACCGCCCGCGCGGCGCCGCCGGAGGCGCGGACGGCGCTGCGGGGCGCGACCTCATCGACGGGCAGCTCGTGCCCGGCAAGCTCACGGGTCGCCTGCTCGCCGGCCAGCGACTACGCATCGAAACGCCGGGTGGAGGAGGATTTGGGCATGCCCCCCGGTGAGCACCCGAAGCTCGAACGTATCGGCTTCCTCGGCCTCGGCATCATGGGCTCGCGCATGGCCGCCAACGTCGCCCGCGCCGGCTACGCGCTGAGCGTATGGACCCACACGCCCGGCAAGGCCGAGCGCTGGGCGGCCGAGCACGGCGCCACGGCGGAGCCCACACCGGCCGCGGTGGCGCAGGCGAGCGACATCGTGGTGAGCATGGTCGTCGACGGAGCCCAGGTGGCCTCGGTGCTCATCGGCGAGGGCGGCGTGGTCGAGTCCGCCCGGCCGGGCCTTCTGTGCGTCGACATGTCCACGATCGCGCCGCCAGACACGCGGCGGATTGGCGCGGCGCTGGGCGAGCGCGGCGTGAGCATGCTCGACGCCCCCGTGACCGGCTCCTCCCCGCGAGCCGAGGACGGCTCCCTGACGATCATGGTCGGTGGCGAGCGGAGCGACTTCGAGCGCGTCCTGCCGCTGCTGGAGACGATGGGCGAGCTGATCCGCTACGTGGGAGAACTGGGGAAGGGCGAGACGCTCAAGCTGATCAACAATGCCCTGGGCGCGGCCAACGCGGCGGCGGTGGCGGAGGCGCTGCTCTTGGCGCGGGCTACGGGGATCGACCTCGACGCCCTCGTGGAGATCGTCTCGGGCGGCTCCGGCGCCTCGACTCAGCTGACTCTGAAGTCGAAGGCGATGCGCGAGCACGACTACTCGACGCTGTTCAAGACCGCGCACATGCTCAAGGACGTGCGGTTGTGCCTCGAGGAGGCTCAGACAGCCGGCGTTCCGTTCGCCTCGGCCGCCCACGCGCGCGATCTCCTGACAGCAACGATGGGCCGAGGCCATGGCGAGGAGGACTACGCGGCGATCATCGAGGCCGCCGAGGGCCTCGCCGGGCGACGCCTGTAGCCGCTCAGAGCCGGCGTCCCAAGCGCTGCTGAGCTGCACCGAGAGCGCTGGAAACACGCCTCGTAACACGTTTGTCACCGTGGATGCTCGCAAAAAAACCCCTCATTTGCAGGCGATTTGGGATTTTCGCTCAGGTTTCGTATCTTTAAGGAGTCGGCCGCGTTCCTCTTCGCAGTGACGTTGGCTGTGTAGCCAAGACGTTCCCTCGTCGTTCCGTTTGTCTTCTTTTATGCCAATTGCTTTCAAAGAATGGGCTGTCACCGTCCGTGCGCTAGCGGAAGGGGAGCAGCTCCTAACCCTCCGCAAGGGCGTTCTGCCGCAGGGAGAGAAGCCATTCAGGCTCGCCCACGAGCGCTTCTTCCTGTACCCCACGTTCGACCACCAGCCAGGCGACCTGGTTCGCGAGTCCCACCAGCCCGAGCTGCGTCGCGCGCTCGAGGAGGGCGTGTGGAGCGACGGCGAGCCCCCGCTGCACAGCTTCGTCTCGGGCGCCCCGTTGCAACAGCCCGACCGCGTGCGCATCCGCGCGTGGGCCGAAGTCACGGATCACTTCACGGTCGTGGACCCGCGCTGCGTGGACGCGCTCTCGCCGTTCTACGTGTGGACTCCCGACTACGCCGAAAAGCGCCTCGGCTGGCGTGGACGCCAGCCCCTGCACGTCCTGCTCCTGCGCACCTACCGCATCCCGCGCCCGGTCACGGTGAAGGTCAAGGACGAGTACATGGGCCCCAACGCGTGGGTGGAGCTCCAGCGCGAACTGCCGTTCGAGGGCACGCCCGTGCTCTCGGATGCCGAGTTCGAGCGCGCTTCCGAGGAGATCCGCTCGATCACCTCCGAAGCCACCGGCCAGCCGGTCCTCGTCTAGAGCTGCCGCTACCCGGCGGGCGGCGCAGCTTCCGGGGGCCGCTCCCAGGAGAGCGCTTCGCGAGCAGCCTCGGCCCCGGACTCCGGGACGAGCACGTCGCGCGGCCCGGCCGCGAGGAATTCGGCGACGTCGAAGCCCCCGGCGCGGCGCAGCATGCTCGGGATGCCCTCCTCCAGCAGCAGTCCGGCGATGAACTCGGCCTCGGGCTGGCTCTCCGCGCGTGCGACCTTCACGAGCGGCCCCTCGGCGTACTCGGGCTTGATCTTGCGGGCCGTCTGCTGACGCTCGCTGGCCTCCGGCGGCGGCACGCCGGAGGCCAGCACGAGCGGCATGCCGCAGGCCTCACAGAAGCGCTCGCTGGGCGGATGCGCGCGCGAGCAGGTCGGGCAGACGAGCGCCTCGCCGGTCATCAGCGCACCTGGAGTGCGACCTCCCGCACCTCGCCGGCGTCGATCAGGTAGCAGCGGATCTCCGGCTCCTCGCCGGCCAGGCCCACGATCACCCACTCCAGGCCGGGCCAGTTGGCCGCGAAGTTGATGTCGGTCTGCGAGGGGTATGGGGCGGTGTGGGTGTGGGAGTGATAGATCGCGCCCAGCTCCCAGCCCTCGCCCTCGAACTCGTCCATCGTCGTCAGGACCTCTTTGCCGTCGATCTCGAAGCGCTTGCGGCTGGCGAAGATGTTGGTGGCGCGATGAACGGCGCGCACGTCTCCCCTGCCGTCGGGCTCGAGCGATGCGTAGGCGAGCAGGCCGCAGCACTCGGCGTCGTACTCCTCGCGGGCGTGGGCGACGATGTCCTCCAGCAGGGCAGCGGCGATGATCATCAGCGGCGGCGGCTGGCGCCCGAGCGCTCTGACGCGCTCACCACCAGACGGTCGACTCGAGGTTCTCGACCTCCTCGACCGGCAGCGTGTAGATGCCGCTCGACAGGTACTTCCAGCCGTCGTCGGCGACGACGAAGACGACGTTGCCCTCCTCCAGCTCGCCGGCGATCCGCACGGCGATGCTCGCTATCGCGCCGGTCGAGACGCCGGCGAAGAGACCCTCCTCGTCGAGCAGCTTGCGCGTCCACACGATCGCGTCGTGGTTGGTCACGAAGATCTTGCGGTCGAGCAGGGAGATGTCGATGATCGGCGGGATGAAGCCGTCGTCCAGCGAGCGCAGGCCCTGCACGGGCTCGCCCTGCATGGGCTCGGCGGCGACGATCTTGACGGCGTCGCCGAACGTCTCCTTCAGCCTTCGACCGTTGCCCATCAGCGTGCCGCCCGTCCCCAGCCCGGCCACGAACGCGGCGACCTCGTCGAGCTCTTCCAGGATCTCCACCGCGGTGCCGTTGTAGTGGGCATTGGGGTTGGCCTGGTTTCCGTACTGGTAGGGCATGTAGCAGGAGGGGTCCGCGGAGGCCATCTCGAGCGCCATGGCCACTGCGCCATTGGAGCCCTGATCGCCGGGCGAGTAGACGATCTCGGCGCCGTACATGCTCAGCAGCTGGGTGCGCTCGGGCGTGACGTTCTCGGGCATGACCACCTTCAGCCGGTAGCCCTTGAGTTTGCAGATCAGCGCCAGCGAGATGCCCGTGTTGCCGGAGGTCGGTTCCAGGATGGTCTGTCCCGGCGCGATCGCGCCTTTCTCCTCCGCGTCCTCGATCAACGCACGGGCCACGCGATCCTTGACAGAGCCGGTGGGGTTGCGCGACTCGAGCTTGGCCCAGATGCGCACGCCGGGCTTGGGCGAGAGGTTCGGCAGCTCGACCAGCGGCGTGTTGCCGATCGACTGCACGATGTCGCCATAGCGACCTCCGCAGGGCCGGTTTCTGAGCCGCTCCGCCGCCATTACTTCACGGAATATAGCGGGGTCGTTGGGGGGTGGCGAGTCACTGGAGACCGACTCCCAGTCGACCGATGGAGCCGGAGATGAGCAATCGATGGCGCCTGGACCCGCACGGAGCGCCTCGCACAGAGTTGGCTGCCTGGCCAGTCAGCCACTAAGATCGACTTCGGCGTTTCCAATCGAGCTTGAGGGGGCTTGTCAAAGCCATGGCCACATCGCAGCAGGATTTCGACTTCGACTGGCTGGTCATCGGATCGGGCTTCGGCGGCAGCGTCTCTGCTCTGCGCCTGTCCGAGAAGGGCTACTCGGTCGGCGTGCTCGAGTGCGGGCGGCGCTTCGCCGACCACGAGTTCGCGAAATCGACAGCCGACCTGAAGCGCTACTTCTGGAACCCGCGGCTGGGGCTGAAGGGCATCTTCCGCCTGACCACCTTCAAGGACGTCTCGGTTGTCTCGGGCTGTGGTGTGGGCGGCGGCAGCCTCGGCTACGCGTGCACGCTCTACGTCCCGCCGACGAAATTCTTCGAGGACCGCCAGTGGGCGGACATGCAGGATTGGGAGAGCGCCCTGGCTCCCCACTATGCCGAGGCTCAGAGGATGCTCGGCGTGGTGCAGAACCCGCACGACGATCCGGCCGACCAGCTACTGCGCGAGCTGGGCGAGGAGCTCGGGGTGGGCGACTCCTACAAACACACGCCGGTCGGCATCTATTTCGGCGAGCAGGGCAAGACCGTGCCGGACCCCTTCTTCGGCGGCGAGGGCCCCGACCGGACGGGCTGTCACCTGTGCGGGCGCTGCATGGTCGGCTGCGTGCACGGCGCGAAGAACACGCTCGTCAAGAACTACCTGTACTTCGCCGAGAAGCGCGGTGCACAGGTGATGCCCGAACGCACGGTCGTCGACATCCGCCCCCTGGGCGCGGCGGACGGAAGCGAGGGCTATGAGGTCGAAAGCGTCCGCTCGGGCGCCTGGCTGAAGAAGGAACGCCGCGTTCAGCGCGCCCGCGGCGTGATCGTGGCCGCCGGTCCGCTGGGCACCAACAAGCTGCTGCAGCGCTGCCGCATGGAGGGCTCGCTTCCGCGCATCTCGACACGGCTGGGCGAGCTCGTGCGCACGAACTCCGAGTCGATCCTGACGGTGACCGTGCCCGAGGACTACCACGACGAGTTGATCAAGCGAGTGGCGATCACCTCCTCGATCTACCCCGACCCCAACACGCACATCGAGACCGTCACCTACGGGGATGACGGCGACTCGATGCGGATGCTCTACACGCTGCTCACGGGCGATGGCACGCGCGTGACGCGGCCGCTGAAGCTGCTCGCGCAGATCCTGCGCCACCCCAAGCGCCTCGCCCAGGTGCTCTTCGCCAAGCACTGGTCCAGGCGCACGATCATCATCCTGGTGATGCAGACCCTCGACAACGCGATTGCCCTGCGACCGCGCAAAGGACCGTTCGGATCCTTCTGGCTGCAGACCGAACAGGACCCCGAGCGCCCCAACCCGACGTTCATCCCGATCGCCAACGAAGCGGCAGAATGGTTCGCCAAGCGGACGGGGGGAATCGCCCAGAGCTCCTTCACGGAGGCGATGTTCAACATCCCCTCGACCGCGCACATCCTCGGCGGGGCCGTGATCGCGCCCGACCCCAGCCAGGGGGTCGTGGACGCCGATCAGCGTGTGTTCGGCTACGAGAACCTGCTCGTGTGCGACGGCTCGGCGATCCCGGCCAACGTGGGCGTGAACCCGTCGCTGACGATCACGGCTCTGGCCGAGCACGCGATGAGCCAGGTGCCGGCGGCCGGAGTGGACGCGGCCACCGAGCCCGCCCAGAGCGCCGCCGCCTGACTCCTCAGCGCTCGGCGTCCGAGCCACCGGGCTCGGTCAGAGCCGCGATGTCTTCGAGGTCAACCGGACGACCGCTGGCGCGCTTCATGCTGATCAGATCGTCGCGTCCCGCGATTGCGAGCTTCAGCTCTCCGAGCGAGACCTCAAGCGCGCGCTTGCGGAGATCTCCGTACCGTGGGGCGCCCGGCGCGTCAAGCAGAACATCCACCGCACCGTGGCGCGTTGCAAACTGCCACAACGTCGCCCGTGGCAGGGTTCTGGCGTCTATCGGCACACCCTCGCTGCCCGGATTGAGAACCCTGGCGTCGAGCGCATTCAACGCATCCGCCAGCCGAGCGAGGTTCGCGGGCTCTGGGCGGGGAAAGACGTCGATGTCGACCGTGGTTCGCACGTGGCCGTGGGTCTGGACCGCGAGCCCACCGACGATCACATAGTCGACATCGTGCTGCGCGAGCGTCTCGAGGATACGCTCGGCGTCGAGCGGGGTGTCAGGCGCCAACGCCCACCTCGGCGCCGGCCTGACGCAGGCGCCCCGCCAGGCGGTTCGCCGAGACGGAGAGCTCGAGCCGCTCCTCCGGCGAGCGGCCACGAAGAGCTGCCAGGTGAACGGGATCCCATCGACCATTCAGGCGGCGTGCCCGCAGATCCGGCTCATAGCCCATCGCGAGCATGAGCGCGCGCAACGTCTCCCAGCTGGGCGCCGTCAATCCCCGCTCAATCCGGCTGACAGCGGCCTGCGTGGTGCCCGCGCGACGCGCAAGGGAGAGCTGGCTCAGGCCGAGCAGCTGTCGATTCTCACGGACGAGCTCTCCTGGCGTCATATAGATAAGTATATCGGAGCCCGTCGACCACAGAGCCCGGCACCGGCTATCGCAGGTCGGGGGGCCCGCCCGGCGATGAGCTGCTGTGCGCTGCGCGTGGGCTGAGCGCTAACCAGCCCCGCCGGCCATGGCCGGCAGGATGACCAGCGTGTCGCTCTCGCCGACCGTGGTGTCGAGCCCGTCGAGGACGCGGACATCCTCGTCGTTCAGGTACACGTTCACGTAGCGGTTGAGCTCGCCCTCGGAGGAGAACAGCTGGCTCTCGGTGGCGGGATGGTTGGTGGCGAGGTCACGCAGCACCTCGCCGACGTTCCCGCCGGAGGCGCTCAGGAGCTTCTCGCCGCCGACAGACGCGCGCAGCACCGGTGGGATCTTGATCGTGGCCATCGTTCTGGTTCCCTCGCGCCCGGAGCCTATCCGGCCGCGGCGCAGAACGCCTCGTAATCGGGGAACACGCCCATCTCCTCGTCGCCGATGTCCTCGGGATCGCGGGAGCAGATCGGGCAGTCGGGGTCACGGTGGACCTTCACCTCGGTCAGCGTCGCCCCGAGGGCGTCGTAGAGGAGCAGCCGTCCGATCGCGGGCTCGCCGATGTTCAGCACGAGCTTGACGACCTCGGTGGCCTGCAGCAGCCCCATCGTGCCGGGGAGCACGCCGAGTACGCCGTTGGCGCCGCAGGACGGCGCCAGCTCGGCCGGCGGCGGCTCGCGGAAGAGGCAGCGGTAGCATGGGCCCTCGTAGGGCTTGAACACCGACAACTGCCCGTCGAAGCCGAGGATCGAGGCGGAGACGACGGGGATCTTCAGGCGCACGGTGGCGTCGTTGAGCAG
The DNA here is from genome assembly GCA_017882455.1 of Solirubrobacteraceae bacterium. Lineage (GTDB taxonomy): Bacteria > Actinomycetota > Thermoleophilia > Solirubrobacterales > Solirubrobacteraceae > Palsa-744. The sequence continues at coordinate 7,424 of JADGPL010000015.1, read as the reverse complement.
GTAGCGGGTGGGGAAGTTGTCGACCCCGTCGACGATCACGTCGTAGCCCTCGATGATCTCCATGATGTTGGAGGCGTCGATCCGCGTCTGGTACTTGACGACGTTGACGTCGGGGTTGAGCGCGTGGATGGACTCCTCGGCGGAGTCGACCTTGGGGATGCCGATCCGCTGGGTGGAGTGGATCACCTGACGCTGGAGGTTGGAGAGGTCCACCACGTCGTCGTCGACGATGCCCAGCGTGCCCACCCCGGCGGCTGCCAGATAGAGGGCGGTGGGCGAGCCGAGGCCGCCGGCGCCGAGCAGCAGCACCTTGGCGTCGAGCAGCTTCTGCTGGCCCTCGGTGCCGATCTCGGGGATCAGCACATGGCGTGAGTAGCGCTCGCGCTGCTCCGGGCTGAGCGCACGTGGGACCACGACGTCATAGCCGCGGTCCTTCCACAGGGTGATCCCGCCGGTCATCGAGCGCACGTGCTCGTAGCCGAGCTCCTCGGTCAACGTGCGCGCGCCATATGCCGAGCGGTTGCCCGAGGCGCAGTACAGAATGATCTGAGTCGAGCGGTCGGGGACCACGCCCTCGATCCGCGACTCGAGATAGCTCCTGGGCACGTGCTTGGCGCCGGGAAGGTGCCCGGCGGCGAACTCCTCGGTCTCGCGCACGTCCACGATGGCCACGCCCTCGTCGATCAGCTCCTTGACCTCAGACGGGTCTACCTCTTCGATCTGGCTCTTGACTTGGCGGAGAAGCTCCGCACCTGACGGACTCATCTTGAAACTCCTAAACCACGCTCGGGATTCATGGGCTTCAGAAAGTATAGCTCGAAAACCGGCCCTTCCAACCCGGCAAATCGACGGCTCGAGCGTCATCCTCAGACCCTCCTCCCCCACCCACCTACCCTAGGGTTGCAAGCATGCGTCCACGACCCCGGATCGTGCTTCCGGCCCTCTCCGCGGTGCTCCTGGTGGCCCTGATCCTCGCGATCGCGATCGGCGGCGCTCCGGGCGGCTCATCCTCAAAGACCCTCACCGCCTCGGCGGGCACGGGCTTCGACGGCGCGGGGCTCCCCACCGGCAGGCTGGCCCCCGGCTTCGCGCTCACCGACCAGGGCGGACAGCGGGTCTCCCTGGCAGCATCGCGCGGAGGAGTGACGGTGCTGACGTTCCTCTACACAGGATGCGGGGCCCCTTGCGTGGTCATCGCCCAGCAGATACGCGGGGCGCTCGACGAACTCCCCAAGCCCGTCCCGGTGCTGATCGTGAGCGCCGACCCTCACGCGGACACGCCGGCCAACGTCCGCCGCTTCCTCTCCGCGGTCTCGCTGAGCGGTCGCGTGCGCTACCTGACGGGGTCGCTCTCGCAGCTGCGCCGTATCTGGCGCGCCTACGGGGTCACACCGGCGAGCGCGGGCCGGGAACGCTTCGCGCGCTACGCCTCGGTGCTGCTGCTCGACCGCCAGGGGCAGGAGCGCGTGCTCTTCCAATCCGAACAGCTGACACCGGAAGCCCTCTCCCACGACATCGGGAAGCTGCAGAACGACTGATATCCTAGCTCGCAGGTAGGAAATCTTGCGATGATGTTCTCAACCAAGGCCGAGTACGGCGTACGCGTGATGGTCGAGCTTGCTCGGCGAGCTGGCGAGGAGCCGATTCCGCTGGCGGAGATCGCCGCCCACGACGGCCTCCCCCTCGCGTACCTCGAGCACCTCGTGGCGCGCCTGCGCAAGGCGGGCCTCGTGACATCGCGCCGCGGCTCGCGCGGCGGCTACATGCTGGCGCGCCCGGCGGGCGAGATCAGCATGGCCGAGGTCGTCGAGGCGCTGGAGGGCTCAATCGCCCCGATCGAGTGCATCTCCGAGGCGGCCGACGGCTCGATCGTGTGCTCGCGGGAGTCCAGTCCCGAGCATGCCTGCCCGACCAAGCTGCTGTGGACGCGGGTGCGCTTCTCGATCGTCAACACCCTGCGCGAGACCACGCTCGCGGATCTGCTGGCTCCGGCGATGCCCGTAGGAGCCGTCCTGCCCACCCTGCAAATCGAACCCCTCACGACCGGAGCCTGACAACCGCATATGGCCGACCTAGAGATCACAGACCTGCACGTCCGCACCGAGGACCGCGAGATCCTGCGCGGCGTCGACCTCGAGATCAACCGCGGCGAGATCCATGCCCTGATGGGGCCCAACGGCTCGGGCAAGTCGACGCTCGCCAACACCCTGCTCGGGCACCCCTCCTATGAAATCACCCAGGGCTCGATCACCTTCAAGGGCGAGGACATCACTGAGCAGGAACCGCACGAGCGCGCCAAGGCCGGGCTGTTCCTGGCCTTCCAGTACCCCGTCTCGATCCCGGGCGTCTCGGTCGCGAACTTCCTGCGCATGGCGATCAACGCCAAGCGCGATGAGCCGATCCAGGTCAAGGAGTTCCGCACCCAGCTCCAGCACGCGATCGAGCTGCTCGACGTCGACAAAGCCTTCACCTCGCGCCATCTCAACGATGGCTTCTCCGGCGGTGAGAAGAAGCGCGCGGAGATCCTGCAGATGGCGATGCTCGCCCCCGACATCGCGATCCTCGACGAGACCGACTCCGGCCTCGACATCGACGCCCTGCGTACCGTCGCCGAGGGCGTGCAGAAGCTGCACGACGAGCAGGGCCTCGGCGCCCTGATCATCACCCACTACCAGCGCATCCTGCACTACGTGAAGCCCGAGTTCGTGCACATCCTGATGGAGGGGCGGATCGTGCTCGAGGGCGGCGTCGAGCTGGTCGAGCGCCTCGAGCGCGAGGGCTATGACCAGATTCGCCAGGAGGTTGGCGCGAGCGCCGCCGCAGCCGGTGACGAAGGTGCCTGAGCAGGACGCGGCGAACACACTGCCGGGCGCTACAAACGGCGCCGCGCCGGTCCAGGTGAAGGCCGGACGCCACCGCGAGGCGAGCCTCTATCACGCGCTCGCCGGCGCCGGGGCAGGCGACGGGCGCACGCTTGCGCAGCTGCGTGCCGCGGCACTCGATGTGTACGAGGCCTCCGAGCTTCCGATCTGGCGGCGCTCGGGGTTCTGGACGACGAGCCTTCAGAGTCTCGACCTCGATGCGCTCGACCCGGCCGCGAGCGCCGAGGGCGTGCCCGAGGTCGTGAGCCGCACGATCCCCGATGGTCCGCGGGCCGGGCGCATCGTGCAGAGCGCCGGAGAGACGGTGCACCTCGAGCTCGATCCGGGCCTCGCCGAGCGCGGCGTGATCCTCTGCTCGCTCGAGGACGCCTTCCGTGATCACCCCGAGCTCGTCGGCCCCTGGTACTCCAAGCGCCTGACGATCGATCGGCACAAGCTCGAGGCCGCCAACGCGGCGTTCTGGCGCGCCGGCGCCTTCTTGCATGTGCCCGCCGGCGTCACGGTCTCAGAGCCCTTCGAGATCGTCTACGCGATCGAGCGTCCCGGGGTCGCCCAGTTCGGGCGCACGCTGGTGCTCGGCGGCGCCAACAGCGAGTTCCGCGTACACGAGTACGACCTGGCCGAGGACTTCGAGGGCCAGGCGCTGCACGCCGGCGCCTTTGAGCTCTACCTCCAGGACGGCGCCCGCTGCCGCCTGGCGCAGCTGCAGGACTGGGGCTCGGGCGAGGTCTTCGACGTCTCGACCCGCTTCGTCGGCGTCGGTCGCGACGCCTACTGCCACTGGCTTCCGGCCCTCCTGGGCGGGCACCTGGTGCGCCAGCACCTCGAGCTTGCGGTGTCGGAGAAGGGCGGGGACATGGCCTTCCGCGGGCTGCTCTTCACCGAGGAGCACGAGCATCTCGACGTCTTCGCCGTCGACCTCCACGAGACCGGCCCCTCAGGCGGCGATGTGCATTGGCGTGGAGCCGCCACCGGCGAGAGCCGCGCGAGCTTCGAGGGGCTGATCCAGATCGACCCTGGCGCCCAGCAGACGCACACCTACCTCCAGTTCCACTCGATGATGCTCTCCCCCAAGGCCCGCATCGACGCGATCCCCTCGGTGCTCGTCTCCGCCGACGACGTCTCAGCCTCGCACGGGGGCACCGTCGGAGAGCTCGACGAGAACGCGATCTACTACATGCAGACTCGTGGCCTCGATCGCCCCGCGGCGGTGCGGGTGATCGTCGAGGGCTTCTTCGAGCCGCTCGTCGCAGAGATCGGAGACGAGGCGATGGAAGAGGTCGTCCGCAGCAAGGTCGCCGCCAAGCTCGCGGCAGCGCGCGAGGACATCGAGGCCTATGCCACCAGTCGCTGAGAGAACGCTTGAGGTAAGGGCCGACTTCCCGATCTTCGCGCGCCGCTTCGACGGGCGCGAGCTGATCTACCTCGATTCGGGGGCAACGTCGCAGAAGCCCCAGGTTGTGATCGACGCGCTCGCAGATCATCTGCAGAGCCATAACGCGAACGTGCATCGTGGCGTCTATGCCCTTGCCCAGGAGGCCGACGCGGCCTACGAGGAAGCGCGCCAAAAGGTCGCAGCCTTTGTGGGCGCTGCAGCGGAGACGACGATCTTCACAAAGAACGTCACCGAGGCCATCAACCTGATCGCCTACTCCTGGGGCCGCGCCAACGTGGGCGCCGGCGATGCCGTGCTGATCACCCAGATGGAGCACCACGCGAACATCGTTCCCTGGCAGGTGCTCTGCCGCGAGCGGGGAGCCACCCTGCGCTACCTCGAGGTCGACGAGCGGGGTGAGCTCTCGCTGGAGGCACTCGACGCCGAGCTGGCTCGCGGCGACGTGCGCATCGTCGCCTTCGCCCACGTCTCAAACGTCCTCGGCACGATCAACCCGGTGGCGGAGATGACTCGGCGCATCCGCGCCGCCGGAGCCATCTCGCTCGTCGACGGAGCCCAGGCCGTGCCGCAGATGGGGGTCGATCTGGGCTCCCTCGGGGCGGACTTCTATGCGTGGACGGGCCACAAGGCGCTCGGGCCCACAGGAGTCGGCGTGCTGCACGGGCGCCGCGAGCTGCTCGAGCAGATGGAGCCCTTCCTGACGGGTGGCGACATGATCGCCTCGGTCGACTTCCAGTCGGCGAGCTGGAACGAGCTGCCCTACAAGTTCGAGGCCGGGACCCCGCCGATCGCCGAGGCCGTCGGCCTCGGCGTCGCCGTCGAGTATCTGTCGGGCCTCGGCATGGAGAACGTGCGCGCCCACGAGCGCGCTCTGACCGCCTACATGCTCGAGCGGCTCGTCGAGGTCCCGGGCCTGCGTGTGGTGGGACCGCCCGAGGCCGAGCACCGCGGCGCCCTGGCCTCCTTCACGCTCGAGGGCATCCACCCCCACGACGTCGCCGAGCTGGCCGATCGCGGCGGGGTCTGCATCCGCGCGGGACACCACTGCGCCCAGCCCTTGATGCGCTGCCTCGGCGTCGGCGCCACGGCACGCGCCTCGGTCGGCGTCTACAACGAAGCCTCCGACATCGATGCCCTCGTCAGCGCGCTGAACGCCGGACGCGAGGTCTTCGGACTCTGAACCATGGACGACCTCTACCGCGACTACATCCTCGAGCACTACAAGCGCCCCAAGAACTTCGGTGAGCTCGACCCCCACGACCTCGAGGCGCTCGAGCACAACCCGCTCTGCGGCGATGAGCTCGGCGTGCACATCCGCGTGCGTGACGGTCGCATCGAGGATCTCCGCTTCCACGGCCACGGTTGCGCGATCTCCCAGGCCGCGGCCTCGATCGCCTCGGAGGAGCTGAAGGGAATGAGCCTGAAAGACGTCGCAGAGCTCGACGCCGACTGGATGATCGACCTGCTCGGCATCCCCGTCTCGGCGACGCGGCGCAAGTGCGCCCTGCTGAACCTGAAGGTCGTGCGCGGCGCGGTTACCGGCGATCGCGCCTGGCCCGCCTGAGCAGACCGCTCCAGAACGCCACCGGTAGAGGGGTTTTCACGGTCGTACTTTAGTCCGCATATTGTCATTTGTTTGATTCTCCGAATAGCGGAGGCGAGGAATAGGTATGCCTGTGCACCCTCGCTGGCCGGTTGTGAGTCGCTCGTTCTTGACACCGAGAGCCCTCGACCTGGCGACACTCGTGCTGGCAGCCGTGATCTTCGCCGGCAGCTTTGCGTTGCGCCGCAACCTCTCGAATGCCGTGGACGCCGACGAACTGGTGCCCGTCGCACTGCTGGCGCTCCGCTTCGGTCGGCGCGGTGGCCTGACTGGGGCACTCATCGCAGTGCTGCTCACCGGCGCCTGGCAGTTGAGCCACCAGGTCGCGGCCATCACCATCCTCGGCTATACGAGCCGTGGCGTAGCGTTCGTCCTGCTCGGACCGTTCCTCGGAGCTTTCGTCGACCAGCGCCGTAGGCTGGAAGCAGAGCTTCTGCGCTACTTCGACGCGTCACTCGATCTGCTGGCGACCGCTGACAGCACAGGTCACTTCACGCGGGTCAACCAGGCGTGGGAAGCAGCGCTCGGCTACACCCGCGAGACACTGTGCTCACAGCCGTTCATCGAGCTCGTCCACCCCGATGACCACGACGCGACGCTCGCCGAGTATGCCTCCCTGATCCAGGGATCACACGACGCGGTCAGGTTCCGCAATCGCTATCGCACCGCCGACGGCAACTATCGATGGCTGGAGTGGAGCGCGCACGCGCGCGACGGCCTGATCCACGCAGTGGCACGCGACATCAGCATCCAGGTCGAGGCCGAGGAACAGCTCGCCAACAACGCGAAGGTCCTCGAAACGAAGGTCGCCGAGCGAACACAAGAGCTGGACGACGCCCGCGCCGAAACCTTGCAGCGCCTGGCGCTTGCCGGTGAGTACCGCGACGATGAGACCTTCCAACACACCGAACGCGTGGGAGCGCTCGCGGCAGAGATCGCAACCCAGCTCGAGCTCAGCGCAGAGCAGGTCGGCCTGATATGTGAGGCGGCCCCACTGCACGACATCGGCAAGCTGGCGATCCCCGACAGCGTTCTGCTCAAGCGTGGACCACTCACCCCCAATGAGCGTCGGATCATGCATGGCCACACCGAGGCCAGCCGGCGCCTACTTGCCGGCAGCCGCTCGCCCGTGCTGCAAATGGCCGCCGTCATAGCCGCAAGCCACCACGAGCGCTGGGATGGCACGGGCTACCCCGCCGGTCTCCACGGCAACGACATCCCTTTGGTCGGCCGCATCGTCGCCGTCGCCGACGTCTTCGACGCGCTCACCCACGCTCGCCCCTACAAGTCCGCGTGGCCGGTAGAGCTGGCGATCGCTGAGATCGTGCGCTCGGCGGGGAGCCACTTCGATCGGCGCGTCGTCGCCGCCTTCCTCACGACACCTACAGCCGCCACGGCGACGCCGTTGCGCGCGAACGTCCCGGTGACAGGAGCGAGGAGCGCTCCCAATGCGACCACCGAGCAGCGCAAGGAGGGCTACTTCCGCCGCGAGTGGCGCCTCGCCACCGAGCGGTCGCTCGACATGGCGGACGACAAGGCGTTC